>CAIVDV010000057.1 GCA_903904755.1 uncultured Acidobacteriaceae bacterium | reverse complement strand
TGTCATGTGAAAGGCCTCTGTCTGGGTGTAAAAACTACTTCTAGACAAAGCAGTTATGACACACATTCGAAGGCCTTTCCAGCTTTTTTTGAATATTTCTATATCTCGATACTGACGCTATGGTGAGAAATGCGGGTTAGCGGGAATTGGCGGAGTCAGGGGAATCGAGTGGGGCTGGATGGGGGTTTGGGTTCCGTTCACCGGTCCCCAAAAGCGAGGGACCGGTGGCACCCTCACCTTGAGAAAAAGAGAGACTACCGAGACCGGTGCCACCTGCCGAACGATTCAAGATTCTTCATAACTTTTATCACTTTCTCACTTCTCTACAGCCCTTGACGCGAATGTTGACGCGCCAGTACACATGTGTTTAAGCACCGACAACGCGGGCGGCTCGAATCCGAAGCGAACGAGCTCATCGGGATCCACCACAGCATCGCTTTTGACAAGAAATCTTATCTCTTGGGTATTCCTTTCCCCAGTTGGAAATACCTGTTCATCTGCGAGCCCAAGCTGATGGGCCTCGGCCCCGGCCGAGCCACCTGAGGCATACCATTTCCACCAGACCAGATCCCCAGAGCGCACCACAATGGCTTTCCCATTGTCGTACGGTTCAATCGTGACTTTGACAGAAATAGCTTCCACAGACAACTCCTTCCGAATCCTGAGGCCGAATAATAAATGCACAGTTTAATAACGCATTTTACTCCTCCCCTACGGCATGAGCGCTAACAAACGGCTTTACTTCGGCGGGTGGCCCCGGTTTCAAGAGCGAGTTTATCAAGTCGAGGGTGCCCCCGGTCCCTCGCAGTTGGGGACCGGGGAGGAGGAGCCGAGCAGCCGTTTGCGCATCCACTCGGGCAGTTGCCAACCTCTCTCGGAAGCTGTCCACTCGGATTCGATCTCTATGGTTCCGCGCATTCCCGTCTGATAGTGGCGAAAGCTCGACCACCTCCAATCCTCCGGCTTTGCCACCAACCCGCGCCGCAGCGGGTTGCGGTGAATGTAGCGCAGCTTCTCCACAAACTTTTCGTGGGTGGAGATATTGAAATCGTAATAGTGCGCCTGCCAGAAGGGCCTCTCTCGGCTACGCATCGAGACAGATAACTTGAGGGCCTGAACCGTTTTGGATAAAAGCCCGCGCCCTGGCTCGTTGACCAGCAGATGCACGTGCTCCGGCATGACTACGTAACCAGCGACTGCAATGAGATAGCGCAGGCGAACGCGCTCCAAAGCATCTTCGAATAGATCCATGGCCGCAACCGTCGACAAATAGGGTCGGCGGTGATAGCAACTGAAGGTTAGGAAGTGGAACTCCCCCGTCTGCTGATAACGAATGCGCTCGCCATTCATAGAAAACAAGGATACACATACCGAGGTCGGATTGGGGGAAGCTCTCATCCCCGGTCCCCAAGTGCGAGGGACCGGGGGCACCCGAAGAGTGTTTCGTGCTCTCGGGTGAGTTTGCCGCTATTTCTGGTGGTTGTTGAGTTGGTCGAGGGTGCGTTTGAGGTCTTCGAGTTTTTGGCCGGCTTCGGCTAGTTTGCCTTCGGCGGTGAGGTGTTGGTAGTCGGTGAGGTCGCGGGCGGCGGTGGTGATGAGGGAGTCGAGGGTGGGGGTTTTGGTGGCGCTGGCGGTGTTTGCGGCGTTGGCGGAGTTGCCGAGGTTGGAGGCGGCGAGGGCGGCTGCGCCGGGGCCGGGTGCGCCGGAGCCTGTGGTGCCGAATTCGCCGGTGAGGGTGGAGGCTTCTCCGCCGAAGAGGGTGCGGAGTGCGCCTTCGAAGGTGGGGGCGTAGGCGAGTTTGTCCTGGAGGGCGAGGACGACGAGGCGCAGCTCGGGCATGGGGCTGCGCTCGGCCTTGAGGTAGATGGGTTCGGCGTAGAGCAGTGCTTTGCCGCAGGGGATGACGATGAGGGTGCCGCGCTGGACGTGGGAGCCCTGCTGGTTCCAGAGGGTGAGCTGGCCGGAGAGCTGGGCGTTCTGGTCGATGCGGGCTTCGATTTGGAGTGGGCCGTCGACGAGGCGGGTTTTGGGGAAGTCGTAGACGATGGAGGTGCCGTAGTGGTCACCGTCGCTGCGGCCGGCGAACCATCCGACGAGGTTGTTGCGGTTGGATGGGGTGAAGGGGACGATGCCGACGAACTCGGTGGAGGACTCGCCGGGGAGCTTCATGAGGACGAAGTTGGGCTCCATGGCCTGCTGGCGCTGTTCTCCGCTGTCGCCGAGGCCGACTTCCGAGGCGACGGTCCAGAGGTCTTCGCGGTTGAAGAAGACTTCGGGTTCTGTCATGTGGTAGAGGCCGTAGACGGCGGCCTGCTCTTTGAGGAGGAGCTCGGGGTAGCGGACGTGGCGGCGGATATCGGCCGGCATGGCGCTGGCGGGCTTGAAGAGTGAGGGGAAGACGCCCTGCCAGGCGGCGAGGATGGGGTCCTGGGGGTCGAAGACGTAGAAGGTGGTGTCGCCGTTGTAGCAGTCGACGACGACCTTGACGGAGTTGCGCATGTAGTTGATGCGTTCGCCGTTGAGGTCGTAGTGGGTGGAATAGGGGAAGTTGTCGGCGGTGGTGAAGGTGTCGAGAATCCAGGAGAGGCGGCCGTTGTCGCCGATGACGAGGTAAGGGTCCTGGTCCTGGGTGAGGAAGGGTGCGAGTGTGGCGATGCGCTGGCGGACGTTGCGGCGCATGAGGAGGCGGCTTTCAGAGCCGATGTCGTCAGAGAAGGGGAGCTTGGTGAGGTCGCCACGGTCAAAGGCGATGACGAGGCGGCGGAGGAAGCCGCCGAGCTCGATGCCGCCGGTGCCCTCGTAGGTGTTGAGGTTGTTGGACTGGCCTTCAGGGTAGTTGAACTCCTTCTGGCGGGTTTTGACGTAGACATCGGTGTCAGTGAGCTGGCCGAAGTAGATTTCAGGGCGGTTGACGGTGGGAGCGCCGGGGATGCTCTGGATGGGCATGTTGGAGAGCATGAGATTGGGCCCGCCCTCGGCGGTGAATCCGTTGACCGGGTTCATGGTGATGCCGTAGCCGTGGGTGTAGATGAGCTTTTCGTTGATCCAGTTGCGGCTGCTGACGGGGAGCTTGTTGATGGAGAGTTCGCGTGCGGCGAGCATGACCTGGCGCATCTGGCCGTCGATGGGGTAGCGGTCAATGTCGATGTCAGGGAAGTCGTAGTAGGTGCGGATTTCCTGGATTTGGCGGAGGGTGTCCTGGAGAGCGCGCCAGTCCCAGAGGCGGATGTTGGAGAGGGTGGCCTGGTTGTTGGCGGCGTCGGCGGACTCGACGGTGACTTCGGCGGGGAATTCCTTGCGCTCGACTTTATCGAGGCCGAAGGCGACGCGGGTGCCGAGGATGTTGTTGAGGATGTAGGGCCGCTCGCGGACCATTTCGTTGGGCTTGACGATGAATCCTGCGACGTACCAGCCGACGATGCCGATGCCGATGTAGAGGACGATGGCGGGGAGGACGGAGAGGACCAGCCAGCGGAGGCGGGGGGTGGAGACGACGTTGGCGAGAGCGATGAGTGCGCCGAGGACGAGGGCGAGTGCGACGAGGGTGAGGCCGCCGATGGTGATGTGCGCGTCAGTGTAGGTGACGCCGCCGAAGATGGTGTGGTCTTCCCAGAGTCGCTCGTAGCGGCCGAGGTAGACACGGGAGGCGAGAACGAGGAGGAGGAAGGCGAAGGCTGCGGAGAAGGCTCGCCAGGGGCCGGCGACGGCGGTGGAGAGACCATCGGAGGCGCGGCGTGCGATCTGGGTTCCGCCGGTGACGAGGATGAAGAAGAAGGAGACGGCGGTGGCGAGCAGAGCCAGGGTGAGGAGCCAGCCGGTGAGGGTTTGCCAGGCGGGGAGGGTGAAGAGGTAGAAGGTGGCGGGTTTGCCGAAGATGGCGTCGGGGGCGTTGGCGATGGGGCTCAGCAGAGTGGCGGGGCGGAAGAGATAGAGGGCAAAGGTTTGCCACTGGCTGAGGATGCTGAAGCCGGTGATGAAGGCGATGACGGCGGAGCCGGCGGCGGCGAGGCCGTGGAGCACGTTGCCGAGAGGGATGGTGACGGGCGCGCCGTTGAGGACGATGGTGTGGTCGGCGGGCATGTGGTCGCGGCTGATGCGGCGGAGGAGGAGGAACCAGGCGTAGAGGATGGCGAAGGTGGCGAGGAAGGCGACGCCGAAGAGGGACCACTCCAGGGTGAGGGTGCGGCGGAAGACCTGGCCATAGCCGAGGGAGCCGAACCATAGGGCGTCAATGTACCAGGAGATGGCGGTGCGGCCGAAGAAGAGGATGATGGCTGCGACGGCGAGTATGCCGAAGAAGATGCGGCGGGAACGCGGGGAGGCGGCGGGGCGGTGGGGGAAGTCAATGACTGGAGGAATTTCGTGCATGGCAGCAACCAGCTTTCGCCGGCCCCGGAGTGGTGGAGGGTCCGGCAAGAGCCATTCTACGCCGGGAGGGTGCAAGGGAGGTGTGTGATTCAGGCCTTCTGGCCGAGACGGACGAGACGTGGCAGCAGGATGAGGGTGAGGGCGAAGAGGGAGATGGAGATGGCGGTGAAGACGGCGTGGCCGTGGCGGAGGTCTTCGACGAGGAGCTTGATGCCGACGAGGCCGAGGAGGGACCAGGCCATCCAGACGAGCTCGGCGCGGGAGAAGCGAGCGCCGGAGAAGGCGAGGGCGAGGGTGATGAGGCAGAGGGTGAGGGTGCGGATTACGGCGATGTGGGTGACGTCAGGGAGGATGGCGAGGGAGGCGGCGAGGATGAGGCCCTGCACGGCGAAGAGGGAGACGGCGGCAACGGCAAAGGCGGCGCTGACGACCCAGGGGGTGCGGCGGAACCAGCGGTCGGGAAGGGAGGGTCCGGTGAGGGCGTAGAGGAGGAGCGAGGCGGCAGCGATGGTAAAGGGAAGAGCAAATTGGAGAGCGGGGCCGGAGGTGGCGAGGGTGCCGAAGATGGCCTGTCCGAAGGCGGAGGCGAAGCCGGAGGTGACGGCGGCGACGGCGAAGATGGCCGCGGCGTGGAAGCGGAGGGTGAGGGCGCCGAGGCGGCGTGCGAGAAGCATGGTGGCGAGAGCGACGGCGGCGAGCAGCGGGGCCTGGATGGGGGCTGGGAGGAGCAGGACGAGGGCGCAGACGAGGAGGGTGGGGCTCCAGGTGGCGAAGACGTGGAAGTTGCGGGGTTCCGGGAGATGGCGGAAGCGGAGGAAGGCGACGGGGTAGCAGAAGGCGGCGAGGGCGAGGCAGGCGAGGCCGAGGGAGGTGACGCCGGCGGGGCCGCCGAATTGGGCGAGGGTGATGGCGGCGAGCGCGAAGGCGAGCATGGACTGAGTGACGCCCATGGTGGTGATGGTTTTGCGCTGGATGAGTGTGCCGATGGCCTGGCTGATGGAGTAGATGAGGAAGAGAACAACGGCGGGGGCGATGAGGGAAGCGGCGGGGAGGTCGGGGTAGTCCTGGTGTCGGTTGGGGGGGCCGGAGTAAATGAATGCGGCGAGGGCGAGGGCGAGATCGGTGGAGAGGGCGACGACGGCGCGGACGCCGGGCCAGTGGCCGAGGTCGGCGGCGTATTCCGAGGCGAGCGCCATGACCAGCATGGCCCAGAGGAAGGGCACGACGGTGTGGGTGGCGACCATGAGGGTGAGGGCGGTGAGGACGCCGGTGAGGTTGGCGATCCAGACGACGGAGGCGAGGTTGCGCTTCCAGCCGAGGGCGGAGGCGGAGAGGGCAAAGCCGGTAAGGAGGGCGGCTGCGGCCCAGGCGGGGAGAACCTGGAATCGGAGGGTGAGCTCCCAGAGCATGGGGGCGAGGATAAGGGCGGAGGTGCAGGCGTAGGTGGAGCTGGCGAACCAGTCTTCGTCGGCGGTGCGGGTGGCCATGACGAGCCAGGCACAGGCGTAGACGAAGGCGATGACGACGAGGATGGAGGTGGGGATGGAACCGGATTCGGCAAGGGCGCGGAGGACGTAAGCGCCGCCGATGCCGAGCAGGGCCTTGCCTATAACGGGGAAGCGGCCACCGGTGGCGGAAGGCGCGAGGGCCGGCGGGGGCGCGGTGTCGGGCTCAGGGGTGAGCGAGAGGGGGGTGGGTTGCTGCAGGGGGACGGCGGGATGGTCGGCAGCGGGGGCGGGCTGGGATGCGGCTGACTCCAGCAACTGGACGCGAAGTTCCAGTTGCTGGACCCGGAGTGCTAACTGCTCCATTGTTGCGGGAAGGTCGTTCATGGTGTTCCCCGTGAGGCAGCGGTTTTTCGATTATAGGTTTGGCTCAGTCTCCGATGGCAGGCTGGGGCGCGTGGTGAGCATCGTTCTCACCGAAGGGCGGCAGCAGCTTGACGAGGATGGTGAGGAAGATAAAGGGCAGGATTGCCAGGGCGATGGCGACGAGCAGGCCTTCCTTGGTGACGAGGGCCATTTTGTAGGTGGTGTAACCGAGGAAGCTCTTGGAGAAGAGCTGCCCGCCGATGACGACGTTCCAGCGCATGGCAAAGATGCCCATGAGGGTGAGAAGGCCGGAGGTGGTGTAGATAGCCTTGCGAATACCGGCGCGAATTTTGAAGAGCTGCGTGATGCCGAGCAGGAGGATGGGGGTGAGGGTGCCGAGGCAGATCTGGAGGACAATCTGCGAGAAGAAGAGGCGGCTGTGGACCATGAAGTCGAGGGAGCGGAAGCTCTCGTCGGCCTCGTAGATGCGGTGGATGAGGTCGAGCATTTCGAGAGAGAAGTCGACGATGAAGAGGTAGAAGAGGTACTTGGCGATGGTATCGACGCAGTGGATGTCGATGGCTTCCTTGCGGAGCTTTTTGACCGCCATGAAGAGGAGCATGACTGCGGCGACGCCGGAGACCATGGCCGAGAAGATGAAGACGACGGGCATGAGCGGCGAGGACCACCAGGGATTGGCCTTGATGGAGCCGAAGATGAAGCCGACATAGCCGTGGAGCAGGAAGGCGGAGGGGATACCGATGACGGTGATGGTGTATCCGATCTTGTCGTCGAGCTCAAGGGCGCGGGGGCTGATATTGAGGTTTCCGGTGGCCATGAGCCAATAGATCATCTTCAGCAGGCCGGTGGACTTGTGGTACATCTCGACGATGTCCTTGCGGTAATCGAGCCAGATTTCGGTGACGAGCACGGCCATGAGGTACCAGAGATAGACAAAGCCGAACATGGCCATGGCAGAGCTGGAGTGGGGTGTGAAGTACATCTCAAGCGAGCGCTCGGGATGGCCGAGGTGGAGCTGCAGGGGCAGCGGGGCCACCAGCATGAAGGAGAGTGCCGTCAGCAGGGCAAGCCGGTAGGTGGGCTTGATGGTGACGACATGGAAGACGCGCTCAAGGGATGCGAGGATGAAAGCGCCCGCGACCAGTCCGGTAATGAACGGGTAGAGGACGATCAGCACGCTCCACTGGAGCTCAACCTCGTTGGGATACATGAAGCCTTCAACACCAGGCATGGGTACTATCCTTTTCTAGCGAACGGAACCGTCCAGCTCGTTGTAAAAAGCCTTTGCGCCGGTAGCCATCTGGGGCTTGAGCACCTGCACACTGTGGGTTTTGAGGAAGGCGTGGATGGGATCTTTGGGGTTCTTGAGATCCACCAGTTGCCTTGCGCCTGTGGGGCAGTTCTCACAGCAGGCCGTGGTGAGGCCCTTGGTGATGCGGTGATAGCAGAGGGTGCATTTTTCGGCTGAGTGCTTTTCGGGATTGATGTAGCGACATCCGTAGGGGCAGGCCTGGACGCAGTAGGCGCAACCGAGGCAGTAGCTCTGGTCGATGAGGACGACGCCATCTGGCGAGACGAAGGTAGCGCCAACGGGGCAGACCTGGGTGCAGGGCGAATCTGCGCAGTGGTTGCACATTTTGGGGACGAAGAAGTACTTGCCTTCGTCTTCCTTGGCGGCCGGGAAGCCATGCTTTCCGCCTTCCGGCGAGATGACTTCGGGGTTCTCCATGTTCTCGTCGGTGACGTGATAGCGCTCGACCCAGGTGCGGAAGAAGCCTTCGGGGACGTCATTTTCGGCTTCGCAGGCTCGGACGCAGTTTCCGCAGCCGATGCACTTGGGGGTATCGATGAGCATGCCCCACCAGTGGTCCTGCATTTTGTAGTTGGGTGAATCCTCAGGGGTGCCGGCCAGGACGGACTCCCAGGCGACGGCAGCGGCGGGGACAAGAATCATGAAATAGCGACGGCTGACGTTCACTTGGCACCTCCCGCGGCGATGGCCGGGTCATGCGGCTTATGGCAGGTGTCGCAGGCGAGTCCACCGGAGTGGTCGTCGGCCTGAACCTGGGGGAAGCCCTTTGGCTTGGCGGCGGAGGCTGCGTGGCACTTGACGCAAAGGACGGCAGTGTCGAGCTTGGCCGGAGTATTGGAGGGGTCGTCGGCATGCTTGGCGAGGGGACCGTGGCAGGCTTCGCAGTTGACGCCGGCGTGTTTTCCGGCGGTCTTGGTGGTGACGATGTCGGTATGGCAAACTTCGCAGGCCTGGTGGCCGGCGTACTTGACCGGGCGGTCTGCCAGGTCCTTGAGTGCAGCGCCGCGATAGTGCCCGTACTGGCCGAAGCTTTTGGGCGTAACGATGGCGCGCAGCACGAAGATGGAAGTTGTGCCTACGACGAAGAGGGCTGCGAATCGGAACAGATGTCCTGTGTCCTTAAAGATAGCCATTAAGAGTCCTCTAGCCGGGAGAGGTGTTTTTAAATTGATTGGTTCTCTGCCGACGCGGACAACATTGCCTACCGGGAAAACCGGCTGTATGTGAGGAAAGTCACATAAAGGTGTGCGTGCGGTTGCACATCTATGCGTACGAGGTCGGGTGGCGGGGGAGGTAAGGCATCTGAAGACATCGAGAAAGTGGCACAGGGCGGGGCTGAGGGGCGAGAGGCGAGGAGGCTGGTTTGCGGGGTGGGATTGAGATTCGTAACACGAAGGCGGCGGAAGATGACAAATGTCATTTTCGGCAAATTGTGCGCTCTAGAATGAGTTGCCATGGAAAGTGCAGGCCAAAAGACACCGGAAGCTGATTCGATCCGAAGGAATGGGTCGCTGTGGGTGCTGGTACTGGGCTTGTGGCCGGTTCCGGTTGCGGTTTGGGCACTGGGTTGGCGGCAGGTTGGCTGGGGGCCGTGGGGCTGGGCAGGGCTGGGGATTGCCGTGCTGGGGCCGGTGGCTGGGCTGTTGTTGTGGCGGCGGGAGCGGCGGCGGGCGGAGCGGGCGCTGGCGGAGGCCGATGAGGCGGTGGCGCAGGCAAGGCTGCAACTGGATGCGGTGCGGTTCCGGACGGCGCGGCTGCGGGATGAGCTGCAGGCGGCGGATAGACAGGCGCGGTTGAGCCACCAGTTGACGCTGCTGGGGCAGTTTACGGCGGGATTCATGCACGAGTTCAACAATCCACTGGCGATAGTGGCAGGGCGGCTTGAGGTGTTGCTGGAGGAGCGGCGGGAGGATGCGGAGCTGCGGGCGGACCTGGAGCAGATGCTGAAGGAGACCCGTTATATGAGCCGGATTGCAGGGACGCTGCTGCAGGCGCTGCGGCGGGAGCGGGCGGGGGCGATTTACGAGCCGTGCCAACTGGATGAGACGCTGCGGGAGGTGGAGGCGGCGGTGGCCGGGCAGGCGGTGGCGAAGGGTGTGGGGCTGGTGGCGGAGATCGGTGAGGCGCCGAAGGTGGATGTGCCCGCGCACGTGGTGCAGGAGGTGGTGCGGGGGCTGCTGAACAATGCGATGCAGGCGCTGGAAGGGAAGCCGGGTGGGGTGGTTCGGCTGCTGGTGGAGCCCTACCGGACGGCTGGGGCGAAGGTGATTGTGCGGGTGGAGGACAGCGGGCCGGGGGTTCCGGCGGAGCTGCGGGAGCACCTGTTTGAGCCGTTTGTTTCGCAGAGCAGCGGGCGGGAGCGGCTGGGGCTGGGGTTGTTTCTGGCGGCGAGCCTGCTGGATATGTATGACGCGCGCATCCGGTATGAGAGCGCAGAGACGGGTGGAGCGGCGTTTGTGCTGGAGCTGCCGCCGACGCGATTTACGCGGGGGCAGCCGTATCACTGGTTTATAGGGAGCGAGGCGGAATGAACCGGATTCTGGTGATTGATGACGAGCCGGCGCTGGGGGAGAACATCCAGCGGATGCTGCGGCCGACGGGTGTGGCGGTGGTGGTATGTACGAATCCGGTGAAGGCACTGGCGGATGCGTTGAGCTATCCGCCGGACCTGGTGCTGCTGGATGTTCGGATGCCGGAGATGAATGGGGAAGAGGTGTTTGCGCGGCTCCATGCGGCGCAGCCGAAGCTGCCGATTGTGTTTTTGACGGCGTTTGGGAGCGTGGAGGGGGCGGTGCTGGCGATGCGCAGCGGGGCGTTTGACTATCTTCAGAAGCCGTTCAAGCGGGAGGATTTGATTCTGGTGGTGGAGCGGGCTCTGGCGCACCGGAAGCTGGAGCAGGAGGTGCAGAGCCTGAAGGAGCGGCTGGACGCGCTGGGTGAGGGAGATACGGCGCTGAGCCGGAGCCCGGCGATGCTGGAGCAGATTGAGCGGACGAGACGGGCGGCGGGGACGGATGCGACGGTGATGCTGCTGGGGGAGAGCGGGACCGGCAAGGAAGTGATGGCGCGGTTTATCCATAACAACAGCACAAGGCGGGATGGGCCGTTTGTGCCGGTGGAGTGCAGCGCGATGCCTGGGACGCTGATTGAGAGCGAACTGTTTGGGTATGAGAAAGGTGCGTTTACCGGGGCGGAGAAGCCAAAGAAGGGGCTGATTGAGTCTGCCGATGGGGGAACGCTGTTTCTGGATGAGATCGGGGACCTGGGAGTGGAGTTGCAGACGCGGCTTTTTAGGTTTGTGGAGGAGCGGGCGGTGCGGCGGCTGGGCGGGCTGACGGCGGTGAAGGTGGATTGCCGGATTGTGTGCGCGACAAACCAGGATTTGGCGGCGAAGATCAAGGCGGGGAGCTTCCGGGAGGAGCTGTTTTACCGATTGAGCGTGGTGAGCGTGAAGCTGCCGCCGCTGCGGGAGCGGCCCGAGGATGTGCAGTACCTGGCGAAGTTTTTTCTGGAGCGGTTTTCGCGGAGGTATGGAAAGAGCATTGCCGGGACGCCGGAGTTTTATGAGGCGCTGCTGCGGCAGAGGTGGCGGGGGAATGTGCGGCAGTTGAAGAACGTGATGGAGCGGCTGACGGCGCTGCACCAGGGCGGGGCGCTGGTGCCGGCGGATTTGGCGGAAGAGGAGCCGGGCGAGGAGCATGCGGCGAGCTTTGCGGCGCTGCCGTGGAAGGATGCGCGGGAGCGGCACCTGGCGGGATTTGAGGCGGCGTATGCGCAGGCAGTGCTGAGCCGGTGCCACGGAAATGTGAGCGCGGCGGCGCGGGAGTCCGGGGTGGACCGGAAGACGTTTTACGGGCTGCTGCGGCGGGAGGCGGAGTCTGGAGGTGGGGAATGAATTCCCCAGTTTGAGGGTTGCGAGTGGGGAGGGAATCCCCCACAATGCCGGACGGAGTGGTGGCAAGTGATTGAAAAGAATAGATGTTAAGTTTGGTGCTTGGATTGCTTTAGAGAGTGCAGGAGCTCCTGTCATGAAGCTGAACAACCTGGGTGTCAAAGTAATGCTTTTCCTCGTCGGTCTGGTGCTTTTGGCGCCTCAGGCCGGACACGCGATTCCAGCCTTTGCCCGCAAGTATGGCGTCAAGTGCTACCAGTGCCATACCGTTCCGCCGGCGTTGAACAAGAACGGATATATGTTCAAGCGCCTCGGCTACCGCATGCCTCCCGACGAGATGGACGGGACGAAGCCGGCGCCGAAGGTTTCGGAGCTGGACAAGGACATCCAGTTGAGCATGCAGAATATGTTTGCGGTGCTGATTCAGGGCAGCGTATCGGCGGACAAGTCGGTTCCGGACCCCGGAACACCGGCGACAGACACGACCTCCAGCTTCAATCTGGATGAGGCGGCGCTGTTTGTGACCGGGAATATGCCGAACACGGGTTTCTCGACGTTTGTGCACTACGAGATGTACCAGGATGGGGGAAGCGGGTTGGAACAGGGCTTTGGCGTGTACACAGGTGGCCGGGCGAACTCCAGCTACTTTGTGAAGCTGGGTCAGATACATATGCAGGAGGGTGAGGGCACGCGGGCTGCGATGTTCTACAACCTGTTCCCCGACCCTGCGCTGACGCTGACGAACACGGACCCGATTGGCTTTGCGCTGGACCAGGCGCCGGTGGGTATTGATGTGGGGTACACGTGGGCATCGCCGTACTTCAAGAACATTTTTGCGGTTTCAGCAAAGGTGACGAACGGGCTGGCTGCCGACGGCAGTACGGTGTTGAACGCTTCAACGAGGAACGCGAAGGATTTCTGGGCGGATGCGGACTACTGGTTTGGCCCGGATGGCGGTGTGACGGTGATGGTGTACCGCGGCTCGAAGGACCAGGTGCAGAACGCTGGGATGGACAACGAGTTCACGTATACGCCGACGTTCTACCGGGTGGGCGCGTTTGGGAACTATCTGTTCTTTGACAAGCTGGATGTGCTGGGCGGGTACGTCCATGGGCAGGATGACTGGAAGACCGACGCGGCCGGGTCGATGGGCCAGTACACCAGCAACAGCCTGCGCGGGGAGCTGGACTATTACTTCAAGACGGGTACGGTGGCGATGGTTCGGTTTGACCGGCTGGCGCACAACGTAACGGGCGGGCCAACGATGCACACAGAGGCCTTCAGCGTGGGTGCGGAACATGCGCTGACGAAGCTGGGCAACGTGGTGATGCGCGCAACCTACAACCAGGAGCACGATGCCGATCCGGTGGCCGTATCGGGTTCAACGGACAAGCTCTTCAAACTTGATGTTCGCTACATGTGGTAAGGAGACTAACGATGCATAAGGGACTGAAGATGATGGCTTTGGCGGTGCTTGCTATGCCGCTGACGATGATGGCGCAGAGCAACGTGAACCTGCCGCAGGACAAGGGGCCGGACAAGATCAATGTGTCGGCATATCCGGCGGACCAGCAGAAGGGCTACAAGGTTTTTGTGGACAAGTGCGCGAAATGCCACACGATTGCGCGGCCGATCAACACGACGATGACGAAGCCGGAGTGGGAGCGGTATGTGAAGCGGATGATGCACAAGCCGAACTCGGGCATCAGCGATGCGCAGGGCAAGACGATCTTCGAGTTCCTGGCCTATGACCAGGAGAATCGCAAGGACAAGAATGCGTCGGCGTTCTTCAAGTCGCTGAGCGACGAGGAGATTGAGAAGCTGAAGGCGCAGCAGCACTGAGAAGGACTGCCCCGCCGATGGATTGAGCCTCCGGCGGCGGGGCAGAGAACTCAGGGAGGGAAGCCTGACCGGCGCGGAGTCGGCAGGCATTCCGGTTTTTCAGGTATTTGAGTGTGGAAACGAGGGCGCATGCCGTACACCGTCACAGTTCCTGACCAGGAATATTTCGACAAGAACATACCGTGCCGAACGGCGTGCCCAATCCATACCGAATGCGGACGCTATGTGCAGTCGATTGGCATCTCGCAGGACGAGGAAGCGTATCTGCTGGCGCGCGCGCCGAATCCTTTTGCGTATGTTCTGGGTCGCATCTGCGCGCATCCGTGCGAAGACAACTGCCGGCGCGGGAAGATTGACGAGCCGATTGCGATTTGCGCGCTGAAGCGGTTTGCGACGGACCGGCACAATCTGGGCACGGGGCATGATCCGGTGCGGAAGAAGCAGTCGCCGGCACCGAAGCGGAACAAGAAGATTGCGGTGATTGGGGCGGGCGTTTGCGGGCTGACGTGCGCGCACGACCTGGCACTGCTGGGGTACTCGGTGGAGGTGTTTGAGTCTGCGCCGGTGCCGGGTGGCATGTTGTACCTGGGCATTCCGCAGTTCCGGCTGCCGCGCGAAATCATCAAGATGGAAGTGGACAATATTCTGGCGCTGGGCGTGAAGCTGCATACGCGGGTGACGCTGGGTAGGGATATTTCGTTTGGGGATTTGCGGAAGCAGTTTGACGCGGTGCTGCTGGCGACGGGGTTGAACAAGGGCCGCGAGCTGAGCATTCCGGGCGCGCATCTGGCGGGCGTGTACAACGGCATTGACTTCCTGATCAACGTGAACCTGGGATTCGAGATCAACCTGGGCAAGCGGGTGGTGGTGGTGGGCGGCGGCAACGTGGCCATTGATGTGGCGCGCGCGGCGGTTCGGCTGGTGCACGAGGCGACGGATTATCCCGAGCAGGACGACGAGAAGAGCATGCAGCCGGCGTTTGATGCGGCGCGGCTGGCGATGCGTGCGGGCGCGCAGGAAGTGGATTTGGTGAGCCTGGAGTCAAGGGCGCAGATGCCGGCGTGGAAGGGCGAAGTGGAAGAGGCCGAGCACGAAGGCATCATGGTGGAAAACAGTTGGGGCCCGAAGGAGATTGTGGGCGAAAACGGCAAGGTGACCGGGCTGCGAGTGCGGAAGTGCCTGAGCGTGTTTGACGAGAACAAGCGCTTCAATCCGGCGTTCAGTGATGAGGAAAAGATTATTCCCTGCGACAGCGTGGTGCTGGCGATTGGGCAGCAGGCGGATCTGTCGTTCCTGGCTGGGCAGGAGGACGTGACGGTGACGCCGCGGGGCATCCTGAAGATTGACGAGAACCTGATGACGACTGCGCCGGGAGTTTTTGCCGGGGGCGATGTGGCGTTTGGGCCACGCATTCTGGTGGAGGCGGTGGCGAACGGGCACAAGGCGGCTCGGTCGATTCATGTGTACCTGGCTGGCAAGACGAAGAAGACGATTCTGAGCCGCTTCCGGATCCACACGGACTGGGAGATGCCGAAGGGGTACTTGTCGACGCCGCGGCAGACGATGCCGGTGCTGGCGGAGAACCGGCGCATCGGGATTGCGGAAGTGGAGCTTGGCTTTGGGGAAGAGCAGGGCCGGGCTGAGGCGTCGCGCTGCCTGAAGTGCCAGGTGAACACGATCTTTGATGGGTCGAAGTGCATTTTGTGCGCGGGGTGCGTGGATGTGTGCCCTGAGAACTGCCTGCGGCTGGTGGATTTGGCCGAGGTGAAGGGGGATGAGCGCTATGACGCGCTGATCCGGAGCCGCTACGGAGTGGGGGCTGCGGAGCTGCCGCTGCGCCAGGCCGGGGCGATTGTCAAAAACGAGGACAAGTGCATTCGCTGCGGATTGTGTGCGGCGCGGTGCCCGAGCGGAGCCATCACGATGGAGTCGCTGGAGCAGCAGGAACGGGAAGTTTTTGAGTAGGAGAGCGTGAGCATGGATCGAAGGACATTTTTCAAAGCCGGCTGGGGCGCATTCGGACTTGCCGCGCTGGTCTCCGGAGTGGGCGTAAGCCTGGTAGCGGTGGGGCGATACCTGATGCCCAGCGTGTTTTATGAGCCGCCACAGGCCTTCAAGATAGGCACGCCGGGGGACTTTGCCTTTGGCGCGCCATCGTTTCTGGTGGACCAGAAGATTTACGTCTTCCGGGACCGGGACAAGGGATTTGCCGTGGCGAGTGCGGTGTGCACGCACCTGGGCTGCACGGTGGCGCACTTCCAGAGCGACCAGAAGTTCCACTGCCCTTGCCATGGTTCGATTTTTGGAGCCGACGGCGGGGTGCAGCATGGGCCTGCGCCGCGGGCGCTGGACTGGTATGAAGTAACGCTGGCGCGTGACGGGCAGTTGCGCGTGGACAAGAACAAGGTAGTTCCACCGACGTACCGGCTGATGGTGTAAGCGATGAATATCTTTCGCGAGATTTACCAATCGATAGTCCGCCGCGACCCGCTGTCGACCGACAAGGGAAAGACCGAGCTGGTTTTTCTGAATGTCTGGCTGCACATCCATCCGGCCAAAGTGAAGAAGGAGCACATGAAGTTCAGGCATACGTTTTACCTGGGCTTCATCAGCTTTTTTCTGCTGCTGATTCTTATCACCACCGGCATTGCGCTGATGGTGTACTACCGGCCGTATCCGGCGGCAGCGTACCAGGACATGAAGGATTTGCAGTTTGTGATCTACATGGGCCCGTTCCTGCGCGGTATGCATCGCTGGGCGGCGCATGGGATGGTTGCCTGCGTGTTTCTGCACATGTGCCGGGTGTTTTATACGGGGTCATACAAGAAGCCGCGACAGTTTAACTGGGTGATTGGCGTGGTGCTGCTGCTGCTGACGCTGGGGATGTCGTTTACCGGGTACCTGCTGCCGTGGGACCAACTGGCCTACTGGGCGATTACGGTGGGCACCAACATCGGCAGCTATGCTCCGCTGGTGGGCGGCATGTTGAAAGAGGTGCTGCTGGGTGGCCACAGTGTGGGTGAAGGCGCGCTGATCCGCTTCTATGTGCTGCACGTGGCGGTGCTTCCGCTGCTGGTGGTGCTGTTTACGGTGGTGCACTTCTGGCGGGTTCGCAAGGACGGCGGATTGTCGCGGCCGGTCTGGAAGCTGAAGGCGCCGAAGACGGCTCCGCTGGTGCAGATTGGCGGAACTGCTGAGGCTGTGCCGCTGGCGGTGCAGGCGGCATCGACTGAGAAGACCTACGGGCTGATGGAAGTGGTCACGGGCAAGCCGATATTCGAAACGGTGACGCCGGAAGAGGATGACGACGCGGTCTTCAGCTATCCCTATGCGTTTGTGCGCGAGGGGATCACGCTGATGGCTACGGTGACGACGATCATGAGCATGGCGATCTTCCTGAGGGCTCCGCTGGAAGAGCTGGCAAACCCGGCGAAGACGCCGAATCCGGCCAAGGCGCCGTGGTACTTCCTCGGCTTGCAGGAGCTGGTGAGCCACAGCGCGCTGCTGGGCGGGGTGGTGGCGCCGGCGCTGATGGTGATTGCGCTGCTGGTGGTGCCGTATATCGACCGCAACCCGAGTCGCAGGCCGCGGGATCGCAAGTGGGCGATCTGGCTGTTTACGGCGTTTGTGGTTGTGAATCTGGTGCTGATTGTTATCGGTACATTCTTCCGTGGCCCAGGTTGGGCCCTGGTTCCACCGTGGGTACATGTCACTGGAGGCGCTGAGTAATGGAACGCAGACTGCAACAGTACTTTTTCGTCCTCAGTGTGCTCTCGCTGCTGCTGATTGTGGGGGCTGCCTACCAGGCGAGTACGCCGGCCTGGAAGCGCTACCAGAAGCAGTACGTGGCTCTGGAAGCGCAGGGAGAGCCGAACGCGATAACCAAGGCAGCGGTGCTGGCAACGCCGCCAGAGGTCCACCAGGTGATGCTGACGGGCTTGCAGCGGGTTGACCGGTGCACCACCTGCCACCTGGGCGTGGAAGACCCGACGATGAAGAATGCGGCGGAGCCTTTCCGGTATCACGAGAACCTGGGGCCGCATATTCCGTCGAAGTTTGGGTGCACGATTTGCCATGGCGGACAGGGGCTGGCAACGGAGAAAGAGGACGCCCACGGCAATGTGGAGTTCTGGCAGAATCCGCTGCTGACGAAGGAATATATCCGCGCGAGTTGCGGACGCTGCCACAAGGACGGCGATGTTCCGGGAGTTCCGGAACTGAGCGAGGGCAAGCGGCTGTTTGAGAATCAGGGTTGCCGCGGATGCCACAAACTGAACGGGGTGGGCGGCACGATTGGACCTGACCTGAGCCTGGAAGGGGCCAACCATCGCGCGCCGGAGTGGCTTGAAAAGCACTTCCTGACGCCGAATGCGGTTTCAACCGGCTCGGCGATGCCGAACTTCCACTTTACCCGCGACCAGGCGAAGGCGCTGACGTATTACATGCTTTCGCTGACCAGCGAAGACATGGGCAGCTACTACTCGACGGTGCGGCTGATTCCGGGACCGGAGTTTGGGCGGCAGATCTTCCAGGAGAAGAATTGCATCAACTGCCACAACGTGGGCGGAGTAGGCCAGAAGGTTGGGCCTGATCTTCAGGGTGTGGTTGGGCGGCACTCGCCGGAGTGGCTGGATGAACAGCTGATCAACCCGGAGCTGGTGTATCCGGGCAGCTCGATGCCGGCCTATGACCTGGACGGGAACTCGCGCAAGGCGCTGATGGCGTATCTGGCGGTGGTGACGCCGGCCGATGTGCAGGCGCTGCTGAGCCAGAAGCCGCATGTGCTGTCGCCAGCGGATGTGGCTATCGAGGCCGGTCGGCAGGACTTTGCGCGATTTGGCTGCGTTGGCTGCCACGGCACAGAGCTGCAGGGCGGCGTGCCGAACCCGAATGCGCAGGGTGGGGAAGTGCCCTCGCTGCTGCACTTGTCGGATGACTACACCAAGGACGAGGTTCTGGCAGTTATCCGGAACGGCCGTGTGCCGCCGCTGGACAACCCGAGTGGACCGCCTCCGCCGCTGTATATGCCTGCGTGGAAGAAGGTGTTGAGCGACGAGGATATCAACCGCGTGGCCGACTTCCTGTGGTCGAAGCAGCAGAAGAAGGCAGACGCCTGGTAGAGGCTGAGGGGCCGGGAGGAATCCCGGCCTGGCCGTAGCGGGAAAGTTGAGGGGCCCGGGGTCAACGATGGTTGACGCCGGGCCTTTTGGCGTTTGGCGGGGCATGGGTGGGAGAGGTTGCGGTGACAGGCTGAAGTGGCGGGGAAAGGCGTGATTTGGTCGCGTCCTGTGTGCAGGGGGATGCTGCTGCACGGGCTGATTTCGGTAGAGCCGACGGGGAAAGACATTCCTCGGGGGCTAGAGCCCTTTGATTTCGATGGGCTTATCGGAGCAACTGAAGTTGAGCCCTTTCAGAGCATTGCTCCGATTGGGCGTTTCAGCGGCCTTTGAGGCCTGCGGGATCTGTCGTTCGGCTGAAGTTGGGTGGCGGTGTGATGACGGATCTGGGTGGCGTTGTGCCGGATGGCAAAGGAAAGGCCCGGCAGGTGGGTGCCGGGCCGTTGGGGTTGCGAGAGGTGCGCTAGGGCTTGGGAGCGTCTGCGGCGGGCTTCTGGTCGGCGGCGGGGGCCGGGGTGGCGTCGCTGCTCTTGCCGTGCTTGGCTGCTGCTGCCTTTTCGCGTTCTTCAGCCTGCTTTGCCTTTTCTGCTTCCGCTTCGGCGTCGGTGACGTACTGGAACATCTGCACGCGGCCGGGATATTGCTCGGAGGTGAAGACGTGGTTCTTCTTGTCGATGGCGACGCCGACGAGGATATTGAACTGGCCGGGAAGTTCGCTGTGGGTGTTGCCGATGAAGGTGAGCAGGCGGCCTTCCTTGTTGAAGACCTGGAGGCGGTCCTGGAACTGGTCGGCCACCCAGATGTGTCCGTCGCTGTCAACGGCGATGCCCTTGGGGCGGGCGAAGTAGCCGGGGCCGTCGCCATTTTTGCCGAAGGTGCTGATGAAGCCGCCGTCGGCGTCGAAGATTTCGACGCGGTTGTTGAGGGTGTCGGTGACGTAGACGTTGCCATCCTTATCGACGGCGACGCCCTGGGGTGCGCCGAAGTCGCCGGGGGTGGTGAGGAAGTGGTTTTTGCCGCCGGTGCCGATGCGGCGCAGGAGCTTGAACGAGTCGGCGTCGTAGACGAGGACCTGGTCGAGCTGGGTATCGACGACGTAGAGGAGGCGGTTGGTGGTATCGATAGCGAGGCCGTTGGGGTCGTTCATGCCCTCGTTGACCATGCCATCGACTTCGTGCTTTGGGTTGAAGATGATGACGCGGTGGAGTTTGCCGTCGCTGACGAACATGCGGTCGTCGTCGTCGATGGCGATGGAGTTGATCCAGCCGAAGTGGGCTTCGACGCCGTTGCGGATCATGGTGCAGTCGTGGGTATCGGGATTGAAGGCGAAGATGGCTCCGACCTTCTGGTCGGCGACGTAGAGGATGCCCTTGGAGTCGATTGCCATGCCGGCGGGGCCAATCATCTGGAAGGGATAGTCCTTGACGTTGAACTTCTCTTCCTGGGTCTGCTCGCCGGCAAGCCGGTCCATCCAGGATGCCTTTTGCCTTGCCTGCGCCTTGGCGGAGTAGTCGATCTTCATACCGGCAAAGTAATCGAGCCAGTGGATGCGTCCGATGTTGGGGGGGCCGGGCCAAACCAGCTTTTTGGGGTCAAAGGGGTACTTGCGCGGTCCGGCGAGGGCGGTGGCGGCCTTTTCGTTCTTCTTTTTCTTCTTGTCGTCGGCGTGGGTCGCGCAGGGCAGTGCCAGGCCCAGGCCAAGCAGCACGGTCACAGCGACGGTGCGCCGAGAAATCGGTTGGCAAAGGAAGCGGAACATCTATTTCTTCTCCAGTACTGCTGCAGGAAGGGTCGTCTCGCTCATGTTGAGACGGTTCTTGTGGCAGTTGTCACAGAACGCCATGTTGTTTGCCTGGTCCTTGACGAGCAGGTTGGGTTTGGCGGAGGCGTGGGGCTGATGGCAGGTGAGGCAACTGAGCGGTGTTTTGACCTTGGAGTTGTCGGTCGGGTCCATGACATCGCTGACCGGGTGGTACTCCACGGGGTGGCCAAGGCCGAAGCGCAGCGGCAGAACCGGTACGCGGTTCTTGGTGTAGTAATCGTCAGGCAGCTTCACGGTGCCTTTGAAGATGGTGTACATCTTCTCGGCTTCCAGCTTCTGCGGACGGGCGTCGGGGCCGTGGCACTCCAGGCAGAGGTCGTTGCCCTTGGCGCGGAGGAGGTGGTCGTTTTCGCCGCCGTGGGGGGTGTGGCAGGTGGCGCACCCCTGGCTGAAGGCGGGCTGATGATGCTCGGGCTTCTTGAGCAGGTCATTGATATCGCTGTGGCAGCCGAGGCAGATGGAGACGGAGTCGGTTTTGGGCAGGCCGGGCTGGCTGGCAGCGTGGGGGCTGTGGCACTCCGTGCAGTCGCCCATGGCGCCGGGGTGGGGCACCTTGGCGGAATCGATGAGCTTGCCCTTGTCGTCGTGGCAGGTGAGGCAGAGGCTCTTGGAGTCAGCCTGGGTGAGAACGACCTTGCCGTCCTTGGCGGGGGCGTGGCAGATCTCGCAGGTCTTCTGCTCGAAGGGCGGGTGGAGGAATTTGGCCATCAGCTTGGGCTGCGCGGATTGATGGGGGTCGTGGCACTGGACGCAGTTTGCGGTGGCGAAGGGCTGGCCCTGGTGGGCTTTCTGCAGGTCGGCATCCTTGGCGTCGTGGCAGTCCAGGCAGAGTGCCGGGGTATTTTTGGCGAGGTGGAATTTGTTCTCGAGGGTGGGCTCTTCGCCGGACTTGTGGGTGAGGTGGCAGGTGTCGCATCCCATGGAGAGGGCGACGTGGAGGCTGCCTTTTTCAGGGACGTTCAAGCCGGTCTTGTGGCAACTGAGGCAGAGATTTTCCTTTTCGTCGCCGGTGAGAGCCTTTTTGAGCTGGTTCTTGTTGTCGCTGTTGTGGGGGTCGTGGCAGGTGATGCAGTCGCGGACGGCCGGGGGGTGGACGGTGCCCTTGATATTGGCGGCCTTTTTCTCGTCGTGGCAGGTGACGCAGAGGGCTGAGGGCGTGGCGGTGATGAGTTTGACTCGGGTGACTTCCTTGTTGACGCGGACCTCATGGCAACTGAGACAGCCCATGGCCATGGCAGAGTGGACGGCCTTGCCCTTGGTCTTGTCCTCGTGGCATTCCAGGCATTTTGCGGCATCAACGTTCTTGTCGAGGGGGACGGGATGGACCTCAGCATGGGCACGAACGCCGAAGAGCGCGAACAGGGCAAGAAGCGCCCAGATTCTGAGACCGTGCCTGCCGGGACGTACACTGCCGGCGGCTGCGCCGGACCTGACGTAATTTTGGAACTGAGTCATACCCTCTCCAACTGCGAAACCGGGCCGCGCGTGCGGGTGGGAAATCCGCCAGATGCCGCCCCCATCGTACACAGCCCTAATGGGCTGAAAAAACCTGACTTAATGACCGTATACGGGTTCCAGGGAAGGGTATTCCGTGACGTTCATCACAGGTACCATTCGGCGGCTTTGCAAGCGTACACGAGCCGATGCTGGAATCCGTTCTGGCCACGTGCCAGAAGGATACCGGAAGGATGGGCGAGTGCCCAAATCCGGGAGCGGAATTGCGTGGTGCAAGTCCGGTATGGGACGGAAGGCGAGGGGGGTGGGAAGCGGTGAAATGGCTTATTTGATTGGAGATTTCTAACGAAGGAAAGGAGTTTGCAGGATGAAACCGAATTGGGATTGATTCCAATTATCCCCGTAATGGGGCAACGCCCATCGACGCGTGGTGATGTCGCAGCGAGGGCCGATGAGCGGGGTATCCAACAGGAGGCCCCGCACCATGAAGCGAGTAGGAATGATAGTCCTGATGATGATTGCCTCGGCGGCATTTTCGGCAGCACAGAGCGCGTCCACATCGACAGATGTCCTTGGAGCACACCTGAACTACGGCCGCGGCTGCTCCGCGTGCCACGCTCCGCACAGTGGAGTGAGTGGCAACGGCGGGGCAGGCGGCACCAGCACGCAAGGCCAGGGCGGCAACGTTGCGCTTTGGGGCGAGGATGCGAGCCGCCTGTACGGGAAGACGATTGTGACCGGGGGAGGGGCGTTTACCGAAGTGCTGCCGAGCAGCATGAGTTCGACGACGCCGGACACGGCGGGGCTGTTGACCTGCCTGAGCTGCCACGACGGGAATTACGGATCGAACACGATGATGCAGAACCGTGTGTATGAGTCGCTGCCGGCGACGTATGGCACCCGCAACACGATTCCCACGCTGCTGGGCGGCAAGGCATCCGGAAGCGCCGGCTATCTGAACGAGCACCCGGTTGGACTGACCGCGGTGGTGAACTGCGGCGACAGCATGGGCTGGGACTGCAGCTTTGTGAATGGGGAGCTTCAGATGACGGGGGTAAATGCGAAGAAGTTCGTGCGGAACTACGGATTCTTTGTGAAGCTGGGCAACTACAACAACACGGCGGTGGTACTGTGTACGACGTGCCACGACGAGCACTCGATGAACACGGTCACGATTGACGGCAAGGCAAACTCCGGGCTTCCCCCCGGCCAGTATCCGACGATGTTCTTTCTGCGCGGGCCGTACAATCCCAGAGACACGGGGCCGCAATCGAACCAGACGGCGCAGTTCTGCCGGCAGTGCCATGCCGACCTGTCGAACGAGATGAAGGGAAGTACGGCCGGGACGGTGTTCTGAGGCGGGTGACCCGGGCGGGGAGGGGAAAAAGCGAGAGGGCGTGTCCAGCCGGACACGCCCTCTCTTGCATCTGAGGGATTACTTCTTGATGGGGATTCCCTTGTGAATGACGGCGCCCACCGGGGTGCGGGTGCCATCGGCATTGTGCTGGACGCTGTGGCAGACCAGAACGCAGGTGCCATTGGCGCCGGCGGCGCGGGTGTAGGTAATCGGGGTGCCGGAAACTGCGCCAACGATGTTGGTGTCGAAGTTGACCAGACGCTCGCCGCTGACAGCGCCATTGGTGGCTCCCATGCCGTGAGAGGTGTGGCAGGTGGCGCAGGAGAAGCCGTCGTTGATGTGGGCGGCGTGGGGAACCCAGCTCCCGGTTCCGTCTGTGGACATGACGGCACCGCCGGTGCCGGTGTTGTTGAGGTTATGGCACTTGGCGCAGAGGGCGTAGGAGCCGGTGCTGGAGAGGTCGGGGCTGGTCTGCAGGTTGCCGACAGCGCCGCCAGGGGCGATGGGCGGGGCATTGAACTGGTAGTTGCGCTCGAGGATGTGGGTCCACTTGGAGCCATGGGGGCCGTTGGCGCCAGCGCCGCCAAACTCGCGATTGTCGTCGCTGTTGTGGCAATCGGTGCAGAGGATCTGGGTGTTGACGCCGTTTGTGCCCATGGTGCGGGTGGAGGCGCTGCCGTCGAGATTGAGCATGGCAGCGAGCAGGCTGGGCTGCAGCAGGGGACTGTTGCTGACGTGGGTGACGGGATGGCTGGAGGTGGAGCTGGCGGCAAACTGAGGGATCAGGTTGAGCGGGTCGCCGTTGGAGACCTGGCGATTCGGGAAGTATCCGTAGATGGTGTCAATCTGCTTGCCGGCGCTGGTGCCGTGGCATCGCAGGCAGTTTTCAAACTGGTTGATGGCCGGAGCCAGGACGCTGGTGCCGTCGGTAGCGCTGACGCCGACAATATCCTTCTGCGAGTCGCGAACCAGAGGCGGGGTCGGAAAGACGCCGACCTTGGCGGAGCCGTGCGAGTTGTGGCAATCGACGCAGGTGGCGTGGCGATTGTTGTTGAGCACGGCGGCTTCTGAGGCGTCATGCGGGTTGGTGGAGGTGGGGATGGGGTGCCCAACCTTGTTGGAGCCGCTGTTGCCGGGGATGGGGCCGTACTCGGCAAAGACGTTGGCATAGGCCGGCATGGAAGCGAGGTTGGTGCCGCCGTTGTGGCAGGCGATGCAGTCCTGCTCGTTCTGTCCGCGGAGGTTGCGAGCACCGGCGGCGGCGTTGTGCGGCGCGTGGCAGGAGAGACAGGCATCCTTGGCAACAGTGGAATAGCTGCCGAGGTTTGCGCTGGAGGAGATGGCGTTGGTGGAAGTGGCGTGGGCTCCATTGGCCCAATCTGCCAGCGGATTCACCACGTCGGTGCCGGTGCGGGTTGGGTCATGGCAGGCCAGACAGAGCGCTCCGTTGGAACTGTCCTTGACCAGGAAGTTCTGGGAGACCATGTCTTTGGCCTGGACATGGGGATTGTGGCAGGAGACGCATTCGACGTTGCCGCCGATAAGTTTAACGGCGTGGGTGGGGTCTGCGGTGGTGTGCGCCGAGGTGAGGACATCGGCCATGTCGATGTTATTCACCAATGGCAAAACCAGGCTGAAGGGATGGGAGGTCTGCAGATTGGTGCCCAGTTTGTCAGCGGCGGCCATGGTGCCGTTCATGGTGATCTGGCCGGAGACGACGGTATTTCCAACGGCCACGGAACCATCGTGGCAACTGAGGCACTGGCTGCTGGAGTAGCCGAGGGTGGGCTGCTTGCCCTTGTTGGACTCAGTGAGACTGGTGTAGTAGGTGTAGGTCTCGCTGCTGAGGGTCTGGTTCCATAGTCCACGGTTGAGCCCGGAGTGGGGGGCATGGCAGTAGTTGCAGGCGTCAGGCCGCGCGCCGGAGATGGGCGAGGTGGAGCCGGGCCCAAGGCTGTGCATTCCCAGCACATCGCTGGTGAACTGTCCGAAGGACGATGTTGCGCATACAAGCAAGACAAGCCCGGCTAATCCGAATCGTAACTTCACTGTTTTGCCCCCCTGGTGGGCTCGCTTAAGCCAAAATAATGAAAGACCTGGACCCGCTGATTGAACGAATCCGCCACGTAAATGCGGTCTGCCTTGTCAATGAACAGACCTGTGGGTAACTGGAACTGCCCGGCAAAGGTGCCCTTGGCTCCGAAATAGTAGAGCAACTGGCCCTGGCGATCGAAGACCTGGACCACGCCCCACTCGGCATCGACGATGTAGAGATGGCCTTCGGAGTCCATGCCGATGGCTTTGGGCCGGAAGACTGCGCCGGCCTCGTCGCCGAGCTTGCCAATGGAGTACTGCATGACGCCGGAGGGGTCAAGGACCTGCACGCGGAAGTTCATGGCATCGACGACCATCAGATTGGAGCCGGCCATGCGGAGTTCGGTGGGGAGGTTGAACTCGCCATCGCCCATGCCTTCCTTGCCGAAGCTGCCGAGGACATCGCCCTGCATGTCGAGTGTGAAGACCTTGTCGCGCAGGGTGTCGGTGACGTAGATGCGCTGGGCGGCGGAGTCGACGGCGATGCCGGTGGGGCGCTTGAAGAAGCCTTCGCCGCCCTTGAGGATGCCGATGGCGCGCTGGAATTTGCCGCTGGGTTCAAAGACGAAGATTGCGCCGGAGAGCGAGTCGGTGGCGTAGATATTGTCCTGTGCATCGACGGCGACGCACTGCGGCATGCGCATGGGGTTCTTGCCGGTACGCTCCAGGAACTTGTACTTGTGCAGGGCAAAGTCGAAGATGTGGATTCCGCCGGCACCGGGGTCGGAGACGATGATGCGCCCGCGGGAGTCGGTGACGACGCTGTAAGGGCGCTGCATGGTGTGATACTCCGGCTCACCGGCGATGATATCGACCAGCTTTGTCCAGAATCCGCCCTTGCCGCGGACATCTTTTTCAGAGCTGAAGGTCTGCTCCCACAGGAGCTTGCGGCCGCCCTCCAGCGAGAGGGTCCAGTGCGGCGGGAGCGCAGGGGGATTCTTGGCTTTGGGCGCAGCACCGACTGCCGGAACCAGCAGGCAGGCAGTGGCCAGCGACAGGGCGATTGCCCGCTTTTTCCCTCGCTCCGTTCTCAAAAGAAATTGAACCACCGTGACACCCCGATATAGAACGAGGATATCGTCTGCGGGACCGAACCCGAGCCGCTGAATCCTTGTTGCAAGCGTGAAAATCCGCAATTGACGTTCATTTTCCGGAAGTGATACTGCGAGACGAAATTGGCTTCCTCGGTGTTGTTTGCGGAGGTGACCGAGTCGGTGACGACATTGCTGTGCGATCGAGAGAAGGAGCCGGAAAGAGTGAGGCGCTTGATGGGGCTGCTGCCGAATCCGAAGGCGTAGCTGTCGCCGCCGAAGAGGCTGATTTGGCCGGGCAGGATGGGAGTGGGTACGGGTACGGGGACGAGCCCGGCGCCGGTGGTGATGGCCTGGCCGCTGGACTTGGCGTAGGAGCCGGTGACGGTGAACCAGGGACTGTAATTCAGGCTGGCGAAGTAGTTCTGGGAGGTATTGTCGTCGCCGCGCTGATCGGTGAGGCCGGTGCGGGCGCCGCTGGCGCCGGCAGCGACGGAAAGAGTGCCGAAGCGCCGGGCGATGTTACCGCCGAAGTGGTAGGTGGAATTCATGTAGGTGACCAGGAGGGTCTGCACGTTCTGGCCGTACCCGAAGGTTGCGCTGACATCCCATCCCTTGATGTTGGTGGAATAGCTGTCGTCATTGGAGAAGCTGATGGAGTTTTCGTTGGTGTTGTCGGGCGAGTTGCCAGCGACCACCAGGCTGGCGTTTAACCTGCCGTTCCTGAGACGGCGCACAACGGCGGTGTTGACGCCAAAGGATTTGACTCCGTAGGAGCGGCCCATAAAGTACTGTCCGCGGTGCTCGAAGAAGCCAGCGAGCGAGACGCCGGGGAAGAGGGCATAGCTGGCGCTTGTGGCAACTTCAAGGGAGTTCGAGGACTGATTGTAAGAGGATGTGGTGACGGTGCCGCCGGCGCTGAGAATCTGCTGAATGAGTTGTCCGCTGAGATTGTCGGAAAAGTTGAGGTGGGCGGAGGTAGAGAACCTGGGAAAGGGCTGAAATGCGACGGAAGCCGAAATCAGGTCAAGGCTGCCGGATGTGTTTTCGCCGGCGTAGGAGGAGTTCCAGGAAGAGCGGGTAGCTGCGGAGGAGAAGGAGCCGCGGAAGGGAATCTGATGGGAGAGTGCGATGCCGTAGGCATCATTTGTTGTGTGGGTTGCGGCAACTGTGGCGGTGGAAAGCAGCTCAGGAATCGATGCGCGTGAGGTCCCGAGGTTATAGAAGGCGCTGGCGTTCAACCCGTCGATATGGTAGGTGGAATGAGCGGAGAAGGTGTTGAAGTGGTCAGCCCCTTCGAGGTTGGTTCCATAGACGGAGTAGCTGCTGTTGCCGTGCTGGAACTCGGTACTCAAGGTGGGAAAATTCCCGAATTCGCCGCTCCAGCCGATGGCCATGTCGTCGTTGTTGCCGTGGGTGACGTAGTTGGAGAGGCCGGGGATGTTGTAGCTGCCGTTGCTGTTGTAGGCCTTGCTGTAGCTGAAGGTTCCGGGGAAGCGGGTGCCAGCGAAGAGGTTGGCGCTCATGCTGACGCCGCTGGTATTGGAGATGGACTGGAAGTCGGAGTTTGCGCGGGACTGATTGGCGTAGGGCGAGATGTTGTAGTTGATGAACCTGGGGTTGTAGAAGTCGCCGGTGATGTTGGCCACGCCGCCGACGGTCCAGCCGTGGTCTGAGGCGGTGAGGTTTCCAAAGTCCGCCGTGTATCCGGCGGCGACAGTGCCGCTGGCCTTGTTGGTGAACTCTCCGAAACTCAGTTGGGCCTTTGCCGTGGAGGCAAGCAGCAGCAAGCAGGCGATTACCCAACATGCGCGTTGCACTGAACCCTTAAACATTGCCTGTCCTTCGCCGGTCTATCTCGTCCTATTTCGCTGTGTTGCGCCGTTGCCGAGGGGATTTGCCATGCTTTACGGCCGGTTTGCCATCGTTTGTGCGATGGCGGGGCTAGAGCTTTTCTATCTTTGCTCCCTGGTGCAGTTTGGCGTCCAGGGCGGAACGAAGTTGAGATGTCTTGTCTTCCTTGAGTTGCTTCTCGATCTTTGCGCGAACCTCTTCGAGCTTCTGGGTTCCCTGCATGGTATGAGCCTGGAAGCGCACGATTGTGTAAATGTCGTCTACCTGCAGCAGATCGCTGACGCCGCCGACGGGCAGCGCCAACAGGGCTTTGACGATTTGCGGGGCAATTTCCTCACGCGGGACGGGCTTGTGCTGGCCCATCATGACGCGGTAGTCGTCGTCGGAGATTTTTTCTGCCAGCAGGCCGAACTCATCTGCAGATTTGGTTGCCTTGGCGCGCTTGATTGCAGTCTCGGCGCGTGCCTTCTGGGCCTTGACCTCTTCCGGCGTGCCCTTTGCGTCAGCGGGCAGCATGATGGAGATGGTCTGGAAGGTGAAGGACTCAGGGAAGGTGAAGAGCTTGAGGTTTTTGTCGTAATAGGCCTTGATCTCAGCGGGAGAGACGGTGGCCTTGTTTTCCACTTCCTGCTTCATGAGCTCATCGATGAGCAGGGAGCGCCGGATCTTTTCCTGCAGGAGCTGATGGGAGCCGTGGAAGTCGGACTGGATAAAGGCCTTGAACTGGTCGGGTGAGGAGAAGGTCTTGCGGTAGGCGGCCTCGGCCTGCTGCAGCTTGACTGCAGGAATGACCATCTTGCGGCGCAGGGCCTCCTGATAGACCAGTTCCTCAAAAACCATCATTTTCAGGGCGCCGGCGCGGATGCCGGGCTCGAGGTCCTTGGGGATGCCGTTGTGCTGCCGTCCGTAAGGGAAGATGGCGTACTCTTCGCGAAGGACATCGACCTCAGTAAAGACTGTTCCGTTGACACGAACTACGGGCTTTCCAGGCGTTTGCTGAGGGGAAGCGGCCTGTCCCTGGGGAGCGGGGTTGACGGCCGTGGGAGCGTGGGAGGCGACCTGAGCGCCGGCGGAAGCGGCAGCGAGCAGCAGGGTCCCACAGATGGAAAGCTTAAAAGTCATTTGCAACATCCTGTTTCCGGTAAAAATTAGGGAGGGAGGTTGTGGCCCCCCTCCCCGGTGATGCAGAGTCTGAGATTACCAGATGGTAACGGCAGAGCTGTTGTTGAATTCGTTCGCTTCGCCACCGTGGCACTGGCGGCAGAACTGGGCGGCCTGGTTGGTGCCGGTGGTGCCGCTGGCCGGGTTGTAGGGAGCGCGAATGAAGAACATCGTGGAGTAGTAGCCGGTGGCGAGACCAGTCTGCGTACCCGAGAGGGCCTTGGTGCCATCGGTGTAGGTAAAGGCCTTCTTGGTGACCTTGACGACGTTCATCAAGTGCTGGTTGTGGCAGGTGGTGCAGAGGACCACAGGCTGGTTGTTCATCACGCCGGGCTTGACGAAGAAGCCGTAGTTGTTGATGAACTGGCTCATGAGCGGGCCGGGCTGGATGGCGCCGGTAGCGGAGATCGTGCAATCCCAGCTATAGCCGCCGCAGCCGATGGTGGCGTTGCTGCCCACCGGGTGGTCATTGAGGTAGTTGCCCGTGCCGGTAAGGTCGTTGCCGAGCAGGGTGGGGATGACGTTCTTGGTGCCGTAGGTGGCAGGCAGGGTCTCAAAGACCGCGTTCTGCATCATCGCGCCCTTGGCCAGGTTGCCATCGTGGCAGCTGAGGCAAACCAGGATACCGCCCGCATCGGGGAGGGTCTGGGCGAGGGTGGAGGGCAGGGTCTCGGAGAATTCTCCGCCGTCGCCAAAGAGAAGGGTCTGACCGTAGAGAGCCTTGACATCCTCGCCCCAGAGAGCGACGTTGCCGGAGGTGGCATCGGTGGCGGAAGCAACGCCGTTGCCGTTTGCGCCGCTGTGAGGAGCGTGGCAACCGGTACAGCCGCGGCCGTAGTTAAGGTGGGCGCCGAGAACGTCAGTTGTGGGAGCCGCGCCGATCTGGGCCATCGCTACACCAGCCGTGGCCAGGAACATGATTGCGATTGAAAGAGTCCGTTTCATTGAGTAGAGCCTCCTAGTGCACACTCTGAATTGCCCTTCTGATTCCGTAAGGTCGGCCGGTCTGGCCGTGACGTCGGAATCAGATTTTCCAGTAGCCTGGCACCGTTGGGTGCCGTGTTGGGGGCATCTACCCTGTTCTGGTCGAGCCCGTAAGTGGTTGATGTGAAGAAACTTCCTGAACCACTGATACCGCTTGCTTTCCCTCTTGCCCAACTGCCTGACAGAAGAGGGGACCCTTCAGTTCAGCTTTCACCGTTCAATTTCTCACAAAATCGTGTTACGCGAATTCAAACCCGTGCTCAGGAGCATCTGGAGATTCTGTAGCCACCTGGTTGGTGTTCAGCCCATGTGTGGCGGTCAGAAATCCTGAGAGACTTCTAAGACTGTATGGAGTTTGGACTACGGAACGAATCGGTTTATGTGACCTCTATCACAGGGCTTATGGACGTGCGACACGCGGTTGGGGCGAGTGCGGCGGCAAATTACCCAGGGGTCACACTCCGGTACCTGCAGGGTGAGCGGAAAGTGTCCGAAAACCGGGCATGGGGTACGTCGGGCACTCTTCCTGTGACCGCGGTCACGATTTGGCGTGACAGTTGGGTGAGGAAGGGAATCGATATCCCGGTACAGTGTATGAGACTCAGGGCATGTTTGGTGGGTCTTGAGCGCACATCGTCATCTATTAAGGTAGAGAATGATGTGAGCGGGCGGGTTGCGGGTGAGCGGTTGGCCCCGGGGAGAGCAGGCATGGCAATGGAAACAACAACTGGCGCGGGGGCGATGCGGCTGCTGAAGCCGGTGCAAGTGTATGGATTGGCGGCCATTTGCCTGGCTGCCGGCCTGGGGATTGGGTATTTGCTGCGCGCGGAGCTGGGGAGCACGGTTGCAGCTCCGGCCAAGGCGGTGGTGCATGCGCCGCCAACGCTGAAGCCGGGGATGGGCGGCGGGCACGTGGTGACAGCGGAAGAGATGAAGGCGACGGCCAACGCGAAGGCTGCGCCGCTGCTGGACAAGCTGAAGGCGACCCCGACTGATGGCGCGCTGCTGGTGCAGATTGGGGCGATTTATCACGCGTTCCATCAATATCAGGATGCGGAGACGTACTACGGCCGTGCGGTGCAGGCCGATCCGAAGAATGTGGCGTACCGGGTGAAGCTGTCTGCGAGCCTGTTCCGGGCCGGGGACGCGGATGGTGCGGTGAACCAACTGAATACTGCGCTGGGATATGACCCGAAGGATGCGAATGCGTTGTTTGACTTGGGCATGGTGAAGTTGCAGGGCAAACAGGACCCGAAGGGGGCACTGGCGGCCTGGCAACTGCTGCTGAAGAGCAATCCGCAGTTAGCGGCGGATCGCAAGGCGGCGGTGCAGAAACTGATTACGCAAGTGAAAAAGATGCCTGCGGATCACTTCGCGGCAGGAGGGGCAGGCAGCAAATGAGCGAAATGAGCCAAACACCGAATCAACAGTGGACGATGAACAAGGCGGTGCTGCTGGCGCTGGTATTTCTGGCGGTTGGGGTGGCTGGGGGATGGTTTCTGCGGGATATGCAGAAGCCGGAAGCGGCCCCGGCAACGGCGGCAGGGCCGGCGTTGCAGCCCGGTGCGGCGGCACCAGCGGCTCAACCGACCGCGGCGGAGCTGAAGCAGGCGGCGGATGCCCTGGCGGCACCGATGATTGCGCAACTGAAGACCAGCCCGAACAACGCGGATCTGCTGACCAATATCGGCAACCTGTATTACGACGCCAAGCAATATTCGGCGGCGGTGGACTACTATGGCCAGGCGTTGAAGATTAAGCCGACGGTGGCCGGTGTGCGTACGAATATGGGAACGGCGTACTGGTTTATGGGGGATGCGGACCGGGCGCTGGCGGAGTTTAACCAGGCGCTGAAGGACTCGCCGAACTACCCGAATGCGCTTTACAACCGGGGCATGGTGCGGTGGCAGGGCAAGTCGGATGGGGATGGTGCGCTGGCGGATTGGAACAAGCTGCTGGCGACGGCACCGCAGTATGAGGGTCGCGGGCAGGTGGAGCAGATGGTGGCTGAGGTGAAGCAGCACCAGGCCGGCGGCAAGGCCAAGTAGCAGGATGGGTGAATGACGGGAGGGCCCGGACCGATGGGTTCGGGCTTTTCTGCGTCTCGGGATTATTCTTTGGGAATTTGGATTCGGGAGGGGAACTCCGGGAGGCCCTGGCCGGCGTTTTTGAGGCGGAAGAGGGCTCCGGCGAGGGGGGCTTCAGTGGCTTTCTCGTGTCCGCCGGCGGTGGTGATGTAGAGGTCGCGGCAGAGCGGGCCGCCGAAGGTGATGCTGGCGGTCTTGGGGACGGGGATGGGGATGCGGTCGGTGAGCTGGCCGGTGGAGTCGAGGTGGGCGACGAAGGCACCGTCCCAGAAGGCGACCCAGAGATGGCCGGCCGCGTCGAGGGTGCAGCCGTCGGGGAAGCCGAAGGACTCTGGGAAGCGGGCGAAGACGCGCTGGTTGGTGATGTTGCCGCTGGCCTGGTCGTAGTCAAAGAGGTAGATTTCTCGGGTGAAGGAGTCAGTAAAGTAGAAGCCTTTGCGGTCGGGGGTGAAGGCCATGCCGTTGGGGCAGCCGATGCCCTCGAGGAGCAGGGTGATGGAGCGGTCGAGATTGAGGCGGTAGAGGCGGCCCCTGCGGTCGGGGGTGGACATGGTTCCGCAGAAGACGCGGCCGGCTGGGTCGGCGATGACGTCGTTGAAGCGGGAGTCGAGCTCGGTGGGGAGGCCGGGGAGGATGGGGGTGAGATGGCCGTCGCGCCAGAGGGAGATGGTGCCGCGGTCCTGGAAGAGGAGGAGCGCGCCGTCGGCCTGGAGGGTAAAGCCGCCGACGGGGCGGCCGGAGTAGACCTGCTGATGCTGGCCCGAGGCCGGGTGGTAGCGGAAGAGGCGGCCACCCGGGATGTCGGCCCAGTAAAGGCACTGCTCGCCCGGGTGCCAGAGGGGATTCTCGCCGGTTTTGCAGGCGTAATCGGCGAGGCATTCGAGATCGGCGGGCGGCAGGGGCAAGGGGTTATTTTTCTCCGCGGGTGACGGCTACGAGTTGGACGGGACCGAGCAGGCCGGAGGCTTGCAGGGGCGCGTTGGCTGGGTAGGGTTTGCCGGCGGTGAAAGTGTACTGTCTTGCGCCGGGCTGCTGGTCGCCGATGAGGCGGTTGACCCAGGCGTTGGTGACCTTGACGACGAGCTGGTTGGCGCCGGCGTGGACTGCCGCGGTGGCGTTGACGCGCCAGGGAGCGTGCCAGACGATGCCGAGGGGTTTGCCGTTGAGGGTGACTTCAGCGAGGTTTTTGACGTCGCCGAGGTCGATCCAGTACTGCGCGCCGGGCTTGAGGGCGGCGGCGGGTACGGTGAGGGTGGCGGAGTAGGTGCCGGTGCCGGAGAAGTACTTGACGCCGGGGTCGGTGGAGTTGGTCCAGTCGATGAGCTTGCCGAGGGAAATGCTGGCGGGTGCGCCGCGGTCGGGCTGGAAGGCGAGGGTCCAGGCGCCGCTGGGTTGGCTGATTTCGGTGGTGGTTTCCGCAGGCAGGGTTACTTCAGGCCTGGCGGCGGGCTTGCGGAAGAGGACGAAGACGGTGCCCCAGGGCTCGAGAGAGAGGGGGACAGTGGTGCGGTCGTCGGCGATGCGGTAGCTGACGGGCCTGGTGGTGCCGGTTTCGGCGAACCATAGCTCGGGCTGTTTGCCGGTGACGCGGAAGGTTGCGTCGACCTGCTCGGCGCGGTCGTTGCGGTTGTCGACGAAGTAGATTTCGCCTTCCTTTGTGGTGCGGTGGACGAAGAGGAGGCGGGTGTCGGGCTGGGGTTTGGTGGTTTCGAAGTCGGGGGCGAGGTTGATGGCGTTGAAGGCTTCAGCCACGGTGCTGCCGGCGTAGACCTGACCCTTGCCAACGTGGTGGAGGCCGGTGCCGTCGCCAAAGAGGGCGGTGCTGAGGCGCGCGAACTCGGCTGCATCGTCAGAGAGGCTGGGGTCGTCGAGGGGCTTGGGGCCGGCGACAGTTGCTCCGGCTTCGACGAGCTTGTGGATGGCGCGCAGGACGGGCAGGGACATGTGACGGCTGTAGGGGTCGAGGCCGAGGAGGCGGTAGCTGGTGCCGCCAGGGGTGGTGATGCGGCCGTTACTGACGTTGAGAACGTGGATGAGGCCGTCGGCGTTGATGTAGTCGAAGCCATGGGTCTCAGGGACGTTGGGGGCCTTGTTGCCGAAGATTGCGGTGAGGTTGGAGTCTTCGCCGTAGAAGTAGACGAGGTCAGCGGCGAAGTGGCCCTGCTGGAGGAGGTAGCTGGTGCGGGCGAGGTAGGTGATCCAGGCGGTGGCCTGCTCGGCCCAGGTTTCGTTGCGGTTGAACCACTGGCCGAATGGTCCGAGGGCGAGGCCGGGGGCCTTGTTGACGAGGGGCTGGTGGGTGGACTCGTGGATGACGATGCGGTTGATGCCGTTGAGGAACTCCTGATCGGCGGTGGGCTTGAGGGTTCCGGGGGACCAGGCCCAGGGCGAGCCGGCGGCGGTCATGGATTCGGCAGCGACGAGGTTTTGGCCGTAGATGTGGGCGACGGACGCGGACTCGCGATCGTCGGCGTTGTAGCTGAACTGTTCGTGATTGACGCCGGGGGACTGGGTCCACATGGCGCTCATGGGGATTTCGTTGAGCTTTTTCACTTCCATGCCGTCGGCGATGAGGGCGCGGCCGGCTTCGTGGGATTCGCCGTAGTGCTTGAGGCCGTGGGCGTTGACGCTGGCCTGAATCTGGGCGTAGTGCTCGTTGGCGGTGAGGTCGGCGATGGTCTTGCGGAGGTCCCAGAGGAACTGGTCACTGGCGGTGGCGGATTGCACGACGTGGCCGGTGAGGACGGGGAGCCAGGGGGTGGGGTCGTAGCCGCGGTATTTTTTGAACTGTGCGATTATGTCGTCGGTCCAGTTCTGGGAGCCGGATTCCCAACTGTCGTTGATGACCCAGCGGAGGCCGCGCTTTCCCATGAGATCGGGGCCGACGGTCTTCTCGTAGGTTTCCAGATAGCGGTCCATGTAGTTGCGGACGTAGTGGCCGTTGAGCTTGTCGACTTCGAGGCCGGTGGCTTCAAGGGTGGCCGGGTGGTTGCGGATGCCGAGCAGGGAGTAGCCGAGTCGGAGGATAACCCAGCGGCCGGCGGGGGGTGTCCAGTCGAGCGAGCCGTCGGCCTGCATTTTGCCGGTGAGGTCGATGACGGATGCCTTGTCGATGGCTTCGGAGGAATCGACCTGGGGCGAGGCGAAGCCGTAGAGGTCGGGCATGGGGGCGAAGGCTGCCTTCTCCTGATAGCGGTTGACGCGCGCGCCGGTGTGAAGGACGAGTTCTGCGACGTTGACCGGGGCCGGGGCCTTGGAGGCGTCGGCTCCGGCGGGCATGAAGTCGGCATAGGGGCTGGCAGGGGGGGCTTTGATGGTGAAGGTGACGCGGAAGTAGCGGGCGGTGACGGGGGCGAAGGCGGTGGTGGTGCCGACTGCGCCGTTCTCTATATGGATAACCTTGCGGAAGGCGAGGCCGTCGTCGGAGGCTTCGAGATCGCGGCCGCTTTCGCCGTAGCCCATGAAGATCTGCATGGAATCGTAGACGCCGCCCATGGTGAGGGAGACGGCCTGGATGCGGACGGGCTTGCCGAAGTCGTAGAGGAGCCAGGACTTTTCGCCGATGGCTGCCGGGGCGATGACGATGCCGTGGACGTAGTCGCCGTCGGAGAGGGGGGCGGCGTCGATGGGGGTGTTGGGAGCGGCGCTGGTGGTGACGCGGGGGTTGAGGCTGGCGATGGAGAGGTCGTTGTCGGGCAGGCGATAGGCGACCACGGCGGAGTCGGCGTAGTGGGTGGGGTCGACAGGGAGGGCTTCGCCGGGGCTGACGTCGAGGCCGAGGTCGTGGTTGGGCTCATTCTGGAATGCGCCGGTGTTGGTGGGCGGGTGGGGGAGGATGCCGTGGAAGAGTTTGCCGCCCTCGACCTCGGTTTCGCTCCAGACGTACTTCTTCATGGCTTCGGCGGGGGGAACCCAGGGGCCGCCGGACTCGCTCCACCCGGGAGAGCCGGCGATGGCCTCTTCCATGCCGAATTGGTCGGCGAGGGTGGTGGCGTACTTGAAGGCGTCTTTCCACTCGGGGGTCATGTAGGCGAGGCGATGCTCGACGACCTTGGGGGTGGAGAGGGCGGCGTCAAAGTTGTGGAAGCCGCCGATGCCGACGCGGTGCATCCACTCGAGGTCGAGCTTGATGCCTTCCCTGGAGATGTTGCCGTTCATCCAGTGCCACCAGACGCGGGGGTGTGCGCTGGATGGGGGATTACGGAAGTCCTGGAGGAGCTGGTCGGATGCGGGCTTGGCCGGTGGCGGGGGTGTTGTGGTGGCGGGGGCCTGGGCGGGGAGGGAGGCCGAGGCGGCGAGCAGCAGACCGGCGGAGAGCAATCCGAATGCGGGAAACTTCATGGAACTCCTTCAAAAGACAGCAGCTTGGGTGAAATCAACGGGAAGGGCTGCGGGACACGCAGGACGACAGCGGTGGCGCGGCGAGCCGCGTTTTGCTGCGGAGAGAACCATACCGGAACGGGGAATTGTTCGTAAAGGAAATAATTTTCTATTCGAAGTGGAGGATGGAGGAAGGATGTCGGCGGGGCGAAATTGGGTGGGTGATTTTTCCGGGGAGAAAGTGTGCGGGAAAGGTGCCACCTTTTGCCGGGTGGCTGCATCCAAACTGCGGAGCTTGTTCCGCGACACCCGAAGTGTGAACATTGTTGACTGTGCGCAACAGTTGGCTTGTTAGTCCTTTCCCACGGCACTACACTAAGCCGGGTTGTGTAACGGGACAGCTCAAGGAGCGAATCATGTCAGAAGCATCGAAGTGCCCTTTTTCGAGCGGCGCACTGAAGCCCACTGCGGCCGGAACCGCGACCAACGCAAACTGGTGGCCCAATCAACTGAATCTGAAGATTCTCCACCAGCATTCGCCGAAGGCCGACCCGATGGGGGATGGATTTAACTACGCGGAGGAGTTCAAGAGCCTGGATTTGGACGCGGTGATTGAAGACCTGCATGCGCTGATGACAAGCTCGCAGGATTGGTGGCCGGCCGACTATGGGCATTATGGGCCGTTTTTTGTGCGCATGGCCTGGCACAGCGCGGGTACGTATCGTATTGCGGACGGACGCGGTGGCGCCGGGCACGGAGCGCAGCGGTTTGCCCCGCTGAACAGCTGGCCTGACAATGTGAGCCTGGACAAGGCGCGCCGGCTGCTGTGGCCTATCAAGCAGAAGTACGGGAATAAGATTTCGTGGGCTGACCTGATGATTCTGGCCGGCAACGTGGCCATTGATTCGATGGGGCTGAAGACGTTTGGGTTTGCGGGCGGCCGGGCTGACATCTGGGAGCCGGAAGAGGACATCTACTGGGGTCCTGAGGGCAAGTGGCTGGCCGACGAGCGGTACACGGGCGACCGGCAGCTTGAGAATCCGCTGGGCGCAGTGCAGATGGGTCTTATTTATGTGAATCCCGAGGGCCCGAACGGAAACCCCGACCCGATTGCCGCGGCGCGGGATATCCGCGAGACGTTTGCGCGGATGGCGATGGATGATGTGGAGACGGTGGCACTGATTGCCGGCGGACACACCTTTGGCAAGGCGCATGGCGCGGCGGACCCGAACAAGTATGTTGGGCCGGAGCCGGAAGGCGCGAGCCTTGAAGAGCAGGGGCTGGGCTGGAAGAACACCTTTGGCACCGGCAAGGGCGCGGATACGATTTCCAGCGGCCTGGAAGGCGCGTGGACGACGAACCCGGCGAAGTGGGACAACAACTACTTTGAGAACCTGTTTGCCTATGACTGGGAGCTGACCAAGAGCCCGGCAGGGGCGCAGCAGTGGACGCCAAAGGGCGGGGCCGGAGCCGGCACCGTGCCGGATGCGCATGTTCCTGGCAAGACGCATGCGCCGATCATGTTTACGACGGATTTGTCGCTCCGGATGGATCCGGCGTACGAGAAGATTTCGCGGCGGTTCCTGGAGCATCCGGAGGAGTTTGCGGATGCCTTTGCGCGGGCGTGGTTCAAGCTGACGCATCGCGACATGGGCCCGCTGGCGCGGTATCTGGGCCCGCTGGTTCCGAAAGAGGAGCTCATCTGGCAGGATCCGCTGCCCGAGGCGAGCTACGAGCAGATTGGTGATGCGGAAGTGGCGGAGCTGAAGGCGAAGATTCTGGCCTCGGGGCTGACCACGACGCAACTGGTGACGACGGCGTGGGCCTCGGCCTCGACCTTCCGGGGGACGGACAAGCGTGGCGGCGCCAATGGCGCGCGCATCCGGCTGAGCCCGCAGAAGTTCTGGGAAGCGAACGAGCCGGCGGAGCTGGCGAAGGTGCTCGGGGTGCTTGAGGGCATCCAGGGCGAGTTCAACGCGGCGCACAAGGGCGGCAAGCAGGTTTCGCTGGCTGACCTGATTGTGCTGGGCGGCTCGGCGGCGGTGGAAGCGGCAGCGAAGAAGGCGGGTCACGATGTGACCGTGCCCTTTGCGCCGGGACGTACCGACGCGACGCAGGAGCAGACCGATGTTGAGTCGTTCCGGGTGCTGGAGCCGGCTGCCGACGGCTTCCGCAACTACATCCGCAAGGGGCATGAATCGGTTGCGGCGGAGTTGCTGATTGACAAGGCGAACCTGCTGACGCTGAGCGCGCCGGAGCTTACCGTGCTGGTGGGCGGGCTGCGGGCGCTGGGTGTGAGCTATGGCGGCACGAGTCATGGTGTTTTCACCAGCACCGTGGGTGCGCTGACCAACGACTTCTTTGTGAACCTGCTGGAGATGGGCACGAAGTGGGAGAGGTCCGCAACGACGCCGGGCGTGCTGGAAGGCCGCGATCGCGTGACGGGCGAGCTGAAGGCAACGGGGACGATTGTGGACCTGGTGTTTGGCTCGAATTCGCAACTGCGCGCGCTGGCTGAGGTGTATGCCTCGGCGGACGCGAAGGAGAAGTTTGTCGCCGACTTTGTGGCGGCATGGGTGAAGGTGATGAACCTGGACCGCTTCGACCTGGCATAAATGGCGCGGGCAACCGCGGGATAGCAGGAAACAGAGGAGCCTCCGTCAGGAACCGGGTAACTTCCGGGAGCTGGCGGGGGCTTAGCTGTTTTACGGGCGGGCGGGGTGATAGTGATGGATAAAGCGATTTATTTCGCTTGCATGCCGTCAATTTCAGGATGTATAGTTCGTCTCTCAGAGAACGTTTTCGCGATTCCGCCATTGCCCGATTTCCTGCGCGCCCGGCAAGGTGTGCCGGGAGATGGGCGAGTGACCGCGAGCGAAATTTTCAGGAGTCCTTATGCGCATTCGCTGTCTTCGATTTGCCCTGCCCGCCGCACTGCTGCTGGCGGTTCCCTTTCCCGGCGTGGCCCAGGAGCCGACGCACCTCACCATTGACGCGTCCAAAGCGGGCGCGAAGATTGACCGCAACCTCTTCGGGCAGTTTGCGGAGAATCTTGGGCATGGACTTTACGGGGGCATCTGGGTTGGGCCGAATTCGAAGATTCCGAATACGCGCGGGATCCGCAAGGATGTGGTGGAGGCGCTGCGTGCGCTGAAGGTGCCCAACGTGCGCTGGCCGGGCGGGTGCTTTGCGGACCAGTACCACTGGCGGAAGGGGATTGGCCCGGTGGCGCAGCGGCCCGCGACGCTGAACTCCGCGTGGGGCGGCGTGGTGGATGACAACAGCTTCGGCACGGATGAGTTCATGGACTTCATCCACCAGATTGGCAGCGAGGCGTATGTGAGCGTGAATGTGGGATCGGGCACGCCGGCTGAGGCTGCTGACTGGCTGGAGTACATGACGGCGGCTGCACCGACTGCGCTGCAGAAAGAGCGGGCGGCGAACGGACATCCCGAGGCGTACAAGGTGGGCTTCCTGGGGATTGGGAACGAGAGCTGGAGCTGCGGCGGGGACATGACGCCGGAGTATTACCTGAGCCAGTTGAAGATCTACAGCCGATTTGTGACGAACGACAATCCGCAGCAGACGGGCGCGAATCAGATGCTGAAGATTGCGGTAGGCCCAGGGGTGCCGGAGACGGAGTGGACCGAGACGATGATGAAGGGCTGGAAGAGCCACGACTGGAGCTGGGATTTCAACGGGGTTTCGCTGCACTGGTACACGGTGCCGACGGGCTGGCCGCCCTCGCTGCCGTCGCTGAATTTTGGGGTGGACGATTATGCGAAGACGCTGAAGTCGACGCTGTTCATGGAAGAGTTTCTGCGCAAGCAGGAAGCGGTGATGGACAAGTACGACCCGGAGAAGAAGGTGGCGCTGGTGGTGGATGAATGGGGTGCGTGGCTGGCTCCCTTGCCGGGGACCAACAAGGATTTTCTGGTGCAGCAGAACAGTTTGCGTGACGGGATTCTGGCATCGCTGAATCTGAATATTTTTGCGCGGCATGGGGACCGGGTGCGGATGGCGAACATTGCGCAGATGATCAATGTGCTGCAGGCGATGATATTGACGGACCAGGAGAAGATGGTTCTGACGCCGACGTACTACGTCTTCAAGATGTATGTGCCGTTCCAGGATGCGACGCTGCTGCCGGTGACATTCGATGCAGGCAGCTACACCCATGGGGATGTGAGTTTGCCGCGTGTGGATGCGATTGCCGCGCGGGATGTGAGCGGCAAGGTGTGGCTGGAGATAACCAACCTGGATGCGGAGAAGCCGGCGCAGATTGATGTGGCGATTGCGGGCGTGACGGCGAAGACGGCGAAGGGAGAGACGCTGACGGCGCCGGCGGTGGACAGCATCAATACGTTTGCCGCGCCGGGGGTGGTGGTGCCCACAGCGATTGCCGGCACGGTGAAGAATGGCAGGGTGTCGATTACGGTTGCGCCGAAGTCGGTGACGGTGCTGGCGCTGGAGTAGCGGTCGGCACAAGACAATCGCAATGAGAGAAGCCTGCAGGATGGGGAAGCACCCAATCCTGCGGGCTTTGCCTTTTTGCGCCTTGCATAATCCTCGCGATTGCTTGCCTGTTTCTGCCGGTGGCACGCTGGTTGTGATGCGGGTCACCGCGTGAAATGGGCATGAGTGGCGATGATTCCCTGCGAGCGAAAGCCCATCCGAAAGAGGCTGTGTATTTCGTGCTGCTGGGTTGGAAGGGTGCGCCGGAGGCAAGCGATCCGCGCGATTCCGTGATTCCCGTGGCCCGTTGAGCTTGCCGTACTGAGTGGAAGGAGCCTTGTGGCCCGGTCTCGATTGCCGCTGCTGCGCAGAATTTCGCAGGTGTTCTTCCTGGCGCTCTTCCTCGGGCTCCTGTTCTTTACATCGCTGCGCCCGTCGGAGTCGGCGAGCAGTGACATTCATCTGCGCGCTCCGGTGCGGCTGTTTTTTGAGTGGGATCCGCTGGTGGCGGTGGTGAATGCCCTGGCCGGGCACGCGCTGTATCGCGGGCTGCTGTGGAGCCTGCTGATTCTGGTGCAGACGATGTTTTTTGGCCGGTTCTTCTGCGGGTGGATTTGCCCGATGGGGACGCTGCAGCAGTGGATTGGGAGCTGGCACTCGGAGAGCAAGCGCGGCAAGCAGAGGATTGACTCCAACCGCTACCGGCGCTGGCAGACGGGCAAGTATGTGCTGCTGATTGCGGGGCTGGTGGCGGCGCTGACGGGGTCTGCGGCGATTGGGTGGTTTGACCCGTTCAGCCTGCTGGTGCGGTCGTTTGGGTTGGCGCTGCTGCCGGCGTTCAACTTTGCGATGCGGGCGCTGGTGATGCCGCTGGAGCAGAGCCAGGTTGGCTGGGTGAAGATGACCGGCGGGCTGCTGCACACGGCGATGAAGAATACGGTGCTGGACTTTCGGCAGCCACACTTTGCGCAGGGGCTGTTTCTGGGAGTTCTGTTTGTGCTTGTGCTGGTGGCCGGGCTGCGGGTTACGCGCATCTGGTGCCGGGCGATTTGCCCGCTGGGGGCGCTGCTGGGGGCGGTGTCGCGGTGGTCGATATTGGGGCTGCACAAGGACCCGGCGAGCTGCGACAAGTGCAACCGCTGCCTGATGCACTGCCAGGGCGGAGACGACCCGATTGGCGGGGTGCCGTGGCGGAAATCTGAATGTCTGATGTGCATGAACTGCGTTGGCGCGTGCCCGCACTCGTCGCTGGAGTTCAAGTTCTTCCGCAACGAGAAGGAAGTGGCCTCGCCGGATATTGGGCGGCGACGCACGATTACGGGGCTGGCGGCGGGTGCGGCCGTGGTGCCGCTGATGCGCGCGAATACGGGGCTGGGCAAGAGCCGGAATGAGCGGCTGCTGCGGCCGCCGGGTTCGCTGGATGAGCCGGATTTTCTGTCGCGGTGCATCCGGTGCGGGGAGTGCATGAAGGTTTGCCCGAACACGGCGCTGCATCCCACGCTGACGGAGGCTGGGCTGGAAGGTCTGTGGTCGCCGACGCTGATTCCGCGGATTGGCTACTGCGAGCCAAGTTGCGTGCTGTGCAGCGAGGTGTGCCCGACGGGGGCGATCTGGCAGATCACGCCGAAGGAAAAGGGCTGGGTTGTGGGCGTGGGCCAGCCGGGACAAACGGCGCAGCCGGTGCGGCTGGGGACGGCCTTTTACGACCGTGGGCGGTGCCTGCCGTGGGCGCTGGCGACAGAATGCATTGTGTGCGAAGAGTGGTGCCCGGTTTCGCCCAAGGCGATTTATGTGCAGGAGGCGCAGGTGATTGACTCGACGGGCAACGTGAAGACGCTGAAGCAGCCGCGGGTAGACCCGAGCCGGTGCGTGGGCTGCGGCGCCTGCGAGTATGCGTGCCCGCTGCAGGAGCATCCTGCGGTGTATGTGACCAGTATTGGCGAGAGCCGCTCGCCCTCAGCCCAGATTCTGCTCAGCAGGAAATAGAGGAATGACTCGATGCGAATTCGTTTGACGATTGGAATGCTTGCTTTGGTTGCGGTTGCGTTGCTGACGGTTGCGGTGGCGGGATGCAAGAAGAAGGTGGACCCGCTGCCGGCTACAGGCGCGGTGGCGGGCTGGCAGAAGAGCGGGGAGACGCGCGTCTTTGCCGCGAAGGATTTGTGGCAGTACATTGACGGCGATGCCGAGCAGTATGTGGCTGCGGGGGTGGTGACGACCTCGACGGCCGACTACAAGTACAACAACGCGCTGGAAGCCGTGGTGGATGTGCACACGATGAAGGATGAGGCGGGTGCGCACAGGATTTTGACCTCGGGGCAGGCGCCGGACGGCAAGGCGGCGCAGGTAGGGGATGAATCGATCCAGTACGCGCAGAGCCTGAGCTTCCGCAAGGGAGCGGTGCTGGTGCGGATTGTGGCGTACCAGGCGGGTGCGGACACTCCGCAGGCGCTGAAGAGTCTGGCGCTGGCGATTGCCGACAAACTCTAGAACGGCCGTAAAGACGGCGGGGAATGGAGCAAGAGGATGAAGAATCGACGGGATTTCCTGAAGACAGCAGCTACTGGAGCCCTGGTGCTGGGCGGGGCGGAGACGATGGGATTGCAGGCACTGGCGGCGAGCGAAGTGCCGGCGGGGAAGGCACACGTGGTGGTGGCGCGGGATGCGGCGGTACACGGGGCCAATGGGCAACTGGATGAGAAGCGCGTGCTGGATTTGCTGGACCGCGCGGTGGCCACGTGGACCGGGAAAGACAAGCCGGCCGAGGGCTGGAAGCGCATCCTGGGCAAGGACCTGGGGCCGGACAAAGTGATTGGGCTGAAGACGAATGGGCTGGGCGGCAAGGGCATTTCGACCCACGCGGTGCTGGCGATGGCGGTGGCCGAGCGGCTGCAGCAGGTGGGCATCAAGGCGGGGAATATTGTGATCTGGGACCGGAACCAGCGCGACCTGGAGGCCTGCGGATTCACAATCCAGACGGACAAGAGCAAGGTGCGCTGCTACGGGTCAGACATGGCAGGGTACGAGGAGAAGCCGGAGAGCTTTGGCGCGGCGGTGAATGTGCTGCTGTCGAAGATTCTGACGCGCGAGTGCGACATGGTGATTGGCCTGCCGATTTTGAAAGATCACAGCATGGCCGGCGTGACCTTTGCGATGAAGAATATGTACGGCGTGGTGCAGAAGCCGTTTGAGCTTCATGCGGGCGGGTGCAATCCGTGCGTGGCCGATTTGAATGCGATTGCGGTGGTGCGGCAGAAGGTTCGGTTTACCATCGGCGATGCGCTGTCGTCGGTTTACGATGGCGGGCCGGGATTCAAGCCGGAGCGGCTGTGGCAGCCGAATGCGCTGATTGTGGGCGAAGACCGGGTTGCTGTGGACCACACCGCGTGGCAGATGCTGGAGCGGAAGCGCGCCGAGGTGGGCATGGGGACGTTTGAGGCTGCGGGACGGCCGCCACGCTACATTGCCACCGCTGCCGATGCAGCGCACGGGCTGGGCACGAACGACCCCAACCGCATCCACCTGGCGGAAGTGTAGGCGGCATTGAGGAGCAACGAGATGAGCGGTGAATTGCATCCTGGGCCGATAGCGCAAGCGCCTGTGCCTGCGGGGGTGACGCGGCGCGAGGCGATGATCCAGTTGCTGCGCCTGGGCGGGGCAGGCGTGGTGGCCAGTGGCGCTGGACTTTGGCTGAGCCGGCACAGCGTGCGGCCAGTGGCGGCGCGGCCCGATCAGGCTCGACGGGATCATCGGGTGGCTGCGGATCCGCGGCTCCCGCATATGAGCGTGGCGCAGGAGGGTGAGCCGGCGGATCTGGTTCGTCGCGCAGTGGAGGGTATTGGCGGGATGAGCCGGTTTGTCTCGCGGCAGGATGTGGTGGTAATCAAGCCGAATATTGCCTGGGACCGCACGCCGGAGCAGGCGGCGAATACCAATCCGGAGTTGGTGGCTGAGGTGGTGCGGCAGTGCTGGCAGGCCGGGGCCAAGCGGGTTGTGGTGACGGATGTGAGCTGCAACGAGCCGCGACGGTGCTTCCAGCGGTCGGGGATTCAGGCGGCTGCGCTGGCGGCAGGGGCTGAGGTGATACTGCCGGACCCGGAGCTGTTTCGCGAAGTGGAACTGGGCGGCGTGGTGCTGAAGACGTGGCCGGTGTTTACGCCGTTTCTTGAGGCGGACAAGGTGATAAATCTGCCGATTGCCAAGCATCACAGCCTGCTCGGCGTGACGATTGGGATGAAGAACTGGTACGGGATACTGGGTGGGCAGAGGAACAGGCTGCACCAGCAGATTAACCAGTCGCTGGTGGACCTGGCGAACTTTATGCTGCCGACGGTGACGATTCTGGACGGGTATCGCATCCTGCTGCGGAACGGGCCGACGGGCGGCAGCCTGGAAGACGTGGCGACGAAGAAGACCGTGGTTGCTTCAACGGATCCGGTGGCTCTGGATGCGTGGGTGGCGAAGTCGTGGTGGAATCTGGACCCCGAGCATTTGCCGTATCTGGGCATGGCTGCGGACCGAGGGCTGGGGACGGTGGCATATGAGGCCGTTCCGCTGGCGATTGCGGGGCAGTAAGGGGAGGCTCGTTGGATAGAGCCGTCGCCGCGGGTTGTTGCGCCGGCTATTTTGCAGTCAGGCGGAGAAGTTTTGACTGGCCTGGCCCGAGTGCGAAGGGCAGAGAGCCGTGAGCCCTGGATTTCTCGGCGGTCCACAGGTCGTCCACGGAATAGCTGCGCGTCGCGTCCAAACCAATGCGGGAGAGATCGACTATCAGGTTTGTGCCTGCGACTCCGTTGAAGTTGAAGATTGCCAGCAGCAGGCTTCCATCCGGTTCATTGCGTACAAATACACTTGCTGAGCGCAGACCGGCGTCGCCTTCCACAGGACGGAAGCTGCGGCCGGCGCGAGCTACGTCGAGCACCTGAGTGTTTGTGAGCAGAGACTTTGCGCGGGCTTGTCCTCGGGCGTCGAGCAGGTCGTCGCTGTCGATGAGTACTGTGCCCGCGATGACGGAGGCAGTGACGCGGCTGCGGGCCTCTTCATCGGTCTGTATGCTTCCCTTGGGAGACTGGTCGTGGTAGGGGTCGAGGTCGCGGGCAATGACTGTGTGATCGGGATCGTTGAAGCGGTAGAGAGTGCCGTTGGTCCACCATCCGAAGGTGACTGCGTTGAGCATGTATTCGCTGTCTTCAATGCGGCCGAAGGCATCGCAGGAGGCGCGCCGGCTGTGACCGTAGGCAGGGAAGAGCGGGGCGATGGAAAGGCTGATGAAGAAGGGGCGGCCAATCTTTTTTGGTGCCAGGTCATCTTCAATCCGCTGCATGCCGTAGGCGTATGCGGCAACGCCGGTGGTGATTGCGGGATCGTGGTGCATGCCCTCGAGCGAGCCGCAGTTGAGGAAGTCAAGTTTGACTGAGTCGTAGCCCCATGCGACAAAGCGGGCGAGTTCGTAGTCGATGCGCGCGATGGTGCCCGGGTGCGTGGGGTCGAGGGGGTGGGTGCCGTCAATCTTGGGCAGGGGATTTCCCCTGGAGTCGCGCAGGAGAATGTCGCTGTACTTGTATTTGCCGTCGGTGCCTTCGACGGGCTTGGTGAAATCGTCGGACCAGTACGAGAATGGGGTGAAATAGATGCCGGCCTTTTGCCCCTGCGCGTGGAGATGCCTGGCGTCCGCGATGATTTCCTCTTGCTTCAACAGGCTCCAGCCGCCGTCCCAGTTCACGTAGGTTGTGCCGTCGTTCTTGAATCCGCGTGGTTCCAGTTCGGTGTGGATGAAATCGGCGACGCCGAGATACTTCTGGGTGTTGATGTTCATCAGGTAGGCTGACCAGCTATTCCATCCAAAAGGCACGCCGCCGCTCCACGCCAGCGGCGGATGAATCTGCGCATTCACCTGCGCGTATTCTTCCATGCCGTTGCGCCAATCGGCGTAGTAGCCAACGAGGACCAGCGGGGAGTGGATGGTGGAGGCAGTCACCACGCCGTGCGGGTCTACGTCGTGGGTCCACTGGCCGGTTGCGCCGCCGTAGAGCTCGACGTTGCTTGCGCTTCCCTCGCCCAGGCCGCGCGCCAGCACACCGGTGCGCCACAGGTCGTGCGTCACCGAACCCAGCACCATGCCTTTGCGGCTGGTGTTGTCAAAGACGGCCGTGACCTCGTAGCTGTCGGGGTCTTTTGCGGGGTCAATCGGCTCGTTGTAGTGCACCCACATGTCGTTGTCGTTGGGGACAAAAACGACGGTGGGTTTGGTTTTGACGGCAAAGGTGGCGCTGCCGCCGGTGGCGAGTTTGAGGGGCGAGATGTGCCGAGAGCTGAGTGGCGATTTGCCCACCGCGTCCAGCTCCACAAGGATGTATGGCTTGCCCGGCGCCTGGTAGATGCGCTGCACCAGTTCCGGCGCGTCGGCGCGGCCGAAGGAGCGAATTTCCCACATGCGCGTTCCCGCGGCCTTCAACCCCGCGGGAGCTGCCGCGTGTGAGGTGACTGTGTGCCTGGGGAAGTCTGAGGTGCCCCAGCGTTGGCCGTTGGTGAGATCGACGGAGGCGGCGGCTGGGCCGATGCTGGTGCCGTCTGCCCAACGGAGCGTGAAGGAACCGGTCTGCCTGTCGATGCTGACGGCCACACTTCCTGCGGTTGGTGCTGTTTTGCCGGTTGCCTTTGCGCTTGCCAACTGCGCAGCACAACCGCAACCGATAGCCAACACCGCTGCAAGTTTCAGAATTCGCATCATCCAGGGGCCCCCTTTGTCGGTCCCCTAGCATCTTAGCCGCACGATGCGATTCCCGCATCCGGGCAGGGGGCGCGAGGTGAATTTAGCGGCGAGGGTGGTTTGCAGGGTTGTCATTGGGGTCATGGCCGGGCGCAGGGATGGGCATGCGCCACAGGCCGACGTCGCCGGGGATGTCGGTTGTGTAGAAGAGGTCGCCCGAGGTTGAGCTATCTACGGCGAAGGGATGGCTGACGGATGCCAGGACGATTGGCCTTCCGAAGGAATCTCCCTGGGCCGGGAGCATGATGATCTGATTCTGCGCGGTGGCGGCGATCAGCAGGTTGCCTTCCGGGTCAATGGTGAGTTCCGCGCCCCGGCCCTTGACTCCGCCATACCCGGTGGCAATTTTGCTCTCGCGATAGGTGGCGCCTTCCAGTGTTTCCTTCACCACATCTCCGTTGGCGGCGTAGATATTCCCCACCCGGTCAACGGCGAGGCCGATGGGATACTCGAGCGAGGTGGGGATTGAGGTCTGGCGGTACTGTCCGGCGAAGAGCGACTCTTTCAGGACGCGCCGGTTGGGGCCGTCGGTGACGTAGACGTTGCCCCCGGCGTCGACGGCCACGGCGAGCGGCCAGCCCAGGCCGGGAGCAGGAATCTGGCTTTGCACATAGCCATCCTGATAGGGAGTTTCACGAAAGATGATCTGCAGGCTGGCATCCGCAACGTAGATGTTGCCGGCTCCGTCCACGGCTATACCCGATGGGCCGACAAAGCCGCTGCCGATGGTTGTCTGCCTGTAGCCGCCGGCGACCGGTGTTTCCCGGATGACCGATCCGCCGCTTTCGTAGGGTTCCCGGGGATAGTTTGCGACGTAGATGTTCCCGGCACTGTCCAGCTCAATGCCCCAGGGCAAGATCCAGCCGGTGCCAATGCGCAGAATGGGGGACTCACTGCGGATGGGCTGAGCGCCCTTGCCGACTCCAGTGAGATAGCCGGTGGCCATGGGGATGTGGCGGGTTTTCATGGCTTCTTCAGCGGCATCCTGGAGCACCACCGCGCCGTAGCGAGCGCCGGAGAGCTTGGGCGAGAAGGTGACGTTGACGGTGCATGTGGAGTTGACGGGGTAGAAGACCCCGGGTGTGCAGGTACCGCTGCCGGCATTGGTAAAGTCCAGGTCTGCAACACCCTGGGTAACGACCGAGACGGTATCGAGAACTCCGGCGGTAAGGATGGTGACGGAAACCGCGGTTGTGGAGTGGGAACCGATCTTGATGGGGCCGAAATCAACTGCGGCGCCATGGTCGGAGTCGGCTCCAAGGGCAACCGTCCCGGCCAGTCCCGCGCCTGCGGGGGCGTTTGGTTGGTTCAGATAGACCACCAGCCGGTTGAGGCTTTCAATCAGGATGCGACGGGTTGCCGTGACGTCTACCGAAAGGAGCAGACATACGGTGGCCGAAGCCAGCAGCGTAAGTACCAGTGCGCTCAACCAGTTACGCAGCCACCAGGTTGCGGCGGAGGCGCCGAGGCCGGGAGCGGCCGCTGGTGGAGGTGCTGTTGGCGGCGCGCAGTTGCCGCAGGAGTCCTGCCCGGGGGGCAGGGGTGCCTGGCAGACGGAGCAACTGCGTTCCGGCATGGCTACGACCTTCCCGCGGCGCTGGTGCGCATGGGATTTTCGCCGCGCTCCCGCGCCCGCTCCAGTTCCTGAATCTTGCGGAGGAAGAACGCGAAGCCCCGGTGTTCCGCCTCGGCCCGCAGCGCGTCCAACTCGGCCCGGGCAGTGGGCAGATGCTGCGCGGTGTGGCACAGGGCCAGGGCCAGACGCGCCTGAAAATCGAGACTGAGCAGCCGCTGCTGACGGGCAAGATGCTCCGCAGCCTGCAGATTTTGCTCAGCGTCCGGGTAGTTCTGGGAGTAGATGCTGAGGGTGCCGCGGGCCAGGAGAACCTTTGCCAACTGATGGTCTGGCAGCACGGAGTTGCCGAGCGAAAACCGCACCGCGATATCCCGCTGGGCCTGGCGTTCCCCGCCGGTCAGGTATTCGGCAACGGCGAGGTCCGCGAAGGTCACCAGCCGCCCGATGGGGAAGGTATTGAGCATCGCGGCGTTCTCGGTGAGCGATTGCTGCGCCAGCTTCTGGCCACGGTCGGGGTCGGCCTGGAGTTCGATATCAATCAACTGTTCCTCGAGTTCGTAGTGCCGCATCCGGTTGGCGAGGTCGGCGGTCTGCGCGAGGGCATCGGAGAAGACCTTTCGGCATTCGTCGAGGCGGTCTTCTTCAAAGAGCAGCCAGCCCAGCCGGCCTGCGCTGAGGGCAACGCCGCCGGGGTCGCCCGCTGCCTGGAACCAGGAGGCAGATTGCTGGTACTCCGCTTCGGCTTCCTTCATCTGGCCGATTTCCTCATCGAGCATACCCTGGTTCAATGCGGTATCCGCCAGGCAGGCCTGATTCCTTGCGGCTGTGCAGTGCCGCTGAGCCTGTTGGAGATACTCCTGCGCCCTGCGGTCCTGGTCCTGGCGCATCTGCAGGGAGCCGAACATCTCAAAGAGATGGGCTTCTTCCAGCGCGTTGCGGCCGGGGGTGGGGTCTTCTGCAATGTCCAACTGCTGGTCCTGGTGCCGGACGCCGAGCGGATTGGTGGCCCTGAAACCGATCTGCACGGCCGCGCGGGCTTCCAGGCTCTCCTGAATTTCAGCGGCTTCATCGCGGCTTTGGCCACCGGCAATCGCCTCCTGGATGCGCTCTTCGGCCGTGGTGACGTCGTGCCGGTTCCAGGCGGAAAGCGCCTGATGGTGCAGAACGGTAATCACTTCGTCCTGGGCGTTGATGGAAGCGAAGACCTGCTTGGCCAGGATCCAGAGCCGTTGCGCCTCCTGCCAGTTTCCCAGCATCTCCTCTGCGTCGGCCTCCTCCATGAGGGCATTGGCGCGGCGCTCGTCCATGCCCCGAACTGCGGCTTCCCGCTCGGCCCGCTGCGCAGCCTCCAATTCGCCCTTGAAATCGCCCAGGACAGATTTCGCGACTCCCTGAACGAGTTCCATGCGGGGGTCATCATGAATTGCAGAAAGCGGGCTTTGCACACCTTGTGCGGTTTGCAGAGCCTGGCGAGTTTGGCCGGCCCGGAACTCAGCCCGCGCCAGCGCCAGTTCATTTTCAAAGTTTCCGGGGTCGGCTTGCTGCATTTGCCGGTAGAAGTCGGCGGCGGTTGTCCAGTCCTGCCGGGCTTCCGCGTTGAAAGCGGCGTATCGCAGTTGCTGCTGCGGGGATAAAAGGCTTGCCTGCTGCACGGCCAGCTGGGCCTCTTCGCGGCTCGGTTCAGAAGTGCCGAGATCGGCCCAGGCTTTTGCCAGGGCGGCGTGGACAGCAGCGCACTTTGGCTCAAGCTGCGCGGCGATGGTGAGGAAGATGCTTGCGGCGACGTAGTCAAAGTGGTCGAGTGCGATGACTCCCTGAGAGTAGGCGCGGGTGGCGTCTGGCGTATGCGGGAACTCCGCGCGCAGGCTGGCGAGCGCCGCAGCCGGGATGGGCTTGAAGCCGGCAGCGGCGCGTAACCGGTCGCCCGCCTCAGCAATCAGGAGCGGGAAATCATCCCGAGCCTCCGTCACGGTGGCGGATACAGGAGCCTTGTGGCCGTGGGCCGGTACCAGGCAAAGTGTGAGCTGCCATCGGTTGGTGCCTTCGGCAGTAGCCGCTGCGGCATAGTCTCCGTAGAGCACCATGTCGGCGTCGTAGTCCCGCGCGGCCGAACGGAGGGCGCTCTCAGGCGGAGTTCCACAGCCCTGCTCCAGCGTCCAGGGGCGCATCTCCGGGGTTCCACTGCCGAACAGAACCTGGGCATCCGGGGAGAGGCGGAGGTCGGCAGTGAGCCAGTCGGTCAGGAAGCGGGAGATCCAGAGGTCCTGGGTAGGTGCGGAGCTGTTTCGAAAGCCGAGGATGAGAATGGTGGGCCGACCGCCGTGATTGGATTGGGAACGGAAGGTAGACCATCCCGCAATCGCGAGCACGGCCAAGGCAAGCGCGCCCAGCAGGAGATTGCGGCGGGTCCAGACCGTGGCCGGGGGGGGGAGCGGGAGCCGAACGCGGCGGCTTCGGACCGGGGCCTGGGGAAAGATCGTCCGTCGGCGTGGGTGGCGGCGGGGGAGTAACTGCGGCTTCGACACCCGGCGCCTCTCCCGCCCCGGTTGCGGGAAGCACTTCGATTTCTACTTCCATGAGAAACCGGTAGCCGCGCCCTTTCAGGGTCTCAAAATAGCGGGGAGAGGTGGGGCTATCATTCAGCGTTGCGCGAAGCTTGGCCACGGCTTTGTCGAGGCGGCGATTAAAGTCCCCAGCCGCTTCAGTTGGCCAAAGGAGAGAGATTAGTTCAGGGCGCGAGACCATCTGTCCGCGCGCTAAGAGCAGAGCCTCCAGTATTCGCGCCGGCTGCCGTTCTAATCTCTTGCGCACACCATACCTGGTAAGGATTCCGGTGTGCGGCTCCAAGGCGAAAGAGGCGAACTTCAGCCTTTCTCTAATTACTGAAGTTTGTGTCCGGTTTTCCTCCGCTTTGTTAGTCGGCATCACCTCCCAAAGATAGGACCTATCAACTTTTATGTCAATGAGTTGAACGGGGAGGTTTTCGGGGGGAAGAGGGGGCTTGTATCCCGTACGACGCTCTTGTAGTAAAGAGGGAAAGTACAGCACGACCGTACCAGATAAGTAAGCAACCGCTTGCATGAAAATGCGCTTCCTGGCGCAGGCCGGCAGGCTTGAACGAACGTGCAAGGACGCCTTGTATCCCGAAGGCGTACCGTCTGCAGGTTGGAGTACGGAATGCAAAAAGGGATTTCATTGACTGGCAAGGCACCCGTTCCGGAAGTGGGGTCGGAAGCTGCGAAGCCGAGGAAGGGTTTCGCGGGACGGAACCAGGGGGAAGGGCTGCCAAGTTCGAGGATACTGAAGAGCCGCGAGCGGATTCTGGCCGCCTGCGCGGTCCAGTTTGCGTTGCGCGGCTACCACGGCGTGAGCACGCGGGAACTTGCGCACGAGGCCCAGGTGAATGAAGTGACGCTGTTCCGCCATTTTCCCAACAAGGTAGAGATTTACCGGGCGGTTGTCACCAGCCAGTTGGACAAGCTGGAAGTTCGGGATGAAGTTCTGACGCAAATCAGCAAATCCCGAAATGTGAGGGAAGCGATTTCGAACGCGTTGAAGGCGATGGAGAACACGCTGGCGTTGTCCCCGTTGGTTGGGCGATTGCTTCAGTACTCGTTTCTGGAAGGCGGCCCGTTCCCGGCGGAGGATTTACGGGCGCGGCTGGAGCGAGCGTTGAGCCCGATCCGGATTGCGCTGGAGGTTTGGCTGGAGGCCGCCGATGCGCCTTCGCTGAATGTGGAGCAGACGATTCTCGGAATCCTTGCCCAGGTTGTGGTGCGGCAGTCGATGAGTACTCTGATGGTGGATGACACCATCCTGATGCCGATGCTGGCTTAGAGGGCTGCTTATCCACCTTCCCGGGTTGGGAAGAATGTGTATGAGAGCAGCTCCATGCCGGCCTCAGGATATTTCTCGACGCACAGATTCCGAATATAAGATAACCACTGCTTTCCAGGATGCGGAGACGGAATAGCAAACGGGGAAGATAGATAGGTGCCTGGTAGCGGCCTGGGCGTATAAGTAGCTCGCGACCGGATAGCCTGGCCGGGCAGCGCGCGATTGCGGATGCGCGGGCACAGCGACCTTCGATTCCACGCGGTAAGTGTCTTGGATTCCGCTGCCGGCTGCCCCACGCAGCTGTGCGGAGGTCCGAAAGGTATCGAACCGCGTGGCGCTGCTTTGAAAGGGTGTGGCGGAGAGCGTGAGATTCGAACTCACGAAACCTTTCGGTTCGCCGGTTTTCAAGACCGGTGCCATCAACCACTCGGCCAGCTCTCCAACCCGTCTCTATTGTGACATAAACCGGCCCTCCGGGGCCTGTCGGGTGCTGGCTGGGTGGTGACAGCAGGCGCGGCTCTGATGCGGTCAAAGCCTTTGGCAGAAGAATCGTTGGCAGGCTGGCCAGCGCTGGGATAGGCTGGATTCTGTCACATGGGAGGGCCCCGCAGTATGTCGCTATCGCTACACATCAACAAGGAAGTTCACACGGTGGACGCCGCGCCGGAAACGCCGCTGCTCTGGGTCCTGCGGGACTACCTGGGCATGGTGGGCACCAAGTTTGGGTGCGGGCAGGGTGCGTGCGGGGCGTGCACGGTGCTGCTGGACGGGCGGCCGGTGCGGTCGTGCCTGACGCCGGTTTCTGCGGTGGGCGACCAGCCGATTGTGACGATTGAGGGATTGTCGCTGCATGGGGATCATCCGCTGCAGAAGGCCTGGGACGCGATGGATGTGCCGCAGTGCGGGTACTGCCAGGCGGGGCAGATTATGACCGCCGCGGCGCTGCTGGAGAATACGCCGCACCCCACCGACGAGGATATTGATTCTGCGATGAGCGGGGTGCTTTGCCGCTGCGCGACGTATGTCCGCATTCGGGCAGCTATCCATGAAGCGGCCGGCCAGCCTGCCGCGAAGGGAGGGAAATAGCCATGTCGCTGACACAGCCCCTTTCCCGACGCGATTTCTTCCAGCTTTCCGCGCTTGCCGGCGGAGGGTTTGCCCTTGGTCTTTCGCTGCCGGTGCGCGCGTTTGCGCAGATGCCTGAGGCACCGATTCTTACCCCTTCTGCCTTTGTCCAGATTGCCCCGGATGGCGTGATAACGATTGTTGCCCGCGGTGCGGAGATTGGCCAGGGCATTCGCACGTCGCTGCCGCTGCTGATTGCCGAGGAACTGGACGCCGACTGGGAGCGGGTGAAGGTGGAGCAGGCGCATTTTGATGAGGCGAAGTTTGGGCCGCAGTGGGCCGGCGGGTCGATGACGACGCCGGTGAGCTGGAATCCGATGCGCCAGGTGGGTGCTGCGGCGCGAGCGGTGCTGGTGCAGGCCGCGGCGAACCGGCTGAAGGTGCCGGTTGGCGAACTGACCACGAGCAAGAGCCGGGTGACTCACGCGGCATCCGGCCGGTCACTGACGTATGGCGAGCTGGCCAATGACGCGGCGAAGCTGCCCGCGCCGAACCCGACCACGGTGAAGCTGAAGGACCCGAAAGAGTATGTACTGCTGGGCAAGCGACGGCCGGGGCGTGACAATGGCGCGATTGTGACGGGCAAGCCGCTGTTTGCCATTGATGTGAAGCTCCCGGGGATGCTTCATGCGGTTTTCTACAAGCCGATGGTCTTTGGCGCGCGGGTGAAGACGGCGAATACGGACGAGATTCTGAAGTTGCCGGGCATCCGCTACTGCTTTGTGATTGCGGGAGCGATTCAGCCGAGCGCGGTGGTTCCGGAGGAGCCGGGGCTTTCGAGCGGCGTGGCGATTGTTGCCGACCACTGGTACCAGGCGCAGCGGGCGCGGCGGCAGTTGAAGGTGGAGTGGGAGATGCCGGAGCATCCCGTGCCGAACAGCGAGGATATGGAAAAGCGCGCGCACGAGCTGGCAGCGCAGCCGGGCGATGTTCTGCATGCGCAGGGCGATGTGGTGAAGGCGCTGGCCGGGGCGGCGAAGACGGTGGAGGCGGTGTACAGCTATCCGTTTCTGGCGCACAACACGCTGGAGCCGCAGGGCGCGACGGCGTGGTTCCACGACGGAAAGATGGAGATGTGGACGGGCAGCCAGATGCCGGGTGGCGGTCGGACGATGGTGGCCAAGGCGCTGGGGCTGGCTGAGGCCGACGTGAGCCTGCACATGCTGCGCGCGGGCGGCGGATTTGGCCGCAGACTGATGAACGAGAACATGGTGGAAGTGGCGACGATTGCAAAGCAGGTTCCGGCGCCGGTGAAGCTGATTTGGTCGCGCGAGGATGACATTGTGGGCGACTGCTTCCGTGCGGGGGGAACGCAGTTCCTGAAGGCCGGCGTGGACAGCTCGGGCGCGCTGGTTGCCTGGCAGCACCGGCTGGTGACCTTTGGCGAGGGGAAGAAGTATGCTCCGGGAGCGGATATTGATGCGTCGGAGTTCCCGTCGGGCCGGATTCCGAACTTTGAGTTTGCCAGCAGCACCCAGCCGCTGTGGCAGCGGACGGGGTGGCTGCGCGCACCGGGATCGAATGCACATGCGTGGGTGGTGAATTCCTTCCTGGATGAGCTGGCTCACGCTGCGGGGATTGATCCGTTGGAGTTTCAGCTTTCGGTTATCCAGCGGGAAGCGACGCCGGGTACGCCTGCCGCGAAACTGGCTGGAACGCCGGACTGGCTGAACGGGAAGCGGCTGGCCGATGTGCTGCGCAAGGTGGCCGAGGTGAGCGACTGGAAGAATCGCAAATCCGGCAACGGCCATGGTTTCGGTATTGCCTGCCACTTCTGCCATTTGGGGTATTTTGCCGAGGTGGCCGAGGTAAAGGTGGATGACTCCGGCGCGATTTGGGTGGAGAAGGTGTGGGCGGTGGGCGATGTGGGCCGGCAGCTCATCAATCCATCGGCAGGCGAGGCGCAGGTGGAAGGCAGCATCCTGGAGGGCATCTCGCACATGCAGCAGGAGATTACCTTCGAGGACGGGCAGGTGAAGCAGACGATGCTCGCCCAGCAGCAGTTGCTGCGGATTCGGCAGGCGCCGAAGGTGGAGATCCACTGGATAACGACCGATTACGACCCGACGGGACTGGGCGAACCGGCGCTGCCGCCGGTGCTGCCGGCTGTGGCGAATGCGGTTTTCGCGGCAACGGGGAAGCGAATTCGCACGCTGCCGCTGGCGCGGTCGGGCTTCAAGCTGGCGTAGGAGAGACCTGAAACCAACTGCCGTCTGGCGCAAGGGGAATCCCTGCCGGGCGGCATTTTTTTGTCAATTTTCGGCCAAACTGCTTCCAAATAGGGCCGTCGCCCGGAATTTGTGACTCGAATCACCGACATTTACCCTGTTTCCCTGTCATTCTCAAGTTGATGGCCAGAAGGGGGTTTTTGCATGAAGAGTATTGCCGTACTGACCAGTGGCGGTGACGCGCCGGGAATGAATGCAGCCATTCGAGCCGTTGTCCGGACCGGCATTTCGAAGGGGTTGACGGTGTGGGGCGTGCAGGAGGGCTACTCCGGCCTGATTGAGGGGAACTTCAAACGGATGGGTTCGCGGGATGTGGGGAGCATTATCCAGCGTGGCGGGACGATTCTGGGGAGTGCGCGTTGCCCGGAGTTCCAGACGGAAGAGGGCCGGGAACTGGCGATTCGCAGGCTGCGCGGGGCGGGGATTGAGGGGCTGATTGTGATTGGCGGCAACGGGTCGCAGACGGGCTCGCATGCGCTCAACCAGATGGGGTTTCCGGTGGTGGGGGTGGCTTCGACCATCGACAACGATTTGTGCGGGTCAGACATCACGATAGGCGTGGATACGGCGTTGAATGTGGCGCTGAATGCGATTGACAATCTGAAGGTGACGGCATCGAGCCACCGGCGTGCGCTGCTGGTGGAGGTGATGGGGCGCAAGTGCGGGTACCTGGCGCTGATGGCCGGGATTGCCGGCGGGGCGGAGGCGATAGTGCTGCCGGAGGTTGAGGTGGTGCCGGAGCAGATTGCCAAGCGCATCCAGGATGGATATGAGCGGGGCAAGCCGCACGCGATTATCGTGGTGGCCGAGGGGGCGAATTACAACGCCGAGGGGCTTTGCCAGGCCTTCCGCGACAAGCAGTTGCTGCTGGGGTTTGAGTTCCGCTCGACGGTGCTGGGGTATGTGCAGCGGGGGGCGACGCCGACGTGCGCGGACCGCATTTTGGGGACGCGGCTGGGTGCGGAGGCGGTGGAGCAGCTTTTTGCGGGAAATGTGGGTGTGCTGGTGGGCGTGCAGGGGGGTGCGCTGGTCCATACGCCGCTGGCGGAGATTGTGAGCTGCCGCAAGACGCTGGACCCGTGGTTCCTGAAGGCGGGGGACCTGCTTTCGTACTAGTTTGAAGTGACCATGGACACAAGCGGATAGCTGTGCGACTCTCTAAGGTTGATTGAGGAACCGGAGCCGCGCCGTCTGTCTTCAGCGGGGCTCCACACAGGGGGAAGTACCCGTGCAAATCGGAATCTTGAAGGAAACCCAGAGCGGGGAGACCCGCGTGGCGCTTTTGCCGGAAAACCTGAAGGGCTTTCTCGCCCAGGGCATTGCGGTGGTGGTGGAGGCGGGGGCGGGAGCAAGCGCCGGGGCCAGCGACCAGGCGTATGTGGATGCGGGAGCGACTGTTTCTGCGGACCGTCGGGCGATTGTTGCCGGCAGCCAGGTGTTGCCCATCGTGCAGCCGCTTTCGGCCGCGGAGCAGGCGACGTTGCAGCCGGGGACGGTGCTGATTGGGTTCTTCCGCCCGCTGGATGCGCCGAAGGCACTGGTGCCGGCGATTGAGGCGCAGGCGACGCTGTTTTCGATGGAGCTGGTGCCGCGCATTACCCGCGCGCAGGCGATGGACGCGCTGAGCTCGATGGCGACGGTGGCCGGGTACAAGGCGGTAATTGAGGCAGCGAATCTTTTGCCGAGGCTGTTTCCGCTGCTGATGACGGCGGCGGGAACGATTGCGCCGGCAAAGGTCTTTGTGATTGGCGCGGGCGTGGCGGGCTTGCAGGCGATTGCCACGGCGCGGCGGCTGGGCGCGGTGGTGGAGGCGTATGACGTGCGCGCGGCTGCCGGGGAGCAGGTGCGATCACTGGGCGCGAAGTTCCTGGACGTGGATTTGGGCGGGATCAACACAGAAGGTGGCGGAGGCTATGCCGCCGAGCTGACGGAAGAGGCGCTGGAACGCGGGCGGACGCTGATTACCGCAACCTGCGCGAAGGCGGATGTAGTGATTACCACGGCGCAGGTGCCGGGGCGGCCGGCGCCGCTGCTGATTCGCAGGGCTGCGGTGGAGGGGATGAAGCCCGGATCCGTGCTGGTGGACCTGGCCGCGCCCGCGGGTGGGAACTGCGAACTGACAAAGCCCGGCGAAACGCAGGTGCTGAACGGGGTGCATCTGCTGGCACCGATGAATCTGGCGGCGCAGGTGCCGGTGCACGCAAGCCAACTGTATGCGCGGAATATCGTGAATTTTCTGGGGCTGATTGTCAAAAAGGGCGAGCTGGCGATTGACCTTGCGGATGAGGTGGTTGCGGGGTCGTGCGTGGCGCACCAGGGCAAGCCTGTGAATCCGCGGGTGGCTGCGCTGCTGGCCCCGCAAACCTGAGGCCTGGCTTCCCCCGCCCCATCGTTTTCACCCGTTTTCGCGGCTCGGCCGCAAGCAACGTTTTATCAGGCAGGAGACCATGAACCCAGCCGTACTTATCGCTTCTGTTTACGTGTTTGCCCTGGCAGCCTTTCTGGGCTACCAGGTGATCAGCCGTGTGCCGCCGTTGCTGCACACTCCGCTTATGTCGGCCACCAACGCCATCAGCGGCATTTCGCTGATTGGATCGCTGGTGATGGCGGGGGCGCATTATCCGCTGGTGGCGCATCTGCTGGGCTTTGCGGCGGTGACGACGGCCACGATCAACGTGGTGGGCGGATTCTGGATTACGGACCGGATGCTCAAGATGTTCAAGAAGCGGGAGCCGAATACGGCGAAGGCGGTGAAGCGATGAGCCCGGCAACCCTGCTGATGGAAGCGACTTACCTGGTCGCATCGATTCTCTTCATTCTCGGGCTGAAGGCGATGAGCCACCCTGACACGGCGCGGCGCGGGATGTTCTACGCGGAAGCGGGGATGGCTGCGGCGATTATCGGCACGCTGATTGGCCAGCATATTGTGACCTGGGTGTGGATTGTGGCCGGGTTGCTGCTGGGCTCGGCGATTGGCGCGTGGATGGGCATTACCGTGCCGATGACGGCGATGCCGCAGCGGACGGCGCTGTCGCACGCCTTTGGCGCGATGGCAGCGGCGCTGGTGGGCATTGCCGAGTTTAACGTGCACGCTGCGGAGATGTCGGTTTTCACGCGCGGGGCGCTGGGCTTTGAGGTGATGCTGGGCGCGCTGACGACGACCGGATCTCTGATTGCGGCGGGCAAGCTGCAGGGGGTCATCAAGGGGACCCCGGTGCAGTTCAAGGGGCAGCAGGTACTGAATGCGCTGATTGGCCTGGGGATGGTGGGCTGCTTTGTCACCTTCTGGATCAATCCGGCGATTCTGGTGGCCTTCTACACGATGGTGGGGCTGGCGCTGGCCTTTGGCGTGATGATGGTTATCCCGATTGGCTCGGCGGACATGCCGGTGGTGATGAGCCTGCTGAACAGCTACGCGGGTTTGGCGGCGACCGCGACCGGCTTTGTCCTGGGCAATAACGTGCTGATTATCGCCGGAACGCTGGATGGGTTCTCGGGGCTGATTCTGTCGATTTTGATGTGCAAGGCGATGAACCGCTCCATCACGAACGTGCTGTTTGGGGGATTTGGCGCGACGGTGGCGGAGGCCAGCTCCAATGCGGGCGGGACGATGCGGGAGATTCCGCTGGATGACGCGGCGATACAGTTGGCGTACGCCAAGCGGGTCATCTTTGTGCCTGGATATGGGCTGGCTACCGCACAGGCGCAGCACGCTGTTCGCGAGCTGGCTGAGCTGCTGGAAGAGCGCGGGGTGACGGTGAAATATGCCATTCACCCGGTGGCGGGGCGCATGCCGGGGCACATGAACGTGCTGCTGGCCGAGGCGAATGTGCCCTACAGCGCGCTGTACGAGATGGACCAGATTAATCCGGAGTTCCCGGAGACGGACGTGGTGGTGGTGATTGGCGCGAATGATGTGGTGAATCCGGATGCGCGGGATAACCCGAAATCGCTGATCGCCGGGATGCCGATTCTGGAAGTTGACCTGGCGAAGAGCGTGATTGTGCTGAAGCGCGGGCAGGGCAGGGGATTTTCGGGGTTGGAGAATCCGCTGTTCTTCAAGGAGCGGACGCGGATGCTGTACGGCGATGCCAAGGGGACGCTGAACCTGCTGGTAAAGGCTGTGGAGCAGAGCTGAGGGTGAGCGGACGGCCGCGCCGGGATAGTTTTAGCTCGGAGCATGTACCGCGATTTGAGCCGGTTAAAGGAATATTGTGCGGGCCATGTTTCACAGGCCCGCGTTTGTAATACCCTCGTAACAGAAACAGGGGTGCTTCGCGAGTGCGGGGCTGAGAGAAACCCTTCGAACCCGAACCGGATAATACCGGCGTGGGAAGTTTCCGAAACGTGGGCCAGCCGGGATGACCGGGGCCGACTGTTACGAAAGCGCCTCTTGTTTCCGACGTTTTTGGGACAAGGGGTTTTCTTATGTCTGTCGCAACCGGCTCCTCTTCGCTTTCCTCCCTGCTCGCTCGCCGCTCGAATGCCACGTTTTTTGCGGTCTTGCTGGTGCTGGCGTTGTCCCGCGCCGCCAGCGGGCAGGCCTCCGCGCAGAGTCCCGCGCCGCAGCAGAAGATTGCCCCGGTCACGACGACGGTCATCGTCCACGACAAGGTGCAGAACGACTATCTGCCCACCGAGGTGGGTGTGGGCAACCTGGGTGGACTGCCGCTGGCTGAGGCGCCGGTGGCTGTGACCGTGGTGCCGCGGGACCTGATGACAGACCAGTTTTCCCGCGTGTTATCCGACGTAGTGAAGAACGATGCCTCAGTCGGCGAGGACTACGCCCCGGTGGGTTACTACGGCGACTTCGCCATCCGCGGCTTCTCGCTGGACCTTGCCACAGCGCTGCAAATCAACGGGCTCACCGTCGCCGGCGAGCAGGATGTGGCGCTGGAAAACAAGGAGCGGGTGGAGTTCCTGAAAGGCATTCCTGGCCTGGCGAGCGGAGTGACGGCGGCAGGCGGGTTGGTGAACTTTGTCACGCGGCGGCCGGCGCTGGTGAAGACGCTGGAGATGGCCACCGACCACCGCGGCACCAGCTACGGAACGCTCGATCTGGGGACGCTTTTTGGCGGAAATGTCGGCGGTGGCAAGCGGTTTGGCGTGCGCGTGAACCTGACCGGCGAAGACGCGCATACCTACGTTCGCGATGCCAATGGGGTGCGTGGCGCGGCGGGGTTTGCGGGGGACTGGAAGCTTGCGCCCGACACCACGCTCAGCGGGGATTTCGAATACCAGCACAAGGTGCAGCGCTCTGTGGCGGGCTATCAGTTGCTGGGCGGCACCACCGTTCCGTTCCCGGCTTATGCGTCAAACATGCTCGGCGACCAGCCCTGGTCCAAGCCGAACACCTTTGACACGGTGAACACCAGCGTTCGGCTGGACACGGGGCTGGGTGAGCACGGTTTGCTTGCCGGGTGGCGCGCCTTTGCCGCCGGGGGCCTCAGCCGCTCGCTCATCGACGACAACGTCATCTATCCCTATGGCGCAGCCTACGACCCGGCCACCGGCAACCAGCTCTGCGACACGCCGTACTGGTTCTTCTGCCCGGATGGCAGCTACGAGATCTACGATTACCGCAGCCCCGGCGAACTGCGCACCGACGCAACTGCCGAGGCGGTTGTGGAAGGGCGCCTGAAGACCGGCGCCGTCACCCACAACCTCGCGCTGGGAGCCAATCTCTTTGCGCGTGCGGTGCAACTGCCCGGCCCGGCCCCGGCCAACGCACCTTCCACCGTGCAGAACGGAGCCGTCTACCTGGCCATCGGCGTGGAAAACATCTACCAGCCCAACATCGTCTATCCCGATGTGACTGCCCAGGACACCGCCGGCCCGGTTCAGTTGACTGAGGATAACCACCAGACGGCGCTGCTGGCGGAAGATCGCGTGAGCCTGCCCGGGGGATTCCAGCTCACGGTTGGGGGGCGGATGGACAGCCTGCGCGACCACAACTTCGCCCAGCCGCAGCCCGATGGATCCGTTGCCGAGCTGGCCACCAACAAGCTGCTCTGGCTGCCGCGCTATGCTGCCTCGTGGACGCCGAGGCCGGCGCTTACCCTCTACTCCACCTACAGTGTGCTGCTGGGCCTGGGGCCGCAGGCGCCGTTCTGGGCGGGCGGCTACTACCTGGCGCCGTTTTTCACCCGCCAGGTTGAGGTGGGCGCAAAATTCGAGCCCGGCCGCCGCATCCTGCTGACCGGGGCGCTCTTCCACATGCGCGCGCCGTTCTTCTATCCGCAGGGGCCGGACGCAAACGGCAACCTCACCTTCGTCTCGGAAGGCCGCGAAACCCACGACGGGCTGGAGTTGGGCGCGCAGGGCAAGGCCGCCGGGTGGGTGCGCATCTCCGCCTCCGCAGCGGCAATCAAGGCCACTGCCAACAATACCGGCACCCCGGCTTACGACGGAAAGCAGGTCATCAACCAGCCCCGGCTCAAGGTGGCTTCGTTTGCGGATATTGCTGTGCCGGCGCGCTTTGCCGCTGGTTTGCACGACCTACACCTGCTGCCCGGCTGGAGCTGGACAGGCCGCAAGCAGGCCACCCGGGACGATCTGGTGAGCGTGGGCGGGTACAACCTCTTCAACCTGGGCCTGAAGTACGCCCCCGGCGGCGACGGCGGGCGCCTCAGCATCCGCCTGTTTGCGGACAACGTGCTGAACAAGCGCTACTGGAAGGACACTGGCGCCAACTACGGCGACACCTTTGTGCACCTGGGAGCGCCGACCACGGTGCGGCTTTCCGCGCAGTATCACTTCTAGGTCAGGGACCGCCCGGCGGTTTGGGGTGGAGATTCCTGAGCATTTCGTCTAGAGTTGCGTCTATTGGATTTGTGAAACGGAGAGGATTCTTTTGCAAATGATGCGTCGTGGAATGGTGTTTGGATTGGTTGTACTGACTGTGAGTTTTGCCGGCGCGCAGGATAAGCCTGCCGCCGGTGCCGAGAAAAAGCCCGATGTGGCTGTGCAGGCTGACTCGACAACCGAGGGCGTGGTTACCGTGGGCGGCAAGCAGATTGCCTACCAGGCCGTGGCGGGAACGCTGACCGTGGCCGGCAACAACAGCCAGGACGCGTTGCTGACGCTGGACGGCAAGTGGCTTCCCGAGGCCGGCATCGGTGACAAGGACAAGCTGGAAGACGGCCCGGCAACCGCCCGCATCTTCTACACCGCCTACTTCAAGAAGGGCGCGCCGGCCGAGGGCCGTCCCGTCACCTTCCTCTACAACGGTGGCCCGGGCTCCTCGACGATGTGGCTGCACATGGGCTCCTTTGGCCCGCGCCGCGTGGTCACGGCCGATACGGAACACGAAGCCGCCGCGCCCTACAAGCTGGTGAACAACGACTACAGCCTGCTCGACGCGAGCGATCTGGTCTTCATCGATGCGCCGGGCACCGGCTTCAGCCGCATCTTCGGCCGCGACAAGGAGAAAGCCTTCTGGGGCATCGATGCCGACGCACACGCCTTCGAGCGCTTCATTCGCCGCTTCCTCACCAAGTACTCGCGCTGGAACTCGCCCAAGTACCTGTTTGGCGAGAGCTACGGCACGCCGCGCTCGGCGGTGCTGGCCTCGGACCTGCAGAATGTGGATTTGAACGGAATCATCCTGCTTTCGGCGATTCTCAGCTTTGACAACTCTGTGGATGAGCCCTCGCTGAACCCCGGCGTGGACCAGGCCTATGCGCTGGCGCTGCCCACCTACGCTGCCACCGCGTGGTACCACAAGAAGCTTGAAAATCCCCCTGCCAAGCTGGAGCCGTTTTTGGCAGAGGTGGAGCAGTACGCGCTGGGCGAATACATGAGCGCGCTGCTGCAGGGCTCAGAGCTGCCGGCCGCGCGCAAGCAGGCCGTGGCGGAAAAGCTGCACCAGTACACCGGCCTGCCAGTCGAGTACCTGCTGAAGAGCAACCTCCGCGTGGAGGGTGGCTCCTTCTCGAAGAATCTTGAGTCTGCGGATGGCACCACAGTGGGCCGTCTCGATACTCGCTACAAGGGCCCCGATATGGATCCGCTGAGCAAGGATGCCGAGTATGACCCGCAGAGTGATGCCATCTCCTCGGCATATACGACGGCCATCAACCACTACCTGCGGACAGAGCTGAAGTTTGGCGCGGACTGGACCTACAAGCCCAGCGCCTACGGCGAGCCCGGATTCCACTGGGATTTTCGGCGCGTGGAGGGCGGGCAGAATGTGATGCCCGATCTGGCGCAGAAGCTGAAGTCAAACCCCAAGACCAAGGTGCTGCTGACGGGCGGCTATTACGACCTGGCCACGCCGTACTTCGAGGGCAAGTTTGAGATGCACCACCTGCCCATTCCCGACGCGCTGCAGGCCAACATCAGCTACCGCTACTACGCCGCCGGACACATGATCTATGTGAACGACGCCATCCTGAAGCAGTTCCACGATGATGTGGCTGCGTTTATCGAGAAGACCGAATCAGCCAAGTAGCAACTGGAAAACTCAGGAGCCAGAGAGGAGGGAAGTCGTCCCACTCTCTGGCCCTATTCGTTTTTGCGGGCAACAATTCCGTCCCGGATGCGGGCGTAGACTTCGGCAGGCACAATGCCTTTCTCTACCAGGTCAGACTTTGCGCGGTAGGGCCGGAAGCGCACGATGCGGGCAGCCCATACGGCCGTCATGCCCGGCACTTTCTCAATCTCAGCAACGGCGGCGTGGTTGATGTCGACGGGGCCGGCGGACTTCGTCTCCGCCAGCAGCGTCAAGCCGGCAAAGAACAGAGAAACCATCAGCAGGGCAGTGGCAAACACGCGTGGGGGCATGGCAACATTGTGCGCCAGCTTCATGGACTTCGCCAGTTTTTCACGTGGTGAAGGTTGACACGCCCCCGGCAGCTTCGATAGCTTTAAATCCAGATGCAGACCCACCTCCATCATCGTCACCACCATCATCATGGGATGACCATGTCGGCGGGGTGCTGTGGCCTGAGCTAAGAAGGCCAAGAAACATCACCAGATTACACAGGCCCGCCGGCGAACTCCGCCAGCGGGTTTTTTGCTGCGCCGGAGTTCTTCAAGGCTCAACATCAGCCCCAAACCAGAAACAGAGAGAGTCATGACCCAGGCAACACCCACAATTGATTTCGACAAGATGGACGGGCTCGTCCCGGGCGTCGTCCAGGACGCAGCCAGCGGGGAAATCCTCATGCTCGGCTTCCTGAATCCAATCAGCTATGCCAAGACCCTGGAAACCGGGTTTGTCACCTTCTGGAGCCGCACGCGGCAAAAGCTGTGGATGAAGGGCGAGTCCAGCGGCAACCGCCTGCGCGTCGTCTCCGCCGCAACGGATTGCGACAACGACACCCTGGTCTTCAAGGTGGTGGTGGAGGGCGATGGACTGGTTTGCCACGAAGGCACGGTCAGCTGCTTTACCAAGAAGATCCCCGTCAACCCAAGCTCGACAACCGGCGCCCAGGAGGTGCAGCGTGGCTAACAAACTTCGTCTCGGAATTCCCAAGGGCAGCCTGCAGGACGCCACCATCGCCCTCTTCAAGCGCGCCGGCTGGAATATCTATGCCGACGGCCGCAGCTACTTCCCCTCCATCGACGACAAGGAAATCGAGTGCATGCTCATCCGCGCGCAGGAGATGGCCCGCTACGTGGATCACGGCGTTCTCGATGCCGGCCTGACGGGCATTGACTGGGTGGTTGAAAGCGGCCTCACCGTCAACTCCATCACCTCGCTCACCTATGCCAAGCAGAGCCGCCGCAAGGTGCGCTGGGTGCTGGCCGTGCCGGAGGGTTCCGGCTTTACCAAGGCTGAGGATCTGGAGGGCAAGATCATCGCCACCGAGCTCGTCGAAGTGACCAAGCGCTACTTCGCCGCCAAGGGCGTCAACGTGAAGGTGGAGTTCAGTTGGGGCGCAACGGAAGTGAAGCCGCCGATGCTGGCCGACGCCATTGTGGAAGTGACGGAAACCGGCTCAAGCCTGAAGGCCAATCGCCTGACCATCATTGACACGGTGATGGAGAGCGAAACCCACCTGATCGCCAGCAAGGCCGCGTCGGAAGATGCCTGGAAGCTGGAGAAGATCCAGCAGATTGCCCTGATGCTGCGCGCCGCCATCGATGCGCAGTCGCAGGTTGGCCTGATGCTGAACGCCAAGAAGCAGGATCTGGAGCAGTTGCTGTCGATCCTGCCCGCGCTCAACTCGCCGACGGTTTCGCAGCTCTCCAATCCTTCCTGGGTGGCCGTGAACACCATTCTGGAAGAGACCGTGGTGCGCGAAGTTGTGCCCAAGCTGAAGGCAGCCGGCGCAACCGGCATCGTGGAGTATCCGCTGAACAAGGTGGTTCTGTAAGAAGCGACCTGCTGCCAGCGACCAGGTTGTGGCTGGCTGGTTCACACGGTGGACGGGTGGTTCCCCGGTCTCAGAAGCGAGACCGGGGGCACCCGACACCCGGAGATTTGGGGACAAACCATGAAATTGCTTCAGACAGACTCACCGGCAGGGCAGCAGGCGATTGCCACGTTACTCAGCCGGGGCGGAGTTTCCCTGGGAACCGTGCAGGCTACCGTTGCGGAGATGCTGGAGGCCGTTCGCAGCGAGGGCGACACCGCCCTGCGCAGCTATGCCGAGCGGTTTGACAAGCTCGCTGCAGGCTCAGCGCTGCGCGTAACTGAAGCCGAAACGCAGGCGGCATGGAATGCGCTGAATCCCGCGCTCCAGACGGCTCTTGAGACCGCAGCCGGCCAGATCCGCAGCTTTGCTGAGCGCCAGTTGCCGCAAAGCTGGGCCTTTGAGCCCATTCCGGGTCTGGTCACCGGGCAAATTGTCCGGGCCATCGATGCCGTGGGCTGCTACGTCCCCGGCGGGCGTCATCCGCTGCCCTCCACCATGCTCATGACGGTCATCCCGGCGCAGGTTGCGGGTGTCGGCCGCATTGTGGTCGTCTCTCCCAACCCTGCGCCAGAGACGCTCGCCACCGCGCACCTGCTCGGCGTTACCGAGTTCTACCGCATCGGCGGAGCCCACGCTGTGGCCGCCCTCGCCTACGGCACTGCAACCATTCCTGCGGTGAACAAAATCGTCGGCCCCGGCAACCTCTACGTCACCGCAGCCAAGCGCCAGGTTTCGTCTGAGGGCTCCTGCGCTATTGACATGCTGGCCGGCCCCACGGAAATCGTCGTGGCCAGCAACCGGGGCACCCCCGAGGGCATCGCCAGCGATCTGGTCGCCCAGGCCGAGCACGACCCCAACGCTGTTGCAGTCTTTGTCACCACCCAGGCCGACCTGGCCGCTGCGGTACTGGCTGAAACCGACCGCCGCGCAGCCGTCAATCCCGTCGCAGCCGAGGCACTGGCGGCCAACGGCGTCATCCTCGTTGCCGCAACCCCAGAGGAGGCTCGCGAACTCACCAACCGCCTTGCTCCAGAGCACCTGACTGTGGACGAGAACGATGACCTTAGCTGGGTGCGCAACGCCGGCTCGGTTTTTGTCGGCGAGCACTCGCCGCAGCCCATGGGCGACTACATCTCCGGCCCCAACCACACGCTGCCCACCGGCGGCCTGGCAACCCTGCGCGGCGGCCTCAGCGTCAACGACTTCATCAAGCTCATCACCGTTCAGCAGTACACCCCGGAAGCCCTTGCCCAGCTCGGCCCCAGCGCCGTCACGCTGGCCAATGCCGAGGGGCTGCTGGGGCACGCCGAGGCAATCCAGACCCGGCTCAGGAGAATGGCATGACCGGAATAGCAGTGAAACCCCGCGCGCGGGTAGCCGCCATGCCGGAGTATCATCCGCCCCTGGGCAATCGCGACCTCACCCGCCTCGACTTCAACGAGAACACGCTCGCCTGTTCGCCACGCGTTGCCGAGGCCATTCGCCTGCTCACCTGCGAACGGCTGACCAAGTACCCCGAGCGCGGCACGGTGGAAGCCAGGGCAGCGGCGCATCTGCGCCTGGATCCGGAGCAGGTGGTGCTGACCAACGGCGTGGACGAGGCCATTCACGTGCTGTGTCAGGCATTCCTTGAGGCCGGCGACGAACTGCTCCTCCCCGTGCCCACCTACACCATGTACGAGATCTACGCCGCGCAGACCGATGCCCGGCTGGTCACCGTGCAGGCGGGGGAAGACTTCGCATTCCCGTATGAGCGCATGCTGGCCGCCATCACCCCCCGCACCAAGCTCATCTGCATTGCCAACCCCAACAGCCCCACCGGCTCCGTCACCACGCGCGAGCAGATTCTGGCCATCTGCGCTGCCGCTCCCCAGGCAATCGTTCTTGCCGATGAGGCGTATTTCCACTTCTTTGGCGAAACCGTCATCGACCTTGTGGGACAAATCCCCAATCTCGCAGTCGCCCGCACCTTCTCAAAAGCCTATGGGCTGGCCGGCCTGCGCCTGGGCCTGCTGGCCAGCTCGGCGGAAAACATGCGCTGGATCCGCCGCGTCCTCTCGCCTTACAGCGTGAACTCGGTCGCCCTGGCCGCGCTGCCTGCGGCGCTCGACGACCAGCTTTATCTGGAAACCTACGTGACCGAGGTCAAGCGCGCCCGCATGGAGTTTCTGCTGGACTTGACCGGGCTCAACCTGCGCATCTGGCCCACCCAGGCCAACTTTGTCCTGGTAGATATCGGCGCAGACCATCGCGGCTTTGTGGAGCACATGCGCCAGGCCGGCATTCTGGTTCGCGACCGCTCCGCCGACCCCGGCTGCCAGGGGCTGGTCCGCATCACCATCGGCACCCGCGAGCAGATGCGCCGCGCATCCATCGCCATTGAAAATTACCTCGCTCAGTGCAAGTCAGGAGACCGTGCATGACCAGCCCCATCCGCCAGGCAGAGATTCTGCGCAACACCACAGAGACCAAAATCGCCCTGAAGCTCACCCTCGAAGGCACCGGCCAGTACACGGTCTCCACCGGCATCCGCTTCTTTGACCACATGCTTGAGCTGTTTACCCGCCATGGCGGCTTCAACCTGGAGCTGACCTGCAACGGCGACCTCGACGTGGACCAGCACCACACCGTGGAAGACATTGGAATCGCTCTCGGCGAGGCCTTTGACCGGGCGGTGGGCGACAAAAAAGGCATCAATCGCGCTGGCTACTTCCTGATGCCGATGGACGAGACCCTGGCCATTGCGGCGGTGGACCTCAGCGGACGCGCCGCGTTTGTTGTCGACACCAAGGTCCGTACCCGCCTCGTCGGCGACCTGCAATCCGAGTTGGTGACGGACTTTTTCGAGGGATTTGCCCGCGGCGCACGCGCCAATGTCCACGTGAAGACGATGTACGGCCGCAGCAATCACCACAAGATTGAGGCGATCTTCAAGGCCTTTGCCCGCGCCATGCGGGTGGCCTGCAGCAGGGATGCGCAACTGGCCGAGATGCTGCCCTCCACCAAGGGGTTGCTCTGATGAAGGTCACCGTCATCGACTACAAGGCCGGCAACCTGACCAGCGTGGTCAAGTCGCTGCGGCATCTCGGCGCGCAGGTCACCGTTACTGACGTGCCCGGCCCGCTGGCTGAGGCCAGCCGCGTCATCCTGCCCGGCGTCGGCCACTTTGCCGCCACATCCCGGCTCGACTCGACCGGCCTCACCGATGCCATTCGCGCAATCATCGCCCGAGACGTACCCTTCCTCGGCATCTGCGTGGGTATGCAATGGCTTTACCGGGGCAGCACGGAGGCGCCGGAACAGCCGGGGCTCGGCCACTTCGCCCAGCTTGTCGAGCGCTTCCCGGAGGGGCATGAGAAGGTGCCCCACGTGGGCTGGAATCAGCTCGCTTTCCCGTTCGCCAGCCCGCTTTTCACCGGCGTCGCTCCGGGGGAGTTTGCCTACTTCACCCATAGTTGGCGCGGCCCCGTTACGGCAGAAACCAGCGCCGTCACTGAGTACATCCAGCCCTTCGCCGCCGCCGTCGAGCGCGGCAACGTCTTCGGCACCCAGTTCCACCCGGAGAAATCCGGCGAAACTGGCCTGAAAATCCTCAAGAACTTCCTGGAGCTGCCGGCATGATTTTCTCGTACACAGTCACCTTCGCTGACTTTAAAGCGGCCAATCGGCTTTATCGATCTCTGCGCTTGACACGGCGACTTAACTTTGCTCTTTGGTTCATAATCTTGCCTTTGCTGGCGATAGCGGGAAGCATACTATTTCTGGTATTTGACATGAGTAAGCTGACCGAGTACGCTGCGATTCTTTTTGGGATAGAATGTGGCCTCTCCGTGCTCTCGGGGTATTCCATTTTCTGCTACTTCTACAAGACTCGACAAGCATACAAGCAAGTATTTACCGATTCAGGCAAAGAGCGAATCATTGAGCTTGAAGTTGCCGAAGAATCGGTACGAACACTTGTTCCTGGTGTAAGCGAGGGGAAATATTTCTGGAATCAAAATATAGATGTAGCTCACGACGAGCAGGCTCTGATTTTGGTTATGGCAAAAGGACGATTTACCACCATTCCAACGCGGTACTTAACACAGGCGCAGATCGATGAAATCCAGGCAATTGTAAACCGCAACAAGGTGAAGAAATAACATGCTAACCAGACGCATCATCGCCTGCCTCGACGTCCGCGACGGCCGCGTCGTCAAGGGCATCCAGTTTGTCGACATTATTGACGCCGGCGACCCAGCCGAGCTGGCCCACCGCCATGCCGCCGGTGGAGCCGACGAAATCGTGTTGCTCGACATCACCGCGACGCACGAGGGCCGCGCCACCCTGCTCGACACCGTCCGCCGCACCGCCGCGCAACTCTTCGTCCCGTTCACCGTTGGTGGCGGCATCCGCACGGCCGACGATGCAGCCGCCGTCTTCGACGCCGGGGCCGACAAGGTCAGCGTCAACTCCGCCGCCCTCGCCAACCCGGCCCTCATCGGGGAAATCGGCGCCAGCTTTGGCGCGCAGGCCGTCATTGTCGCCATTGACGCTCGCCGTAATCCCGCCGCCGCTGACCCCGTCCGCGAGGCCCACGTCTTCACCCACGGTGGCCGGCGCGACAGTGGCCGCAGTGTGCTCGAGTGGGCGCGCGAGGCTGAATCCCGCGGCGCAGGCGAAATCCTGCTGACCAGCATGGACTCCGACGGCACCCGCGCCGGCTTTGACTGCGCGCTGACCGCCGCCGTCAGCGAGGCCGTGCAGATTCCCGTCATCGCCTCAGGCGGCGCAGGCACGGTCGCCCACTTTGCCGACGTCTTCGGCCGGGGCCGGGCCGACGCAGCTCTGGCCGCCAGCATCTTCCACTTCGGCGTTTCCACCAGCCGCCAGCTCAAGGGCGAGCTCGCCCAGGCCGGCATCCCCGTGAGGCTCCCATGCTGATTCCTTCCATTGACCTGCTCGGCGGGCAAATCGTGCAACTGGTGCAGGGCGAAAAGCTCCGCCTCGCCTTTGACGACTTCGAATACTGGATTGAGAAGTTCTCCAAATACCCGCTCGTCCAGCTCATTGACCTGGACGCGGCCATGCGCCAGGGCGAAAACACCGCCCTCGTCGAGCAGATCTCCCGCCGCCTGCCCGTGCAGGTCGGGGGCGGCATCGGCACCGTTGCCCGGGCTCAAAGCGTGCTTGCGGCAGGAGCACAGCGCGTCATCGTCGGCTCCAGCCTCTTTGCAGAGCGCGACGGAGCGGGCCACGTGAACACCGAGTTCGCAGTTGAGCTGGCCGCCGCAGTCGGTGCCGCGCAGGTCGTCGCCGGCATCGACGCCAAGGGCGGCAACATCGCCATCAAGGGCTGGAAGGCCCAGGTCGCCCTCACCCCGGACGACGCCATCCCCGCCCTCGAGCCCCACGTCGGCGCATTCCTCTACACGCACATCGACGGCGAAGGCCTCCTCGGCGGCTTCCCCATCGATATCGCCCGCCGCCTCAAGCCACTGACGCAGCGCCAGCTCATCGTCGCCGGCGGCATTCGCGCGCAGCAGGAGATCGACGCCCTCGCCGAACTAGGCATCGACGCCGTCGCCGGCATGGCCGTTTATACCAATTTGCTGGCGGTGTGACAGAGATCAGCTCTCAGAGATCAGTTACGGATCAGCCACGGGGAATGGACCATGCCGGGTGGTGAATCGCGTTTTGACGCCGCATGATTTCCCCCATCCCCCACCACTTCCTCATTTCCCATCCGTTATCCTTGATTGGATACAGCAAAACATTCAGATATTTACGGGAGGAGCAAGGAATCATGAGCGGACGGGTTGGGCTTCGCGTGGCGAAGCGGCTGGACGAAGTGGGTTTCTCTGACATTGTGCAGATTCGCAACAAGGTGATGGCGCTGAAGGCGGAAGGCAAGCAGGTCTATCCCCTGCACGGCGGCGAGCCTTATTTTGAGACCCCCGACAACATCAAGGATGCGATGACGGCCGCGCTGAAGGCCAACCAGACCCATTACGCGCCCTCCAGCGGCATTGCTCCGCTGCGCGAGGCGCTGGCCGCCAAGGTCACAGCGAAGAACGGCATCCCCACCACGGTCGATCAGGTCATTGCCACCGTGGGCGGTTCGCAGGCGCTCTATGCCGCATTCCAGTGCATCCTGAACCCCGGCGACGACGCGCTGTTGTTCTCGCCCTACTGGACCCCCATCGGCGACCTCATCCGCGGAGCCGAGGGGCGTCCGCTGCTGGTGCCCACCTCCATGGCGCGCCGGAACGGCATCTACGAGACGCTGGCCACCTTTGCCACGCCGCAGACGCGCTGCATCTACTACAACACGCCGCAGAATCCCTCGGGGCTGGTCTTTACCCGCGCGGAGGCTGAGGAAGTGGCCCGCTTTGCCATCGACCGCGACCTGGTTGTGGTGGCCGACGAGGCCTATGAAGACCTGGTCTACGACGGCGATCACTTCTCCATCGCCTCCTTGCCCGGCATGGCCGAGCGCACCATCACCTGCTTCACCTTCTCGAAGAGCTACGCCATGACCGGCTGGCGCGGTGGCTATGCCGTCGCCGGGGAACCGTTTATGACCGCGCTGCGCAAGATTGTCCTCTACTCCACCAACGGCGTGACCACCCCGGTGCAGTACGCCATGGTGGAAGCGCTGAAGACCCCGGAGAGCGAGCTGGCGATGCGCCGCGAAGAGTACCGCAAGCGCCGCGACCTGCTGGTGGCCGGGCTGAACGCTGTCGGCCTGGACTGCGACCCGCCCGCCGGCGCCTTCTACGCCTTCCCCAACGTGGAGAAGATCCACAAAGACAGCAAGGTAGCCGCCGGAATCCTGCTGGAGCAGGCGCACATCGCCACCATCCCCGGGTCGGTCTTCGGGGCACAGGGCGAAGGCCATCTGCGCTTTGGCTACGCCATCAGCGTGGAAGAGATCGAAGCCGCGGTGGAAGCGCTGAAGAAGTTCTTCGCGTAATCTTGCAACAAACCAAAGGCCGGCGGGGATTCCCCTGCCGGCCCTTTCTTTTTGGCTCAAACCCCTTACTCCCGGTTGCCCGCCCCGGCAGTGGCAACCGTCTGGTTGGTCTCTACCCGGCTGGCCCGCAGCAGCCGCGCCAGGTGCTTCAGGTGCAGTTGCAGCGCATAGGCGCGCAGGATTTCCGTCTGCGGAAACTCCAGCCCCAGCCCGGCAGGCCGCAGCTCTGCCATGCGCATCTCCAGGTGGGCAATGTCATCTTCCAGCCGGAACTTCGGCGGCTCCTGGCGGAAATCCCACTTGTGGATGCACCCGGCCACGTGCTGAAAGCCAGAGTGGATATCCAGCGCCAGCTTCTCCAGCTCCGGCTCAAGGTGCGCGGCGAAGAGGTCGCGATCGCTGCCCCGCACGCTCAGCTCAATGGCGTGCAGCGCATCCTCAAGCGACGCGCCGAACTGGTAGAGGAGCGAGAGGCCTTCCAGCGATTCCCGCCCGCTGGTGGGCTCGTTGCGCGCGGCAGAGAGCAGTTGCGTATTGGCCGCCGCACTGGCCGCAACATCGGCCCGCAGCTTGTCCAGGTTGTTCGCCGGCACTCCGCGGAAGCCCTGCATGACCGCGGCAAAGAGCTCGCCCATCAGCAGATACTGCTGTGCCAGCGAGTCGCGCAGGCGGGTTCGCGCGCGGGAAGGGAAGACCAGCGTGGAGACGGCCAGCGCCACCAGAATCCCCAAAAGCACTTCGAGGACGCGATGCATGGGCAATATCCAACTGGAGCCGCCGTGGTGTACCAGCATGAGAATGCTTACCGTCACACCGGCCAGACGCGAGCTGTTTTTCAGCCCCAGCAGGCTGCAGGCGGACATGGCAACGATGACGGCGAGAATGTAGGGGCCCAGCCCGTCGCCCAGCAGCGAGAAAACCGCGCCAAAGCTGGCGCCGATCAGCGTGCCTATCAGCCGGTCGCGCGAGGCGGTAATGGTTGAGCCCACGTTCGACTGCATCACGATAATCGCGGTGATGGAGCCCCAGTAGCCGTCCTTCATACCGATGAGGTTTGCAATCCAGTAGCAGAGCGCGGCGGCAAAGGTGGTTTTGGCGGCCAGCAGCAGCAGGCGGCGCTTCTCCTGGTTCAGCCAGCCCGGCTGGTGCGTGCCGTCTACATGCAGGCGCGCGCTCAGGGTTTGGTTCGACCAGGTTTTGCGGGCGGCTATCTTCATAAGCACTCTCTCCCGGGCAGTTGCGCCGGAGCAATTGCTGGAACCATTATCGCCGGGGCGTAACACGATGTCGGTGACGGATAACCATTCCGGAGTGATTCGTCTTCACATGGTGGGAGGCGGCGCAGCCTGGGCGCGCCGTTTAGGATGGAGCAGAAGGGGAGTGCTGCGATTATGTTGCGTGTCGGCTATCCAAACCATCTTGCGCCGGAGTTGCTGGCGCAGTTTCCGCCGGAAGTGGAGATGGTACCCATCACCTCCCGGCCCGAAGAACAGATCGAGATCGACTTCTGGATTCCCCCGCCGGCGCCGCAACTGGGCCAGCGGGTGTGGCCCTTCCTTCGCGGCGTCAAAACCGTGCAATCGCTGATGGCCGGCACGGAGTGGATTCTCCCCCTGGTGGGCCCTGAGGTGACCGTGTGCAACGCCGCCGGAGCGCACAACATCTCCACCGCAGAGTGGACGGTAACGGCCATCCTCTCTGTTCTCAAGTACATCCCCTTTTACGCCGGTCTGCAGCTGCATGCAGACTGGAAAGGCCGCGCCGCCGCCAGTGACCACTACGCCGCCATCCACAAGGATGACCGCCCGCAGTTTCCGCCTGTCCTGCAGGAAGAGCTGCACGGCAAGCGCGTGCTGCTGGTGGGCTACGGCGAAATAGGCAAGACCATCGAGGGCCTGCTCACCGCCTTTGGAGTGCACCTGACCCGCGTGGCCCGCAGCGCTCGTACCGCGGCCAACGGCGCGCCGGTTCACGCGATTTCAGAGTTGGATGCGCTGCTGCCTGAGGCTGAGATTCTGGTGCTCATCCTGCCGCTTACGCCAGATTCCCACGGCCTTATCGGCGAGCGCCAGCTTGCCCTGCTGCCCCAGGGTGCGCTGGTGGTCAACGCAGCGCGCGGGCCGATTGTCGTCACCGGCGATTTGGTCGCGGCGCTGCACTCTGGCCGCATCCGCGCCGCCGTGGACGTGACAGACCCTGAGCCGCTGCCCCCCGAGCATCCCCTGTGGCAGTGCCCCAACCTGCTGCTGACTCCGCATGTGGCCGGCTCCACGCCTGAGTTCAGCCCGCGCAGCGTGCGCATCGCGGCAGACCAGGTTCGCCGCCTGCTCGCCGGCCAACCGCTGGTCAATGTGGTGAAGGCTGGGCAGTAGCCGCGCCTGTGCCCAGCAAAAGAAATGGCGCTGCGGGAGAGCATCCCCGCAGCGCCATTGCTTTGTTTCGCGTCCGGTTTGTTATGCGGTGTGCTCGGCGGCGGCCGCGCGGGGCTTGCCCTTCATGCCGGCCAGCAGGCCCGACAGAATCACGTACAGCACCGGGATAAAGATGAGGTTCAGCACGGTTGAGAGCAGCATGCCGCCGACAATCGTGGTGCCCACGGAGTGGCGACCCAGCGCGCCCGCGCCGGTGGCAAAGACCAGCGGCAGCACGCCCAGGATAAAGGCGAACGATGTCATCAGAATCGGCCGCAGACGAAGCTCGGCAGCCTCAATCGCGGCCTCGGCAATCGACCGGCCCTTGGCGCGCAACTGCTCGGCAAACTCCACGATAAGAATCGCGTTCTTCGCGGAAAGGCCAATCAGCATCACCAGTCCGATCTGGCAGTAGACATCGTCGGCCAGGCCGCGGGCTGAGACAGCACCCAGCGCACCCAGCACCGCCATTGGAACCGACAGCAGAATGATGAAGGGCAGCGCAAAGCTTTCATACTGCGCCGAGAGCGTGAGGTACACCACCAGAATGCCCAGTGCAAAAATGATGATGGCCTTGCCGGAAGACTCGATTTCTTCCTCGGTGATGCCCGTCCAACTGTACTGCATGCCAGGCATCATCAGGCTGTTGCCCAGCTTTTCCATCGCGGCAATGCCTTCGCTCGAACTCACCCCGGGTGCAGGCGAACCGTCAATTTCCACGGAGCGGAAGAGGTTGTAGTGCGAGATGACCTGGGGCCCGGCCGAACCCTTGACTGTGACCAGGTTGTCGATGGGAATCATCTGGTTGGTGGTGGCCGAACGCACATAGAAGGAGTGCAGATCGCGCTCGGTCATGCGGAACGGCTCATCGGCCTGCACATACACACGATAGGTGCGGTTGTTGTAGTCAAAGTCGTTCACGTACTCCGAGCCCATGAAGACGTTGAGCGTGGAGGAAATCTCGTTCAGGCTGACGCCCATCGCCTTGGCCTTCTCGCGGTCGATGTTGACCAGCAGTTGCGGGTCGGCGGCAGAGAAGCTGGTGAAGAGGTTGGTCAACTGCTTGCTCTGGCGGCTGGCGCCCACGATGGTATGCGCCACGCGGTCCATGTCATAGAGCGAGTTCTGGCCGGAGTCCTGCAGCAGGTACTGGAAACCACCAAAGGTGCCCAGCCCCTGCACCGCCGGCGGCTGGAACATCGACACCGTACCACCGGGAACCATGAAGAGCTTCGGCGTCAGCCGCGCGGTGATCTCTGCAGCGGAGTGGCCGGGGCCCTTGCGCTCGTCCTCCGGCCGCAGATTCACAAAAATCATGCCGGCATTCGGCGAGGCACCGGAGAAACTGAAGCCGGTTACGCAGAATGCAGCCTGAATGTCCGGCTCATCCTTGAGAACAAGCTGGGCTCGATCCGAGATAGCAGTCGTATCGGAAAGCGAAGCTCCCGGCGGTGCCTGGATAATCACCATCAGGAAGCCTTGATCCTCCTGCGGCAGGAAGGCGGTGGGTACTGAGCGGTACATCCACACCGTGGCGCCCAGGCCCGCAAAGAACAGCAGCAGCAGCACATAGCGCATACCCAGCGCGAAGTGAATGATGCGTGCATAGCTGCGGGCAATCCAGATCAGCAGGTCATCCACCCCATGGGCAAAGGCCGAGTAGGCGCGGGCCAGCGGCGGAATGCCGAGGTGGTCAAGCTGGTGGAACTTGGCCTCTTCTCCGCGCAGGAACATCGCGGCCAGTGCGGGCGAAAGCGTCAACGCGTTGAACGCCGAAATCGCGATGGAGAAGGCAATTGTCAGCGAGAACTGCCGATACAGCACGCCCGTGGTGCCGGGGAAGAAGCTGACCGGGATAAACACGGCAATCAGCACCAGCGAGGTGGCGATAACCGCGCTCGTCACTTCGCCCATGGCCGTGGAGGTGGCCTCATGCGGATTCGAGTGGTCCGCAGCAATGTGGCGCTGCACGTTCTCAATGACGACGATTGCGTCGTCCACCACCAGGCCTGTCGCCAGGGTGATACCGAACAGCGTCAGCGAGTTGATGCTGAAGCCAAAGAGCTTGATGAAGGCAAAGGTGCCGATGAGCGAAACCGGGATGGTGACGGCCGGGATGATGGTGGCGCGCCAGTCCAGCAGGAAGAGGAAGATGACCACGATGACGATGGCGATTGCTTCGCCCAGGGTAACCAGCACTTCGCGGATGCTGTCGCCCACAACGGTGGTCGAGTCAAACGCAACCTGGTACTTGATTCCCGGCGGGAAGTTCTTTGAGAGCTTCTCCAGCATCGCCTTGGCTGCGCGGTCCACTTCCAGCGCGTTTGCATTCGACAACTGCTGCACGCCGATTCCAACTGCGTTCATGCCGTTGTACTTCAGGTTTGAGCTGTAGCTCTCTGCGCCAACATCGGCGTGGCCCACATCCTTCAGGTGGACGATGCCCTGCGCGTTGCTTTTGACGATGATTTCGTTGAACTGGTTGGCGTCGGTCAGGCGGCCCTTCACGCGGATGGCAACCTGGTAGTTCTGGTTCTTGTCAGAAGGCGGCTGGCCCAACTGACCTGCGGGGATCTCAACGTTCTGTTCGGCCAGGGCACCCAGCACGTCGGAGGCGGTAATGCTGTGCGCTGCCAGGCGAGAGGGGTCAAGCCAAACGCGCATCGCGTACTTGCGCTCTCCAAAGATCTCCACATCTCCCACACCCGGGACGCGCTTCAGCGCGTCCTTCACGTAGACGTCGAGATAATTCGACATGAACTCGTTGGTGTAGCGGCCGCTGGTGTCGTAGAAGCCCGCGCCGAAGACGAAGTTGCTGTTGGCCTTGGTGATGCTGATGCCGGCGGCATTCACCATGGCAGGCAGGCGGCCAGAGACTGAGGCAACGCGGTTCTGCACGTCTACCGCGGCAATGTCCAGGTCGTAGCCGGTTTCAAAGGTAATCGTAATCGAACTCACACCACTGTTGGTGCTGGAGGAGCTGATGTAGTGCATCCCCTGCACGCCGTTGATGGCTTCTTCCAGCGGAAGCGTAACAGCCTTCTCCACCGTCTCGGCATCGGCGCCTACGTACACGCCCGTTACCATGACCTGCGGCGGAGCCAGTTGCGGATACAACGCAATGGGAAGCGTGGGGATGCAGATTGCGCCGGCCAGAATAATCAGCAGCGCAGAGACCGTGGCAAAGACCGGGCGGTGGATAAAGAAATTGACAAACAAGGCGAATCTTCCTTCCTGAGAAGCCGGGCTGCGCGGGTGGCTTGCTGCCGGCAGCGGGCTGAGGCAAGTGCATGGCCGGCGCCGCAGGTTTGCGGAGTCCGGCCGAACCGAATGCTAGCCCATCGGAACAATGGGCATCTTGTCTACCAGGTACTGCGTGCGCGAGGTGATGACCTTGTCGCCGGCCTTGATGCCGCTGGTGGCCGCATACCCGTTGCCCACCGTCTCGCCCAGCGTCACCGAGGTCTGCTGCGCGGCAAAGTGGCCGTCAGGCTGCTGCGCGGCGACAAAGACAAAGGGCTGCCCGCCCTGCCGCACCACCGCAAGAATCGGAATCACCGGCTGCGACTGAGTCCGCCACGTCAGGCGCGCATTCACAATCTGCGAGGTGCGCAGCGCGTCGTTGGCCGCATGTACCGGAGCCTTCAGCAGAATGCCCTGCAGGTTGTTGTCCACCTGAGAGGAGAGGAAGTCCACTGCGGTGGTTTCCAGCACCTTGCCGTTGGTGTCCAGCAGGCGAACCGTCATCCCGTTGTGCACATCCGCGCTGCGCTCGGTGGGCACATAAATGTAGGCTTCCAGATCCTTGTTCTCGTCCAGAGTGGTGAGTGCCGTGGCCGGGGTGGCATAGTCGCCCACGTGCACCGGAACGTCGCCGATAATGCCGTCAAAGGGCGCCTGAATCTTGTAGTAAGCCAACTGCTCTTCCAGCGATTTGCGGGTGGCAATCGCGGCATCCCAGTCGGCCTTGGTGTTGCGGAAGGCCTGCTCGGCCTGGTCCAGCGCGTCGCGGCTGACAATGCCGGCCTCAAACAGCTTGCGCTGGCGCTCCACCTGCAGCACGTTGTAGTCGTACAGCGACTTCTTCTGCATTTCCGTCGCGGCCTGGGCATCCACGGTGGCCTGCTGGCGGCGCGGGTCAATCGTGATCACCGTTTGCCCGGCCCGCACATGGTCGCCCGAGTGCACCAGAATCTGCGTGATGGTGCCATCCACCTGCGGCATCAGCGTTACCGAGCGGCGGCTCTTGATGGTGGCAACGTAGTCAGTGCTCTGTTCCACGGGCTGCTCGGCGATCACCGAAACAGCTACGGGCATGGCCTGCATACCGGCGGCGGGAGCAGCTTCAGCAGCCTGCTTCTTGCAGCCGGCAATGCCGGTCAGCATCACGGCCGCTACAAAAAATGCGGGAAGAAGACGTTTCAACGAACTACCTCACCTTGAAGTCGAATTATTCCCCCTCTATCGCGGAGAGGGAACGGGAGCGGAACGCGCGTCCTGCGAAACCGGCTGTAAAAGCGGGCCCGCGTGGTGGCAGATCGCTCATCTGGGACTTTAGCGATTCTACTCCGCGAACGTTACCCGCCCATTGCTTGCTGTATTTGGATGTACGCGGGCGGCGTGAGGATACAATTTGCCCCACCCCAGCCCGCAAATGTCGCTACTAGAACGCAAACGGGGTGAAATTCGTTCCCCGGTCAAAGGTATCCACGCCCTCGGCCGCCTTCAGCCGCCGCACCACCACATAGGTGAGCGGGGTGGCCAGCGTCTCATACGCCACCTTGATGCCGTAGGCGGAAGCGACCATGACGGGGATTTTGGACGCGGGGATTTGGCCCCAGTAGGCAATCACGATGATAACGACGGTATCCACAAACTGGCCCGTGATTGTGGAGCCAATGGTCCGCGTCCACAGGTGTTTGCCGCCGGTCCACAGCTTCAGCTTGGCCAGCGTGTAGCTGTTGGTAAACTCGCCTGCCCAGTAGGCAATCAGGCTGGCGATGGCAAAACGCGGCACCAGCCCGAAGACGGTGGCAAAGGCTTCCTGGTCGTGCCAGCCCGGCGCCGGCGGCAGCCACACGGCAAACTGTCCCATCAGCGTCAGCAGCGCCATGCCGCCAAACCCCAGCCAAATTGCCCGCCGGCTCGCCGCATACCCATATACCTCAGTAAAAATGTCCCCGCAGATATAGGTGATGGGGAACAGCAGCTCCGCCCCCGAAATAATCAGCGGGCCCACCTGGCAGACCTTGGGCCCAATCAGGTTTGAAACCAGCAGAACCACCACAAAGCCGATGGTGAGCGTATCGAGATAGCGAAAACGTTGAGTCACAGTGACCAGTTTACCGTGCATCGGCCCGCATCGCGACGCCTCTTCCGGCCGTGTTGAGGCAGGATTTTCCGGGTCAGCCGCCGCCTTTCGCCCGTTCCAGTCCGTGCCCGGCCCGCCCGTTGGGCCGCCGCCAACTTTGACAGCCGCCTCTGAAGTTGATAGTCTCAAAAAAGTGCGCGCATCCCGGGGCCACCCGGTGAAGCGAACCGCGTCCCCGTCGTCTAGCCCGGCCCAGGACACCGCCCTTTCACGGCGATAACACGGGTTCAAATCCCGTCGGGGACGCCAATGTTCTTCCGCGAGCCTCAACTTCTTCGCGCTCCGAAAATCACCCAATCCAGAAACGCACCCACACAAGGTCAATACGGCCGCTGGCTCTCCGTCATCGTTGGCCAGTTGTCTGTCCGGAACGGCCCGGCCGGCAGGCCTGCGCCGTTGAACAGTGTGGCTACCGGATTCGACTGCCAGGCGTATCGCGCCTCCTTCGGCGCTGGCACGTCCTTGCTGGAGACCACAACCGTATCGCCCTCAATCCGTGCCTCGGCCCAGTGCCACACATGGTCCTCTCCCGCAACGGAGAACTCCGCAAGCCGCTCGCCATGCACCGCCAGCCCGCCGTCGGCATGGGCAAAGTGAATGCGGATCTCGCCTGGAAGCCGCTCAACGGAAGCTACGGTCGGGCCTGAAGTCAACACCGGTTTGCCGTAGTATCCGGCCAGCGCGCAGCGGGCAAGGCGCTCGCCCACGGGCAGCTTTTCCTTCGGGTGAATGTTGTCGGCCTCGCCCGTATCGATGGTGACGGCCAGGCAGGAGTTGGGAACGGAAGCGGCCGCAACCGCCTGCGACTCGCGCGTCTCTGCCCAGGGATCGCCCGCAACGGGCTCACTGCTGCGATGCTTGAAGGCGGGCAGACCCGCGATATAGAACGGGAAATCGCCCTGCGCGAAGAGCCTGCGCCAGTCGGCAATCATTGCGGGCAGCACCTTGCGATAGTGCCAGCCACGCTCAGAGTTCTGCTCGCCCTGGTACCACAAGGCCCCTGCAATCGAAAGCGGCGCAAGCGGACGCAGCATCCCCTCATACAGCACCGTCGGCATTACGGGCCAGTTCTCATAGCCAATCGGCAGCGACTGCGGCGGCTTGGCGTCCAGACTCAGTTGTGCCTTCCACTCACCGGCCAGCGGAATCGTCGTCTTGTCCCCAAGCAGCAAGTGCAGCTCTTCCGGCTTGCCCAGGAATCCGCCATCCGGTTTGGTCTTCAGCACCCGCAGCACCACCGTGTTATGGCCCGGCTTCAGCACGCCGTTCGGCAGGAAATAGACCCTCGGATTCTCGACCCAGGCGCTGGCGCCAACCTGCGTCCCGTTCACCCAGGCCGTATCCATGCGCTCAATCGACCCCAGGAAAAGCAGCGAAATTCCAGCCGGAAGGGGATCGGGAAGCACCACATCCCGGCGGAACCACGCGATTGCCGGTGTCTCGGGAACGCCAAGTTCCCCGAAGCCGCCAGGGATTGTCACCGGCTTCCAGGCGGAGTCATCGAGCCCCGGTGCTTGCCAGCCCGCCTTCAGCCCGCGGTCAAACTCGTCGTACCAGTGCATCACGTAGTTGCCGTATTCGGGCGCGCTTGCAGCAGTCAGCTTCTCCAGCTCAGCCAGCGGCACGTCAAAGTCATGGATCGGACGCAGCGCGGCGGCGCTGGTCCAGGCCTCAGCCGGGGTGCCACCCAGGGCGTCCACAATGAGCCCAATGGGAATATGCGTCTCCTGCTGAACCCTGCGCGCAAAGTAGTAGCCGACGGCGGAGACGGTGCCGGCGGTTTCCGGCGTAACCGCCTTCCAGCTTCCCTCCACCACTTCCGTCCGGTGGTACGCGGCATGGCCCACGACGCTGAAGAATCGGATTTCCGGCTGGTAGGCGGCCTTCACCTCCTCGGCGCCATTCTGCGCACGGTCCAGGGTAAGTTGCATATTCGATTGCCCGCCGCAGAGCCAGACATCCCCCACCAGGACATTCTTCAGCTCCGCCGTCTGCCGGCCGGTGATGCGCACCGTGTAGGGTCCTCCAGCCGGAGGCAAATCGATCGTGGCCTGCCAGCGATGGTCTGGCCCTGCTGTGGCAACTGCGGACTTCTGCTCAAGCTGGACCGTGATTCGGTCGCCCGGCTCAGACCATCCCCAAATCGTGCCCGGCTTGCCACGCTGTAGAACCATGTTGTCGCCAAAGATGGGGCTGACAAAGGGCAGGGGCTTGGCGGCAACGGCACTCGTCGCAGTACCCGGAGTGGGCTGGGCGGCACAGCAGCAGGCTGAAGCCAGCACGGCAAGCAGGAGGAATCGCTTCATGGTCAGGGCCTTTCAGAAAAGGGAGAGTTGCGGGCGGTTTCCATAATAAACCGATTTATTCAGCCGCGCCACGCCCATTCCACCCGCTTTGCCCCGTGCCTGCAGCCACCGCTTTATTGCCCCTCTTCCGACAGCGTAAAACCCGTCGGCTCTGCCCAATTGGCGAAACTCCGCCCCCTGATAAAATACAGTTGGCGAGCTAGCGTGCCAATACTCCCAAGCGAAGGGCTGAACCGTGCTGATTCCTCCTGGAATGTCGATTTTGAGCTCGATTGCCGGCTTTTTTGCCGTCATGGCATGGCGCATTCGCGAGGGGCGCACCGCCGTCACCATCCGCAAAATCATCATCCCCCCGCTGGGCATGGCGACCGGCTTTTGCATGTTTATCGCGCCCATGTTCCGCATCCCGCTGCTGTGGGCAGTTGCTGCGTTCCTGGTGGGTGCGCTGCTGCTGGCTTACCCCATTCTGCGCACCTCAAAACTCACCATTGTCGGCGACTCCGTGATGATGCAGCGCTCCAACGCATTTTTCCTGGTGCTGATTGTCCTTGCCGTCATCCGCATTGCGGCTCGCGGGTATCTGGATACCGTGCTTACCGTGGAACAGTCGGGGGGACTCTTCTTCATCCTGGCCTTCGGGATGATTGTTCGCTGGCGTGTGACCATGCTGCTGGAGTACCGCAGAATCACCAGGACCGCGCCGCAGTTGCCTGAAGCGGCCTGAGCCGGCAAATTCTCCAGAAAAAATCAGCGCGCCACCAAGACCTCAAAGTTGCGCTTTTTCGCCGTTGGAACGTAGTCGTACGGCACCTGGCAACTGCCCAGGGCCTGCGCGTGCATTGCGGCAATCGCGGCTTCCACTCGCCCGCAGTTGGTCATGGTGCGGGTCAGGTTCGCCTCCCACCCTTGCGTGGCAGTGTCCAGCACCAGCACGGTCGGCCGCGGAGCCTTCGCCAAATCAGCGGCCACCCGCGATCCCAGTTCGCAGGTATTCTGCGCGCCCGGCTCATCGCTGAGGAACGGTGTCGCCGGTTGCAGGTCAGGCCGCATCAGGTAAAAGCCGGGTGTGTTGATGAGGAAGTGGTCGTACGAGGATTGGCCCACAAACAGGGAACGAGCATCCTCGGGAAACAGCCGGGTGCAGGCTTCTGTCGCCTGGTGAAGCCGGCTCAGTTCCCGGTCCGGGGGCTGGATGCCTGCCACCGGCGCCAGGCTGATGAGTCCCGTCAGGGCCGGGGTGGCATTGATGGCCAGCACCACCAGCAGCAGCGCCCGCACTCCGCGGCCAGGGCGCAGCGCAAACGCAGCCAGCAGAGCCACCATCCCCATCATTGAGAGCGGCAGGAAGTGGTCTGAGTCTGCACGGCCCATGGCGTAGGGAACCAGAGCGAGGCACGGCGCAATCAGCACCCCGGCCTTCAGGAAAGGGACGAAGCCCTGGCGGTTGGTGCTGCAGGCAGAAGCCGCAGCCAGTGTTACGGCAACAACGGCCATCAGAGACGCCGTCAACAGCCACGGCAGTGCTGCCCCCGCCGCCAGCGGCAGGTGCCGATAGCCGGAGATATGCAGCGGCAGGTAAAAGATGAAGAACCGCGCGCTGTCCCAACTGCCCGTAGCCAGCGCAACCGCGGCAATGGCAGCCATGGCGATGGTCATTCCGGCAATGGCAGCCCCGGCAGCGCGAACCAGCCGTGCCGCGCCAATCCGCATCGGCCCGGCCGCATCCAGCCACCGGCCCGGCAGCCACAGCACCCCGGCCAACCCTGCCTGCAGGCACACAAACAGCAGAATCCAGTCCCAGCGCAGCAGCGCTTCCACAGCCGCAACGGCAGCGAGGGCCGCCAGCCTGGCCCGGTTTGGGCCGCTCTCAACCTCAGCAAATACCAGCAGCGTGGCAAGTGCCAGCAGCGGAATGGGCTCGGTGAGCGGCACGTATCCCCACAGGAATGGCGCCGCGCCCCCCATCACAAGCAAAACCGCTCCAGCCACGAACCAGCGCCACGCGGCAGGCACAAGCCGCGCCAACTGCCACGCGCACCCAGCCCACAGCAGCAGGCTTGCGACGGCAATGGCAGCGGTGACTGAGCCCGGTTGCTGCAGCCCAAGCACCTTGCCATACAGCCACACCTGCCCCGGCGGATAGACAAATCCGAAGTCGCGATAGGGGGTAAGCCCGCGCGCCGCGTAGATCACTTCCAGCATGCGCAGCGGATAGTCAAAGTCCAGCGGGCGCACCAGCGGGCCCATGGAAAAGTAACCGCCCAGCGCAGCCGCCAGATGGGCCGCAGCAGCCACCGCCGCGCACAAGGCAAACCATAGCCCCGCCAGCACCTTCCGCCAGCCTGCGCTACTTGCGGCCATCGAGTTCCCGTCGCAGGTGGACCAGGCCGATCAAGTGCTCGGCGGCAATCCGGGGCACTTTTGTCGGCCGGTAAACCTGGGTCTCCCCGGCGGCGCGTGGGCGATGCCGCACCGGCGTCTCCACAATGCGCAGCCGGGCCGCCACCGCCCGCGCCAGAAACTCCCACCAGAAACCCTGCTTCAGAATGCCCACGTTGCCGCCCAGAATCTTCTCCAGCCCAGCCCGGCTTATCAGCAGATACGGGCACGATGGGTCCTTCGCCGTCACACCGAAAAACATCCGGTAGACAATGCCGAAGGCACCCGACATCGCCTTGCGAATCCACACGTCCCGGCGCGGATTCCGCCAGCCCATCACAAAGTCCACGCCCTCGGTTCGCAGCGCTGCCAGTCGCAGCATATCCGCCGGGTCACATTGCCCGTCCGAGTCAATGAATCCCACCCAGCTTGAATCGGTGCCCAGGAAGCCATCAATCACGGCGCGCGAGTAGCCCTTCCGCACAGGGTCTGAAATCAGCTTCAGCGGCAGTTCTCTGGTCAGCGCCTGCAGAACCGGCACCGTGTCGTCGCTCGAACCGTCTTCGCACACCACAAAGCGGATTGGCTGGCCGCCCTCCAGCATCACCACCCGATGGAACTCGCGCAGGGTGGCACCAATGGACGCGCCCTCATTATGCACAGGCAAAACAATGTCGATGGTTTCCAGTACGGCTGTCATCCGTTGTTCTCCATCCGGGGGCTCGCCTCAGGGATTTGAATCACGATTCTAGCCGGATTGAGTTGCCCAAGTCATCCAATTCGGCATTTGAGGAGGAAGTGCATCGCAGGACAGAAGCAACTCTTCCCGGCGACGAGCCTTCCCGCAAGGCCGTATTCTTGTTCGCAGCATCTCAAATCCGGTGTCAGGCACCTGGCCGGCTGCGGCCAAATGCTGCCTGGCGAAGGAATGGGTTCACCCATGAGCACAACCAAAATGCGGCGTCTGCGGGCTGGCATCCTTCTTGTTACATCGGCCGCCATGGGCCTGATTGCTGCGCGCACATCCCCGGCGCAGACCATTCCCGAAGACCATTGGGTTGCCACCTGGACGATGAGCCCCATGCCCGCCAACGCACTGCCCGACGGGCAAAACACCGGCTTTGCCAACCAGACAATCCGCGAAACGGCGCACGTCAGCATCGGCGGCCAGCGTGTGCGTGTGCGCCTCTCCAATGCCTATGGCGCAGCGCCGCTGGCTGTTGGTCCGGTCCATCTCGCGCTTTCTGCCGGCGGCTCCGCCATCGTGCCCGGGTCAGACCACGCGCTCACCTTCCACGGCAGCCCCTCCGTAGTCATCCCGGTCGGCGCACCCATGCTCAGCGACCCCGTTGCCATGGACGTTACCCCGTTCGCAACCCTGGCCGTCAGCATCTATCTGCCGCAGGCAACCGGGCCGCTCACCTGGCACCAGTTGGGCACGCAAACCACCTATCTCTCGGCCGCAGGCGATGCTACCGCCGCGCCGTCGCTGCCCGGTGCCGCAACCTCCACTTCGCTCTATCTGCTTGCCGGCATTGAGGTTACCGCGCCCGGCAGCACAGGGGCCGTGGTCGCCCTCGGCGACTCCATTACCGACGGCTACGCCTCCACGCCCGACGCCTTCCATCGCTGGCCCGACGACCTGGCGCGGCGCATCTCCGGGCCCGGCTCCCACCCGGCAATGGCAGTGCTCAACCAGGGCATCAGCGGCAATCGACTGCTGCATGACGTCATCGGCCCCAACGCGCTGGCCCGCTTCGATCGCGACGTCCTCGCCCAACCCGGCGTTACGCACGTCATCGCGCTTGAGGGCATCAACGACATCGGCCTGCCCAGCATCTTCCATACCCCGGCAGAGTCCGTTGGCGCGGCAGACCTCATCGCCGCGCTCGCCCAGTTGATTGAGCGCGCCCACGCCAAAGGAATCCGCATCCTCGGCGCAACCCTGACACCCTTCGAGAACTCCGGCGAGCCCTACTACTCGCCCACGGGCGAGGCCACACGCCAGGCCCTGAACCGCTGGATTCGCAGCGGCGCAAATTTCGACGGCGTCGTCGATTTTGACCTGGCACTGCGCAACCCCAGCCACCCCACGCAACTCTCGCCCGCATACGATTCCGGCGACCACCTGCACCCCAACGATGCAGGGTATGCCGCCATGGCCGCCGCCATCGATCTCAAACTGCTGGCAACCACGCCCCGGCACTGAGGCGGGTGCTCAGGCCATCGATGGGAGAGCGGGCTGCAAGAGCGTTGCGCGGTGATTGGCCTGAAATGCCGGTCCGGGGCAGCCGCAAAAACACAAAACCCCTCCAGCCAACGGCTGAAAGGGTTCGGTAAAACTGCTAGCGGACGATTTTCGAACTTCTATTGTGGGTGGAGAGGCTTGAGGCCTGAGCGGCGAGGTGCAAGCACTGAGGACGGCGTTGGCCTTGGCTCGTCCAACCCATCCAGAACAAGGAGGGGTTGGACGCTCAGATTGGCTTTCGAGTGAAGGGTGCGCCACCCGCCTGTTTGGCATTCAACTCGCCTACTTCTGCGACTCTCGCTTGGATTTTCGCAGAGCGATGATAAATGCGGCCGTGATGCAGACATTTGCCGTAATGCCAGTTGCGCGCGGCAAAAGAGGCAAATCGTGGCTTGACCAGATTCCAAATACAAGTGTACCGATACTTAGAATTATTATGGCTTTGAGAAAGGGCGTGCTGAGTCTGGCCCTCGTCAACATAAATGGTCTTGGGATTGGAGGAGGAATCCGTCTACCGTTTGAAGGGTTTTTAATGCTCAAAGCGAGAACCACCACGCCAAGACACATTAGTATCATGTATGCGAAAGCCATTCCCGTAATCGTCAATTTGCCCAAAAGAAAGGCAAATAGGACGAGTGTCATTATCGCGAAAAACGTAATTGACAGTCCTCTGATTCCGCGCATGAAAGGGCACCTTCTCATTGATCTTCGTTCAATGCAGTTTGCATAGTTACTTCGGGGAATGCTCTCCTAAGGCTTAAACACAACCTCAGATCAGTGAACCCCAAGTAGACTCATTCCGAATTCAACGGCTCTTTGGAGGAATGGAATGGACTTGTCCACGAGGCCAGTGCCAGCCGTGTAGAGGCTCTCCACGTTGCCCGCCGTCGCTGCTTTGTTCAAATTGCGCGTTTTAGCGGCGGTTATGAGCCCAGCAGCCGGCCCCGAAAGAATATTCCCGACTTGCTCCGCTTTGTGTGCGACTCCTGAATTGTTGCCTGTAAAGGCCTCCGTGATTTGTGCTGTTCCCGTTATCGTTTGTCCGAAAATGCTGACCACCCCATACACGGCAACGACGGCCGCTGCAGGAGGAGCCTCAGAAAGGGCCGCAACCGCACCGCCAAGCGCTTTTGCACGAAGAGAAGCGTCAAGAAGATTTGCTGTACCTTCCAAGGCTTGCTCAGCCCTTTCTGCCTTCTGCTCCTTCGAATCCGCACTGAGATCCTGCGGTGGGGCCACCTGGTTGTTCGCCGCCGCCTGGCTGGGACTTGCGGTTGGCGTCGTCGTGCCATCCTGCACGACGACGCAAACGCTGTTGTTGCTGGTAACCGCGTCGGCATTTTGCGTCCCACATGCTTGAGGCTGCGTGACACCCTCACCCGTTCGACTGCTGCCATCCTGACCATTCTGAAAAGCATGCCCATCCGCATCTACCGCATTCACCGGGTTATTCCCCACATACGTATACAAATTCAGCGACTGGGGATTGGTGAAGGTGGCATACGGCACCGGTACCGGCGTCTCGCTCCAGTCGGGCAACAACCACCGCCCCGTCTGCGACTGATAATACCGCGCCTTGAAGTAATCCAGCCCACTTTCCGCGTCATGCTCCTTGCCGGTGAAGTGGTGCTCCGTCGCATCCGTGCCGGTGCCGAGCGCCGTCTCGTTGTCGCCAAAGGGCAGGCTGGTCCACGAGTTGACATAGGTTCCCGAGCCGTCGGCCTCGTACCGCTTCGTCCCCAACTCGGGGCCCCCATGGACAGGTCTTCGTCCATGGGGTGGTAGCCAGTCCGAGTAGGCGTAATACACCTTCCCCGCCGCCGGATTCCAGGTCCCAATCAAATGCGGTCCGCTGAAGACGTTGACGTGCTGGACGGCGCGGGATGCGTTGGTTTCGGTCATGGGGCAGGCTGATACTTGCAACCAACGTACCGCAAATTCCCAAAAACACAAAACCCCTCCAGCCAACGGCTGAAAGGGTTGGAAAACTCATGGTCGGCCCTGGCAGACGATTTTCGAACTATTTGGGGGATTGGGGCGGTTTGAGGTGCCGCAAAAAGAGAAGGGCGTGAACGGTTGGCTCAGAGCGTCCGACCCTTCCGAAAGAAGGCTGCAGGACATCCAAATTGGCTTTCGGGCTAAGGGTTAGCTACCCGCCTGTTTGCGCGGCATTCTGCTGTCGGGCCGGGTGATTTCGTCATTTGCCGGTGATTGGGATGTCAAATTCTGCCGAGTATGCAACCTCCAGGGAAGGGAGACTCTCACCATTCATTCTCTTTCTGCCCGTCTTTTCAGCCTCCAACCACCTCTCCCAATCACTCGCTTTAGAGAAATAGCGGATCTTGAGTTTGTTCTGACCATGAAGTGCCAGGAAGACCCTCTGCTTGCCTGGCTGAGCGTCTGCAAGAATTGCTAGGGAAGGATCAGAGAACTCCTCAACGAGATTGACTGTTGCACCTGGTTTAAGAGTCTTCGCCGTTTCCGATGGAACATCATAGAAAGGGCCAACACTAATCCACGCCCCTTTGTTTGTCCTATGAGCGAGTGATAGCGTTGTCATGTATATCGCTCCAGGTGATTGAGTATAGGGAATATATGACCTTGCCCTCAGAATGCGTACCCCATATGCTCTGGGGTTGAGGGGATAACCCCGTAGTCGTCGAGGCTGTGGGAGTGTGGGAATCGCGTTCTTTGCGATTTCCATACTTCCACAGCCTGTTTTCAGGCCGCTTCGCG
>CAIVDV010000056.1 GCA_903904755.1 uncultured Acidobacteriaceae bacterium | reverse complement strand
TACCTGGATGGATGGCGTTGCGAGCGAGAATCGGGCCAGACAAGAGCGAGCCCGAGAGCTGTGGCGACCCCACCGCCGAGGGTGAGAGCGAAGTATGGCCCGATTTGCGCCGCAACCCGCAGGGACGGGGCCAGTTTTCCCAATTTCTGCGTCGCTCCTCGCTTCAGTAACTCGTTACAGCGCACTCGTCGCTTCTTGAACTGGGGAAAACTCCTCTCCCGTCGCCATCACTCAGGTAGTGTGAACAGGCCCTAGGAAAGCGCAAATGAAAGAAACGCCGGAGACGGGCATGGGTGCCTGCGGTCTCCGGCGTTTTTCGTTTGGGGATTGTTTTCAGGTCGCCTTTACGGTTTGCCGTTGGGGTTCCAGGCGGGGCGGAAGTCGGAGTCGGCGAGCCAGCGGACAGGGCCGATCATGGAAGCAATGGAGTGGACCATGAAGTCGAAGTCGAGGTGGGCAATGTCGTCGGAAGGCTGGTGGTAGTCCTTGTGAAGGCCGTAGCTGGAGACGGTGTGGGCGATGATGCCGCGCTTGGCGAGGGCGTAGTTGTCGGAGCGCTGGAAGAAGTGCTGGTCGGGGTGTGGGTCGGCGGAGAGGGCGGCGCCGTGCTGGGCCAGGGTTGCGCCCAGGTTGCTGCGCTCATAGCCAGTGAGCCAGAGGGTGCGGTTGGGGAGCAGCGGGTCGGGGCGGCCCATCATTTCGAATTCCAGGTTTGCCGTGATTTTGTCGAGCGGCAGGGGCGAGTGGTCGAGAAAGTACTGGTTGCCGAAGCCGCCGAGCTCCTCTGAGCCGAAGAGGACGAAGAGGATGGAGCGGCGGGGGCGGGGGCCGTGGGAGAGGGCGCGGGCCAGCTCCAGGACGGCGGTGGTGCCGGAGGCGTCGTCATCGGCACCGTTGAAGATGCTGTCGCCATTGACGGGGTTGCCGATGCCGAGGTGGTCGAGATGGGCGGTGAGCAGGATGACCTCCCTGGGAGCGCCGGTGCCGGCGTCCTGGGTGCCGCGGAGCAGGGCGATGGCGTTCCAGGTGTCGGAGCGGACGTTCTGGTCGAGGCCCTGGCTGTGGAGGTAGCCGTTCATGCGGTCACTGAATTTGGGGATGGGGGCGCGCTGGATGTAGCCGCCATCTTCCTGGGCGACGGCGGGGAGGGGTTCCAGGCCGAAGGATTGGAAGAGGCTGGCGGCGAACTGGGCGGCGAGGTGTTCGTCGCGGGTGGCGGAGCCGCGGCCGTGGAGTTCGTCGGAGGCGAGGTAGGCCTCGTCGGCGCGGACGCAGGGGGCGCAGATGGCATTGTCGGGGGATTGGGCGAGGGCGGCTGGGGCAAAAGTGGCGGAGGCAAGCCCGGCGGCCAGGGAGAGAAGGATTGCGCAGGAAGTAAGTCGCATGGGAGGAATTTTACCTGTACTGACCCGGTGCTGTGTGGGTTGGCAAGCGTTTGCGGGAGCGGGGGCGTCTAATAGACATATTCCATTCGTCAGTGGTGCAGGTGCGCCGCGCCCGGGTGGACACGATAGTCTGTGTAGGACGCGAGTCTTGCACCGCTGAGGAGAGTTTGATGATGCCGAATGCCCGCCGCAGTCTGTCCGGCTGGATGCTGTTGCCCCTGTTGGCCTGCCTGGGGTTGAGCGGTTGCAGTGGGTTTTTCACGGCAGTGAAGTCGGGTGGCGGTTCGGGCTCCTCGAGCTATGCGTATGTGGCCAATATCACCACCGGGGCAACGGGGGGGACGCTGACGGAATACACTCTGACCTCGGGCGTGCTGGCGACGATTTCCGGCTCGCCGATTACGCTGCCAGCGGTGCCGACCAGTGTCGTGGTGGCGCCGAATAATGGGTTCCTGTTTGTGGGCACGACGACGGGGGTCTTCCTGTACACCATTGGCAGTGACGGAACTCTGACGGAAAGCAACAACAATACGGTGGTGTACCTGGGCCCGACGCAGCCTGAGGCGATGGTGATTGACTCGACGAGTTCGTGGCTGATTATTGCCAACAAGGGGTCGTCGGAGCTGGATGCGCTGCCGATTAGCCCGACGACGGGCGAGGCTACGGGGTCGTATGTCACCGCATCGCTGAACGCGGCGACACCTGGCAAGATGGCGCTGACGTCTGCGGTGTCGAGCGTGTCGACGCTGTTTGTTGCGCTGGGAAGCGGCGGGACTGAGGCAATCAGCTTCAATGCCTCCAACGCGAAGCCTTTTGCGGCTACGGCAAACGTGCTGAACCTGGCGAGCGGATCAACGGGGGCGACCGCGGTGGGAATTGACCCGACCTCGACCTACGCCTATGTGACAGAGACTGCTGCGCCCTCGAATCTGCTGCGGGTGATTACGATTAAAACGCTGACGCAGAATGGGTCGAGCTACGTGGTGGGCGGCAGCCCGACGGCGGTGCTGGCCGATTCCTCAGGCGATTACGTGTATGTGGCGAATTCCTCGGACAACACGATTACGGGATTCAGCCAGAGCGCGGGGTCGCTGACGGCGCTGGCGGACTCGCCCTTTGCCACGGCAAAGGGGGTTGCGGGGCTGGCCGAGGACGCTTCAAACAAGTACATCTTCGCGGTGGGAACGGGCAACAATCCTGACCTGTGGGAGTACAAGTTTGACGGGACAAGCCTGGGGACGCTGGATGTAGCGGCGACGGTTTCGACGAGTTCGAGTGATCCTGCGAACGGGATTGTGGTGGCGTTGTCGCATTGAGGCACAGGTTTGTTTTACAGGTTGTTCGGTGTAAGACAGGCTGTAATACGTGTTTGCGGCGCGGGGTATTGAGGGCTTTCCTCAGGGGCTAAAGCCTACAGTATCCGGTGCTTGCGAGCGGAACTGCTGAAGCTATGCCCCTTCACACGGCACCATACATTGGGATTTTCCCCAGCCTGGAAAGCACGTGCAGTTCACAATTTGCAGGTGTGGATGGCAAAGAAAGACGCCGCGGTGGGAGCCGCGGCGTTGGTGTTTCTGGTGAGGCCGGCGGGCTAGCCCGCATTTCTCACCATAGCGTCAGTATCGAGATATAGAAATATTCAAAAAAAGCTGGAAAGGCCTTCGAATGTGTGTCATAACTGCTTTGTCTAGAAGTAGTTTTTACACCCAGACAGAGGCCTTTCACATGAC
>CAIVDV010000055.1 GCA_903904755.1 uncultured Acidobacteriaceae bacterium | reverse complement strand
GTCATGTGAAAGGCCTCTGTCTGGGTGTAAAAACTACTTCTAGACAAAGCAGTTATGACACACATTCGAAGGCCTTTCCAGCTTTTTTTGAATATTTCTATATCTCGATACTGACGCTATGGTGAGAAATGCGGGCTAGCGCTTCGTTCCCGTAAAGTGCTGCCACCCATCGCTCTCGAGCGGCCGGGTCACCCCGCCCTCCACCAGCGTCACTACAGGCCGGCCCGGTGCCGCAGCTACCACCTCGCCCACAACCGTCAGCGCCACCCCCGCCACCTGCCTCGGCACCCGCACCCCGGCGGGAATCGTCACCAGCAGTTCGTAGTCCTCGCCACCGTTCAGCGCCTGCTCCACCGTCGCCCCCGCCGCCAGCGGCAGCTTCCCGGCATCCACCACCGCCGCCACGCCTGAGGCCCGGCACAGCCGCGCCAGGTCCACTGACAATCCGTCGCTCAAATCCATCCCCGCCGAAGCCAACTCCCTCAGCTTCACTCCCTGCGCCAGCCTAGGCTCTGGATACAGATGCGCGTGCCCCGCCGCAAAGCTCGTCAGTCCCCGGAACCGTTTCGGACTGCGCTCCAGCTCTGACAACTCCACCGCCGCCGCGCCCAGCCGCCCCGTCACGCAAATCCGGTCTCCCGGCCGCGCTCCACTCCGCAGCAGCGCCTGCCCCCTCGGCACGGCGCCCGTCAGCACAATATCCGCCACCGCAATCGGGCTCTCCGAAATATCCCCGCCCGCCAGCGGAACCCCATGCACCGCCGCCAGCGCCAGCATCCCATCCAGGAAGCGGTCCATCCAGCTCGCCCTGCCGCCCCGCCCAGCCTTGGTCAACTCCGCCGGAACCGCCAGCGACAAAAACGCTGAAATCGGCCTCGCCCCCATCGCCGCCAGGTCGCTCAGCCCCCGCGCCAGCGCTCGGTGTCCCACCGCTTCCGCCGGGTGCCAATCCTGCCGGAAGTGCCGCCCCTCCAGCGAAAGATCCGTCGTCACCGCCAGCTCTTCCCCCGCCCTCAGACGCAATATCGCGCAGTCATCCCCAATCCCAACCCGCACCGCCGCCTGCGCCGGCAGCCTCTCGGCCCTCCGCCGGATTCCCTCCACCAGGGCCAGCTCCCCCCGGAATTCCTTCACCGGCTTGTCAACACGTGATTGCACTCTTTTGGCAGCATACCGCGCCAGTTGCCCCTTTTGTGTGGCAATTTCACCCGTCAACAGCCCTCAACACCCCAACAAAATCGTATTTCCAGGGAAATTTTTCCGTTTTTGGAATAGAATCGTGGTTGACTATCCAAGCTAGCTCTATCTCCATAGACTGCAAGTTTGGGCTGTACGCGTTCTCCCTCCTTTGCGCGTCTTTCGTTCTACTGCCGCAATTCCAGGAGAACCACGGGGAATCTCTATGCTGCGTAAGCGTTACTACATTCTGTTTGTCGCTCGGGATGAAGACGGTCGCGTCCGCAAGATTTCTCTGCCTGTGCACTACGTCTACGGCTTCGTAGCCGCCGCCCTCGTCGGCGCATTTACCATCGTCGGTCTCGCCGGGTCCTACACCCGCATGCTCCTCAAGACGGAAAGCTTCAACCAAATCCGCCAGGAACGCGAAACCCTCCGCAAAAATTACCAGCAGATGGCCGAAATCGCCCACCAGCGCGATATCCAGGTCGCCTCCCTCGGCGCACTCGCCCAGGAAGTCACCGCCATCTACGGCCTCAAAAACAAATCCGGCAAGCAGACCACCGCTTCCGCAGCTGACTCTGCCACCCCGGCCACCCTCGCCATCTCTGACGACATCAGCCAGCAGCAGGTCAAGCTCTCCCTCGACCAGTTCTATACCCTCAAGACCCAGGCCCTCTCCGGCCGAGTATCCCGCGCCCTCGAGGGTGGCCTCACCCCCGGCGGCTTCATCGGCGGCCCCGGCGACTGGACCCAGTTCGCTGACGCGCCCTCCATCTGGCCCGTCGAGGGACAGGTCAGCTCCAGCTTCGGCCAGCGGGAAGATCCCTTCAACGGAGAAGGCGCATTCCACGCCGGCATGGACATCAAGGCCCCAATGGGCACCCCCATCCACGCAGCCGGCGACGGTCTCGTGGAGTCCTCCGGCATGGCCAACGGCTACGGGCGTGAAGTCGTCCTCGACCACGGCCACGGCATCCGAACCATCTACGGGCACATGTCCGCACTCGCCGTCATCGCCGGCCAGCGTGTCGTTCGCGGTCAGGTCATCGGCTACGTCGGTCAATCCGGCCGCGCCACCTGCCCCCACCTCCACTACGAGGTCCGCATCAACAACGTCCCTGTCAATCCCCACAAGTACCTGCGCGAGAGCCTGGCTCAGGCCGCCACCGGCTACCTGGCACCCACCACCGCCAAGTCCAACTAGCCTCCCGCTTTAAGCAAGAAAAAAGCCCGCACTCGCTGCGGGCTTTCTCGTCTCTGTTCTGAATCCGGTGCCTACTTCCCCCCGCCCGCCCCGCTCAGCAGCATCCCCGCCAGGTCGCCCGACAGCGTCGCACTCACCACCACCCGGTTCCGCTGCTGGCTCACCTTTGCCGTCTTCAGCACTTCCTTCAGCCCGTTGTTCGCCGGCTGGTCGCCCAGCCCCTCGGTCGCCGTCCGCGCCAGGTCCAGCAGCAGCGTCAAGTTCGCCACCTGCTTGGCCGCCACCGTCTCGCTCGGCGCAATCTCTTCCACCCGCAGCGCTCCAGGCCACCGAACTGATGCCAGAAACGCCGTATCCGGCTCCAACTGCAACCCCATCCCCAACACCTGGATCTTCCCGCTCTCCGTAAACGGCAGCCCAATCTGCCCCATTCCCCACGCCGAACTCAGCAGCGGAATCTCCGAATAGTGTTCTGCCAGCAGCGTTGAGCCAGAGAAGGGAAGTGCCGCGCTCCGGTGCCGGTCCAATATCGAGTGAATCTGCTCCGGCGTCGGCGTATTCGATATCGCTACCGTGTCGTAGCCGATAATCGCCACCCGCACCGTCCGCCCCTCGCTCGGCACGTTGAAAATCGTATGCCCCGCATAGCTCTCCCGGCTCGCCGCATGGCTGTCCAGAAAGCCCGCCATCCGCTTCCCGTCCAGCTTGCCCACCAGCACCATCGAGTACGCCACCGGAAAATTGGGGCTCTTCGGGTCCGTCACACGGTGCAGCGCCACCGCCGCCTCGTCCAGGTCCTGCTCCCAGTCAAACCCCGTCGCGTCCACAAAGGCCTGATACTCCGGCGCTCGCACCACCGGCTTCAAACCCTTCCGCATCGCCCCATGGAACGGCCGCAGATTCGCGTACACAATCCCGTCCGACTCCGGCAGCAGCCGCGCAGCCTCCGGCGGAGCCTTGAACCGCAAATACACCGCCAGCGCCAGCACCGCCACTACCGTGGCCAATATCCAAAGCGTCCTGCGCGTCCGTTTCAACATAGCCGTATGCACCTACGGTATCACCATCCCCGCCGTCTCCGGGCAGGAATGCCCTGCGATACTATCGGGCTGCGATAGCATCAGGAAGGCCGCGCAAGCTGGCATTCCACAGGTTCAGCCGTGACAACCAGAGACTCTCTCATCCATCCCGGCGAAATCCTCCTCACCGAGTTCCTGGTGCCAATGGGCATCACCGCCTATCGCGTCGCCAAGGACATCCAGGTTCCCCAGCCGCGCATCGGCGAAATCCTGCGCGGTAAACGCTCCATCACCGCCGATACCGCCCTCCGCCTCGGCATCTACTTCGGCCTCCCCGCCCAGTTCTGGCTCAATCTCCAGAACGAGTACGACCTCCGCCGCGCCAGCACAAACCCCTCCCTCAAAAACTTCGCCCCAAAGCCGCCTGAACCCGAGCCCAACACAAAAGGCTGATGCGCCAGCACCGGCCTATCTCCGAAAAAACCTCTACCCTTGGAATCCAGCTTGCCCCTATTGCGCCGGGGCTGCCTCCAATTCCGCGTTCAGATGAATGCTTCCCGCCGTTACATTGAGAGTCTTGCTCCAATCAGTAAACCCCTTTTTCTTAACTGCAATCTGATGAGATCCCGCTGCTACCGAAACGGTTGACGGCGTATTTCCAACAAACGCGCCATCGATTTCAATGTCAGCGCCTGCAGGAGCGGAGTCAATGCTAAGCGACGCCTGGCCAATCGGGGACGCAGCAGGAGGCGCAACAGCACTAGGAGATGCAGCCAACGTAGCAACCGTGACGGGACTTGCCACGAACTTTGAAAGGTCTAGGTTCATATCCCCACGGATATAGGCTGTTGTCTCCGTTCCCTTCGGAATGGTGATGTCTTTGCCATGCATCAAAAGAAAGAGCGCTGAACCGCCGAGCGTGAAAATTGCAGTCGCTGCCATCGCGCCTACCATCGCACCGGTATGGCTTCCGCCTTTGCCGCCCGCCGTTGCGGTAAGCGCGGCCTTTTCGTTGTCAACAAGTCGGACATAGTCCAAGTTGATATCGAGTTTTCCCTCTCGCCCCATTCTCCTCTTGGACTGTGCGACGGTGACTGTGGCTGAAGCGGTAGCGCCCTTCGCGATAACCACAACACCCTGAACTTGCACGTCCTCAAGAACCTCGAAATCAATGACCTCGCCCACCTTCGCGTCCGCAGAGGAAACATTTCGACCGATTCGCAGCTTGACGGGAGTTCCATCGAGCAGGGTATTGGCTTTTGAAGGAACGGTGGACGGCGTCGCCGAAGGTGCGATTGGTTGTGTCGCAGGCAGGGGCTGTTGAGCAATAACCAGAGGGCAAATTGCAAGGAAAAAGACAGCAAATGGGCTATTTCGCATTGGGTTCTCCGGAGTCTAAGCTCTAAGTGCACTGCGTCCGTTGCAGTCTGGAGTATTGGCGACAATTTTAGCCATGCACTGAGTTTGGAATGAGAATACTCTCATTCCTTCGCTCGTGCAAAGATGACAACGGCTCCGATTTCGCCATCGTGATTATCCCTATCGATGCTTCTTTCCGCCTATACCCTCGAGTTCAGCAATCACCGAAGTACTCTCCACGAATACAGTTTCTGACCCCGAATTCAATAACTGCACCATCGCCAACGCTCTAGATTCCGAGTGAAGGATCGAAATGCGAGGCCCAAAGCCAAAAAGGGCCGCAGTCCTCGCAGACTGCGGCCCTTTCCCTGTCCAGCCTTTCCCTACTGCGCAACCGACTTCGCCAAATCCCCAGTCTGGAACCCAGACCCCGAAACCGGCGTGCAAACCGACGAAGCAGCATCCACATCCGTCGCCCGCACCACGCCAACCTGCGTCGTCAGCTTCCGCAGAACCGCGCCCGTCGTCGGATCCTTGATCTCTTTCGTCACCCGCACAATCTGCAGTTGGTCGCCCACCTTCACGCCCGCGCTGCCGCCTACGTTCAAAATCACCTGGCCACCGTCCACCGCAGCCACAATGCCCTCAACCGTGATCGTGCGTACCGCCACCTTTGACGACCCGCCCACAATCCCCACAGACAGTTGGTCCACCGCCTGCTTCGTCGCTTCGCCAATAATCGTCGACTGAAAGTCGCTGGAGCCAAAGTCCACATTCCCGTTTCCGCTGCTCCAGTTGTGGCTCCCGCCGCCCAGCAGCGATGTGCTCGACCGCGACGACGCGCCCTTGCCTTCCGCTACTGTCAGAATCTCACCCGTGTCCACGTTCACGAGCCGCGCATTCACCACCACATTCGCATTGGACTTCGAGTGGCCGATCCCACCCAGACCAAAGCCAGCAAAAGTGCCGCCCGATCCGCCAAGCCCTATCTTTTTCGTCTCGTTGCCAAACTGCGTGATGCTGCCTACCAGGATCACGTCCACCCCCAGCAGCTTCCCAAGCTTCGCCGCGCTCGTCGGGTCGGCCCGGTTTGAGTTCGACAAGTTCTGCTCGGCCATGATCTTTTCCAGCGCCTTGCGCTCAATCACAGAGTAGGTGCCATCCTTCACCAGGTCATTCACCAGCATGTCGCTGATGCCCTTGCCAATGTCCACATCCGCGCCAAACATCGCAGAACTGTAGCTGTGTACAGTCGCGTAATCAAAGTCCATAACCGCAATGCGCGGCCGCCGTCCTTGGGCAGGAGGAGCCTGGCAAAGGGCCGGAATGGCCATCGAAGCGAGCAAAAGTAGCGGAGCAACAACAACTAGAATCCGGGGCAGTTTCATGGTTTGTCCTCTGGATGGAATCAATTCAGCGATTGCAGGTTGCTTTCAAAGCATAGGGAAAGTCAAGGCAAAACCGTTACACGGGCCTCGATGCAACAGGAATGGTGCAGTTTTGCTCCCGCCTCGCCTCTGTGCTAATCTTGAGTTCTGTGCCGTGGTCTGTCGGCAGCGCAGTGGTATGCCTGTCAACAGTCCGTTTTGGGGCCCTCCCGGATTGCTTTCTCCGGTAGGCGATCGGGCTGGCGTAGCTCAGCTGGTAGAGCATCTGATTTGTAATCAGACGGTCGGGGGTTCAAATCCCTTCGCCAGCTCCAACACACGGGCACAGTAAGCGGGCAAAATTCCCGCCGTTGTTTGGGTTTTGGCAGTTGGGCCAGGGCTGCATGGGCGAGGCAAAGTCTCCCCCGTGAAAATGCCGGGCCGGTCCTCCGCGGTGATCCCTCAGAGGCAACGCTTCCAGCAAACCGGATACCTCCGGAGGGGAGCGGATGCGCGAAAAGAGACATCCGTAGGGCTGAACAAGATGGGCACAGGTGGCCGAGTGGTTAATGGCAGCAGACTGTAAATCTGCCGTTCTTTGGGACTACGAAGGTTCGAATCCTTCCCTGTGCACCAGCAATTTTTGAGGTAACGGAGCGTGGCGTCAGCCGAAAATCGCAGGGAACGGAAATTCCGAATCGCCCTGCTCTTGTACGCGGTCTTGGCAGCGCTCGTTTGGTTTACCCTTGGGGAGGGACATGTCCTGATCCTGGGGCGCGCGGTCGAAATTCGGGTTCTTCCCGTCTTCGTGATTGGAACCCTCGTCTTTCGAACCTTTATGGCCCGGTGGGCCGACCAGATTCGCCAAACTCAGGCGGAAAAGGCCGGAAACAACCCCCCGGATGCGCGCGGGTAGTTGCAACAGAAGGGCTGATGTAGCTCAGTTGGTAGAGCACTCCCTTGGTAAGGGAGAGGTCACCGGTTCAAACCCGGTCATCAGCTCCAGTTTTTTTGAGTGGATATGCGGGAGTAACTCAGTGGTAGAGTCACAGCCTTCCAAGCTGTTGGTCGCGAGTTCGATCCTCGTCTCCCGCTCCAAAGTGTAACGGCAGGACTCAGGAGCATACGGTTCCGATGTTTGAACAGGCACGCTTCCCGGTAGAGAAAACCGGCGAATTTGGGCAGTTGGCCCAGCGGATTGATGCGGCGATGGCGCCCAACCGCGCAGACTTGTTTCTCGCCTCGGTTCTGCACAACAAGCTCAAGGTCAGGCAGTTCGAGCAAATCCTGGCCAAAGGCCTCCTCGGGCCCGACGCCGTCGAGTTGTACCGGCAGTTGACGGTTGGTGACCAATCGCTGCTGCGCGAAAAATACCTGGCCCGGATCGAGAAAATCCCCGCCGAGCTCAGGGAACGCTTTTTGAAGGTGTACGCCTACTACTGAGTTCAACCGGTACCGGGCGCGCAGGGCAAATAATTCAAACACTGCATACCGCATCGCGGCTGCAGCATTTCAGGAAGGAACTGAGGTTAGCCATGGCGAAGGAGAAATTTGACCGTTCGAAGCCGCACGTAAATGTGGGAACGATCGGGCACATTGATCACGGCAAGACGACGTTGACGGCGGCGATCACGAAGGTGCTTTCGAAGCACAATCCGAAGAACACCTTCCGTTCGTTCGACACGATTGACAACGCACCGGAAGAGCGCGAGCGTGGTATCACGATTGCGACGGCGCACGTGGAGTATGAGACGGCGAACCGTCACTACGCGCACGTGGACTGCCCTGGTCACGCGGATTACATCAAGAACATGATCACCGGCGCGGCGCAGATGGACGGCGGCATTCTGGTGGTTGCGGCCACCGACGGCCCGATGCCGCAGACCAAGGAGCACGTTCTGCTTGCGCGCCAGGTTGGCGTGCCGTACATCGTGGTCTTCCTGAACAAGTGCGATGCGGTTGAGGACGAAGAGCTGATCGAGCTGGTCGAGCTGGAAGTTCGCGAACTGCTTTCGAAGTATCAGTTCCCCGGCGACGATCTGCCGGTGGTTCGTGGTTCCGCTCTGGGCGCGCTGAATGGCGATCCCAAGTGGGAAGCCTCGGTGGACGAGCTGATGGCGGCGGTGGACAAGTATGTTCCGCAGCCTGACCGCAAGGTTGACCTTCCGTTCCTGATGCCGATCGAAGATATCTTCTCGATCTCGGGTCGTGGCACGGTGGTTAC
>CAIVDV010000054.1 GCA_903904755.1 uncultured Acidobacteriaceae bacterium | reverse complement strand
GTTCCAGCACACCAACAAGAGGAAACCAAACTCTCAGAACCAGACACTCGATGGGAAATGATGACTACACCTCGATGGTCTCGCTAAAAAATGCCTGGTGATCACAGTCGGCAAGCTGTGGTGAGAAATGCGGGCTAAGCCTTCGGTCTCAGCTCAATTCGCAGCCCATCCCCATCCGCCGTCACCCGAACCTGCGTCAAATCCGTAATCAGGAACTCCGCCTTCGCCAGCTCCTCCAGCGGATGCGAAAACGTCGTCGCCACCACCCGGCATCCCGCCGCATGACCCGCCCGCACTCCCGCACCGGAATCCTCAAACACCACGCACTCTTCCGGCGCAAATCCCAGCAACTCCGCGCCCTTCAGGTACGGCGCAGGATTCGGCTTCCCCTGCTCCACCGTATCCGCACTCACAAACGGCTCCGGCGCCACAATCCCGCCCGACAGCAGCCGTACCCGCGCCAGCTTCCCCGTCGCGCTCGTCACCACCGTCCACCGCCCCGCAGGCAAGCTCGCCAGCAACTCCGGCACTCCCGGCAGCACCAGGATTCCCTCCTGGTCGGCGATCTCCAGGTCTTCAATCCACTTCAGCTCCGCCGGCCCATCCAGGTCTGGCCGCAGCTTCGTAATCGTTTCAATCGCCCGGCAACCATGCGCCGTCCGTATCGCCAGCTCCGGGTCTACCCCGTTCTTGGTCGCCCACGCATGCCAGCTCCGCTCCACTGACCCAATCGACGAAATCAGAATCCCGTCCATATCGAACAGAATCCCCTTGGCCCTCACCTCTACCGCTTCCGTTACAAAGCTCATGCCTCGATTGTACGTGCCACTCAACCCCGCCCCATCCCGCTATGCGGCCCCAAACGGCAGCTCCAGGCTCATCTGCGGCGGCGTAAACATCCGCCCCCCGTCCTCGGTCACATACCAGTCATCCTCCAGACGAATCCCGAACTCCCCGCGCAGATACACCCCCGGCTCATCGCTGAAGCTCATCCCCGTCTCCAGTTTCGTCGTGTTCCCCCGCACCAGGTATGGCCACTCGTGCCCGTCCATCCCAATCCCGTGCCCCAGCCTGTGCGTAAAGTGCGCATACCCCGGCCCAAACCCGGCATCGTCAATCACCTTCCGCGCCGCCGCATCAATCGCCTGGCACTCCACACCCGGCCGCGCCGTCTTCAGCGCCGTCAGTTGCGCCTTCTGCACCACGTCAAACACCGTCTTCATCCGGTCCGTCGGTTTGCCCACCACAAAGCACCGCGTAATGTCCGACTCATACCCACCCACGCTGCACCCGTCATCCAGCAGCAATATCGACCCTTCCGTGATCACCTGCGGTTCAATCGACCCATGCGGCAGCGCCGAGTACGCATCCACCTGGCAGCTCGCATCCCCCTCAAATCCCACCCGCTCATACGCCTGCCCAATCCACTCCGACACCTGCCGGTTCGTCACCCCCGGCACAATCGACTTCCACGCCGCCTTGTAAATCGCGAGCGTAATATCGTTCGCCAACTGCATCAGCTTCAGCTCCGCCGCACTCTTCCGCGCCCGGCATCCCGCCGTCACCGGCGTCGCGCTCACCTGCTCAAATCCCGGCGTAGCCCTCCGAATCTCATCACTGAACACAAACGTCACCCGCTCTTCCACCCCCAGCCGGCCCGTCGTCAATCCAAGATCCTTCAGCCCCTTGGCCACCAGCACATACGGGTTCTCGTCCTCATTCCACGCGTAAACCCTGCTCTCCCGTCCCCCCGGCGCCAGCTTCATCTGCTCCCGCGCCCGTTCCTCTTCAAAAGCTGGGCACACATAGAACGGCGCACCCTTCCGCGGCAGCACCGCCACAAACAGCCGCTCGCTGTTCCACCACCGCACCCCGGTGAAATACACCAGGCTTGTCCCGCCAATCAGCGCAATCGCATCAATCTTTTCCCGCTCCATCAGCTCCTGCGCCCGGGCAAATCGCGCCACCCGCTCCTCCGCCCCAATCGGCACAACTTCCCCGCGTCTGCTCTTCAGCGCAGCCAGCGCCGGCGGCAATTCGCTCTGGTTCGTGGGGGCACTTTGCCCCATCGCCCGCAACCCGGGCAACACCGGCACAACAGCACTGGCAGCTAGAAAACTCCGTCGCGTCAACATACTCCCGAATATACCCTTCCTCCCCGTATACTTCCTCCACCATGACCATCGCTTCCCTGCGCCGACTTCTTCCCGCCGCCTTCCTGCTGGCCGCCCACTTCGCCGCGCCCGCAGCCCTCGCCCGCGTCACCGGCATCCAGGTCCTCTCGCGCACCGCCATCGCCGGCAACCCCGCCTACGGCATCCCGCCTTCCGAAAAGATCATCGCCCGCGTCCACTTCGCCGTCTCCCCCACCGATCCTCACAACCGCGCCGTCGTCGATCTCGCCCTCGCTCCCCGCAATCCCCAGGGCGAAGTCGAATTCTCCGCCGACCTCTTCCTCCTCCGCCCCACCCAGCAATCCAACGGCGCACTCCTCATCGAAATCCCCAACCGCGGCGGCAAAGGCATCCTTCCCCTCATCGACGGCGGCAAGGCCGACCCCGCCACCCCCGTCGACCTCGGCGACGCCTGGCTCCTCCAGCAGGGCTTCACCTTCGCCTCCCTCGGCTGGCAATGGGACGCCATCGACACCCCCGGCGCCATGCGTCTCTACGCCCCCGTCGCCACCCAGCCTGACGGCAAGCCCATTGAAGGCCTCCTCCGTTCCGACTTCACCCCCTGGGCAGACACTCCCGACGAACCCCTCGGCCACATCATGGGCACCCGCCTCGGCGCCGCCGAGTACCCCGCCGCCGCCCCAGACGATCCCCGCAACACCCTCACCGTCCGCGACTCCCCCTCAGCCGCCCGCACCCTCATCCCACGCGCCCAGTGGTCCTTCACCCACCTCGTCAGCGGCCAGCCCACCCCATCCGATCGCTTCATCCACCTCCAGGGCGGCTTCCAGAAGGGCCGCATCTACGAACTCGTCTACGTCGTCCGCAACCCCGTCGTCGCCGGCCTCGGCTTTGCCGCCGTCCGCGACTTCGCCGCATACATGAAGCACACCCCCATCCAGCCCGACGCCCACCCCCTCCGCGTCGCCTATGCCGCCGGAATCAGCCAGTGCGGCCGCTTCCTGCGCGAATTCCTATACGACGGCTTCAACGCCGACGAATCCGGCCAAATCGCCCTCGACGGCATCCTCGCCCACGTCGGCGGCGCGGGCCGCGGCTCCTTCAACCTCCGCTTCGCCCAGCCCTCCCGCGACGCCCAGCCCACCTCCTCCATCGACTACCCCACCGACATCTTCCCCTTCACCGACGAGCCCGAGTCCGACCCCTGGCACCCTGCCGCTCCCCCCGCCTCCATCCTCGACCGCGCCCGCCGCGACCACGTCCTGCCCAAAATCTTCCTCTCACACACCTCCTACGAGTACTGGGGACGCGCCGCCAGCCTCCTCCACACCACCGCCGACGCCCGCCGCGACCTGCCACCATCCCCAAACCTCCGCATCTACTTCTTCACCGGCCTCCAGCACTTCTCCGTCCCCTTCCCGCCCGCCCGCATGGGCGAAGATCGCGCCAGCCAGAACCTCCCCAGCCCCCTGCCCGTCCGCGGCTTCTGGCGCGCCATGGTCTTCAACCTCAACGCCTGGGTGCAAAGCAACACCCCCCCTCCCCCCAGCCGCTATCCCACCCTCGCCACCCACACCCTCACCCCACTTGCCGCCCTCAAATTCCCCGCCATCCCCGGCATCACCCTGCCCTCCGACATCTCCACCGGCGCCAACCTCAACTTCGGCCCAAACTGGCGCGCCGGCATCCTCACCCACCAGCCTCCCATCGTCGCCAAGCCCTACCCAACCCTCGTCCCTCAAGTTGATTCCGACGGCAACGATCTCGGCGGCATCGCCCTGCCCGAAATCACCGTCCCCCTCGCCACCTACACCGGCTGGAACCTCCGCGCCCCGGAAATCGGCCTCCCTACCGCCCGCCAGGCCTTCCTCGGCTCCTTCCTGCCCCTCCCCCTCACCCCCGCCGACGCAGCCGCCCACCACGACCCACGCACCCCCATACTCACCCGCTACCACGAGTACGCCGACTACCGCACCCGCTTCGCCGACGCCCTCGACCAGCTCATCGCCGCCCGCTACCTCCTCCCCGACGAACGCGACCCCCTCCTCGCCCGCTCCCAACAGGAATGGACATGGATCACCACCCAGAAATAACCGCAACCGCTCCGGCTTGCGCGGAACAGTTACCGATGTCCCGAGACAGAGTCCTCACCATGTCATCGAATGGAACAGCCAGGGACCGACGACAACCATTTCTGGTCACCCGCACCTTTCGTCCGCAGCACGAGCCCGCGCCGTAGGCGCAGGGTAACTTAGCCCAGCGCTTCAGCGCTGGGAAGACCGCCACGCCCATCCCCGGAGTCCCGTAGGGACGGCACCTGCCGCGCCCTCGCAAACCAAGCCTCCAGCCCCCACTCGTAGCTCGTCGCTGGCTTCCCCGCCCGAAACACCCCTGCTTCCTCCAGCGCCGCCATCCCGTGCAGAAACGCCCACAGCGCAACCGCACCTTCCGCAGCCTTCTCCGCCCCGCTCAGCTGCCCCACATACCCCACAATGTATTCCCACAGCCGCACATGCCACGTCGAGTCCTCCATACTCCGCTCGCACCGTGTCATCAGCGCCGTGTACCAGTGCCTCTGTTCCGCAGCAAACCGTACATAGGAGTCGCACATCGCCCGAAGCGCCGCCTCCGCATCCTTCCCCCCGGCCACCCCCTCCATATCCCCCAGCAAACGCCTCGCTGCCTCATTCGACAGCGCCGCCTGCAACTCTTCCAAATGATGAAAATAACGGTACAGTGCGTTCGGCACCACCCCCAGCCGACTCGCAAGCCCCCGAATCGACACGCTCTCCAGCCCGCCCTCTTCCAACATCCTGGCCGCCGCCTCCAGGATCGCCTCACGCCGAATCTTCGCCGGATACACCATAAACACACTGTACACCTTGACCGAATCCCCTCGGAGATGTACGCTGTACATATTAAAGATGTTCACCGTACATCTTAAGCAGCCGTCCTCGGCCAAACACTTCACTGCACCCGCCGGCTCTGCCCCGGCAAGGAGCGCTTCGCATGCCCACTTCCCCCTCTGTCGTCATCACCGGAACCTCCAGCGGAATCGGCTGGGGTGCCTCCAAAGTCCTCCTCCAGCGCGGCTTCCGCGTCTTCGGCTCGGTTCGCAAGCAATCCGACGCAGACCGGCTCAGCCGCGAATTCGGCCCCAATTTCACTCCCCTGCTCATGGATGTCACCGACGCGGCCTCCATCCACGCCGCAGCCTCCAAGGTCGCCAAGGGCATCGGCCCCAACCGCCTCGCCGGCCTCGTCAACAACGCCGGCATCGCCGTCACCGGGCCCCTGCTCCACATCTCCGCCGACGAGCTCCGTCGCCAGATGGACGTCAACGTCACCTCCATCCTCCAGGTCACCCAGGCCTTTGCCCCTCTTCTCGGCACCGACCCCAATCGCATCGGCGCCCCCGGACGCATCCTCAACATCAGCTCCGTCGGCGGAAAACTCGGCGTTCCCTTCATCGGCGCTTACATCGCCAGCAAGCACGCCGTCGAGGGCCTCTCCCTCAGCCTCCGCCAAGAGCTGCTCCTCTACGGCATCGACGTCATCGTCATCGGCCCCGGCGCCGTCGTCACTTCCATCTGGGACAAAGCCGAGCAGGACGACTACACCCGCTTTGCCGCAACCCCCTACGGCCCCAGCATCGCAAAATTCGCAAAACTGTTCATCGAAGACGGACGCAAGGGGCTCACCCCGGAGCAACTCGGCCAGGCGATCCACACCGCCCTCACCGCCCGCAATCCCAAACCCCGTTACGCCGTCGTCCCCCAACCCCTCAAAAACTGGATTCTTCCCCGTCTTCTGCCCACCCGCTCACTCGCCCGACTCATCGGGAAACAAGTCGGCTTGCTGCCTTCCTGACAACCGCCAACTACCAACATTGCCGGCCATCCCTCCAAACTGCATGCGGCTCCACCAATCGCCCACACGGCCCCGGACGGCTTCCTTCAGAATGCCGCCGGGCCGGTGCCCCCCCACTCGCCGCTTCTGCCTCTCATCCTCCGCCGCCCTCGCCGCCCGCCTCGTCACCTCCCTTTTGCCCACCGGCTCCCGAATGCTAAAACTGTGTGCAGGGGACTTCATGATTATCAATCGGCGCACTTTTGTAAGCGGCTTGGCTACCGCTTCGCTCGCAGCTACTCCAGGCCTGTTACACGCAGCCGGCCTCCCGGCTTCCTTCCAGCAATCCCAAACCTCATCCGACGACCTCCACTCCCGCTGGCAAAAGCTCGACGACGCCGTCAAATCCTGGTGGACTACCGATCTCAGCTCCGCGGACGAGTCCGCCGTTCGGCGGGATCCCAATAAGACCCTCTTGTACCTGCCCTTCCCCTACAGCTCCGCCGGCGGCTCTGAATCGGCCTTCCCCGAAATGTACGGCTGGGACACCCAGTTCATGAACATCGCCCTCCTCGCACACAATCGGGCCGACATCGTTTCCAACCACATCCGAAACGACTTCTTCATGATCGAAAAGTACGGCATGGTCCTCAACGGGAACCGCACCTACTACCTCACCCGCAGCCAGCCACCCCTCCTCGCCTGGAGCGTTGAGTACTACCTGCGCGCAAAGCAGGACCCCAACCTCGCCCTGCAGGCGTATTCCGCCCTGGAAGCCGAGTACAACAACTACTGGAACCACGGTCCCCACCTCACTCCCACCGGCCTCTCCACCTGCCACGACTCCGGACAGTCCGACCTCTCGCCCGAAATGGCCGCCGAAGCCGAGTCCGGTTTCGACTTCACTCCCATCTTTGGTGGCGAAATCACACACTGCGTCCCCATCCACATAAACGCCTGCCTCGTCTATTGCGCCAGAGTATTAACCTCTCTTTCCGAGACTTTTGGCTGGAAAGACAAAGCCGACTTCTGGCGCAAGCAGGCCGACGACCGCTCTCGCAAAATCAATGAGCTCTGCTGGAACGAAAAACTGGGCTACTACTTTGAATACAACTACGAAACCAAACAGCAGATTCCTGTCTACTCCCTCAGCCCCTTCTGGCTGCTCTGGGCAGGCGTCGCCTCCGAACGCCAGGCGAAAACGGTCGTCAGCCAGCTCAACCGCTTTGACCAGCCCTGGGGCCTCACCATCACCGACAAGCAATACCCCAGCCCCCATCCTTCGCTGAAGCTCAACCAATGGGCCTACCCCGCCGCCTGGTCCCCCTTTCAAATCATCCTTGCCCAGGGCCTTCTTCGCTACGGTTACCGCAGAGAAGCCGTCTCCGTCAGCACCAGCTTCCTGAAAAACCAAATCGTCACCTTCGAAAAGACCGGGCACCTCTGGGAGCGCTACAACGCCGTCGATGGCGGCCACGACTGCCCCATCGAGCGCGACGCTGCCTTCCCGCTTCACGGATGGTCCTCCGCATCCGTCGCTATCTTGGGCCGCGTGGTTTATAGCTGACCCCAAAGAAGGGTCGCCTCCGAGTTGCGACCCTTCCCCATCCCGCCGACCACCTGCCAGGAACCCATCCATGCCCGCCCCAAATCCCTCCCGCCGCTCCTTCCTCGCCTCCTCCGCCGCCCTCGCCGCCGCCCTCCCTCTCGCCGCCACCCCGGCCCTCGCCGCGCCCACCCCACCCACCTACACAAACCCCCTCGCCACTGAGGCCGCAGACCCCTTCGTCCTCCGCGCCCAGGACGGCCTCTATTACCTCTACGCCTCCGGCGGCGCTGAGGGCCCCACCGACACCACCGCATACCCCGCCTTCGTCTCCCCCGACCTCGTCAACTGGACCTCCATCGGCCCCGTCTACCACCACGACCCCGCATCCTCCTGGGGCATCTCCGCCTGGTGGGCCCCCGAGGTCTTCTACTACCGTGGCCTCTATCACATGGTCTACAGCGCCAACTGGCGGCACAACCCCACCCACGAAGCCGAAAACTTCCGCATCGGCGTCGCCGTCTCTGACTCCCCCCGAGGCCCCTTCCGCAACCTCTACGAAGCCCCCATCTTCGACCCCGGCTACCCCATCATCGACGCCGACCTCCTCTTCGACGACGACGGCCGCCTCTACCTCTACTACTCCCGCTGCTGCTACAAGCACCCCGTCCCCAGCGAGATCGCCGACTGGGCCCGCGCTCGCGGCTGGTACCAGGAAATCGAAGAAAGCTGGATCTACGGCGTCGAACTCAAGCCCGACCTCAGCGGCACCATCGGCGAACCCGTCCTCCTCCTCCGCCCCCCGGTCAGCTTTGACCAGTGGCACGAGGCCTGGGAAAACCGCTCCCTGCTCTCCCACGAGGTCAACCGCCGCTGGACTGAGGGCCCCTGCAGCTTCAAGCACTCTGGCCGCTACTACCTCATGTACTCGGCAAACTCCGTCTTCGGCCCCAACTACGCCCTCGGCTACGCCACCTCTGCGCATCCCCTGGGTCCCTTCCAGAAAGCCGAAAACAACCCCGTCGCCGAGCCCAACACCGCCCGCGGCGGCAACGTCACCACCACCGCACACAACTGCGTCATCGCCTCACCCGACGGCCAGGAACTCTACTGCATCTACGGCGGACGAACCACCACCCGCGGCAGTAACGAGCGCATCCTCTTCCTCACCCGCATCACCATTCACCCCAACGGCATCCTCGAAATCGAGCCGCCTGACACCAACCTCCCCCACCCCTACCCCTCCGGCGCACGCAGTTCCTGAACCCAAAGCAAAAAAGCCCCCCGGTTCAATCCGGAGGGCCTTCTCTTCTTCCAGGAACTTGCAATCCCTAGCTGACCGTCTTCAGCACGTCCAGCGCCTTCGTCAGAATCGCATCCGACTTCGCCGGCACAGCCGGCTCCTCGTCTTCCACTTCCGCATCCGGAGAAGGTCCAACCAGCACCGTCGGCGTCACCGCATCCATCATGATCTTCTTCCCCGCCGGAGTCACATACTCCGCCTCGGTCAGCAGCAGCGCCGCGCCATCCGGCAGCTCAATCGTCTTCTGCTCCGTACCCTGGCCAAACGTCCGCTCACCCACCACACTGGCACGCTTGGAATCTCCCAGCGCGCCCGCGGCAATCTCCGACGCTCCCGCCGTGCCGCGATTCACCAGCACCGCCATCGGAGCGTCCGTCACCCACTTCGCCGCATCCGCAGCAAAGGTCTTCGTCTCCACCTTCTGTCCACTCAGGGTCGCCAGCGTCCCCTGCTTCACAAACAGGTTCGCCAGCCGCAGCCCTTCGGCCGCATCGCCCTGCGCCACATCCCGCAAATCCAGCACAATCTTTTTGCTCTTGCCCAAAGCCTTCACCCGCGCCGCAACCTCGTCCACACGAGCCGCAGTCAGCACGCCCGGCTTCAGATACAGCACATCGTCATACTGCTGCTCGGCCAGCGCCGGAGCCGCCGTCACCGTCCGCGTCAGCGTCACCTTGTCCGGATCAGCCTTGCGCGGCCGAATCACTGACATCGTCACCGTCGTCCCCGCCTTGCCCTCAAGCATCAGCTTAATCACAGCCAGCGGAATCTCCCGCGTACTCTGTCCGCCAATCGACTCAATCACATCCCCGTCGCTGAAGTGCTCCTTGTCCGCAGGCGAACCAGGAACCACCGTCACCACCGTCGCATATCCGTACCGCTTCGAGACCACAATCCCGACCTGGGCATCGCCGCCCATCGGCTCATCCTTGTAAATCTTGTACTCATCCGCGGTCAGGTAGCTCGAATCCGCATCCAGAGTCTCCAGCAGCCCATGCAGAGCCCCCGTCGTCACATCCTTCAGATTGGGCTCCGTCACATACTCGCCCTGGATCCGCGACAGCACCTTCGAATAGATGTCCAACTGCTTGTACGCACCATCCTGGTCGCTGCCCGCAATCACCGCACGCAGGCCAAACTCACCCGCAATCAGGGCCACCAGCAGAGCCAGCGACAGCACAAACACCGAACGACGGAAAAAACGGCTCATTCTCACCCCAAAAACACTCTCGAAAGCGCACAAATCGCGCTACTCCGATAGACGAATCATACCGCAATCGGTCTCGGATTCCCCCACCACAACCCAACGCCCCTGCCCGCAACAGCAAAATGGCCGGGACATCCGCCCGGCCACTCCAACTGTTGTCCTGGTTTACAGGCTCTTGTGCTTCCCGTCGCACAGCACCGGGTTGGCACTATGCTTGCAGCCGCAGAAGTAAACGGTCTTCGTCTCCGTCGCTTCAAACTTCACCGGCGTAAAGCCCGATCCCTTGTGGCTCCCGTCGCAGAACGGCTGACTCGCGCTCTTGCCGCACGAACACCAGTAGTAGCTCTTCCCCGCCTCTACCGCAACCGGATAGGGGCTCTTCTGTGCAATCGTAGGTTCTGACATCGTTCTCTCCTTAAAAATGCAAAATCAACTACCGTGCCGCTCAGGGCCTGCAGGCACAGACATCATCCTCCGGCAAACAACTCCGGCCGTCCTTCCTTCAGTATAGGCCCGCCATCTATTCCCTTCCCCGCCACTCCCGGTCTAGCCCCAAGCCCGGCATCACTTCACTTTCACCTGGGCAAACGCCCGCACAAACGCCGCCGCCACCACCGGCCCCAGGTCCTGCCTCGCCCCCCGCAGCTCTTGCCCAAAGATGTGCGCATACAGCATCGGCCCCAGCAGCATCGCAATCGCATCGTCCATCTCCACCGGCTCTCGCAACTGCCCCCGCTCCTTCGCCCGCTTCAGCACTTCGGTCAGGCAGGCTCGCGCCGGCTCCGTCACCCGCCGCCGCCACGCCAGCCCAAACTCCTTGTGCGTCGCAGAATAGGCAATCAGCGACGGCGTCAGCCGAACCCGCTGCACGTCAAACTCGTCCGGCGGCCGCTGCGTCAGCACCGCCTTCAAATCCGCCGCCAAATCGCCCGAATCCATCGCCACCGGCTGCCGCTTCAACCCGTGCACCAGCTCCAGCACCTCCATCAGCAGCGCTTCCTTGTCCGTCCAGTGCTTGTAGATGGTGGCCTTGCTTACCCCCGATGCCCGCGCAATCGCGTCCATGCTGGCCGCCTCAATCCCCCGTTCAGCAAACAGGTCAATTGCGGCCAGCAGAACTTTCCGGTGCGCTTCTTCACTGCGCGGTCGTGCCATAACCCTCGTTCCTATATCTCTATCTTTGAAAAACGATACGCCCCAAACACCAGCAACACCGCACCAACGCAAATCAGAACTGCGATATCCAGCACCGGGCTGAACGTCGACGACCCCAGCAGCACCGCACGCATCCCGTCAATTCCATAGCTCAGTGGGTCAATCCGTGTCGCAATCTTCAGCGGCCAGCCCTGCCCGGCCAGCGGAAACATCGCGCCCGAAAGAAAGTAAATCGGCATCACCAGGAAGTTCATGATCAGCTGAAATCCCTGCATATCCTGCAGACTCGAGCCAATCGCAACCCCCAGCGCCGCAAACACCAGCGAAATCGCCAGCATAAAGCCAATCGCAATCGGCAAATGCCACCAGCTCACCGGCCTGAACCCCACAATCAGCGCAATCACCAGCACCAGCATTCCCTGAATCACGGAAACCGTCATCCCGCCCAGCGTCCGCCCAATCATAATCTCCAGCCTCGGCACCGGCGCCACCAGCATCTCCTTCAGAAACCCGAATTGCCGGTCCCAAAGCAATCCCAGCCCCGAAAAAATCGAGGAGAACAGCACCGTCATCCCGATAATCCCCGGCGCAATGAACTGAAGGTAGCTCCCCATTCCCGCCTTCTGGAAGACCGACCCCAGCCCAAACCCCAGCACCAGCAGATACAGCATCGGCTGGCCCAGCGACGCAATCACCTGCGACCGCGACCGCGCATACCGCTTCAACTCCCGCAGCCACAAAATATAAATCGCCCTCATCGCTTGCCTCCGCTCCACATCTTTGCAAACTGCCGCATCATGTCCGTCGAGCTCGCGCTCTCATCCCGAATCGTCTCGCCCGTCAGCTTCAGAAACGCATCCTCCAGGGTCGTCGTCCCCGTCTGCTCCTTGATCTCCGTCGGCGTCCCCTGTGTCACCAGCTTCCCGTGGTCAATCACCCCAATCCGGTGCGCCACCCGGTCCGCCTCGTCCATGTAATGCGTCGTCAGGAACACCGTCACCTTCTCCGCCTCGTTCACCTTCTTCACATGCGTCCACAACTGGTTCCGGCTCTGCGGATCAAGCCCCAGCGTCGGCTCATCCAGAAACAGAATCCTCGGCGTATGCAGAAATCCCCGCGCAATCTCCAGCCGCCGCTTCATCCCTCCGGAAAACTTCTTCACCTGCTCATCCCGCCGGTCCCACAGCTCAAACAGCTTCAGCAGCTCCTCCGTACGTTGCCGCCTCACCTTGTGCGGCACACCGTACAGCACCCCGTGAATCTCCATGTTCTCCGCCGCCGTCAAATCGCCATCCAGGCTCGGATCCTGGAACACAATCCCAAACTTCTTCCGCGCTTCATTCTGCTGCTTCAGCGGATCCAGCCCATCCAGCCGTATCGATCCACTCGTCGGATGCAGCAGAGTCGTCAGCATTTTGATCGTCGTCGTCTTCCCCGCTCCATTCGGCCCCAGAAAAGCAAAAATCTCGCCCTCCGCCACCGAAAACGAAACATCGTTCACCGCGGTAAACGCGCCAAACGTCTTCACCAGGTTCCTCACCTCAATCACGGCTCTGGTCTCCTTCATCTCAATCTCAAATAAATACTGAACGGTTTAGTTCACTTTTGTCAAGCACTACGCCTCCTCCAAACTCCCACACCTGAACATCCTCCTGAAAAATTCGCTTTTTCGGTAGGCCGGGGTTTTAACCAAGGCATAAAGCCAATGGAATCAATGTGGCTTTAGCCACTGAGGCATGTCCTCCCCCCATGTTTTGGCATCCCCACCTAAAGCCGCAACCTGACCCGCCAACGCGTCAGCACACTTGAAATCCCCAGAATCAACCCCGTGAACACCAAACACCGCACCACCCCGGCCCATCCCGCATTCCAGTGGTACTCCAGATACGTAATCCCCAACGCCCCCATCCCATAGCCCCAAACATCCGGCAGCAGATACGTCGTCAGCGTATTCCCCCCCGCCGACCGCGCAAAAAACGCCCACCTCGTCCGCTTCTTCACATCGCAAATCCAGTACAGCGCGGCAAACACCAGCACCGCTACGCCCACGCTCACCAGGCTCCACGTCGGCGTCGCCCGATTCTTCGATATCCCCAGCGGTATCGCCATCCACCCGGCCGCCAGGGTCACCGCCGCAAACCCCACCGCCAGCCCCAGCTTCTGCTCCAGCCTCTGCCATCGGTGCTCGCCCAGAAATATCCCCGCCGTCACCATCCCCCCAAACACAATCCCCGCCATCGCGCCGTTGTTCCAAGGCCACACCCAGTAGTCAAACCCCGCCGGCAGCACCACCCACCGCGCCGCCATCCCCACATTCAGCCCCATCATCAGCACAAACCCAACCACCGGCGCCCACACCCACCGCCGCACCGGAAGATACAGCAAACACACCGCCAGGTACGTATACCCAATCAGCCCCAGAATCTCCGGATACCCATAATCAATCCATCCCCCCACGCCCGGCTCCGGCACATGCCGGTACAGCGCAAACATCACCCCACCAGCACCACTCCCGCCCCCTTCCACCAGCCAACCCGCACGCCCAGCCACTTCCCCCCGTCATACTCGTTCAAAAACAACCCGCAACCCAAAATCCCCACCAGCGCCCACACCTCCGGCCGCAGCACCATACGCTTCCCATCCCCGGTGTCCGCGTTTGCCAGAATCAACCCCAGCACCATCAAACTCGCCGTCCGCAGCAGCACATGCCCCCAAAGCGCCGCCCCGCTCCCGCTCCGCTTCACGCGCGCCGCAATCGCCAGCGGCAAGCTCAACCCCACCACAAACAAAAAGAACGGGAACACCATGTCCACATACGTCATCGCATCCCATTCCGTCTGCGCATGATACGTCCACCACGGCAGCCCCTTCACCGACGACAGCTCGTTCACAAAGATCATCACCACCATCGTCAGCCCGCGCATCACGTCAATCGACACCAGCCGTCCTTCCGGCCTCTCCACTCTCGCCTCGGTTCCTGTCATCGCGTCACGCTCTTTTCCGCCCCGCTCCGCCTCAATCCGGCATTCACCGCATCCAGCAACGCGCCACTTTCATCCGCCTCGTAATCCCAGAACATCACCCCCCGCAGCCCCTCTTCCAGCACAAACCGGCACTTCAACTCCAGCGACTCCCCATCCTCATACGACAAAAACATCTGCTTCCCTGGGTGATACAGGTACGGCGCCTTCGCCTCCTCATCCCAGTACCGCACAAAGCCATCCCGCATCAGCATCTCCGGCCCGGCTCCCAGCTCTGGCGCACCCTTCGGCAACTCCTTGCCCGCCTGGTACAAACCATGGTTCACCCCCGCCACCTCTCCCCACACGCGCCCGTAAAACGGTACTCCCAGCACAATCTTCCCCGCCGGCACTCCCGCCAGCTCATACGCCTCCACACTCCGCTCCGCAGAAAACCCCTTCGGATCCAACCCGCTCCGGTGCAGCGGCGCATGGTGTCCCGTCAGTCCCTCCGCACCCGGTTCGTAATAGTCATACGCCATCAGGTTCACCGTATCCACATAGCGCGCCACCTCGCGCATCTCCGTATGCGCCAGAAAATCCTCCCCACTCCCCGTCGCCACTGTCACATACAGCTTCCGGCCCACCGCCTTCTCCAGCCGGTCAAACCGCTCCCGCAGCTCCTTCACCAGCAGCGTGTAGTTCTGCTTGTCCTCCGCGCGAAAATTCTTCGTCGCTCCCGGCAGCCCCGGATACTCCCAGTCAATATCCAGCCCGTCCAGCTTGTGCGCCTGCACATATGCCACCACGCTCTCAACAAATGCCGCCCGGCTCGCCCGCGTCAGCGCCATCTCGCTGAACCCGCCCGACCACAACCATCCCCCCACGCTCACCAGCACCGTCAGTTGCGGATTCCCCTTCTTCAGCGCCACCAGCGCTGCCAGGTTCTCGTCATCATGCGCAAACCCGTTCACAATCCGCCCGCCCTCAATATTGGCAAACGCATAGTTCACCCGCGTCAGCTTCCGCGCCGCAATCTCCCCATCCGCCAGCACCTTGTTCTGCGGAAACACATACCCCACAACCACCGCCTGCTCCGGCTTCGCCGCGCCCCACGCATTCAGCCCGCCGGCTCCGCACACCAGCACCAGCACCGCGCACTCAAGAATCCGGTTTCTCATCGTCCCCCTCCGCGCAATGCGCTCCCCGCCAACCCGCCCCTGCACGCACAAAATCGGCACCTGAACAAATCCTCTTGACACTCGTTGCGCACCATCCTAACCTAGCTCCTCGGGAAGTTCAAACGTTTTAATGCGACGATTCCCAACTACTCCTCCCAATCATCACCAGCCTCATCTAGAATTGGTTTCCAGTTTCTCAAGTTATCACCCGGCTAAGGCACTTCTTGGTTTCCCGATTCATCTGCGGCCAACCCACCGCACGCGTCGGAACCAGCTCCCATCAGCCTTTGGAGAAGATATGACCCGTAACGCTCTCACCCTCACAAAGCTCACCCTTGCATGTCTCCCCTGTCTGCTTCTCCTCTGCCTTGTTGCCCTTCCCTCCCCATCCCGCGCTCAGGGCTACTTCGGCACCGTCTCCGGCACCCTTGCTGACCCCACCGGCGCAGTCATCCCCGGTGCAAAAGTCACACTCACCGATCAGGACAAGGGCTACGCCTTCTCCACCACCTCTGACCCCGTCGGCCGCTATCTCTTCCGCTCCATCCCTCCCGGCGTCTACTCCGTCACCGCTACCGTCACCGGCTTCGTCACTACCACCTCCACCGGCATCCACGTCGCCGTCAATGAAAATGCCACCGCCAACCTCAAACTCAAGCTCCTCAGCGCTTCTGAAACCGTCGAAGTCAGCGCCCAGGCCCAGGTCCTTGAGTCCCAGGACGCCACCACCGGCCTCGTCATCGACCGCAAGTTCATCAACGACCTCCCGCTCGTAGACCGCTACGTCATGGACCTCACCATGCTCACCCCCGGCGTCACTGAGGCCGATGACCAGTGCTCCACCGGCTGCACCGGAACCAACTTCGTCTCCAACGGCAGCCGCAACTCCACCTCCGACGTCCTCATGGACGGAGCAACCATCACCAACTACGAGCCCAATGGCGGCGTCACCCAGGTCACCTACACCCCATCCGCCGAAGCCGTCGACGAGTTCCGCGTCGAGCAGTCCAACTTCTCCGCGGAATACGGCTTCTCCGGCGCTTCCGTCGTCAACATGATCACCCGCTCCGGCTCCAACACCTTCCACGGCTCCGCATACGAATTCCTCCGCAACAACATCACCGATGCCAACTCCTGGTTCAACGACCACTACGGCGTTCCCATTCCCCCCGTCCACCGCAACAACTTCGGCGGCACCGTCAGCGGCCCCATCTTCAAAAACAAAACCTTCTTCTTCTTTGACTACGACGCCACCCGCCAAAGCTCCATGGGCACCTACCAGGCCGGCGTCCCCACCGACCTCGAACGCAACAACGCCGACTTCAGCGAAGTCTGCTCCGCCCAGGGCGGCACCTTCGACCTCAACGGCATGTGTACCGTCGCCGCCGGCCAGCTATGGGACCCCTACTCCGGCGTCTACCAATCCTCCGCGCCTGACGGCTCCGGTGGCGCCGGTGCCTACCGCTCCGCCTACATCCCCTACAACAACATCGGCGCCTACGCCAGCCCCGGCAACCCCAAGCTCGCCGGCACTCCATACGAACTCGCCGTCGGCCCCGGCAACCTCATCGATCCCATCGCACAGCAGTTGATGAAGCTCTTCCCCGAGCCCTCACCCAACGTCACCGACGGCTCCATCTATCACAACTGGATCGCCACCGGCTCCAGCAGCTATCCCAACGATCAGTTCGACATCAAAATCGACCACCGCTTCAGCCAGAAAAACCTCCTCAGCGCCAAGTACTCCCAGCAGTGGAGCACCGGACAAAGCCACAACTGCTTCGGAAACTTCGCTGACCCCTGCGCCGGCGGCCCCAACCACTCCGCCGCCCACCTCTTCACCCTCAACGATGAGCACACCTTCTCGCCCACCCTGCTCCTCACCGCCACTCTCGGCTTCACCCGCGGCGCACTCCACATCCTCGCTTACAGCGGAGCCGGCGGCGTAACCGACCCCGTCAGCAAACTCGGCTTCCCCTCCTACCTCAACTCCAACGGCTTCAAGGGTGTCCCCTCCATGTTCATTGACCAGGGCACCTACTACTCCGCCGGATTTGCCACCATCGGCGGCGACCCCTACGGCAACTACCGCCAGGGCCAGGACACCGGCCAGCTCTCCCTCGCCCTCAACAAGGTCATCGGCGGCCACGAACTCAAATTCGGCTTTGAAGGCCGTCAGCACCAGCAGAACTACATCCAGACCAACGCTCCCAACGGCATCTTCAACTTCGACCACGGCGGCACTTCCCAGTGCCCCAACGACTTCTCCACCTGCGGTGGCGACGGCATGGCCACCTTCCTCACCGGGTACACCTCCGGCGGCGGATACTACGAAATCCAGGACCGCCCCGCTACCGAAGACCGCCAGTACGCCACCTACATCCAGGAAAACTGGAAGGTCAACCCCAAACTCACCCTCAACCTCGGCCTGCGCTACGACGTCTCCATGCCCCGTACTGACCGCCATAACCGCCAGAACTGGCTCGACCTCAACGCCGACTTCCCCGTCTCAGTCCCCGGCCTCACCCTCAAGGGCGGCGAAGTCTTCGCCAGCTCCCACCAGCGCCAAATCGTCAACACCGACTGGAAAGATATCCAGCCCCGCGTCGGCTTCGCCCTCACACTCGACCCCAAAACCGTCCTCCGCGGCGGCTACGGCATCTACTACTCCCAGTCCCGCGTCGGCGCCACCGGCGTTGCCCCCTACGGCTCCCAGGGCTTCAACCAGTACACCGGGCAGGTCACCACCTGGCAAAACGACGGCGCAACCCCCTACCTGCACCTCAGCAACCCCTTCCCAAACGGCCTCATCCAGCCCGCCGGCAGCTCTCTCGGCCTCCTCAACGACTACGGTTTTGCCGCCAACGGCCCCCTCCGCAACGTCACCAACACCCCCTACGAACAAAGCTGGAGCCTCAGCATGGAAATGCAGCTCCCTGCCAAAATCCTCGCCAGCATGACCTACATCGGGAAAAAGGGCACCCACCTCTACTACTCCGGTGCCAACTACATCAACCACCTCGGCCCGCAAATCGAGAGCTACAACACCTCCCAGATCTCCGACCTCACCACCTTCGTCAACAATCCCTTCTACGGCATCAATACCGACCCCAACAGCTCCCTCTCTGCCCAGCAGGTCCCCGCCTTCATGCTGCAGATTCCCTATCCCCAGTTCCCCGGCGGCGTCTCCATTGAACCGCCTCCCATCGCCAACTCCGAGTACCACGCCATGCAGGTCACGGCAGAAAAACGCTACTCCAACGGCCTCCAGTTCCTCGCCTCCTTCGTCTGGTCCAAATCCATCGACGATGCCTCCGCTCCCGACGACAACACCACCTGGCTCGGCAGCTTCTCCAGCCTCCTAGACCCCAACAAACCAAGCCTCGAGCGCTCTCTCTCCACCTTCGACATCCCCTACGTCTACCAGCTCAGCTACACCTACGACCTGCCCATCGGCCGCGGCAAGGCCTTCCTCTCCAACATGCCCGCCGTCCTCGACGCCCTCATCGGCGGCTGGAAGACCAACGGCGTCTGGCGCCTCTCCTGGGGCCGCCCCCTCACCTTCTTCACCTACGACGGCGTCTCCCTCCCCACCTACGGCGGCCAGCGCCCCAACATCACCGCCAAGCCTTTCCGCACCAAGGGTGCCGCCTCCAACTGGATCAACAACTACTTCGCCAACCCCCAGGTCTTCCAGCTCCCCGCCATCTACAAGTTCGGCAACGCCCCCCGCGCCACCGGCCTCCTCCGTACCCCCACCGCCTTCAACTCCAACCTCTCCGTCGAGAAAGACTTCTCCCTCAAGCGCTTCCGCGAGGGCATGTTCTTTGAGCTCCGCCTCGAAGCCGAAAACGCCCTCAACCACCCCGTCTTCGGCACCCCTAACACCACCGTCGACGACCCCAACTTCGGCACCATCGGCTACACCTCCAACAGCCCCCGCCAAATCCAGCTCGGCGGCAAATTCACCTTCTAGCGCCATCCGCCTTCCAATTGCCTCCTTCCATCAGCAGCCTGCCAACTTCGCAAGAGGGTTTGGCAGGTTGCCCATGAAAACGTTATCCTTCCCCCGCACCCGATATCTTCATCCACGGCAGGTCCCTCGTGAAATCCGCCCTCTTCCTCGCCTTCCTCCTCGCCTTCTCTCCAACGCTCTCCGCCCAAACTACACCCCCCGAAGGCATCCTCCAGTCCATCCGCAACGCCACCGTCACCCCCAGCGGCGATACCATCACCCTCACCCCACAGGACTCCAACACCCCGCTCGAAATAACCTTCACCCGCTGCACCGGCATCGGCATCCAGCGCGATCACGACCAGTGGTGGCTCCTCCCCATCAGCGCCCCCGGCGCGCAAATCTCCGCCAACAGCGCTCTCTGGCTCCTGCCCCTCAATGCCACCTCGCCCGACCGCTCCTGGCACCTCCAACTCCACGGCGGCATGGCCGTCGCCTCCAAAACCGACACCGGCATCACCGTAACCGTCACCTCCAGCTCCGTCACCCTCTCCAGGTCCGAGCCACGCCCCCACAGCGACCCCTTCGGCCACCGCTTCTCACTCCAAATCGACAACGGCCCGAAACTGGAAGATGCCCTCGCCGGCTTCTACTGGGGAACCATCCTCCCCTCCGTCGTCGAAAAAACTCTGGCCGCAAACTTCCCGTACAGCAGCGGCTACGTTCTCAGCACCCTCAACGTCAATGCCTACGCCGGCTCCTACCCCGCCGTCGATCACGAGTTCCAGATCAAAGGCCGCCTCGCCTTCGGTTCCGATGCTGACCTCGACGTTGTCCGCCGCATGATAGAGCTCCAGTTCAAGCTCATGAACGACGACCCCGAACACCTCTTCCGCGCCCCCACCTCGGTCCAACCCGATGGCCGCCGCGAATACCACGTCCGCCGCAGCAGCATCAACAACCACGAAAACGCCGCGATGTTCCCCCTCACTGGCAATATTGAGGTCCTCGAAGAAGCCTGGCATCTCTACACCGCCCATAAGGACATCGCATGGCTCCGCGCCAATATCCTCAACCTTGAGCACGCCGCCGGCTGGACCCAGGCCAACATCGACCAGTACGGCCGCGTCTGGTCCGATGTCTACTACGAAGACCAGGTCATGAAGGATGGTCGCGAAACCGAAGCCCAGGCCTTCGCCGCCTACACCTTTGACCTCCTCGCCCGCATGGAAACCGCCCTCGCCCGCCCGCAGAAGGCTACCCAATACCAGGCCCTCTCCCGGAAGATTGCCCACGCTCTCATCCAGCCCCTTCCCATGGGCTATTGGGACGAGAAAAACCAGCGATTCATTGACTGGGTCGACCGCAACGGCCAGGTTCACGACCACACCCACCTGCTCGCCAATACCCTGCCAGTCACCTTCGGCTACGCTCTCCCCGCCCAGGCCGCAGCCGTCCGTCGCCTCGTCCAGCGCGACAACAGCCAGTTCGAACGCTTCCCCAGCTTCCTCTCCTCAGATATCGCGTCCTACACCAAATCCGAAATCGGCGACGGTGGCCCCTACGACCTCTGCGCCGCCGGCCGCTACTGGTACTGGGACGCCGCCTTCCGCCACTCCGAAAAGCAAAACACCGTCCTCCTCAGCCAGCTCCTCACCGTCGCAACGGAAGCTGCAAAAGACAACTACCTCATGGGCGAACGCTACGACATGGACTACGTCTACTACGTCGATGGCAAAAACGCCCACGGCGCAGAAAAGTACTACGAATACCCCAACGTCTTCGCCGCGGTCCTCATCGAGAAACTCCTCGGCCTCACCGTCCCCGCCGACGCTGACCTCGCCGTCGCCCCCCAGCTCGACTCCTTCGGCACCATCGACCTCGACATCCCCCGCTATGCCCTCAGCTACACCCACAGCCAAAGCGGGTTCACCCTGAAAAACACCGCCACCCGCCCCCGCCGCTTTCAGGTCGACCTCTCCGCCATCAACCCCAACACCCTGCACTACCGCCTCAAGCAGACCACCACCACCCGCGTCGTCGGCACCACCACCACCCTCACCCTCCAGCCCGGTGAGCAAGCACACTGGTCCCCGGCGCAATAGCCGCAAACATCGCAGCCCGCCTTCTCCGTCAATGAAATGTCCAGGAATTTTGGTGGCGGAGGGCGGGATCGAACCGCCGACCTACGGGTTATGAATCCGTCGCTCTAACCATCTGAGCTACTCCGCCTTGGGAGGGAAGCGGCTCCGGGGCGCACGACCAGCGCGCAGCACACAAAGCCACCTCTTCGATGATACGGGCACGCGCCCACCCGGTCAAACCAGCTCGCCCGTCCGCGCCCCGCCGCCCCAGTTCTTCTCCTGCCGCGCCACCGCCCGCCACACCAGCACCCCGGCCACCGGAAGCAGCCCAGCCAGCCAGAACGCCCCACGATACGCCCCCGCATCAAACAGGCTCCCCACCACTGGCATCAGCAGCCCCGTCACCAGCGACCACCCGGCAATCGCAAACCCCGCCAGGAATCCGCTCTTCGCCCCCGGCTGGCGCGCCGCCCCATCCGCAAGCGCAATCACCACAAACCCGCCTGACAAGAACATCGCCACAAACAGCAGCGCCATCGTCGCCGGCAGCGCCCACTCCCACCCCGCCAGCATCGGTGCCACCGCCAGCGGCACACTTCCCGCCGCAAACATCGCAAACAGCCCCAGCGGCGAAGGCGCTCCCAGCCCGGCCGCCTCCGCCTTCCTCCGCCGCGCATCCGCCACCCTGCCCCACACCAGGTAACCCGCCTCCCAGCCCATCGGCGGCAGCCACAGCAAATGCCCCAGCGTCCCCTGCGGCACATGCAGCACCCGCGACAAATACAGCGGTCCCATATTCAGCCCAAACGCCAGCGGACTCGCCCCCAGCCCATACACCGCCGCCGTCGCAAACAGCTCCCGGTTCCATCGCTTCGGCTGCGGCCCGCTCTCCGCCACCACCCTCTGCGCCACCACCCGGTACAGCCCCGCCCGCCGCAGCGCCACCCACAGGCAAATCCACGCAAACCCAACCGCCGCCGACACCACAAACGACGCACGCCACCCAAACTTGAGCGCCAGCGGAGTCACCACCAGCGGCGTCAGCAGCGCCCCCAGGCTCCCGCCGGAATACGCCAGCCCCAGCCCAAAGCTCCTTCGCTCCGCCGGCAGCGTCTCCGTCACCGCCTTCAACCCCGCCGGAAACGTCGCTCCCTCGCCAAATCCCAGCACCCCCCGCGCCACACACAAGCTCAGGAATCCCGCTATCAACGCATGAGCACCCGAGGCCGCACTCCACAGCGCCACCGCCGCCCCAATCGCCCAAAACACCCCCACCCGGTCAATCGCCCAACCCCACACCGGGTTCGCCGCCATGTAGCAAATGCTGAACACCATCAGCGCCGTTCCATACTGGCCCGCCGTCAGGTGCAGCTCCTTCAAAATCGTCGGGCTCAATATCCCCAATATCGACCGATCCACCAGGCTGATAAACGACAGCAGCAGCATCGCCACACACGGCGTCCACGCCACCAGTCCCCCTGCCGGCACACTTCCATCCCGCGTCACCAGCTTCGCCTGGGACTTCTCAATCGCTCTTCTGTTCAATCCCTGCGCGCCCTCAACTCCAGTCCATACTAAGCGGGCAGGGGCCCCGCAAACATCTCCAGCTTTGCGGCCAGGTCCGTCTCCGTATCCCGGTACCGCTCCACTATCCCCCGCATCCTCTCCTGCAACTCCACAAATGCATCCACCAGTTCCGCGTCAAAATGCGTCCCCCGACCTTCAATCAGAATCGCAATCGCCTTTTCGTGCGGCATCGGCTCCTTGTACACACGCCGGCTCACCAGCGCGTCATACACATCCGCAAGCGCCATAATCCGACCTGCCAGCGGAATCTCACGACCCTTCAGCCCTCTCGGATACCCCGTCCCGTCCCACTTCTCGTGGTGCGACAACGCTATCTCCTTCGCCGTCTCCAGAAACTCCACATGGATCCCCAACTGCTGTTCCGCACGCGCAATCGCCTCATGACCAATCAACGTGTGCCTCTTCATCACCTCAAACTCTTCCCGCGTCAGCTTGCCCGGCTTCAGCAGAATCGAATCCGGTATCCCCACCTTCCCAATGTCGTGCAACGGCGCGGACTTGTACATCGTCGATATCTTCTGCGGCGTCAGCTCCGCTGCCCAACGCGCATCCTCGCTCAGCTTCTCCGCCAGCGCCTGCACATAGTGCTGCGTCCGCCGAATATGATTTCCCGTCTCCGGGTCGCGCGACTCCGCCAGCGACGTCACAATCTGAATCGTCGTATCCTGAATCGCCACCAACTCCGCCGTCCGCTTCTGAACCTCCGCTTCCAGAAACGCACTCTTGTCCCGCAAATAATCCGCAGCCGCCTTCAGCGCCAGATGCGTCCGTACCCGCGCCAGCACAATCGGCGGGCTGATCGGTTTCGTAATGTAGTCCACCGCCCCAGCTTCCAGCCCGCGCTGCTCATCCTCCACCGTCGATCGCGCCGTCAGAAATATCACCGGCACATTCTCCGTCGCAGCATCTCCCTTCAGCCGCCGGCAAACCTCATACCCATCCATCTCCGGCATCATGATGTCCAGCAGAATCAAATCCACCGGCGCACTATGCGCCACCTTCAGCGCACGTTCCCCGCTGTTGGCCACCTTCACCCGGTACCGGTCCCGCAGCAGCTCCACCATCAGCGTCAGGTTATCCGGCGTATCGTCCACCACCAGAATCGTGGCCTTGTGCTGCATCTCTTCCTCTGCCATCTTCCCGCTCCTCTAGCTTGCGCGGCCATCTCCCGCCGCCGCTTCCCGCAGCACCGCAAGCGCTGTCTCAAAATCAAAATTCCGCATCGCCATCTCAAGTCCGCGGAAAGCCACCGGATACGCCGCCTTCAGCGCATCCCGATACCGCGCAAAACACTCCACAGATTCCGCATCATCATCCGCCAGCAGCGCACTCAGCTCCGCCACAGCCTTGCCCGCGTCGGCCCCGTTTGACTGCCCTTCGGCAACTCCCGGCTCCGAGGTCGCCATCCAATGCTGCAGCGCCTCCACCAACCGGCTCAGTTCCGCGCTCATCGCTGCCAGCCCAGCTTCCACTCCATCCCGTGCCTTCCCTGCCCGCAGCGCGCCTTCCACTTCCGCGGCCAGCGTCTGCAGCGTCGTCGCGCCCAGGTTCCCCGCCACGCCCTTCACCGTATGCGCCACACGCTCCGCCACCGCCTGATCGCCAGCCTCCAGTGCTTCGTGGATGCGCACCGCAGCCAGCGCCTGCCCACTCACAAAGCTCTCCAGCAGTCCCAGATGCACGCTGCGTTTCCCCAGCACCCGCCGCAATCCCAGTGCCGTATTCAGTCCCTCAATCGCCTCTGGCAAACCCGTCTCCGCCATGCCATCCGCGGACGCGGCCTCTGCAACCATCACCGGCGGCAGCGGCTGCAGATTTCCAATCCACCGCCGCAGCGCGCCATACAGTTGCTCCGGCTCAATCGGCTTGCCCAAGTGATCATTCATCCCCGCCGCCAGGCAACGCGCCCGGTCCTCCGGCATCGCATTCGCCGTCATCGCAAGAATCGGCAACTCCGCCAACTCCGGCATCCGCCGCATCGCCTCCGTCGCTGCCAGCCCATCCATCACCGGCATCTGCATATCCATCAGCACCACGTCATAGTGCGTCCGGCTCACCATCTCCACGGCCTGCTGGCCATCCCCGGCGACATCCACCCGGCATCCCATGCCCTCCAGCAGTTCCCGCGCCACCTGCTGGTTGATCTCGTTATCCTCCGCCAGCAGTATCCGCACCCCGCTCAGCTCCCCCCGGCTCTCCTGCTCCGCCTGATGCGGCGCGCTCTCGGCCTTCACCTCCAAATCCAGCGCCCGCGCAATCGCATCAAACAGCGTCGAGGCACTCACCGGCTTCAACAGAACCTCATCAATCCCCGCCAGCTCCGCTCCCCGGAACACCTCCTCGCGCCCATACGCCGTCACCAGCAGAATCTTCGGTGCCGGCGTCAATCCCATCGCCCGTATCCGCCGCGCCACCTCCACCCCATCCATCTGCGGCATCTGCCAGTCCAGCAGAATCACCGGGTACCCGGCTTTCCCGCTGGTGGCGCGCTCGCGCACCATCTCAATCGCGGTCGTTCCATCCGACACCGCATCCACCACAAAGCCCATCGCGCTCAGCGTCTCCCGCAACGCTGCCCGCGCATGCTCGCTGTCGTCCACCACAAGCACCGTGCTGCCCCGCATCCCGTTCGCCAGCTTCAACGCACGAGGCGTCGCCTTGCTCTGGCCCAGCCGCGCCGTAAACCAGAACTCCGAACCCTTCCCCAGTTCCGAAATCACTCCCACCTCGCCACCCATCATCGTCGCAAGATGCTTGCAGATCGCCAGCCCCAGACCCGTCCCACCATACCGCCGCGTCGTCGAACTGTCGCCCTGCTCGAATGACTGGAACAACCTCCCCTGCTGCTCCTCGCTCAGCCCAATCCCCGTGTCCTTCACCGCAAACCGCAGCACCGTCTCCGCTTCGCTCGTCTCCGCCACTGAGATCGCGATCTCAATCTCACCCTGCTCCGTGAACTTGATCGCGTTCGTCCCAAAATTGATAAGCACCTGCCCCAGCCGCAGCGGATCGCCCACCAGCATCTGCGGCACTCCCGGTGACACCTCAAAAATCAGCTCCACCCCCTTGTCGCTCGCCCGCTGCTGAATCACACTCGCCACATTCTCCAGAACCTTCTCCAGATCAAAATCAATCCGCTCCAACTCCAGCTTCCCTGCCTCTATCTTTGAGAAGTCCAGAATGTCGTTGATAATCCCCAGCAGATGCTGACCCGACCCGTTGATCTTCATCGCGTAATCCCGCTGCCGCGACGTCATCTCCGTCTTCATCATCAGATGACTCAACCCGATAATCGCGTTCATCGGCGTCCGAATCTCATGACTCATATTCGCCAGAAAATCCGCCTTCATCCGCGCCGCATCTTCCGCCATATGCTTGGCATCCAACAGTGCCTGCTCGGCCTCCCGCTGCAACGTGATGTCATCCACAATGCTCACCACACCCATCTCCGGGTGCGCTGCATCAATCACACGGCTTACGCTCTTTGACCAGAACCGGCTCCCGTCCCTGCGCACCAGGTGCGCCTCATGCACCGTCACCTCACCCGCCGCAATCCGGCCGTAAACCTGCTGCCCAATCCGCTCGTACGCGGCATCATCCTCGTACCACATCCGCGTGCCGTGACCCACTAGGTCCTTGATTTCATATCCCGTCAGTTGCGCCATCCGCTCATTGCACCGCTGGATCACTCGGTCCTTCAGCAGCATGATTCCCGACGTCGCCGTATCAAAAATAATCTGGATCTCGTCCTTCGCCCGCTTCAGCGCCTGCTCCGCATGCACCCGCTCCGTCAGGTCATAGAACCAGCCCATCACCGCATCTTCCCCGCGGAACCGCATCGGCATAAACGATGCCAGTGCAAATATCTGCCCCACACCCGGAATGTTCATCTCAATCTCGCGGTTCAATATCTGCTTGCCTTCCGCCAGTTCCGCCACAATCCGGTCATACTCTTCCGGATGCGCGTAGAAGCTGCGCGGATCCGCACCTCCCGTTCCCGCGCCTGCAATCCGGCTTTCATAACTGCTGTTGTAAAACACCACCCGGCGTCCCTGGTCGGTCGCAATTCGCACCCCAATCGGACTCGAATTCAGCACCGCTATCAACTGACGCTCGTTCTCCCGCAACTGCTGCTCATACGTCACCCGCTCCGTAATATCCCGCAGCGACGCAACCACCATCAGCCCTTCCGGTGTATGCAGCGGGCTCAACGTAATCTCAACCCGGACCTCGCTTGCATCCTTCCTCCGGGCAAACACCTCCCGCTGCGCGCCCATCCGCGCCACCTTGGCCTGCTTCATGAACCCGTTAAGCAAACTCCCATGCCCACCCCGGAATCGCTCAGGAAGCAGCGTCTCTATCGGCTGCCCCACCAACTCCTCCCGCCCATGCCCCAGGAACCGCACCACCTGCTCGTTCACCCGCTGAATCGTCCCCCGCTCGTCCACAATCAGCACGGAGTCCGGCGAAGTCTCCAGCAGCGCGGCCATCTGGTCCTCGCGGGACTGGTTCGCCATCTCCACCAACTGCCGCGCGTGCAACTCCCGACGCTGCATATTCCAAATCCCCACCCCACCCACCACGCACAGCCCCGCAAACAGCGCCATCAGCGCCAGCACAGACTCCCCAAAGCTGCGTACCGGCCGGTTGATCTCCTCCAGGTCCGCCTTCACCGCCACTAACCAATCCGTACCCGGCACCGCCTTCACCGCTCCCAGCACAGGAACTTCCCGATAATCCTTCAACTCGTAAAACCGCGTACCGTTCGCATTCGCCGCCGACAGTTGCGCATCAATCCCCACCGCCGACCGACGCATCGTCAGCGCCTTCTCGCCCTTCACAAAGCGCGGCAAGGTCAGGAAAACCAAATCGCTCCCATCCCGGCGCACCAGAAACGCATCCGCGCTCCCCGACTCCACCGGCCACTGCGCCACAATCGGCTCCAGGCTCGTCGGCAAATCATCTTCCAGATACACCGCTCCCAGCACATCGCCCGCCGCATCGCCCCCGCGCCGTATCGCACGCGCCACCCCAAAGACCACCGTGCCATCTGAGGCCGCGTGCACATCCACCAGCACGCTCTCCCGGCTCGCTACCGCTGCCCGCACTCCGGCGCGCTCCTCCGCCGTCAGGCTCACATCCGCTGGCCCGGCAAACACCCCACCCCTGGCATCCACCACCATCACCCGACGGTAGTCGTACGCGTGGCGCACCTGGGCAATCGCCGTATTCAATTCGTCCCGCTGCGCAGCGCTCCATCCCGCCTTCCCGCCCAGCGGCTGCCACACGCTCGCCTGCCCGCTCAGCAGTTCCGCATCGCCCTTCCGCTCCCACAGGAAATGTTCCAGCGAATCAGACTTCTGATCCGCAACATCGTCCAGGTTCATAATCGCCTGCTCGCGCACATTCCGCGAAAACCGCTGATACGCCCAGTTGCCCGTAAGCAACACCAGCAGAAGAACCAGAATCAATCCACCCAGCAAGCTGCGAACTCCCGGATGATCCTTCAATCGCTTCTCCATCGCAGTCACGCACGGCCCCATTTCCAACGTCGCCAGCATTCTAATGCCATCGCCGGAAAACCGTCAGGAATCCACACCACATTGCCCCGCTCCAGCCCCCGCCAGCTAAACTGTTTCCCTATGAGCTCCCAACGCATCCTCGGTGTCATTCCCGCCCGCCTCGGCTCCACCCGCCTCTCCCGCAAGGTCCTTCGCCCCATCGCCGGCCGCCCTATGGTCGAGTGGGTCTGGCGCGCCGCCGTCGGCTCCGGCCTCATGACAGAAGTCCTCGTCGCCACCGACTCTGACGAAGTCGCTGCCGCATGCGCCGCCGCCGGCATCCCCTTCGCCATGACCTCACCCGAGTGCGCCAGCGGCTCCGACCGCGTCTATGAAGTCTCCCGCCAGCGCGCCGCCGACATCTACGTCAACATCCAGGGCGACGAGCCCCTCCTCACCCCCGACCACTTCGCGCCCATGCTCGCCCTCTTCTCCCGCCCCGAAGTCCGCGTTGCCACCATCTCCGTCCCCTGCCCGCCCGACGACTTCGCCAACCCCAACGCCGTCAAAGTCGTCACCGCCGCCGACGGCCGCGCCCTCTACTTCTCCCGCTCCACCATCCCCTTTGACCGCGACAGCACCGGCTTCTCCGCCTACCGCAAACACCTCGGCCTCTACGCCTACCGCGGCGAAGCCCTCGCCGCCTTCGCGCAGCTCTCCCCTTCGCACCTCGAACAAATCGAGCGCCTCGAGCAACTCCGCCTGCTGGAAAATGGAATCGACATCTACGTAGCCCAGGCCCACGGCGACACCATTGGCGTCGACACCATCGACGACCTCAACCGCGTCGAAGCCATCCTCCGCGCTCGCTGATCTGAAGCTCGGAAATAACATAGCCACAGCACGCCCGCCGCCGTCTCGGACGTTCAGGTAATAGGTTGGCAGCAACCCTGCCAACATCCCTCCAGGCGGGGTGCTTGCTGGTGGCCACCGTCTGGGTACCCCAGGTCCGCATACAAATGCCGGGGACCCACCAGCTCAAAGCTGAAGGCTCGAAGCTAAAAGCTGCCCCTCACCCCACCCGCCGAAATGTCAGGTTGTACCGGTACACCCCCGTCCGCTCATGCACCCCCGGCTTCAGCGGCATCACCCCGTGGAAACGCAACCGCGACGCACCGCCCCACACCAGCACATCCCCGTGCTCCAGCAATATCCGCTTCGTCGCCTCCGTCCGCTCAAACCCGCCCCACAAAAACACCGCCGCCAGCCCCAGCGACACCGACACAATCGGCTGCCGAAAATCCCGCTCATGCCGGTCCTGGTGCAGCCCCAGCTTCGCCCCCGCCTGGTACCGGTTGATCAGGCACGTATCCGGCTCAAATCCCTTGAACCCCGCCTCCTCGGCCGACGCCCGCGCCAGCTCCCGAAAACCCTCCGGCATCCCCGGCCACATCCGCCGCGCCTCCGGATCCCCCGGCGCATACCCATTCCGCTCCGAGTCTGAAACCCAACCCACCCGTCCGCAACTCGTCATCGCCACGCTCATCCGGTACCCGCCCGGCGTCGCCATCTGCCGGAACGGCACCGCCCGCGCCACCGCCTCCACCCCGGCCAGCAGCAGCCCATCCTCACGCCGCGCCCGCCCCCGCATCAGCACCGCCCCCTCGGCCAGCACCTCATGCGTCGGCTGCAACTCCTCATCCAGTTGCGAAAACAAATTCATACCGGCATCTTACCGCAAAAAGCGAAAATAAAGCGAAAATCTCTCGCCCCGCCACCCAGCAACCAACCTCACCCCCATGCCATCAGCTAGACTGGTTCCCAAACACTCCTACCACATACCCAGGGTGCCATCCAGTGTCGAATCTCTTCCCATATCTCTTCGCCATCCTCGGAATCGGCTTGGTCGTCTACGCCGCCTACGCCTTCACCCGCACCCGCGACCTCCTCGCCAGCGGCATCGAAACCACCGGCACCGTCACCAAACTGCAATATTCCGCCGACAGCGACGGCGGAACCTATGCCCATGCCTTTCAGTTCCAACTCCCCAGCGGTGAAACCATCACCGTGCAATCCCCCGTCGGCTCCTCGCCTGCAGGCTTCCGCATCGGCCAATCCGTCAGCGTCCGCTGCGACCCCGCCGACCCTGCCAACGCCAAAATCCACTCCTTCTTCCAAACCCGGGAAGGCTCCTTCCTTCCCGCCATCGTCGGCATCAGCTTTCTCGCTTTTGTCTTCTATGACATCTTTACCGACCTCACTTGGTAACGCCGCCCCGCTTCCCCGCCTCCTCCCAGCTCCCGTGCTACCCTTTCCCCATGAAACTGAAGACCTCCAACCCAAAGGCTTTTCGACTGGCCACAGCCACCGTCTTCTTCATCACCTTCATCCTCTTTTCCGTCGGAATCTACTTCGCCTGGCAAACCCACACCTGGATCACCCACAGCGAATCCGCCACCGGAACCGTCCTCCAGCTCAACCAGCGCACCGGCTCCGACGGCACCACCACCTACACCCCGGTCGTCCACTTCCAGCCCGCTTCCGGCCCCGCCATCACCTTCACCGCCGACCTGGCCTCCGACCCCGCCCCATTCGCCGTTGGCGACAAAGTCCCCATCCTCTACGTCCCCCTCGACCCCTGGGACGCAAAAATTAACTCCTTCCTCTACCTCTGGTTCACCCAGTTCTTCCTCGCCTTTCCCCGCATCGCCGGCATCCTCGCCTCCCTCGCCTTCTGGGTCATCTTCCTCCGCCCGCTGCCGCCATCCACTCTCCGCTACAACCCGCCGCCGCCACTTAACTAACCCTCACCACCCATCCCGTACAATGTCTCCAACGCGCACCGCCCGGAGGCCCTCATGCGACCATCCTTCACCCTCGGCATTGAAGAGGAATACCAGACCATCGACCCGGTCTCACGCGACCTCCGCTCCCACATCGCCACGGAAATGCTCTCCCAGGGCAAAATCCGCCTCGAAGAGCGCGTCAAAGCCGAAATGCACCAGTCCGTCGTCGAAGTCGGCACCCGCATCTGCAAAAACATCGACGAAGCCCGCGACGACCTCTACGACCTCCGCCGCCAGATGATCCGCCTCGCCCAGGAAAACAACCTCATCCTCGTCGCCGGCGCCACCCATCCCTTCGCCGACTGGCGCACCCAGGAAATCTACCCCGACCCGCGCTACCGCCAGGTCGTCAAGGATCTCCAGCTCGTCGCCCGCTCCAACCTCATCTTCGGCCTCCACGTTCACGTCGGCATTGAGGACCGCGAAGCCTCCATCCGCATCATGAACGCCATGCGCTACTTCCTCCCCCACATCATGGCCCTCGCCACCAACTCCCCCTTCTGGCTCGGCCTCAACACCGGCTACAAGGGCTATCGCGCCAAGGTCTTTGAAAACTTCCCCCGCACCGGCATCCCCGACGCCTTCTCCAGCTACTCCGAGTTCGAAAACTACGTCAATCTCCTCATCAAGACCAACTGCATCGACGACGCCAAAAAAATCTGGTGGGATATCCGCCCCCATCCCTACTTCGACACCGTCGAGGTCCGCGCCTGCGACATCCCCCTTCGCGCCTCGGAGTCCATCTCCATCGCCGCCCTCATCCAGGCCACCGCTGCCTACCTCTACCGCCTCCACGAGCGCAATCAGGACTTCCGCCACTACGCCCGTCCCCTGCTCATGGAAAACAAATTCCGCGCCGTCCGCTACGGCCTCGACGGCCAGCTCATCGACTTCGGCAAACAAACCGAAGTCCCACTGCGCGACCTCATTCACGAATACCTCGACCTCATCGACCCTGTCGTCGACGAACTCGGCTCCCGCTCAGCCATCAACGGCATCCGCGACATCCTCGAAACCGGCACCGGCGCCGACCGCCAGCTCAAAGTCTTTGAAGCCACCAACGGCGACCTCAAAGCCGTCGTCGACTACATGGCCCAGGAAACCGCCGCCGGACTGTAAATGAGAGAGGCGAGCCAATTGGCTCGCCTCCTCTCCGTCGCAGCAAACACCTAGTTGGCTGCAGAAAAACTCCTCCGGGCTGGGCTGAACCACCATCACCCCCGCACCGCAACCGCCCCGGCCGACTGCCCGCTCTCCTCTTCCGCATCCAAATCCCGCAGCCCCCGGTACCACTCCCAGAATCCCCGATCAAACTCATAAAACCGCTCAAACTCCAGCGAAGCCAGCTCCCCGCCCTCCGCTTCCAGCCGTATCCCATGCACCTTCGGTGCACCGGGGTCGTCCTTGTCCAGCGACTCCCGCTTCCCTTTAATCTTGTCAAAGCTCAGCCGCTGCCGCTTCCGCCACGTTCGCAACTCCACCCAGTCCGCGCCCATCGCCACTGAGTTCTGAAACGTGTGCGCCATCCATCCCAGCCCGAACAGCACAAAAAATACCGCCGAAAGCAGCGCCATCCATTGCGCCCGCCCCTGCTCCAGTTGCAGCGCCCAGCCCGCTTCAATCAGAAACAGAACCCCAGCCAGCGCAAAAAATACCGCCATCACCCGCCGCCACAACTTCACTCTGAAAACACGAATTTTTGCCATGGCTCTTTCCTTCCGCACCTGCCACAGGTCCGTGAGCATGCGCGACTATCCTACTCCCGTTCCCGCGCAACAATCCCAAAAAAAACAATCAACTCGAGCGAAAGGCATCCCGCGCATTCGCACCCCGTCCCTGCAACCCATACATCACCTCCCAAACACTGTGCAGCGCATCCACATACCCATACGCCATATGCTTGATCCGCGCAAAACGCCCCGCCTCATTCTTGAAGTTCGACCACGTCTGCTCCACCGCCATCTCCGTCAGGGCCCCTGCCCACACCGCCTTCGGCACCACAATCCTGTACCGGTAATCCCGCTGGCTCCAGTTCAATATCTCAGCCTTCCCAATCTCCGTCTCCGCAAACCGCTCCTGAAGCGCCTTCAAATGCTCCCGCAGCCGCGCCCGCACCATCACCGTGTCCGGGTCCAGCTTGCCGTCCGCTTTGTTCGCGCACGCTATCGAATAAAACCCATACCGCGTAAATACCCACATACTCCCGCACCTCCGCTCCCGGCATTCTCAGAACGCACCATTCTACCCCTCTTTTCCCTCCATATTCCTTGACACCCCAATGCCTCAGTGCCACCATGGAACCCACGGCTTCCCCACTCTTCCAGCAACTGAGGTCCCCCGGCCATGCCCCTCCCCCTGCGCACCATCAGCAGCCTCGCCCTCGCGGCACTCCTCCCCGCTCTCACCGGCTGCCTCAACACCATGGCCCCATCGCGCCCCAGCACCCTCGCGCCCGCAATTGCCGCCTATCCCACGTCTGACTACAACAACGACGTCACGGAGTACCGCAACGCCATCAGCGGAAAAGCTCAACAAGATGGCAAACCTGACTATCTCAAAGCCCGCGCCCTCCGCGACCAGATCGTCTACCGCGCCATCGCCGATATCGAGTCCTCCTACGGCCACTTTGAGCAGCAGCTCACCGTCAACCGCGCCTCCGAATCCCTCCTCGCAGATACCGCCCAGCTCGGCCTCACCGCCGCCACCACCGTCGTCTCCGCCGGCGATATCAAAGACATCCTCGCCGCATCCCTTTCCGGCCTCCAGGGCACGCAGCTCTCCATCGACAAAAACTTCTTCCGCGAAAAAACCACCGAGTCCCTCATCTCCCAGATGCGCGCCGACCGCAAAAACCTCCAGGCCCAAATCATCTCCCGCCTCGCCTCCCAGGACGTCATCCCCACCCCCGCCTCCAAGGACCAGCCCACCATCCCCGCCTACTCCCTCGAAGCCGCCTGGATCGACGTCATCCAGTACTACTACGCCGGCACCGTCCCCTCAGCACTCGTCTCCATCGCCTCCAACACCGGCGACAACGCCACCAAAGCCCAGGCCAACCTCACCGCCACCATCCAGTCCCTCAAACCCGCCACCGCCGCCCAGGCCGCGCAATCCATCAACATCCGCTCCGTCTACCAGAAGCTCTCCACTGCCGCCACCAGCGCCGACTCCACCATCTCCACCCCGGCCATCGCCTCGCTCCGCAGCCTCATCACCGCAAACGGAACCACCCCAGACCCCGCCGCCACCGCCGCACAGCTTCTCGACCAGTTCAAGCAGCTCATGCTCGCCGCCGCGTCGGACGACGCCAAGCTGAAGACCCTCAGCGATGCCATCACCACCCTCAAATTGAATTAAGGAGTATCCCCATGGTTGGACAAGTCATCGTAAACGGCACGGGCTCCATGGCCGATATCGCCAACGCCATCACCCGCAGCGAGCAGCTCGAATTCACCCAGCTCACCGGCCTCGTCTTCGACCCCAACACCGCCGCCCAAAACCTCGCCACCTTCGTCGCCACCAACACCCAATTCGGCGCCGTCGCCATCGTCCCCACCGGCACTGCGTCCCCAGGTACCGCCATCGCAACCAACACCACCATCTATGTCAACAGCACCAAAACCGCCGTCGACATCTACCACCTTCCCCTTTAGTCACTTCCGCCCCCGACCACCACCCCAAAAACTGACCCCTGATCCCTGACCCCTGACCCCTGCTTTCACAGCCCCAACCCCTCCACCACCGCCCCAATCCGGCTCGCACACTCCCGCAGCCCCGCCTCCTCATCTACCGTCATCGGCACCGGCAGCGGAGCCTCAATCCCCCCTCTCCCCACAATCCGCGGCACGCTCAGGCACACATCCGGCAGCCCCCGGAACCCACCCAGCTTCCCGCTCACCGGCAGCACCCGCCGCTCGTCATTCAAAATCGCCTCCAGAATATTCGCCACCGCCAGCCCCACCGCGTAGTTCGTCGCCCCCTTGCCCTGAATCACCTGGTACGCCGCGTCCTTCACATTCCGCAATATCTCGTCCTTCACCTCCGCCGTCAGCCGCCCATGCCCTTCCACAGCCCACTGGCTCAGCGGAATCGACCCAATCGTCGCCGAGCTCCACAGCGGAACCTCGCTGTCCCCATGCTCGCCGGCAATATACGCATGCACATTCGGCACCGCCACCCCGCAGTGCTTCGCAATCAGATACCGGAACCGCGAACTGTCCAGCACCGTCCCGCTCCCAATCACCCGCTCCGCCGGCAGCCCAGTCACCTTCAGTGCAATCTCCGTCACCACATCCACCGGATTCGTCACCAGCAGCAAGATCGCCTCCGGAGCCACACGCACCACCTCCGGCAGCAGCTTCCGGCATATCGCCGCATTCGCCTCAGCCAGCTCCAGCCGCGTCTGCCCCGGTCGCTGCTTCGCCCCCGCCGTCATCACCACCACATCCGACCCAGCCAGCACCTCAATCCGGTCGCTTCCATCCACCGTCGTCGTCGGCGCAAACAACAGCCCGTGGTTCAGATCCAGCACCTCGGCCGCCACCTTCGCCTCGACAATGTCGAACAGGCTTATCTGCCGCGCCACCCCGCGAATCATCGCCGCATACGCAATCGTCGCCCCCACACTCCCCGCGCCAATAATCCCGATCTTCGACGTCTTCTCCCCTGCCATTGCCCACTCCTCACACGAACTTTGCAAAATGTATTACACGTCCAGTCTATCGGCCCTCCTTCCCGCCCGTCTCACTTCCAAATCTGCCCCCACCCCAATTCCTCACCCGCTTCTCCGGTATCCTTATAGGAAGCACTTTTTCCGCAAAGGACCGCATCATGACCGCCAACCAATTCCTCCTCGCGCTCCCCTACCCTCCAGACTTCACCCAGGGCGCGCGCTCCGCGGTCACCACCTGCCTCCGCATCCAGCCTTCGGAAAAAGTCACCCTCATCACCGACCGCGTCACCCAGGCCATCGCCGCCTCCCTCGCCGCCCAACTCGCCGCCCTCGGCTGCCAGTGGAACGCCTACGTCCTCGAAGACCTCGCCCCCCGCCCACTCACCGACATGCCGGCCGCCGTCCTCGCCGACATGGAAACGTCACAAGTGTCCATTTTCGCCGTCCAGGTCCAGCAAAACGAGCTCCACAGCCGCATGCAGATGACTGACGTCGTCAACCGCCGCCGCATGCGCCACGCCCACATGGTCAACATCACCGCTGAAATCATGTGCCAGGGCATGCGCTCCGATTACGACCAGGTCGACCGTCTCAGCCAGAAAGTCCTCAACCGTGTCCGCCAGGCCACACGCATCCGCGCCACCACCCCCGCCGGAACCTCAATCACCGCCGACATGAACCCCCACTACAAGTGGTTCAAAACCTCCGGCATCATTTCCACCGAAAAATGGGGCAACCTCCCCGGCGGCGAGTGCTTCACCTCACCCGGTGAGGTCAACGGCACCTTCGTCGTAGATGGAGTCGTCGGCGACTGGCTCTGCGCCCGCTACGGCCTCCTCGAATCCTCCCCGCTCACCATCGAGATCGCAGCCAACCGCATCGTCTCCTGCACCAGCCCCAACCCCCAGCTTGAAGCCGACTTCTGGGCCTACACCCACACCGACGAAAACTCCGACCGCGTCGGCGAGTTCGCCATCGGCACCAACATCGGCGTCTCCCGCGTCATCGGCAACATCCTACAGGACGAAAAATTCCCCGGCATCCACATCGCCTTCGGCAACCCCTACGGCGAGCACACCGGCGCTCCCTGGCGCTCCACCACACACATCGACGTCGTCGGCCTCCAGTTCAACATCTGGCTCGACTCCCCATCCGGCACCGAACAAATCATGCAGGACGGCCACTTCCTCCTCCAGCCGTAATCCCCTCGCCACATTCAGTCCCTCGCCACATTTAGCCCCTCGCCAGAGGGGTCATCCTGAGCGAGCGCAGCGAGTCGAAGGACCTGCTTGTCCCAAATGGATCATCCAACCCCGAGTGCCCCACCTTCGCCACGCCTTTGTTTTTGTGGCTAAGTGACCTTGCCCCCGAAAAGCGTACCTCATATAGAGCTCTGAGATACTGGCGAAGGAGCGGCGAAGATGGTGCGTATACCGAGGAAGATTTACACCTACGAGTTCAAGATGGAAGCGGTTCGGCTGGTTG
>CAIVDV010000053.1 GCA_903904755.1 uncultured Acidobacteriaceae bacterium | reverse complement strand
TGGGCTAAGGTACGCTGCGCCTGCGGCGCGGTTTCGAGCGTTGCTCGAATGCGGAGTTAGGTGGGGGGATTGGTTACTCCCCGGTGCCCAAGGGCGAGGGACCGGTGGCACCCGGCGGGGTTTGGGCTGGTCCATGGGGGACACGCAGGTCCTTCGACTCGCTGCGCTCGCTCAGGATGACCCATCTTAGTTGCGGCTCGCTCAGGATGACCCATCGTTTACAGCTCGCCTGTGGCTCGCTGAGGAGGACCCATCTTAGTTCGTCTGGGTGATGCGGTGTTTCTTGTCGTAGGCGAAGTGCTCGTGGACCTGCCAGGCTTCGGTTTTGGCGTGGGAGCTCTTCTGCGTCTGGAAGCGGACGTGGGGGTGTTTGTCGGGCTTCTGGGTGTTTTTTGGCACGTCGTGGAGGTGGTACTGGGGGGTGGGGACCTGGGCCTGCCGGGTGGCCTGATGATGCTTGAAGGCATGGGCCGGGGCGCTGGCGAGGAGGAGGGCGGCCAGTGCGAGCAGGGCGGTCGTTGGTTTCACAACGTGCATGTGGAGATTATAGGAGCGTTCTGATTCCAGTGGGCGGAAAATTCGTTGGAAGGGTGTGCGGCGAGTCATCGGGAGGAGATGGGGGAAAGGGGTTGCCACGGCTGGGCGCGGGCTGACACACTAAGGTGTGGACACGCAAAGCATTGTCATTCTGGACTTCGGCTCGCAGTATACGCAGCTGATTGCACGCCGCATCCGTGAGCAGAACGTATTTTCTGCAGTTCTGCCCTGTACCGCCTCTCTTGAAGAAATCCAGTCTTACGGGCCGATCGGGATTATTCTTTCGGGTGGGCCGTCGAGCGTGTTTGACGCGGACGCGCCGCCGGCCGATGCGCGGGTGCTGGAGCTTGGCCTGCCGGTGCTGGGCATCTGCTATGGGCTGCAGTTCATTACGCACACGCTGGGCGGCAAGGTACTGCCGGCGGACAAGCGCGAGTATGGCCATGCGGAAGTGGATATTCTGGATGCGACGACGCCGCTGTTTGCCGGGCTGCCGGCGAGCATCCATGTTTGGATGAGCCATGGAGACTCGGCGCAGGAGCTGCCGGCGGGATTCCACCGGACGGCGCAGACGGCGCATGCGCTGGCCGGGATTGCCAACCCGGACAAGAAGATCTGGGCGGTGCAGTTCCACCCGGAAGTCCACCACACGCCGCTGGGGCCGCAACTGATCCGCAACTTTGTCTTCGGGATTTGCGGTGCGAAGGGCGACTGGACTCCGGCGCACTTTATTGAGACTACCGTCGCGGCCATCCGGGAGAAGGTGGGCTCGGGTCACGTGATTTGCGGTCTTTCGGGCGGTGTGGATTCCAGCGTGGCCGCGGTGCTGGTACACAAGGCGATTGGCAGCCAGCTCACCTGCGTGTTTGTGAACAATGGCGTGCTGCGGAAGAACGAGTTTACGCAGGTCACGAAGAATCTGCGGGACAAGCTGGGGCTGAACCTGGTTCCGGTGGATGCCAGCGAGCGGTTTCTGCGAGAGCTGGCCGGGGTGACCGACCCGGAGACGAAGCGGAAGGCGATTGGGCGGGAATTCATCGCTGTTTTTGACGACGAGGCCAAGCGGATTGAGCAGGAGTCAGGCTCGGTGGACTGGCTGGTGCAGGGAACGCTGTATCCGGATGTGATTGAGTCATCGAGCGTGCGGGGGCCGTCGCAGACGATCAAGAGCCACCACAACGTGGGCGGACTGCCGGAAAAGATGAAGATGAAGCTGATTGAGCCGCTGCGGGACCTGTTCAAGGACGAGGTTCGGCGGATTGGGCGCGATTTGGGGATGCCGGAAGAGATTCTGGGCCGGCAGCCGTTCCCTGGGCCGGGTCTGGCGGTGCGCATTCTGGGGGAAGTGACTGCGGAGCGGGTTGCCATTCTGCAGGAAGCCGACGAGATTGTGGTGAGCGAGATCAAGGCGGCGGGGCTGTATGGGCAGATTTGGCAGAGCTTTGCGGTGCTGCTGCCGGTGCGCAGCGTGGGCGTAATGGGCGACCAGCGAACCTATGCAAACACCTGCGCGATTCGGGCGGTGCACTCGGAAGACGGGATGACGGCGGACTGGGTTCCGCTGCCGTATGAGGTGCTGAAGCGGATGTCGAGCCGGATTGTGAACGAGGTGCGCGGGATAAACCGCGTGGTGTACGACATCACCAGCAAGCCCCCCGGCACGATTGAGTGGGAGTAGGCATGGTTTTTGTCAGCCACCCCACTGGCAACGCCAATGTGGCCGCGGTAGTGACTGCGCTGCTGGATGACCGGTTGCTGGGCGGGTATGCGACCTGCGTGCACTGGCGGCCAGAGAGAGTGTGGGCGCCGCTGGTGCCGGCGGGACTGCGGCGGACGCTGGAGCGGCGGGCACGGCTGAGCGTTCCGGATGAGTTGCTGTTTACGCGGCCGGGGCGGGAGATGTTGCGGCACCTGCTGCCGAAGGTGAAGCTGGGCAAGCTGACCAAGGGATATGGATCGCCGTTTGGGGTGGATGCGGTGTATCAGGACCTGGACCGGTATGCGGCCTGGGTCATGGAGTGGCAGCGGAAGAAGGGGATTCCGCTGAAGGCCGTTTACGCCTACGAAGATGGTGCGCTGGCGCAGTTTGAGATGGCGGCGCGTCTGGGGCTGAAGCGGATTTATGACCTGCCGATTGGGTACTGGCGGGCGAATCGCGCGATTTCGCAGGAAGAAGTGGAGCTGCAGCCGGAATGGCGGGGAACGCTGAATGCGCTGGCCGATCCGGAGGAGAAGCTTGCGCGGAAGGATGCGGAGATTGCGGCGGCGGATGTGATTTTTGTGGCCAGCTCGTTTACGCGGAGCACGCTGACACAATATGGCGGGAAGGTGCCGGAGGTGAGGGTGATTCAGTATGGGACACCGCCGCCGACGACCACGCCGCGAAACCTGACAGAGAGCCGGCAGCCTTTGCGGGTGCTGTATGTTGGCTCTCTGACGCAGCGGAAGGGGATTTCCTATCTGTTTGAGGGCGTGGAGAAGCTGGGAGCCCATGCATGCCTGACGGTGATTGGGCGCAAGGTGGGCAGCTCTGAGGCCCTGGATGCCGCGTGCAATCGGCATCGCTGGATTGAGTCGTTACCGCATGCGCAGATTTTGCAGGAGATGCGAAGCCACGATGTGCTGGTGTTTCCATCGCTGTTTGAGGGGTTTGGCCTGGTGATAGGGGAAGCGCTTTCGCAGGGAGTGCCGGTGATTACGACTGCGCACACGGGTGGGCCGGATATTCTGCGCGAAGGGGTGGACGGGTTTATCGTGCCAATTCGCGACGCGGAGGCGATTGCCGCGCGGCTGCTGCAGTTGCATGGGGACCGGAAGCTGCTGCGGGAGATGAGCGAGAACGCGCGAGCGCGGGCGGCGGAGCTGACGTGGAAAGCCTACCAGGACCGCACGGTGGCCCTGGTGCGGGAGACAATCGGCTAAGCGTGTACCCGTGCCGGGGATGGCCGTAACCAACCGAAGAGAAATGTACCCAGGGCAACGATGGCGAGCATGGCCAGCCACAGCAGGCGAGCCATCTGGCCCATTTGCGCCTCGCGAGCCTCAATTTCGCGCATGTTTCGGGCGGAGAGCACAAATCCACCTGAGGGCAAATGGTGGATGACGGTGGCGAGGCGAACGCCGGGCTGGGGCTGCCAGGTTAGCCGCTCTTCGCTGTGGGTGCGCGCGTAATCGAAAACACCTGGGGGCGGAGCAATCGTGGACCCGTTGAGTTGCGCAGCAGAGGCGGTGACGTGGCCCTGCTCGTCAAAGGCGATGAGGAAGGGCGAGAGGCTTTCGGCAACATTGACCTGGGCTTCCGGGCTTGAAGATATGACCTGGGCGACGGGTATACCGGCCTGCAGGCGCAGTGCCGCGTTGCCGACGAGTTCCAGTTGCGGGTCGTTGGCGTCCTGCCGGAGAACCTGTTGGGGAATGGCGTAGAAGGCCAGCGCGAGCACTGTGGCGAGGGCGGCGAGCATGAGCGCGTTGAAGAGCAGCAGCGGGCGAGAGGCGGTTTCCTTCAGCATGTCGAGATTCTCCTTCCAAAGGGATTGGGCGAGGTCACGGAGCAGGGTAGAGGCGAGGCTGGCGGGGGGAAGCGACTGGTCGGCCATGGCGTCGCGGAGTGTGAGATGCATTTGTCCGGCGTAACGGCGGCGGAAGCGTGGTGGGTAGAGCCAGGCAGCCGCACGGTAGACGGGTAGTACGAGGCGGAGTGCGGTGCTCATGCGGGGCGCTCCTGGGTGGCGAGGCCGAGGTGCGCATTGGCGGTGACGACGGCGCGGAGGCGGTCGAGTTCGAGCGTGAGGGCGGCGTGGCCGGATTCGGTTAGCTGGTAGTAGCGGCGGCGCTGGTCGTCGGAGAGGCCGGTTTCCAGGACGAGGCCCTGCTCCATAAGGCGATTCAGGGTGCCGTAGAGAGTGCCAGGGCCCATCGCGATGCCACCACCCTCTGGCTGGCGGGCATCTTTCATGATGGCGTAGCCGTGCTTTTCTCCTTGAGCGAGGGAAAGCAGCGTGGCGAAGACGGGTGCGGTGAGAGGGGCTTCCAAACTCATGGAGCCAATATATCCGTTTCGGATATATCCGTCAACGAAATATTTTCGATAGAAATGCGCGCGGTCAGACGGCTGGAGATCCTCCCTTGAGAGCCGTGACTTCGCGGGTGAGAGCCTCAATGCGTTCCAGCAGCTCAGTGTGGTGCTTGTCGGCGAGGCTGGGTTCCGCGCCTTCGACATAGAAGGTGCCGTTGGGCTCCAGTTCGCAGCGGCGGACCTGATCGACGGTGGAGAAGCCCTGGCGGTGGACGACGCTGATGAGGTCCTCGATGGATAGGGACTCGGTCTGCATGGCTTTGTGATCGATTTTGCCGTCGCGGATGAGTACGGTTGCGCGGCCCTCGACGACGCGGGTGAGGCGGCGGGAGCGGAAGAGGACGCGGGCGACAATCCAGTTGATGGCGAGCAGGCCGATGGCACCGATGACGCCGCCGGAGACAGAGTTGTCATCGCCGATGATGGCGTTTTGGACGGTGTTGGAAAGCGAGAGGAGCACGACCAGGTCAAAGGGGTTGAGCTGGGCGAGTTCGCGCTTGCCGAAGATGCGGAGGAGGACGACGAGGACCAGGTAGACGATGACCGGGCGGATGAGTTTTTCCGCGATGGGCAGCGGGGTGGTGAACATGTGGTCGGCGATGGTGGGCCAGGGGATGCTGGTGGCGAGTGCCGCGGTGGCGATCATAGATTGTGTTTCTCCAGGTGGAGCGTGACGTCGATGGTGTGTGTGTCTTCGTGGTACTGGTAGGAGTACTTGAGCTCTTCGTGTGCGAGGTAGCGCTGTAGAGCCGCGTTGGTGGGGCGGCACTCTGGCGCGCCGAGAAGGCGGCGGGGGTTGAAGATGACGCCCGGCGTCATCACCCAGTCCGAGAGGATGGCGGCGCGGAGTTCGTCGTTGGCATTGTCGACGTTGAAATTTCCCATGGAGTACTGGGGGCCGGGTTCGGCGGCGACGCGGTAGCTGACCATGCCTTTGGCCTCGTCGTAGGTGGCGGCGGGCAGGATGCGGGCGCGCATGTGGCCGGTGGTGTGCTGTTCTTCGGTAAGCATTTGCCAGGCGCCACGCAGCAGGGAGCCTTTGGCGAGGGCGCCGGGATGCAGGGCGGTGCGGGCTTCGAACTCCGGCAGCGCCATGCCGACGGCGGGGTCGAGAGCGACGGTGCCGATGTGGAATTCGGGGCCCTCAGTGACGGTGACGTTGAAGGGGACGCCGACACCGTCGGCAGTGGCGACTGCCGGGAGCTTGATGGTGGCGTGGATGGTGGCCTGCAGGTGGGCGAGCTCACGGTAGTAGTTGCCCAGCTCGGTTTCAAGCTGGTTGGGGCTGCCGAGGGTGCTGAACTCGGCGTTGGCGGCGCGGGCGAGGGCCTGATGCGCGCCGGCGGAGAGTTCCGGCGAGGCTCCGGTGAGAGTGACGGCGCCGATGTGAACCGGCGGAATGGACTGGCGGAAGTGGATGGTGGGGTCGTCCGAGGCGGGCTTGAGGACGATGATGGTGGCGTCAATGCCCTGGGCGGAGACTTCTTCTTCGAGCGCCTTGCGGACCGAGTCCAGCAGGGGGCCGTCAAAGGGAACACGGCCGCGGTAGAGGGGGACTTTGGCGCGGATGCGGGCGTCAAGCTCCGGGCCGGCGAGGAGGGGCAGGTTCTCCAGCTGCACCTCTTTGAGGCTGGTGGAGGGAACCAGCGTAAAGGTGAGCGCGCCGGCGTGGTACTGGAACGTGACGTCGTCAAAGAGGCCGGTGTCGACGAGGGTCTGCAGGCCCTTGTTGATGTCGTCGGCGGTGAGCGGGGTGCCGGTTTTGAGGCCGGAGAGGGCGAGGAGGTCCTGGTCGGTATAGCCGGTGGCGCCCTGGAAGGCGATGGATTTGGCGGTGTAGGTTTGCGAGCAGAGGCTGGCGGGGATGAGGAGGAGGGCGGCGATGAGGGCCAGTGTGCGTGGGTTGGTCACAGGGAAAGTGTAGCAACAGTGGTGAGTGGTGGGGAGGATTGGGGTGCAAAGCAGAACAGCCACCCTTGCGGGTGGCTGTCAGGGTGTTTTGGCGCCTTGGTTACTTGGCGGCGACCAGGGGTGCGGTGGAGAGGGAGCCGTCAGCGTAGCCCTTGGCAATCTCTTCGATGGAGATGGGGCTGTAGTCGCCGGAGTGGCCGGCCTGCCCGAACTGGGTCATGCGGAGGGCAACAACCTTCTGCATGGCTTCACGGGCGGGCTTGTTGTAGTCGCGGGGATCGAACTTCTCCGGGGTCTCCCAGAGGACCTTGCGGATGGCGCCGGTGATGGCCAGACGGTTGTCGGTATCGACGTTGATCTTGCGGACGCCGTTCTTGATGCCGATCTGGATTTCTTCGACGGGGACGCCCCAGGTTTCCTTGAGATTGCCGCCGTACTTGTTGATGATGTCCTGCAGGTCCTTGGGGACCGACGAGGAGCCATGCATCACCAGATGGGTGTTGGGCAGGCGCTTGTGGATGGCGATGAGGACATCCATCTTGAGCACGGAACCATCGGGCTTCTTGGTGAACTTGTATGCGCCGTGGCTGGTGCCGATGGCGATTGCCAGGGCGTCCACGCCGGTGCGCTCTGCGAACTCGACAGCCTGGTCGGGGTCGGTGATGTGGTCCAGACCGTCGCCGCCTGCGCCGTGTCCGTCTTCCACGCCGCCGAGGACGCCGATTTCACCTTCGACGGTGACGCCGCGCTCGTGGGCGAAGTCGACAACGCGCTTGGTGACTTCCACGTTCTCTTCAAAGCTGGAGGGGGTCTTGCCGTCGGCCTTGAGCGAGCCATCCATCATGACGGAGGTGAAGCCGAGCTCGATGGCGGACTTGCAGGTCTCAAAGCTGTTGCCGTGATCCTGATGCATGGCAATCGGAATCTCGGGGTAGAGCTCGGCAGCGGCGAGCATGAGGTGGTAGAGGTAGCGGTCCTGAGCATACTGGCGGGCGCCGCGGGAGGCCTGGATGATGACCGGAGACTGGGTCTCCTTGGCGGCTTCCATGATGGCCTGGATCTGCTCCATGTTGTTGACGTTGAAAGCTCCGACGCCGTAACCGCCCTTGGCGGCCTCGTCGAGCAGCTGGCGCATCGATACAAGAGGCATGCTGTTCTCCTTAAAGTGTGCCCCAACCGCACCCGGAGAGCGCATGAATGCTGAGGTGCGGCATCACACGACCAAGCAGGATAACGATAGCGGCGAACAGTTATATGGTACCAGAGTGTTGATTGGGCGGAACGTGATGGGGCGCACAAGAGTGCTGGAATGGGACAGGGGTAATGTAACCGGGCATCAGGACCGGGCTGGGCGGAAGAGAAGCGAGCCGCAGACACAAAAGGCCGGCTTCCTGTTGGGAGCCGGCCTTTCGAGATTGTTGTGCGGGAAGTGAGTTAGTAGCGTCCGCCGCCACGTCCACCCCGACCGCCGCCGCCGCCCTTTTGGGCCTGGAAGCAATCGCGGCAGAAGACCGGCCGATCGCCACGGGGCTCGAAGGGAACGGTGGTCTGCTGTCCGCAGCCGGAGCAGGTGACAGTGGTGGAGACAGTCGCGCGACCGCCGCCATATCCGCCGCCGCCGCCGTAGTTGCCGCCGCCGCCGTAGCCGCCGCCGCCACCGCCCTGGTCAGCCTTCTTCGCCTGACGGCAGGGTTTGCAGCGCTTGGGGGTTGAATACCCACGTTCCTGGAAGAACTGCTGGTCAGCAGCAGTAAAAGTAAAGTCCCGTCCGCAATCGCTACAGGTCAGTTGAAGATCGCCAGCCATTTGTGTTTCCCCTTTTTCATTTTGTGAAACCCGTAGAGTGCGCGGGTGCAAGTAGTTTACGCGGTTTGTGCAGCTTTGACGCGAAATCGTTTCATGGAAATTGCCAAAACACGCTCTATTTTCCGCAAATCGCCCCGTTCCGGGGTAGATGCGAAGGTAGAAGCGATGCCTTTGGCAGAAGCACGACCGGTACGGCCGATGCGGTGGACGAAATCTTCCGGTACTTTGGGGATATCGAAATTGACGACGTGGGCCACGTGGGGCACGTCAATGCCGCGGGCGGCAACGTCGGTAGCCACCAGAATGCGGTGACGGCCGTCGGTAAAGCTGCGGAGCGCCTGGTTGCGCTGGGCCTGCGTGCGGTCGCCGTGAATCTGCGTGGCAGAGTGGCCGGCGCGGATAAGGCGGTTGGCGACGCGGTCTGCGCCGTGCTTGGTGCGGACAAAAACGAGGAAGCTGCCGGCCTGGTCGGCCGTGAGCAGGTGCTCAAGCAGCTCCAGCTTCTGGTTCTGCTCCACTTCAAATGTCTGCAGCTCAACGTTTTCGCTGGGCTTGAGGACCGAGCCGATCTCAATACGGACGGGATCGGAGAGGTATTGGCGGGCGACTTCGCGAATCTGCGCATCCAGCGTGGCCGAGTAGCAGAGCGTTTGACGGCTGAGCGGCAGGCTGCTGGCAATGCGTTCGATGGCGGGCTGGAAGCCCATGTCCAACATGCGATCGACTTCGTCCAGAACCAGAATCTTGATCTGGTCAAGCCGGACGAGCTTGCGGGTCATGTAGTCCTCAAGCCGGCCGGGGGTGGCAACGATAACGCGCGCACCGCGGCGGATGAGGTTGAGCTGCGGCCCTTCGGCCATGCCGCCGACTACGAGCGCGACGGTGTTGGCGGGGTTGGTGTTCAGGCTCTTGAAGGCAGCCTCGACCTGCATGGCCAGCTCGCGCGTGGGCAGCAGGATGAGGGCGGCCGGGTTGCGGCCTTCCACCTTGGCCAGCTTCTCAAGAATTGGAATGAGGAAGCTGAGGGTTTTTCCGGTGCCGGTCTGGGCCGTGGCGAGAACGTCCTTGCCTTCCAGAGCCGGCGGAATTGCGCCGGACTGGACCGGGGTGGGGATTACAAAGTTGAGGGCTGCGATGCGCTCCTGGAGCGCGTCAGAGATGGGAAAATCAGCAAAACAAGTCACGAGTATCCTAAGGGGCCACGCACGGCGAAAAGGCCGCGGGCCACATGGTATCGCACTGCCGGGCGGCTTCAAGCGCCACGGTGGTGCATCCGTCTAGTTCATGCGAAGGGAAGAACCGATATGGAACAAGAACGGTCAGGAATTTTGACCGATATCCAGAAGGTTGAGGCGAAGACAAGGTCTCAACCCGGTACGTCCGTACGCCCGTAGGTTCCAGAAGCGTGGGAGGGAGCCAACTTTGGCTGCCTCCGGCCGAGCGTGTTCACGACAACACGGCCAGGCTTCGGGGACCTGCTGAATCGCTTAAAGACCACTTGAGAACAAAGCGATTACGCTGTAAGGGCTTGGGGAAGAACTTTTCTGAGGGCGTACTGGCTAACTGGCAGGTCCGGCAACCTTTTGTTGAGGTGCGGGTTCACTCTGCCGACAGAGCGAGAACGGCTCACAACCAAACATTTGAGCGCACCTTCAGTGTAGCAGGATTCTGAATAAATGTATGCAACGGAGGTGGGATGCGGGGGAGTGGTACCGATTTGGGCAATGCGGCTGTGCTCGGGGCATACTAATGACTATGCGCGGATTCTGGTTGCGAGCGGTGGTGCTGCTGATGGCGGCGGTGTGTGGGTCAGGCCTGCGGGCTGGGGCGCAGACGCAGATGGATGCCTTCCACTGGGTGAACTTCCACGATGCCAAAGATGAGCCGACCGTTGCGTGGGTGACGGCGCTGCTGCGGGCCGAGAAGTGGACGGCGATTCGCGAGATTGGCGTGGAGTATGACGCGGCGATTGTGGAGACGGTGAATCGCGAGGAAGCGCAGGGGAATCCGGCGCTCGATGTGTTCACCTTCTGGAGCGTGAGCCTGGCGAAGAAGCAGGTGGAGTTGCTGCTGAGGGCGTCGAATCCGCGGGTGGTGGACTGGACGAGCTTCAACGGGCTGACAACGCCGGAGTTGGGCCTTATCTATGACGACTGCAGCCAGTGCGCGGCGACCACCTACTTTACGACGCTCTACTACAGCTATGCCGAGCATGGATGGCGGGCGCGGTGGGTGCGGGGGAACCAGGCAGCGGCGCTGCATGTGGCCGGGCATGTGGATGGGGTGGAGCATACCGAGGTGTATGGCGTGCTGACCGAGCATGACGGCCGGCAGGTACTGGGCAAGTGGGATCACTTTGACTACGGCAAGGCGAAGCCGGCTGAGGATTTTGTCTACGAATACAGCGTGGACGCGCTGACGGGGCTGGAGCAGACGCACCTGCTGGCGGACCCGCACTCCGCCACACTGGAGCTGCGGTTGTGCCAGATTGATCCGCTGGGTGGCGCGCGGGAGTTGACCGCGGGGCAGGATTCCCCCCTGTGCCAGGATTTGGTGAAGGCGAATACAAAGCCGGAGCGCAGGCGGCCGGTGACAACGCCCCCGGCGAACAATCAGGGCAAGTCAGTGCCGGGAGTGAACCACACGCCGGCGCCGAAGGTTGCTTCCGCCAAGCCGGCGAAGTAGGCCGACGGCAGTGGCTACTCGATAGCTTTGACCTGAACCGAAACCAGGTTGCGAACCCAGCGCGCGGGGCGTTTTTCGCCGGTGGTCACCAGTTGCAGGGGGCCGGAGTCTGCGAGGGGTTTGCCGTCGACCGCATCTGCCACCAGCACCGTGCCGTCGTGCAGGTCGGGCGTGACTTCTCCGCCGGAGTAGACGACCTGGTAGCCGTCCGCGCCTGCCGCGACCAGGTAGTAGCGCAGGTCTTTGCCGTGCGGGGTGGCGGGGAAGTCGAGGCGCGCAAGCAGGGTGATGAGCGGGACGCCGGTGTAGCTCTGGGAGGTTTTGGTGTGGGCGTTGTAGAGCTGAATCGTCACGTGGGGCAAGGGAGCGAGGGTGGCCGCGGTCCAGCTTTCCTGCTTGCCCTGGAAGCTGACGACCAGCGGTCCGGTGGGAATGGTGGCGGGGGCGTGGTGCATTTCCATGGCCGGCATAGCCTCCGTGGGAGTGGCTGGGGTGGCGGGAATGGCGAATGCGGGCTGCTGGGCGGCGGCGGTGGCCACGACGAGAGCGGGAAAGAGCAGAGAAAGAAGAAGATGGCGGCCGAGCATGGGCGAAACCCCCTGCGTCCATCGTATACTTGGGGCATGTCGATTGTGCGCAACATTGGAGCGATTGCCAAAGGCATGAGCATCACCTTTCGGGAGATGCTGGAACCCACCCAGGTTGAAAACTACCCGGATGGCCCGGGGCCGAACCACGGTGCGGTCTTTGAGGCGCGCTTCCGCGGGGCGCATGAGCTGCAGCGCGACGAAAACGGCCTGGAAAAGTGCGTGGCCTGCTTCCTGTGCGCGGCCGCCTGCCCTTCGAACTGCATCTTTATTGAAGCGGCTGAGAATACGGCCGAGGTGCGCATCAGCTCCAGCGAACGGTACGCCAAAATCTACAATATTGATTACAACCGGTGCATTTTCTGCGGATATTGCGTGGAAGCCTGCCCGACCGACGCGATTACGCACGGCCACGGCTTTGAACTGGCCAGCCTGAACGCGACGACGCTGGTGATGCGCAAGGAAGATATGCTGCTGCCGGTGCGCTAGGGCGCAGTGGGCAAGAGGGATATTCGTTAGCCTGTATTCGGTATAAAAATGCCGCATACGGGCTTTTTTAATTGTAACCGGCGCATTTGTGCCGGTTATTTTTTGTTTCTATTTGCGTTAAGTGGCATATGTATACCGTTTAATTGTCAATGGATGTATTATCGGCATAAGAGTGCCGATAGGGTGGACGTAATGTTTGAGACAGCGAGAGAAGTGCAAGTGGGCCTTGGGGATAGGCTGCGGGGATTGCGGCTTTCCCGGGGAATGGACCAGCTTGCAACGGCGGCTAAGGCGGGAATTTCAGAAAAGGCGCTGCGAAATCTGGAGGCGGGGCGGGGATCGACAGTGGAGACGCTGCTTCGGGTTTTGAAGGCGCTGGATGCGGTGGACGCGCTGGATGTGCTTGCTCCTGAGCCGGAGGTGAATCCGATGGCAATGTTGAAGCTGGGACGAATGCCGCAGCGGGCACGCAGGAAGCGGCAAGGATAGAGGAGAAGGGCGATGGCAGCGCAGGTGCTGGAGGTGTTGGCCTGGGGTAAGCGGGTGGGTGCCTTGGCTGCTGACCCGCGTACCGGGTATTACGCCTTTGGGTATGATCGCGCGTGGAAGCGGCAGGGCGTGGATCTGGCACCGTTGACGATGCCGGTCAAGGATCGCCGGGAGGTTTTTGTCTTTCCGAATCTGCCGGGAGCGACATACTGCAGGTTACCGGCGATGGTGGCTGATGGGTTGCCGGATGACTTTGGCAATGCGCTGATTGATGCGTGGATGGCAAGGCAGGGCGTGGCACGAAGCAGCATTACGGCTCTGGACCGGCTGGCGTACATGGGGCGACGCGGTATGGGGGCACTGGAGTTTCGGCCGTCGAGAGGGTCGCATCGGGAAAGCGAGGTTCCGCTGTCGATGCAGGTGCTGGTGGAGGAGGCGCGGCGAAGTGTGGAGGGTCGGATTGGAACACGTGCGGGGGAAGGAGAGAGTGCGGCTGCGTTGGCGAACCTCATCCGGGTGGGTACCTCGGCCGGTGGTGCGCGAGCAAAGGCCGTGATTGCGTGGAATCCCGGAAATGGCGAAGTACGAAGCGGACAGTTTGACGCAGCGCCGGGCTTTGAACACTGGCTGCTGAAGTTTGACGGAGTTGGGCGGGATAGCGAGTTGGGAACAGGCGCGGATTACGGTCGCATTGAGTATGCCTATCATCGGATGGCGGTCGCGGCAGGAATCCGAATTGAGCCTTGCCGATTGCTGGAGGAAGGCGGCCGCGCACACTTCATGACTCGGCGCTTTGACCGGGAAGTGGTGGAGGGCGTGACGGTCAAGCACCATTTGCAGACTCTGTGCGCCATGGACCACCTGGACTTCAAGCAGCGTGCCACGCACAGTTACAGTCAGCTTTTTGGTGTGATTGCGCGATTGCAACTGGGCGATGATGCGATGCAAGAGGCGTTTCGCCGGATGGCCTTCAACGTGATGGCGCGCAATTGTGATGACCACACCAAGAACTTGAGCTTCCGGCTCAAGCCGGGAGGCAGTTGGGAACTGGCACCAGCCTATGATGTGACCCATGCGTACAATCCATCCGGGGAATGGACCTACCAGCACCTGATGAGCGTGAATGGGAAGTTTGCAGGGATTGGGCGGGACGACTTGCTGGAGGAAGCTGACCGGTTTGGAATTCCGAGGCCGAAGGAGATTCTGCACAGGGTGCGAGCCGCCTTGGAGAACTGGCTAGAGTTCAGCAGAGAAGCGGCGTTGCCGGCTGCCACTGCAGACCGGGTGGCAGCAGATTTCAATCTGGTCTGAGAGTCTTGGTTATTCTAGAAGTGGGGCGTCGCGTTATGTCGACGCCAGGTGTGAGGGAGCATTGAGGCAAAGGCACCAGCATCCGCTGGAGACGATTCTGGAAGAGCGCATCGCCATCATTGATGGGGCGATGGGCACGACTATCCGCACCTATGGGATGAAGGAAGCGGATATTCGCGGAGAGCGGTTCCGGGATGCGGGCAAGGATCTGCTGAACAACGGCGACCTTTTCAGCCTGACCCAGCCGGGGATGATCTGTGACATTCATGGGCGTTTTCTGGCGGCCGGGGCAGACATTCTGGAGACCAATACCTTTGGGGCGACCAGCATTTCGCAGAGCGAGTTTTTTGTGGAGGATCCGCGCGAGCGTGGGGGGCGGAAGGATCCCGAGTTTTACCAGAAGATTCTGGAAGACCAGAGCCTGAACGACCTGGCCTGGGAGATCAACGAGACCAGTGCGCGGCAGTGCCGGGAATTGGCCGACCGAGTGGGCGAGGCGACGGGGCGGCAGCGATTTGTGGCCGGATCGATTGGGCCGCTGACGGTGTCGCTTTCAAATTCTCCTGACGCTGAAGATGCGGGCTTTCGCGTGGTGACGTTTGACCAGGTGAAGCAGGCCTATGCGCACCAGGTGCGGGCGCTGATTGCGGGCGGCAGCGACTTGCTGCTGGTGGAGACAATTTTTGATTCGTTGAATGCGAAGGCCGCGCTGGTGGCGATTCGCGAGGTCTTTGATGAGGACGGTTTGACGGCGAGAGGAAAAGAGCTTCCCGTGATGATTTCTGCTGCAGTGGGTCGCGGCGGAGAGACGATGATTTCCGCGCAGACGATTGAGGCGCTGTGGATTGCGGTGGAGCATGTGAGGCCGCTTGCAGTTGGTCTGAATTGTTCGCTGGGGCCGGACCTGATGTATCCCTTTCTGGAGACGTTGTCGCAGCGGGCCGATGTTGCGGTGTCGTGCTATCCGAATGCGGGTTTGCCGAATCCGCTGGCGGCGACGGGGTTTGATCTGGGGCCTGCGGATATGGGGCGTTACCTGAGCGAGTTTGCGCGCGCCGGCTTGGTAAATATCGCAGGCGGATGCTGCGGCAATACGCCGGAGCATATTGCTGCGATTGCGCGCGCGCTGGATGGCATGCCACCGCGCAAGTATGGCGTGGCGGAGGTGGCGGAATGAGCGCGCGCGTGGAGACAAGGCCGTTGCGGCTCTCGGGATCGCAGCCATTTACGCAGCAGCCTGGCATCTTCATGATGATTGGTGAGCGCACCAATGTTGCAGGCTCGCCGAAGTTTGCACGGCTGATCAAGGAAGGGAAGTTTGAAGAGGCCGTGAGTGTGGCTCGGCAGCAGGTGGAGAACGGCGCGAACGTTCTGGATATCTGCATGGATGAGGGGATGATTGATGGCGTGGCCGCGATGACGCGCTATCTGCAACTGCTGGCTTCGGAGCCCGAGGTTGCCAAGGTTCCCTTCATGGTGGATTCGTCGAAATGGGAGGTAATTGAGGCGGGGCTGAAGTGCCTGCAGGGCAAGGGTATTGTGAACTCGATTTCGCTGAAGGAAGGCGAAGAGAAGTTTCGCGAGCGTGCGCGCGTCGTTGCGAAGTATGGCGCGGCCGTCGTTGTGATGGCCTTTGACGAGCAGGGCCAGGCAGCCAGCTTTGCCGAGAAGATTCGCATCTGCGAGCGGGCCTATCGCATTCTTGTCGACGAGGTTGGTTTCCCGGCGGAAGACATCATCTTTGACCCGAACATTCTTACCGTCGCAACCGGCATGGAGGAGCACAACAACTATGCCGTGGATTTCATTGATGCCACGCGATGGATCAAGGCGAATCTTCCTCACGCAAAAGTGAGCGGCGGCGTATCGAATATCTCCTTCAGCTTCCGCGGCAACAACAAAGTGCGCGAAGCCATGCACTCGGCATTTCTGTATCACGCAATTGCAGCCGGCCTGGATATGGGCATTGTGAATGCGGGCATGCTGGAGGTGTATGAAGAGATAGAGCCGGAGCTGAAGACGCTGGTGGAGGATGTGCTGCTGAACCGCCGCGCGGATGCCACCGAGCGACTGGTGGAGTTCGGCGAAACGCTGAAGAATTTGGGTACCGTGGCCACGGAAAAGAAGGCCGAAGAGTGGCGCAATGGAACGGTGGAAGAGCGGCTGACGCATGCGCTGGTAAAGGGAATTGACGCGTATATCGAGATGGATGCGGAAGAAGCGCGCGTGAAGCTTGGCCGTCCGCTGGCGGTGATTGAAGGCCCGCTAATGGATGGCATGAGCGTTGTGGGCGACCTGTTTGGCGCGGGCAAAATGTTTCTGCCGCAGGTGGTGAAATCTGCACGCGTGATGAAGAAGGCGGTGGCGCATCTCACGCCGTACATGGAAGCGGAAAAGCTGGCCATGGCTGCGGCAGGACAAGCAGTGAAGGCGCAGGGGAAGATTCTGCTGGCGACGGTGAAGGGCGATGTGCACGACATTGGAAAAAACATTGTGGGCGTTGTGCTGGCGTGCAACAACTACGAAGTGATTGACATGGGCGTGATGGTTTCGTGCGAGAAGATTCTGGAGCGCGCGAAGGCTGAGAAGGTGGACATTATTGGATTGAGCGGGCTGATTACGCCGTCGCTGGACGAGATGGTGCATGTGGCGCGTGAGATGGAGCGGCAGGGGTTCAAGTTGCCGCTGCTGGTGGGTGGCGCAACGACAAGCCGCGCGCATACCGCCGTGAAGATTGCGCCGCACTACAGCGAACCGGTGGTGCATGTGCTGGATGCGAGCCGCGCTGTGCCGGTGACGACGAGCCTGCTGAGTGAAGACGGCAAAGCGGAGTTTGTGGCGCAGCATCGCGCTGAGTATGAGAAGCTTCGCGCGATTCACGCTGCGCCGAAGGTGAAGCTGATTTCGCTCGCAGCGGCGCGTGCACAGAAGCCGCAATTTGCCTGGCGTGGCGAGGATATTGCTGCGCCTGAATTTACCGGTGTGCGCGTGCTGGATGATTTCCCCTTGGCGACGCTGCGCGAGTACATTGACTGGACTCCGTTCTTCCATGCGTGGCAGTTGCGCGGCGTGTATCCGCGGATACTTGACGACGCGGCGCAGGGTGCTGAAGCGCGGCAGCTTTTTGATGAAGCCAATGCAATGCTGGACCGGATGATTGCGGAGAAGTGGATTACGGCGCGTGGTGTGTATGCACTGTTCCCGGCGAACTCGCTTGGCGACGATGTTGCGCTGTACAGCGACGAGAGCCGAACGGCAGAGGCGGCGCGATTCCACTTCCTGCGGCAGCAGGCGGACAAGCCTGAGCCGCGCTTGTCGCTGGCGGATTTTATTGCGCCAAGAGAGACTGGCTTGGCGGACCATATCGGCGCGTTTGCCGTGACTGCGGGGATTGGATTGAAGGTGCTGTGCGACGGCTTCCGCGCAATGCATGACGACTACAGCGCGATTATGGCTGAGGCACTGGCGGACAGGCTGGCGGAAGCCTTTGCGGAGTGCCTGCACAAGCGTGTGCGCGACGAGTGGGGCTATGGTCGCACGGAGAAGTTGAGCCCGGCGGAATTGATTCACGAGCAGTATCGCGGCATTCGTCCGGCGGCGGGGTATCCGGCATGCCCGGATCACACGGAGAAGGGCACGCTTTGGCATCTGCTGGATGTGGAGGCGAAAGCAGGAATTCAGATCACGGAGTCGTTTGCGATGTGGCCGGGGTCGAGTGTGAGCGGGTTGTACTTTGCGCATCCTGAAGCGAAGTATTTTTCGCTGGGCAAGATTGACCGCGACCAGGTGGCCGATTACGCCGCACGCAAGGGCATGACCGTGGAGGAAGTGGAACGGTGGCTGGGGCAGAACCTGGGGTATTAACAGACGCAGATTCGGGCTGGATTCAGCCGCGCCTGATGGGGGAGTGGGGCCGAAGCGGCGGTGACTCCCCGGTCTCGGAAGCGAGACTGGGGGCACCCGAGCTAGCTTAGAAATTCTGCGATGGCGTGGACGACGGTTTGCTGCTCGTCCGGGCGGATTTCCGGGTAGATGGGCAGGGCGAGGACTTCGCGGGCGGCGCGCTCGGCTTCAGGGAAGTCGCCGGGTTTGTAGCCGAGGGAAGCGAGGGCGTCCTGCTGGTGGAGCGGTACGGGGTAATAGATTTCGCTGCCGATTTTGCGGGCGGCGAGGAAGTCGCGGAGGGCATCGCGGCGCGGGGTGCGGACGACGTACTGGTGCCAGACGTGGTGGGTGGCGGGGACTTCAGAGGGCAGGACGACGCCGTGTGTGGGGTACAGGCTGGACTCGGCGAGGCCGGCCGCGGTGAAGAGGGCGTGGTAGCGCTGGGCGGCGGCGCGGCGCTGCTGGTTCCACTGGTCAATGTACTTGAGCTTGACCTGCAGGATTGCGCCCTGGAAGCCGTCCATGCGGGCGTTCCAGCCAATTTCATCGTGATAGTAGCGGCGGCGCATGCCGTGCTGGCGCAGCATCTGCAGGCGCTCGGCGAGGTCGGCGGAGTTGGTTGTGACCATGCCGGCGTCGCCTGCGGCGGAGAGATTCTTGGTGGGGTAGAAGCTGAAGGCCGCGGTGGCACCGAGGGCTCCGGCGGGTGCGCCGTTCCATTTGGATCCCCAGGCCTGGGCGGCGTCTTCGACGAGGGGAACGCCGTGCTTTGCGCCGAGGGCGGCGAAGGCATCCCAGTCGGCGCACTGGCCGTAGAGGTGGACGGGCAGGATTGCACTTACCGGGGCGGCCGCATTGGCGAGGACGGATTCGACGGCCGGTGCGCTGAGGTTGAAGGTGGCGGGGTCAATATCGGCCAGCAGGGCGGTGGCCCCGGCGCGCAGAATGGCACTGACAGAGGCGAAAAAGCTGAAGGGCGTGGTGATGACAGCGGTTCCGGGGCCTGCGCCGAGGGCGGCGAGGGCGAGCCAGAGAGCATCTGTGCCGGAGGAGCAACCGACGGCGTGCGCGACGCCAAGCTGGGCTGCGGCAGCCTGTTCAAAGGCGGCAACCGAGCCACCGAGGATGAACTGGCGGCTGTCGAGGACGCCGAGCAGGGCCTGGGCGAGTTCTTCGCGGAGAGGCTCGTACTGGCGAGCGAGGTCCAGCATTGGAACGGGCATGGGAACGGGTGTGAGCTTAACGGAGGGGGCGGCGGGGATTACGTCTGAGTTGGCCACGGGATAATCCTAACAATTCCCGGGGAGGGAGGGGCGCAAGGGGTGGGACGGGGGCTGCGGCGACCGGGGATGAAACGATGAGGCCGGGTGGAACACTACGTTGGGACGCATGCGTAGTGGGGGGTGGTTGCGCGAACCGGGCGGCCCCTTATAGTGTGGTTGGTACATTGCGGCGACCGGATTCTGCGCAAGGGCGTGGAAGCGTTTCCGGAAACCGATTGGTGGCAGCACAATGCGCGAAGTTTCCGTCGTGGATTCTGTGCCGGCCGATGCTCCTTTGCCTGATTTTTGGCGAGTTTCGGGGTCTTCGGGGTGGTTTGGAAGCACTTCAGGGATGTTCGCAATGCAGTGGATTTTAAAAAATTTGAAACGAGAGCAGGAGATCGGCACATGGAAACCAAGCCGGCGCAGAACATCCAGGACACCTTCCTGAATACAGTTCGCAAAGACAAAACCCCCATTACGATTTACCTGGTGAGCGGCGTGAAGCTGACCGGGAAGATTCGTTCGTTTGACAAATATTCGGTGCTGCTTGAGAACAACAGCCAGGAGCAGTTGATCTTCAAGCACGCCATTTCCACGGTGGTGAGCAACCGCAGCGTGATGCACGGCACGGAGCATCGCCCGCCTGTGGCGGCGCCGTTGACGCCGGCCGGAAGCATAGCGGCTGGGACAGCTCCCACTGCCTGACAGGGCTGATTGACAGAGAAACCTCGGAAAGACGAGCGGCCAAAGCACACCAGCGGGGAGGACACTGCGTCCGAACCTGCGGGTGTGCCATTTGGCGCAGGAGCGCGGGAGAGCTGGACGACGGGACGGGTGCGTCCCGAGCGCGCCGTGCTGGTGGGCGTGGACCATGCGACCCGGAAGCCGGATCGCAGGCCGGGGGTGGAGCAGGCGCGGGCGGCGGCTTTGCAGAGCGCGGAAGCGGAGGATGCCGGCCCTGGCAGGGAAGTTCCGCATGAGCCGCTGGATGGGCCGCTGGACGCCGAAGCCTCGCTGGATGAGTTTGCCGAGCTGGTGATGAGCGCCGGGGCTGAGGTGATTGCCCGGGTGCTGCAGAAGAAGAGCCGGCTGGACCCCGCGACCCTGCTGGGAACGGGCAAGGTGGAAGAGATTGCCGGGATTGCGGCGGCAAATGAGGCCGATGTGGTGCTGTTTGACCACGATTTGACGCCGACGCAGTTGCGAAATCTGGAAGGGCTGCTGCCCTGCCGGGTGCTGGACCGGACGCAGATGATTCTGGATATCTTTGCCCGCCACGCGCGGACCCGGGAGGGCCAGTTGCAGGTGGAGCTGGCGCAACTGGAGTACATGCTGCCGCGGCTGGCGGGGCGGGGCAAGAGCATGTCGCAACTGGGCGGCGGCATTGGTACGAGGGGCCCGGGCGAAACGCAACTGGAGACCGACCGGAGAAAGATTCAACGGCGGCTGCTGCAACTGAAGAGCGAACTGGATGCGGTGCGGCGGGTTCGCCGGCAGCAGCGGCAGCGGCGGGAGAGCGTTCCGGTGCCGACGGTGGCGCTGGTGGGGTACACCAACGCCGGCAAAAGCACGCTGTTTAACCGGCTGACCGGGGCGGATGTGCTGGCATCCAGCCGCATGTTTGCGACGCTGGATCCGAAGCTGCGGGCGATTGAGCTGCCGAGCCGGAGGCGGGTTCTGCTGTCAGATACAGTCGGTTTCATCCGCAATTTGCCGCACACGCTGGTGACCGCCTTCCGGGCGACGCTGGAAGAGGTGGAGCGAGCGGAAGTGCTGTTGCATGTGCGGGATGCGGCCAGCCACTATGGCGAGGAGCAGAAGGCCCAGGTGGAAAAAGTGCTGGGTGAGCTGGAAGTGCTGAGCAAGCCGAGGCTGGAAGTGATGAACAAGGTGGACCTGCTGGACGCGGCCGGGCGCGAGGCGCCTGCGGTGCGTGGCGGGTTGGCGGTTTCAGCCCGGACAGGGGAGGGAACCGAGGCGCTGCTGCGGGCCATTGACGAGGCGCTGGTGGCCGATCCGCTGGTGGAGGCGGAGCTCACGATTCCCCAGGCCGACGGGGCAACGCTGGCGATGGTGGAGGCGGGGATGGTGGTTTTGTCGCGGGCGTACGAGGGGGACGTGGTTCACCTGGTGGTACGGGGGCCAGCATCGCTGGTGGGGCGGGTGCAGGGACGAAGGGACCAGGGACCAGGGACGAAGGGACGTAGGGACTAGGGACCAGGGACCAGGGACTAGGGACGTAGGGAGCAGGGACCAGGGACGTAGGGACCAGGGACTGGGGACGTAGGGGCCAGGGGGCGGGGGGCGCGTCTTTCGAAGTGGGACGCTTTTGAGCAATAAGGTGGGCTGCAGCCAGAGGGAGTGGAAGTACTTCCCAAAGTCTGCAGCCCGCGGGACCCTGGACTGGGTCTAGGTGATACGTTCAGTGTAGGCCTGTTTGCAGGAAACGCAAGGAAAAAATGGGCCGCTGACCATTTCAGAGTGATGTCAGTCACGGAGCAGGCGGAAGGGCCCGTGAATGCGTTGACATGGGGGGGTGCCCCCGGTTACAAAAGAGTGTTCCCACCCGAAAGCAACACAATCCAAGGGATAAGAAGTTTCATACCACCATGCAGGAAATCATCCAACAAGTCGGCGCCCTGTTGGTCGGCGCAATCCCTACCCTGATCCTTTTCATTCTTCTGGTTTTGGCCTATCAGTACCTGGTGCAGGGCCCGCTTTCGCGGACGTTGCGCGAGCGCAAGGCACGAACCAGCGGAGCGGTTGAGGCGGCAAGCCGGGCGATTGATGCGGCAGAGGCAAAGACGGCGGAATACGCCAACAAGCTTCGCCAGGCCCGTCTTGAGGTATTCAAGGTGCGTGAGCAGCGGTTGCACCAGTGGGCGCAGGAGCGGGATGCCGTTCTGGATGTGGCCCGCAAGGCGGCCGGTGCGCGGGTGCAGCAGGCCAAGGCTGCCATGGAAGCGGAAGTTGCGGCTGCGCGCCAGAGCCTGGCGGCAAGTGCAGACCAACTGGCTGAACAGGTGGTGCGTGCGATTCTGCCCGCCGCTGGGGGTTCCCGTTGAGCAAGAGTTCTGAAATGAGTTTTTCCATGTCCTCGATGCTGCGCCGTGTGGCGATGAGTGTCATGCTGCTGGCTCTGCTGGTGGGCCCGGTGGGCTTTGTCCGTGCGGCAAAGGCGCAGGAGTCGGCCGCGGCCGCCCAGACCGCCGAGAAGGCCAAGAGCGAAGCGAATGAGACAGAAGCTTTTCGTCACTCGCCGACGGTGAAGTGGGTTGCCAAGACGCTGAATGTGGAAGTGGAGACTGCGGCCAAGAGCCTGGAGTTCATCAACTTTGCAGTGATTGTGCTGGCGCTGGGCATTCCGCTGGTGAAGATTCTGCCCAGGGTGCTGCGCAAGCGCACGGAAACGCTGGGCAAGGAGCTGGAAACGGCCCGTGCCGCCACCGCCGATGCCAACACCCGCCTGAGCGCCGTGGAAGCGAAGCTGGCCGGGCTGGATGCCGAGATTGCCTCGATTCGCAAGCAGGTGGAAGAAGAGATGGTGGGCGACGAAGCCCGCGTCAAATCGACGATTGCGGAAGAGAGCGCGCGGATTGTGGCTGCTGCCGAGCAGGAGATCAACGTAGCTGCGGCGCAGGCCCAGCGCGGTCTGAAGCAGTATGCGGCTGACCTGGCGATTGGCCAGGCACTGAGCAAGTTGACGCTGACCCCGGAAAATGAAAGCGCGCTGATTGCCGAGTTTGCCCAGGGCAGCCAGGGCGAGAGCAAGGGAGGAGTGAACTAATGGCAGCCTTTGTCTCTCGTTACGCTCGCGCCTTTGCCGATGTGGTGGCCGACTTCAAGCTGGATACCGCTTCGGTGGAGCAGCAGTTGAAGGATTTTGTCGCCACCTGGGACAGCAGCGCGGTGCTGCGCGAAGTTTTTGAAGACCCCTCGGTTCCGGCAGTGCAGAAGATTGGGGTTATCGACCAGATGAAGGCGAAGCTGGGCCTGGCTCCGCAGGTGCGGAATCTGCTGGCGGTGCTGGTGGATCACAACCGCATCGGCGCGCTGCACGAGATTGTGGCCGAGTATCACCGGCAAGTGCAGGAGCGGCTGGGAATTTTCCAGGCAGAAGTAGTTACGGCTCGTGAATTGCAGGCGGCCGACAAGACGGCTCTGCTGGAGCATGTTTCCGGCCTGGCGAAGGGCAAGGTCAACGCGACCTTCCGGATCGATCCCGCGATTCTGGGCGGGGTGGTGGTTCGGATTGGTTCGACGGTGTATGACGGTTCGGTTCTGGGGCGCGTTGAGCGCCTGAAAGAAGTTTTGGCAAGCTAGGCAGGACAGCCCCGCCGCAAGGCCGGAGGCTGCAAACGAGTTCGAGCAACACAGATTCAGAAATACCGGTTTCCAAGAGAGGCCGGAGAGAACAGGAAGAGCAGGCATGGCTCAGATCAAAGCAGACGAGATTTCGCAGATTCTTCGCGAACAGATTGCGAACTACGATTCGAAGGTGCGGGTCGACGAAGTCGGCACCATCATTTCGCTCGGCGACGGTATCGCGCGTATTCACGGCCTGGACAAGGTAATGGCCGGCGAGTTGCTGGCACTGCCGCATGGCGTGGCCGGCCTGGCCATGAGCCTGGAAGAAGACCAGGTTGGCGCGGTGCTGCTGGGTGAGTACACCGAGCTGAAGGAAGGCGACGAGGTCAAGCGCACGGGGCGGATTCTTTCAGTTCCTGTGGGCGAGGCCATGATTGGCCGCGTGGTGAACGCACTGGGCGAGCCGATTGACGGCAAGGGTCCAATCGCGACCACCGCGACGCTGCCTGTCGAGCGCCTGGCGCCTGGCATTCTGGAGCGCCAGCCGGTGCGTGAGCCCATGGCAACGGGTATCAAGGCCATTGACTCGATGATTCCGATTGGCCGTGGTCAGCGCGAACTGATCATCGGCGACCGCCAGACGGGCAAGACCGCGGTGGTCATCGACACGATTATCAACAATGCCAAGAACAACCTGATTTGCATCTATGTCGCCATCGGCCAGAAGCGTTCGTCGGTTGCGCAGGTGGTTCAGACGCTGACCGAAGCGGGCGCGATGGGGCACACGATTATCGTTGTCGCCTCGGCCTCAGAGCCGGCGCCGCTGCTGTATCTGGCACCCTACTCCGGCACCGCAATGGGCGAGTTCTTCCGGGATTCGGGCCGCCACGCGCTGGTCATCTATGACGATCTCTCGAAGCACGCCATGGCGTATCGTGAAATCTCGCTGCTGCTCCGCCGTCCTCCGGGTCGCGAAGCGTATCCGGGCGATGTGTTCTATCTCCACAGCCGCCTGCTGGAGCGTTCGGCCAAGATGAGCGCGAAGCTGGGTGGTGGTTCGCTGACGGCTCTGCCGATTGTTGAGACGCAGGCGGGCGACGTTTCGGCGTACATTCCGACCAACGTCATCTCGATTACCGACGGTCAGATTTTCCTTGAAACCGACTTGTTCAACTCCGGCATTCGTCCGGCGGTGAACGTGGGACTTTCGGTTTCGCGTGTGGGCTTCTCGGCGGCCATCAAGGCCACCAAGCAGGTGGGTTCCACGCTGAAGCTGGATCTGGCGCAGTACCGCGAACTGGCGGCCTTTGCGCAGTTCGGTTCTGACCTGGATCCGCTGACGCAGCGCCAGTTGAGCCGCGGCCAGCGCCTGACCGAATTGCTGAAGCAGCCGCAGTTCCAGCCGCTGAGCTGGGAGCAGCAGGTCGTCGTGCTCTTTGCCGGTACGCAGGGCTATCTGGATCCGCTGGCGATTGGCGAAATCCGCGCCTTTGAAGATGGTCTGCTGAGCTATCTGACCAATGTGCAGAGCCAGTTGATTGAGGATCTGGGCAAGAAGAAGCAGTTGGACGACGACATCAAGGCTCGCATCCACGAAGCGCTGAAGGAATACTCGGCGAACTTCCAGGCGAACAAGGCAGTCACGGCGTAACCGGAACGGACCGAAGCTATGGCAAACGTACTCGATTTACGGCGACGCATCCGCAGTGTGAAGAGCACGCGGCAGATCACCAAGGCCATGAAGATGGTCTCGGCGGCCAAGCTGCGCCGTGCGCAGGACCGGGCGATGACCGCTCGGCCTTACGCGAAGATGATTACGAGCGTGCTGGCGTCGTTGACGCGGCGCATCGAGATCTTTGATCCGGAGACGGGCAATCTGCGGCATCCGCTGTTTGCCACGCGCCCCGAGAAGAAGATTCTGCTGATTGTGGTGAGCGGCGAGAAGGGTTTTGCCGGCGCCTTCAACACCAACATTCTGAAGACCAGCTTCCAGTTCATCGCAGCAAACGGGGACAAGGAAATCGACGTTGAGGCGATTGGCCGCAAGGCCAAGGACCAGATGCGCCGTCGTTATCCGGCTGCGGTGTACACCGAGACGATTGGCGAGAATCCGGCGGATGAGTCGGCGCTGACGATTCGCAAGCGCGAGCGCAAGGCAGCGGTTGAAGTGGTGGGCGACCACCAGGGCCTGCTGGACAAGCTGACGGCTGACAAGGTCTTCGCCATTGCCGAGAGCGTGATTGCGCGCTACGTGCATGAAGAGATTGACGCCTGCTACCTGGTGTACAACGAGTTCAAGTCGGTGATTCAGCAGCGCATTGTTGTGGAGCGCCTGCTGCCGCTGATGGAACTGGGCAAGCAGCAGGTAACTGAGGCTGTTGAGCCGACGACGGAAGAGAAAGAGCGGGCTGGTGAAGCCGCAATTTCAGCAGGCATCGCGCTTGAGCCTGCCGACACGCACGAGGCGGACGAAGAGGCGGCGAAGTTTGGCACCTCGGAAGTGGATTACATCTACGAGCAGCCGGCTGAAGAGCTGTTCAACGGATTGCTGCCGCAATATGTTTCGTCCATGCTGTACCACGCCCTGGCGGAGTCGGTTGCGGCCGAGCACGCGGCGCGTATGACGGCAATGGACGCGGCCACCAACAACGCATCGGATATGATCGACGCGCTCACGCTGCATATGAATCGCGTGCGCCAGGCGGCCATTACCAAGGAAATCATCGAGATTGTGTCGGGCGCAGCGGCGCTCTAGAACCAGAATTTTCGCAAAGGCAGAGTTATGGCAGAGAACATTGGCAAGGTCGTACAGATTTCGGGACCGGCAGTCGACGTGCAGTTTGAAGAGTCGAAGATGCCCCCCATTTATCAGGCGCTGCGCGTGACGAGCGAAGGCTTTACCGTGCCGACGCCGATTGACGTGATTCTTGAGGTGCAGCAGCACCTGGGCGAAGGCCGTGTGCGTACGGTGGCGATGACGGCAACCGACGGCATGGTGCGCGGCATGAACGCGCACGATCTGGGTTCGCAGATCACGATGCCTGTGGGCCGCGAGACGCTGGGCCGCGTGCTGAACGTTATCGGCGAGCCGGTGGACGAGCTGGGTCCGGTGGGCGAGAAGAAGCGCATGCCGATTCATCGTCTGGCGCCTGCCTTTGACGAGCAGTCGACCCGCGAAGAGATGTTCGAGACCGGCATCAAGGTCATCGATCTCATTCAGCCCTTCTTGAAGGGCGGCAAGATTGGTCTCTTCGGTGGCGCCGGCGTGGGCAAGACCGTCGTCATCATGGAACTGATCAACAACGTGGCCAAGAACCACGGCGGCTACTCGGTATTTGCCGGCGTCGGCGAGCGAACGCGCGAGGGCAACGATCTGTGGCTGGAAATGTCGGAGTCGGGCGTGATTACGCCGGGCAACTACAAGGAGTCGAAGGCCGCATTGATTTACGGCCAGATGACCGAGCCGCCCGGAGCGCGTCTGCGCGTGGCGCTGAGCGCACTGACCGTTGCCGAAAACTTCCGCGACGAAGAGGGTGCCGACACGCTGCTCTTCATTGACAACATCTTCCGCTTCACGCAGGCCGGATCCGAAGTTTCCACGCTGCTGGGCCGTATGCCTTCGGCCGTGGGTTACCAGCCGAATCTGGCGACGGAAATGGGCGAACTGCAGGAGCGCATTACGTCGACCAACAAGGGCTCTGTCACCTCCGTGCAGGCCGTTTACGTGCCCGCTGACGATTTGACCGATCCCGCGCCGGCGACCACCTTTGCCCACCTGGATGCGACCACGGTGTTGAGCCGTCCGCTCTCGGAACTGGGTATTTATCCGGCCGTCGATCCGCTGTCTTCGAACTCGCGCATTCTCACCCCCCGCGTCGTCGGACAGGACCACTACGATGTGGCTCAGGGCGTGAAGCGCATTCTGCAGCGCTACAAGGACTTGCAGGACATCATCGCGATTCTGGGTATCGATGAATTGTCAGAGGATGACAAGATTACGGTGGCCCGCGCGCGTAAGGTGCAGAAGTTCCTGTCGCAGCCGTTCCATGTGGCTGAGCAGTTCACCGGCATTCAGGGCCGTTACTGCAAGATTGCCGACACGGTTCGCTCCTTCAAGGAGATCATCGAAGGCAAGCACGATGATGTGCCCGAGCAGGCGTTCTACATGAAGGGCACGATTGAGGAAGTGCTGGAAACCGCAGAGAAGATGAAGGCGTCGGTCTAACCAACCGCGCCAGAGGAAGCTATGGCAGAAGGAACAAACAAACTCCGTGTGCGGTTGGTGACGCCGGAACGCATTCTCTTTGAAGAGATGGCGGATGCGGTGGAGCTGCCCTCGAAGTCGGGGTACCTTGAAGTGCTGTATGGCCACGCGCCGCTGGTTGCGGAGCTGGGTGCGGGAGACGTGACGGTGCATGGTGGCGGGGAGACGGCGACACGGTACAACGTGAGCTGGGGCTTTGCTGAAGTGCTGCCGGAGCGGGTGACCATCCTGGCCAACGACGCACTGCTGCCGACGGCAATCGACGTGGACCGTGCGAAGAAGCAACTGGAGCGGGGCCACGAACTGTGGCACGCAGCCGGCGACAATGCGGAAGCCTACGACGAGGCCAATCGCGTCATCAGCGAGGCGGAAGCCAAGCTGGCCAGCGCGGGAAGCACCGCCAGCCACTAAACCGAATCGAGAACCAGAGACAAAAGCCCTGCCGTGATGGCGGGGCTTTTGCTGTTTGCCGTCGCTTCGGATGGGGTCTCAGTCAACGCCGAGGTCTTCGACAAAGCGGGAGTCGGGGTGGATCTCTTCCCGGGTGAGGGCAAGTTGGTCGACAAGGATGGCGACCAGGCGCTGCCACACGTCGGCTGGGCTGAGGAGTTCGCCTTCGAGGGCGAATTCGGCGGGGTTGAGGCCGGTGAGCTGCTGGGCGAGTTCGCCGAGGGTTCGTACAGGGAGGTCCCATGCCAGGAAGCTGGTGAGCCGGTAGAGGCCTGTGAGGAAAGCGAAGCCTGCGATACACGCGGTAAGTGTTGCCGGGAGCCAGGCGAGGCCGCTGGGATGGCTCCAACTGGCGAGCCCAAGGAGGGTGACGAGGCCGACAGCGCAGGCAAGCACGCGAATGGTGTCCCGCAGCCAGCGCGGGTGGCGGAGTTTGGGGAAAATGAGGCCTGATACTTCGGCGAGGCTGGTCCAGGCGGCAATGCGGGTGGAGCGGGGCAGCAGGTGGGCAAGCTTGGTGTGGACGCCGATGGCGCGGCGGGGTCGGTCAAGGACATGGACAATGGCCGTACGAAGCCGGAAGAAGGCGCGGGCGGGCCGGAAGGAGGGGGCGGTTTCCAGCTTGCGCACTATGAGTGCGTGGAGCTCGCCGACCGTTCGGAGGGAGGAGGCTTCTTCGTCGGAGATGGAGATGGCGAAGTCTTCCTCGATACGGAGGATGATTTCGACGCTGTCCATGCCCATGAGAAAGCTCCTGAGTCCTGATGGGATTATGCCAGAGCGGGCATCGGGAGCAGATGCAGGGCGGGTTTTCGGGCATAAACAACAACAACGTAGTAACGTTTGCGTATGAACGTTCGGTTTGAATGGGATCCGAACAACGCAGCGAGGAATCGGTAGAAGCACGGCATCAGTTTCCCGCTCGCGACGCGCGTCTTTGCAGGCCCTTTTGCTGTCAGCATTCCGGATCGCGTGGTTGACGGAGAGCAGCGATGGCAGACCATTGGCATGGTAGTCGGTGTACTGCTTTTGCTGGCGGCGTACACCGTGACGGACGAGACGGATGGCTCCGAGCGAATTCGAATCATTTCAGCGAGACGGGCGGAACGGCATGAAAGGAGACGCTATGAAGACGAAAATGGTGCGCTATGAGGTGGACCTCGACAACCTGCCTCCCCTGACGGATGCTGAGCGGGAGGAGGTCGCCGCGCCAGCAGCCAAGCCCGACAGCGAGATTGACTTCAGCGACATTCCGCCGCTGAACGAGGAGTTCTTCCAGAACGCCGTGCGGGGGCGGTTTTATCGACCGGTGAAGACCTCGACGACCGTGCGGGTGGATGCGGATGTGCTGCACTGGTTGCGATCGAAGGGGAAGGGATACCAGACGCGGCTGAATGCAATTCTGCGCATTGCGATGGTGGAGGAACTGAAAACAGTCCGGGGGACTTCGAGCAAGGAAGCTGCGGCTTCGGTGCCAAGTTTGCTTGGGCGGTAGTAACCAGATGAATAACTATGTGTGATGCAAAAGGTATCGAGTTGGTACAACAAAGATGGCAGTCCTCCTAGAATGAGAGGCAGGGATGAAGCAGCAGAAGTCCAATTCGGTGATTGAAAGTGTTTGCCCGGACTGCGGAGCGATTCTGCGGATTGACGCGCAGACGGGTACCGTGATTTCGCATACCCCGGCACCGCGGAAGCGGATGTTTGAGGATTTCGAAACTGCGGCCAAGGCCATGCGTGAGCAGGAAGACCGCAAGGAATCCATCTTCCGGCAATCGCTGGAGGCGGAGAAGAACAAGGAAGACATCTTCGAAAAGCGGTTTGCCGAGGCGCTGAAGAAGGCCAAGGATGCCCCGGCAGGCAAGCCGCTGCGCGAGTTTGACCTGGACTAGCGCTGCACGGCCCATATTCAAGCGGGCAGAGTTCCGCAGCAGGATTGAAGGAGAGCAAGCATGGTGGCAGTTCCCATTCCACACCCGAGCCAGACGCCGGGCTATCGCGGTCGGTTCCAGGAGTCGTTCAGCGAGCCGTTTCTTCCGCGGGAGTTCAGCTATGGACCGGCCGTGGGGGCTGAGCGCCCGCCGGTTGTGGAAGCAGCTGCACCGCCGCCGCCACCTCCTCCTCAGGGAAGAGTGAGTGCGCCGGCCGCAGCGCCGGTTCTGGCTGCGATAGCGGATGGAATCAAGGAACAGGAATGGGTTGGACTGCTGGCGGCGGGAACGCTGATGGCAGGCGGCGCCCTGCTGGTGAGCGGCAAGAAGCGCGCAGGCCTGCTGGTGGCGGCAGCCGGTACGGCGCTGGCGCTGATGGAAGAGAAAGAAGCGATTGAGAGCCTGTGGAAGAAGCTGCCGGGGTACCTTCGCGAGGCGCAAAGCTTTGTGGACAAGGCGGAAGTCTACCTGAAGGACGCGGGCATTACCTCGTAGGGTATCAGGACTGGAGAGCCGCAGATGATTGCGGCTTCGAGCTCTGAGGCGGGATGTGGGAATCTCTGCCGGGAGCTTCACGGCATCAAGGATGACAATTCCGCATTGGGCCTGGGGGAAGAAAACCCACAGGCGGCGGGGCTATGCTGGGAAGACGGATGGCAACCCGCAAGCCCAGGGCGAGGAGTGCTTCGCAGCCGGATATCTTTGGCAGCGCGGGCGGTGGTGCGCCCGTGGATGTGCCTGTTGCCGGGGAAGTGTTGCCGGATGAGAGGGTTGCGGGAAAGGCTCTTCCTGCGAAGGCCGGGTCGGGCGAAAATGCGGCTGAGGCAGCCGGGAATCCGTTTGCGGCGTTTCATGCGGTGACGGAGCGGTGGTTCCGTGAGGTGTTTGAGAAGCCAACTGCGCCGCAGCGGCTGGGGTGGCCGGCGATTGCGCGTGGGGAGAGCACGCTGATATTGGCGCCGACGGGCACGGGCAAGACGCTGACGGCGTTTTTGTGGTGCCTGGACCGGCTGATGCTGCAGGAGCGGCCGACGACGCCGGGGTGCCGGATTCTTTACATTTCTCCGCTGAAGGCGCTGGCTGTGGACGTGGAGCGCAACCTGCGGTCGCCGCTGGCGGGGATTACGAACATGGCGCGGCGGATGGGCATGCCGGTGCATGACCCGCAGATTGCGATACGGACCGGGGACACGAGCCAGAAGGAGCGGGCGCGGTTCCGGCGGGCTCCGGCAGAGATTCTGATTACGACCCCGGAGAGCCTGTATCTGCTGCTGACGAGCCAGGCAGCGGAGAGCCTGCGCTCGGTGGACACGGTGATTCTTGACGAGATTCATGCGCTGGTGCCGACCAAGCGGGGGGCACATCTGGCGCTGAGCCTGGAGCGGCTGCAGGCGCTGACGAAGCGGCCGATGCAGCGGATTGGCTTGTCGGCGACGCAAAGGCCTCTGGAAGAGGTGGCGCGGTTTCTGGGCGGGGTGGATTTGCCGGAGGTGGAGGCGCGCGTGAGCGTGCCGGCGGCGCTGCCAGCGGTTTCTGACGACCCGGTGGCGGAGCTGGCGCCGGAGGAGCGGGCGAGCTGGCAGGCGGATGTTGCGGAGACGGGGAACCTGCGCTACCGGCCGGTGACGATTGTGAACGCGAGCGCACCGAAGCAGTTGAAGCTGCGGATTGAGGTGCCGGTGGAGGATATGGCGCGGCTGCAGGAGATTGAGCCGATACCGTCCGGGCCGGCCTCGCAGGCGCCAAAGCGGGTGTCAATCTGGAATGCGATTCATCCGCGGCTGTTGGAGATTATCCGGGAGCGGAACTCGACGATTTTGTTTGTGAATAGCCGCCAGGTGGCGGAGCGGCTGGCGGGGGCGCTGAATGAGCTGGCGGGGGAAGAGCTGGTGCGGGCGCACCATGGCTCGATTGCCGCGCCGCAGCGGAGCGTGATTGAGGAGCAGTTGAAGGCGGGGCAGTTGAAGGGGCTGTGCGCGACCTCGACGCTGGAGCTGGGCATTGATATGGGCGCGGTGGACCTGGTGATCCAGATTGAGTCGCCGCCGTCGGTGGCGAGCGGGATGCAGCGGATTGGGCGGGCCGGGCACAGTGTTGGCGCGGTGAGCGAGGGGATTATCTTCCCGAAGTATCGGGCCGATCTTGTCGCGTGCGCTGCGGTGACCAGGGCGATGCACGAGGGGCATATCGAGTCGACGCGGTATCCGCGGAATCCGCTGGATGTGCTGGCGCAGCAGGTTGTGGCGATTGTGGCGCATCCGCCGACGCTGGAAGTGCCCGAGAAAAAGCCAAACAAGAAGGGGAAGGCGAAGCTTGTGGCGCGGGTGGGCGCGGAGCTGTTTGCCGAGTGGGAGGATGGCGATCGAGCGGCGGAGTTGGTGGAAGAAGCGCCGGAGGTGAATGTTGACGAGCTGTTCCGGCTGGTGCGGGGGGCTGCGCCGTTTGGGGCTCTGACTCGGGCGACATTTGAGGGGGTGCTGGATTTGCTGGCCGGGCGGTATCCGTCGGACGAGTTTGCGGAGCTAAGGCCGAGGCTGACGTGGGACCGGCTGCGGAATGTGGTGACGGGGCGGCAGGGCGCGGCGCGGCTGGCGATTCTGAATGCGGGGACGATTCCTGACCGGGGGCTGTATGGGGTGTTTCTGTCGGGGTCAGAGGGGAAGGCGCACCGGGTTGGCGAACTGGATGAAGAGATGGTGTTTGAGTCGCGCGAGGGGGAGACGTTCATTCTGGGTGCGACGACCTGGCGGATTGACGAGATTACGCATGACCGGGTGATGGTGACCCCGGCACCGGGAGAGCCGGGGAAGATGCCGTTCTGGAAGGGAGACAGCCAGGGGCGGCCGCTGGAGTTTGGGCGGCGGATTGGCGCGATGGTGCGGGAGTTGCAGGCGATGCCGAAGCAGGCGGCGCTGACCCGGCTGGTGGCCGAGCATGACCTGGATCCGGGTGCGGCGGAGAATCTGCTGCGCTTCCTGGAAGACCAGAAGGCGGCGGCGGGGCAGGTTCCGGATGACCGGAATATTGTGGTGGAGCGGTGCCGGGATGAGCTGGGGGACTGGCGAGTGTGCGTGCATACTCCGTTTGGCAGCCGGATTCATATTCCGTGGGCGATGGCGGTGACGGCGCGGATACGGGCGGCGGGCGGGCCGGAAGTGGAGACCTTGTGGGGGGACGACGGGTTTGTGCTGCGGTTCCCGGACTCAGACGAGCCGCCGCCGAGCGACTGGATATTGGTGGAGTCGGCGGAGGCGATGGCGCTGGTGCTGCGGCAACTGGGAGCGACGGCGCTGTTTGCCGGGCGGTTCCGGGAGGCGGCGGGACGGGCGCTGCTGCTGCCGAGGCGGAGGGCGGATGGGCGCGCGCCACTGTGGCAGCAGAGGAAGCGGGCGTATGACCTGCTGAGTGTGGCGAGCCGATATCCGGGGTTTCCGCTGTTGCTGGAGACGTACCGGGAGTGTTTGCGGGATGTGTTTGACATGCCGGCGCTGATTGAGACGCTGCGGGGGATTGAGCAGCGGCAGTTGCGGGTGCATGTGGTGGATACGCAGAAGCCGTCGCCGTTTGCGTCGAGCCTGTTGTTCAGCTATGTGGCGAATTTTCTGTACGACGGGGATGCTCCGCTGGCGGAGCGGCGGGCACAGGCGCTGACGATTGACCAGGACCAGTTGCGGGAGCTGCTGGGCGAGGCGGACCTGCGGGAGTTGCTGGACCCGGAGGCGATTGCCGAGGTGGAGGAGCAGCAGCAGTGCGTGGTGGATCCATATAGGGTGCGGAATGCGGACGGGATACACGATTTGCTGCTGCGGTTGGGCGATTTGAGCCGGGAGGAGCTGCGGCTGCGGGTGGTGGATGGCGGGCTGCTGGAGCAGGTTGACCGGCTGCTGCGATCGCGCCGGTTGCTGGAGCTGCGGGTTGCCGGCGAGAAGCGGCTGATCGCGGTGGAGGACGCGGCGAGGTACCGGGACGGGCTGGGGATTCCGCTGCCGCCGGGGATTCCGACGGCGCTGCTGGAGCCGGTGGCGCATCCTGTGCTGGAGCTGGTGCGGCGGTATGCGCGAACGCATGGGCCGTTCACGCTGACGGAGGTGGCAGGGCGGTTTGCGCTGGATGGGGCGCATGTGGAGCAGGTGCTGATGGCGCTGTGCGCGGAGAACCGTGTGGTGGAGGGCGGGTTCCGGCCGGGAGGGCTGCACCGGGAGTGGTGTGACGCGGAGATGCTGCGGATTATCCGGCGAAAGAGCCTGGCGCGGCTGCGGAAGGAAGTGGAGCCGGTGGAGCAGCGGACGCTGGCACGGTTCCAGACGCACTGGCAGGGGTTGCTGACGCCGCGGCGGGGGATGGATGCGCTGCTGGATGCGATTGAGCAGTTGCAGGGTGCTCCGGTGCCGGCGAGCCTGCTGGAGACGGCGATTTTGCCGGCGCGGATTGCGGGGTATCAGCCGGGGGACCTGGACACGCTGATTGCGGCCGGCGAGGTGATGTGGGCGGGGGTGGAGCCGCTGGGCGAGCGGGATGGGCGGGTGGCGCTGTATCTGGCAGAGAAGATGCCTCTGCTGGCGGTGAGGCGGCCGGAGACGAGCCCGCTGAGCGAGCGGGAAGAGGAGTTGCTGGAGGCGCTGGAGAAGACGGGGGCGAGCTTTTTTATGCCGCTGCATGAGGCGGTGGGGGGCGGGTATCCGGGAGAGAGCCTGGATGCGCTGTGGAGCCTGGTGTGGCGAGGGCTGGTGACGAATGACGCGCTGCATGCGATGCGGGCTTATCTGCAGAGGCCGGAGGCGGCGCGGACGCAGCGGCGGCAGCATGTGCAGGGGCAGGCGTTTCGGTCGCGCAGGACGACGCCGCCGACGGCGCAGGGGCGATGGAGCCTGGTGGAGAGCCGCAAGCGGACGATGAACCTGCTGGGCCCAACAGCGACGGAGGCGAACCACGCGCTGGCGTTGCAACTACTGAGCCGGTATGGGGTGCTGCTGCGGGAGACGGTGACGGCGGAGAACTTGCCGGGGGGATTTTCTGCGATTTACCCGGTGCTGAAAGCGCTGGAAGAGAGTGGCCGGGTGCGGCGTGGCTATTTTGTGGCCGGGCTGGGTGCGACGCAGTTTGCGCTGCCGGCGGCGGTGGATTTGCTGCGGTCGCTGCGGACGGGGCCGACTGCGGATGCGGAGAAGCCAGAGTATGTGATGCTGGCGGCGACGGACCCGGCGAATGTGTACGGCTCGGCGCTGAAGTGGCCTGAACTGCCGGTGGAGAGCGAGGACACGGAGACGGCTCCCAGGCAGTTGACGCGCGCGGCGTATGCGCAGGTGGTGCTGTATGCAGGGCAGGTGGTGGCTTGGCTGCGGCGGGGAAATCCGAACATATTGGTATTTTTGCCGGCGGAAGAGCCGGACCGGAGCCAGGTGGCCGATGGGCTGGCGCGGTTCCTGGCGGAGGTGGGCCGGGGGAGGCTGGAGCGGGAGGGAATCCACTCGACCGGGATGCTGATTGCGACGGTGAACGGGGTTCCGGCAGGGGCGCATGAGTTTGGCCGGGCGCTGGCGGGGGCGGGCTTCCATGCGGGGCCGGTGGGGATGCAGGTGCGGCGAACGGCGCGGCCGCCGATGGCGAGTGGTAGGCCGACTCCGGAAGAAGCGATGCAGAACAGGCCGGCACTGACCAGGCCAGGATATACGCCGGGGAGCGGGAGGTAGGCGGTGCCGGAGGGAGATACCATCTACCGGACGGCGCGGGTGCTGGGTCGGGCGCTGACGGGGCGGGTTGTGACCCGGTTTGAGAGCGGGTATGCTGTGCTGACGGCGGCTGAGGACCAGGAGAGCTTTGTGGGGCAGACGGTGACCGAGGTGGAGGCGCGGGGGAAGTGGCTGCTGGTGCGCTTCAGCGATGGACGGGTGCTGGCGACGCACATGCTGATGAGCGGGAGCTGGCATATCTACCGGCCGGGCGAGCGGTGGCAGGCGTCGAGGCGGGACCTGCGGGTGCTGCTGGAGACGGAGGCCTATGTGGCGGCGGGGTTCCGGATACCGGTGGCGAAGGTTTTTACCGAGGAGTCGCTGGAGCGGGCGGGAGGGATTCCCCGGCCGGAGCGGGATGTGCTGAGCGGGGAGTTTGACGCGGCGGCTGCTGTGGAACGGCTGCGGGGACGGACGGGTGAGGCGCTGGCGGATGTGCTGCTGAATCAGCGGGTGCTGGCCGGGGTGGGGAATGTCTTCAAGTCGGAGATTTGTTTTCTGGCGGGGCTGAGTCCGTTTGTGCGGATGGAGCAACTGACGGAGGCCGAGGTGCGGCGGGTGGTGGAGCTGGCGGTGAAGCTGCTGGCGGCCAATGTGCTGGAGGATTCCGGGGATACGGTGGTGACGTTCCAGGGGAGGAAGCGGCGGACAACGCACGCGGCGGATCTGGGGGAGAATCTGTGGGTGTATGGGCGGCGGGATGAGGCCTGCCGGCGTTGCGGGGAGGTGGTGCGGCGGTGCTTGCAGGGGCCGGATGCACGGGTGACGTACTGGTGTCCGAGGTGCCAGGGGGATGGGGTTATGGATAAGCAGTTGTGAAGTGTATGGAATACAGTTATTATCTGTGTTGAGGATAGTTGTATTATGCTTTTCCGTACGCCCGAGTTGCGCAAAGAACAAAGGGAAGCTCTGGATGAGGTGCTTGCCGTCCGCCATGACCTGCGCCATGTGTTGCGGTCGCAGCGTCGCTGGCTGGGAGCGCTGCGGCGGAGTGCGTTCGCGCGGGCTGTGCAGGGTTCGAACAGCATTGAAGGCTACCGGGTGTCTGAAGAGGATGCCGTTGCGCTGATTGAGGGAGAGGAGCCGCTGGATGCCGAGCGGGAGACTTCGGCGGCAATTCGAGGGTATCGGGACGCGATGACGTATGTACTGGGGCTGGCGGAGGACAAGTATTTCCGTTACAGCGCGGGGATGCTGAACGGGCTGCACTTCATGATGACCTCCTATGACTTGACGCGGCACCCCGGGCGGTGGCGGCTGCGGCCGATTTACGTGCGGGATGAGTCGCGCGAGGAGACGGTGTATGAGGGGCCGGAGCCGGAGCTGGTGCCAGGGCTGATGGAAGAGCTGATGGAGGAGCTGAATGCGGGCGATGGGCAGGTGGGGATGGTGCGTGCGGCGATGGCACACCTGAATCTGGTGATGATCCATCCGTATTCGGACGGAAACGGGCGGATGGCGCGTTGCCTGCAGACGCTGGTTTTGGCTAGGGAAGGGATATTGGAGGCGGAGTTCTGCAGCATCGAGGAGTATCTGGGGCGACACACGCAGGGGTATTACGATGTTCTGGCAGAGGTGGGGCGCGGGCGGTGGAGTCCTGAGCAGGATGCAGGACCCTGGGTGGATTATTGCCTTGCGGCTCATCTGGAGCAGGCGAGGTCACTGATTCGGCGGAATCGGGAGATTGAGCGGGTTTGGGATGAGTTGGAGCGGATGATTGGACGGCTTGGGCTGGCGGAACGGACGGTGTACGCGCTGTCAGACGCGACGTTTGGATGGCGGGTGAGGAATGCGGTGTATCGGCGGATTACGGAAGTCTCAGACCAGGTGGCGAGCCGCGACTTGAAGCATTTGACCGACCTGGGGCTGTTGGTGGCGACGGGGGAGAAGCGCGGCCGCATGTACCTGGCTGGCCCGGCGCTGGTGGAGCTGCGGGAGCGAACCCGGGAGCCAAGGCGGGTGGCGGGGAAGCAGGGTTGAACCGAAGCTACTGCTTTTTGCCGCCGCCGAAGATTTTCTGAAAGAAGTTGCGGTGGTCCTGGGCGGAGGAGCGGGAGCATGTTTCCATGGGGACGGTGCCTTCGACGAAGGCGGCTTCATAGGTTTCCCCCGAGCAGCCGGCGTCGGCGGGGAGGCTGGTTGCCTTGTCGATGGTGACCATCTGGACGCCGTCAGGCGGGGTGAAGGAGTTGGTGTCGGAGTACTGGGGCAGGGTGATGGCGCGCTTCATGAACTCTGCCCAGATGGGAGCGGCGGCCTGAGCGCCGTGGATTTTGACGTCGGTGTAGTCGTCGTTGCCGACCCAGACAACGCAGAGCAGGTTTGAGGTGTATCCGGCGAACCAGGCGTCGTGGGAGGAGCCGGTTTTGCCGGCGGCAGGGACAGTGAAGCCGCGGCGGCGGGCTTCGTAGCCGGTGCCGTGGTCAATGACATTCTCAAGCATATCGGTGGTGACGAAGGCGACGCGGGGGTCGAGGAGCTGCTTGGTGACGGGGCTGAAGTCGGTGATGACGTCACCCTGGGGGCTGCGGACGCTGGCGACCATCCAGGGGTCGATGCGGAGACCGGCGTTGGCAAAGATGGTGTAGGCGCCTGCCATTTCGATCGGGGTGGCGTCGTAGGCGCCGATGGCCATGGCGGGGGTTCCCTTGGCTCCGTGGACGCCTGCGTCGCGGGCGAGGGAGGCGACGTTGTCGTAGCCGACCAGCGAGGCGAGCGAGATAGTGGCGTTGTTGAGGGATTTCTGGAGGGCGAAGCGGGCGGTGACGGCACCGAAGTACTCGTCCTTGTCGTTGTGGGGAGAGTAGGGCTGCCCGTAGGCCTCGAAGGTGGTTTGCTCGTCGTTGACGATGGAGATCTGGGAGAAGGGCTCTTCGTGGCCGGCGAGGTGGGTGCCTTGCATGCCGGTGGTGAGGGCGGCGGCGTAGACGAAGGGCTTGAAGATGGAGCCGGTGGGGCGCTTGGCGACGGCGTGGTTGAGCTGGCTGATGCCGTAGCTGCGACCGCCGACGAGGGCGAGGACCTGGCCGGTGTGGGGATTGAGGGCGACAAGGGCGACCTGGGGATAGGTGAGGGGTTCGCCGGGCTTGTGGTGGGGGTGCATTTTGTCGACGAGGGCGTCGATTTCGTGGACGGTGTTATCGACGGCCCAGGTTGCGGCTCGCTGGAGGTCAGGGTCGAGCGATGTGTAGATGTGGAGGCCTTCGCGGTTGAAGTCGCGGTCGCCGAGCTTTTGGTTGAGCTGGTCACGGACGAGGTCAACGAAGTAGGGGGCGTCAGAGGCGTCGACGCTCTGTGCGCTGACCTTGAGGGGCTCGGCCTTGGTGCGCTCGGCGAGGTCCTTGGTGATGGCGCCGGTTTCGACCATGGAGTCGAGGACGAGGTTGCGGCGGTCCATGGTGCGGTCAGAGTGGCGATAGGGCGAGAAGTAATTGGGGCGCTGGATCATGCCGGCGAGGGTGGCGCACTCGGCGAGGTTGAGCTGCTTGATGTCTTTGCCGAAGTAGGCCTGGGAGGCTTCTCCGAAGCCGTTGATGGAGAAGCTGCCGCGCTGCCCGAGGTTGATCTGGTTGGCGTACATCTCGAATATCTGCTGCTTGTTGAAGCGATGTTCGAGCTGGAGGGTGATGACGATTTCAATGAGCTTGCGCTTGAGGCGCTTTTCCGGGGAGAGGAAGAATCCGCGGGCGAGCTGCATGGTGAGGGTGGAGCCGCCCTGCTGCTTTTGGCCGCTGCGGATATCGCGAACGCCGGCTTCAAGAAGGCGGAAGACGTTAACGCCGTTGTGCTCGAAAAAGCGGCGGTCTTCAATGGCGAGGACGGCCTGGACGAGGTTGGCGGGGATTTCGTCGTAGGTGATGAGGCGGCGCTTGGTGCGGTTGACGTCTTCAGAGAGCCCGGTGATGAGCAGGGGCTCGAGTTCGTAGCTGGCCAGGGCCTGTCCGCGGTCGTCGGAGATGGAGTCGACGAGACTGTTGGCGAAGTGGATGGAAGCGCCGTCCTGAGAGTGGTAGGACTGGGCACCGGGACGGACGTTGACGTAGTTGGGGCCGAGGGTGAAGGTGCCGACGGGGGAAGTGTTGGATGCGCCGTCTTCGGTGTAACCTGCCTGGCGGAGCTCATTGACGATGCCGGGCAGGGTGAGGCGCTGGCCGGGCCGGATTTCGCGTGGGGCTGCGTAGATTTTGGCAGTGGTGGCGAAGAGGGGCTCCTTGAGCCGGGCCTCGACCATGGGCTGATAGGAGACGTAGAAGTATGCGCCCACGGCAAAGACGAGAACGGCGACGGCGGCGCAGCCAGCCAGTGCGAAGAGCGCGAGCAGGCGCAGCCATCCGCCACGGTTGGCAGGTTTCCGGATGCGGACTCGAATTGCCATGGTGTGTCTCCGAACAGTTGATGGAAGTTACGGTAATTGGACGGCTGCGGTTCCGTTTGGGAGGCGGAAGACGGCCAGAGCGAGGGAATCCCCGCCCCGGCCGGAGATGCTAGCCGTTGATGAGTGCGGCGAGTCGGGCCGGGACATCGGCAATGGCGACCTCCTCGGCTGCCAGGGCGGCGCGGCTGACGAGCTCGACCTTGCCGTCGACGACCTTTTTGCCGACGTTGACGCGGTATGGGATGCCGACCAGGTCAGCGTCCTTGAACTTGACGCCGGCGCGCTCGTCGCGGTCATCGAGGAGAACATCAAAACCGGCGGCTTCAAGCGAGGCGGCGAGGGATTCGCCGGTTTCGCGGAGGGTCTGGTCCGTGACGTTGGTGACGGTGACGACGACGGTGAAGGGCGCGATGGCGGCCGGGAGCCAGAAGCCGTTGGTATCGTTGGACTGCTCAATGGCGGCGGTGAGGATACGCTCCACACCGATGCCGTAGCTGCCCATGATGGGGGTGACTTCCTTGCCGTTGGGGTCAAGAACCTTGGCGCCCATGGCCTGGGAGTACTTGTATCCGAGCTTGAAGATGTGCCCAATTTCAACGGCCTTGCCGACGACGAGTTTGCCGGAGCAGCCGACAGTGGGGCAAAGCTCGCCCTCATTGACGGTGCGGATGTCGCCGAGGGTGGTCCAGCCGAAGTCTTCGCCGGGGGTGACGTTGCGGAGGTGGTAGTCGGCCCGGTTTGCACCGCAGACCATGTTGTTGCGGCCCTTGAGCGCGTTATCGACGACAACGGTGAGGCCGACGGCGAGGGTTTGCGCGGCGGGTTTGAGGCCGACGGGGCCCAGGTAGCCGGCGGGGCCGTTGAGGAACTGGGCCAGCTCTTCGGCGACCATGGGGCGAAGTTCCGCAGCGCCGACGAGGCCCATGAGCTTGGTTTCGTTCACCTGATGGTCGCCGCGCAGGAAGGCGGAGACGCCGTGCCAGGAGTCGGCCGCGCCGTTTGTGCCGCGCTTGAGCGCCATGTAGGCGACGCACTTGATGTCAGAGGCCGGCGAGATCTGGAAGAAGGCGGCGACATCGGCGATGGAGGCGCAGCCTGGGGTGTGGACGAGTTCCGGATGGCCGTCGCTGGTGGCTTCCATTTCGCGGACGGGGCCGAGCACAGAGGTGGCCTTTTCGACGTTGGCGGCGTAGGAGCAGACCGGGCAACTGGCGATGAGGTCTTCGCCGGCGTCGGTGTAGACCATGAACTCCTGGGACTGGGAGCCGCCCATGGAGCCGGAATCGGCCTCAACGGCGACGAAGCGGAGGCCGCAGCGGGAGAAGATTTTGCGATAGACGCGGTCGTGGAGGTCGAAGGACTGGTCGAGGCCGGCCTGGTCGATGTCGAAGGAGTAGCTGTCCTTCATGGTGAACTGGCGGACGCGGAGGAGGCCGGATTTGGGACGGGGCTCGTCGCGGAACTTGGTCTGGATCTGGTACCAGATCTGGGGCAACTGCTTGTAGCTGCGGAGTTCGTTGCGGGCGATGGAGGTCATGATCTCTTCGTGGGTCATGCCCAGGCAGAGGTCAGCGCCCTTGCGGTCCTTGAGGCGGAACATGTTGTCGCCCATGCCCGTCCAGCGGCCGGACTCTTCCCAGACTTCGCGGGGATTGAGGGCGGGGAGGAAGAACTCCTGGCCGATTTGGTCCATTTCCTGGCGGATGATGGCGATGATTTTGTTCAGCGCGCGCTGTCCGAAGAAGAGATAGGAGTAGATTCCTGCGCCGAGCTGGCGGATGTAGCCGGCGCGGAGGAGGAACTTGTGGCTCGCGACTTCAGCGTCGGAAGGAGCCTCGCGAAGGGTAGGGACGAAGATTTTGGACCAGCGATGCATGGGTGATGTTTTCCTTTTGCTCTAACCCCCAATTTTACACTGGCACCGGATTGCGGGTTGGGGGGAGGGAAGCGGGAACGGGTGCCCAAGGATGGCCGAGGGGATGAGGAGCAGAGAGCGGTGAGTTGGGGTTCAGTTTCAAATTGGGAAAGGAAGGCGCCTGGAAGTGGCACAAAGGGATATACGCGCCCTACTTTTTGTTGGACGCGCAGGATTTCTGCCGTATTCTGGACACCAGTTCCTGCCTTTGGTTTGCCTGTTTCGCCGAATGGTAGAGCCCGGAGATGGCTCACCAATTCGCCAACTGACCTTTAGCAAGTCAGAAACATTGAATCAGCCAAAGCAGCAGGAGTTCCCCCATGTCCAAAGGACAAGAGAAGCGGTTTTTGCGGCGCGGATTGCGGTTGCGCGTGAGTTCCCTGGCGGCCTCGCTGGGGATGTGTTTTGGGGCTATCTGCGTTCATGCCGCCGACACGTTGACGATTTCGCCGTCTGTGGCGAATGTGGCGCTTGGACAGAGCCTGACCCTGACGGCGCAACTCAACGGGGTGGCAACGACAGCGGTGAAGTGGAAGATGGTTCCGGAAGGCTCTTCGACGGTCGGCCTGGGGACCGTCAGCTCCGCCGGGGTGTACAAGGCTCCCTACTCCATTCCCGCTGCGGGAAGCACGGTTTCAGTCGAGGCAGTGAGCAGCACGGTGTCGAGCGTGCACGCGACGGCGAAGTTAACGCTCACTGTTCCGGTTCCGGTGATTGCCTATGGTTCTCCGTCGCCGCTTCCGATTGGGACATCGATGCTGACAATCAAGGGGGCAGATTTCCTGCCAACGTCAGTGATTTTGCTGAACGGGCGAGCGGTTGTGACGGACTTTGAAACGACAGAGTTTTTGAGCGCGGTTGTGACGATTCCGGCGTCGGGGGTTGAGACGTTGCAGGTTCGGACGAACCCCGGGGGGTTGCTTTCAAACACAGTCAAGGTGAAGACCGCGCCGGCGACGACCCCCAGCTACACGGCGGCGGTTCGGTTCCTGGAGCAATCAACCTTTGGGCCGACACCTGCCTTGATTGCGCATGTGCAGCAGGTGGGCTTCCAGGGGTTTCTGAACGAGCAGTTTGCGCTGCGGGAGACGACGTGGAAGTTGTATGAGGTCGCCGGCAAGAGGACCCCGCTGCCTCCCCAGTTTTATGCCAGCGCGGTGAACAACCAGGACCAATTGCGGCAGCGGGTGGCGCTGGCGCTGAGCGAGATGATTGTGACCTCCGGGGTGAAGCTGTCCGTGCAGGGTGAGGTGGCAGGGTGGCAGAATCTGCTGCTGACGGACGCGTTTGGCAAGTACCGCAAGCTGTTGAACGATGTGACGCTGAGCCCGGCGATGGGTGATTACCTGGATATGGCGAACAATGCCAAGGCTGATCCGGGGTCGGGGACGAGCCCAGATGAGAACTACGCACGCGAAGTGATGCAACTGTTCTCGATTGGATTGAACAAGCTGAATCTGGATGGCACCCTGCAGTTGGATGGGAGCGGGAACCCGATACCGAATTACACGCAGGACGAGATTGAGGGATTGTCTGCAGCGTTTACGGGATGGACCTATGCTCCGAAGAATGGGATCCCTTTGCAATTCTGGGCCCCGATGAATTCGGGAGCACCGATGGTTCCGGTGGAGTCGTATCACGACACGAACGCAAAGCAACTGCTGGACGGGGTGACGCTGCCGGGTGGGCAGACGGCGGAAGAGGATTTGAAGCAGGCGCTGGATGTGCTTGCAAATGATCCGAGCGTGGGCCCGTTTGTATGCAGGCAACTGATTCAGCACCTGGTAACGAGTAATCCCTCGCCGGGGTATATTTCGCGGGTGGCGTCGGTTTTCAACAATGACGGGCATGGGACGCGCGGGAACCTGAAGGCGGTGGTGGCGGCGATATTGCTGGATGGGGAGGCGCGGGCTGGGGACGATGCCGCGGCGTCGGCCAGTGCCGGGCACATGCGAGAGCCGGCATTGCTGCTGGCGGCAACAATGCGCGCGCTGGGCGGCGTGGCCAGCCCGACGGATCCACAGATGTGGTACTGGGGCGCGGAGATGGGGCAGGACATCACGAACTCGCCGGATGTTTTCGACTATTTCCCAATCGGCTACCAGATTCCATCCACGGGGCAGGCCGGGCCGGAGTTCGGGATTTACTCCTCGTCGTCGGCGATTTCGCGTGCGAACTGGGTGGCATACCTGGTTTTCGGGAATGGCCGGATGGGCGGGAATCTGTATTCGCTGGGGTACTGGACAGCGATACCGACGGACGCTGAGTTGGTTGACCGGCTGAACCTGTTTTTCGTGCATGGGCAGATGTCTGCCGGCTTGCGGGCAGCGGTGAAGACGGCGATGAGCGGGTACGCGGGGAACCAGCGGGCGGAGCGAACAGCGCAGGCGTTGTATACGGTGCTGATTTCGCCGGAGTACCAGGTGGAGCAGTAGAAACCGAGGAATCGAGGAGAGATTGCAATGACCATTAGCCGACGTGAATTTCTTCGTCTCAGCGCGTATTCCTCAGTGGCCGCGGGCCTTGCGGCGCGATTGGGAAGTTTTGACACCGTGAGCGCGCTGGCGCAGTCGAGTTCGAGCTACCAGGCGCTGGTGTGTGTGTTTCTGTATGGTGGCAATGACGCGAACAACATGATTATTCCGTTTGATACGGCGGGATATGGGAACTATGCGAAGGCACGCGGGAAGCTGGCGCTGGCGCAGAAGAGTCTGCTGCCGGTGGGCAGCGGGCAATATGCGCTGCACCCGAGCATGAAGTTTATGCAGTCGCTGTACCAGCGTGGACAGGCGGCACCGCTGTTCAATGTGGGCACACTGGTGGCGCCGGTGACGCAGGCGACGCTGAACTCGGCCAAGCTGCCGTCGAATCTGTTCTCGCACGCGGACCAGCAGAAGGAATGGCAGTCGCTGTCGATGGACGAGAGCAGCCGTTACGGCTGGGGCGGGCAGGTGGCGGAAGCGGTTGCCGCCTATAACAACGGGAACACGTTTCCGACGATTCTCTCGGTGTACGGGAATCCGGCGTTTGGCAATGGGCCGGCGTCGTTCCAGGAGGCGATCTATCCGGGGTACATTCCGGGGCTGGGCTGGTACCGGACGTGGCCACAGCAGCAGGCCGGCGAGGCAGCGGCGACAACGCTGACAACGCTGGGCAGCGGCGTGACGCTGGTGCAGGCTACGGCGAATATCTTTGGCGATGCGCTGAAGAACAACGCGGAACTGGGTCAGGCGCTGGCGTCGGCAACGCCGCTGAAGACCGCGTTTCCGAATACCTATATTGGTGCGCAGATGGCGCAGGTGGCGCAGGTGATGAGCGTGCGGCAGACGCTGGGACTGCAGCGGCAGATATTTTTCTGCGCGATGGACGGCTTTGATACGCATACGGGAGAGTTGGCGGCGCAGAACAACCTGCTGGGCCAGGTGGATGCGGCGTTTGCGGCGTTCTATGCGGCGACGCAGGAGTTGGGGATTGCCCAGCAGGTGACGACGTTTACGCATTCTGATTTTTCGCGGACGCTGAAGCCGAACAGCAATGGTGGCGCGGACCATGCCTGGGGAAGCCACCACTGGGTATTTGGCGGGGCGGTGGCGGGCGGGCAGAACTATGGGACATTCCCGGCGCTGGAGTTGGGTGGGCCGGATGACAACGGGAATGAGGGCCGGTGGATTCCGACGACGTCGGTGACGCAGTATGCAGCGACTCTGGCAAGCTGGTTTGGGGTATCGCCGGCGAATTTGGCGACGATTTTCCCGAATCTGGCGAATTTCAGCCAGCAGAATCTGGGGTTTTTGGGGTAGGGGGGGGCGTAGCTGCGGTGACTGGGCCGGGGTGGCCAAGGTGCGCTACCTAGAAGGATTCCGGCCACCTCTGGTGCCCGTGGAGTACGGCGGCAATTCTCACTTCGTCGCTGTGTACGGTGTATGCGGCGACGTAGTCGGTTCCGGGAATGAACAGTTCGCGGGTGCCCGGGACGCGCCCTTCTCTACCGGAGAGTGGGAAGCTGATGAGCCGGGTTGTCGATGCCTTGATATGGGCTGCCACAGATTGCGCTGCAAGCGGGCGATCCTGCGCGATCCAGGCGCGGATGGCCTTCAAGTCGGAAATTGCCGTGTGGGACCAGCGGAGGTTCATTGCGGGGCGGGCAATTCGCTTTCGGTGCCCCAGCTATCGAGCCACTCAATGACGCGGTCGTTCGGGATGCTGTTGCCGGCTGCCAGATCTTCCAGACCTTGTTGAATGTGGCGCTGCGGGGAGAGATTGGCGGAGACGAGAGATACGGAGCCGTCGTTATTGGCGATCCACTCGACGGGTTCACCGACATGGAGGGAAGCCCTGTTGACGAGTTCTTCGGGTATCTCGACCGTGAGAGTGTTCCCGACGCGCGTGATCCGGGTGGTCATGGGTGCGCTCCTAGTGGAGATGATAGCGCGAAATGAGGCTACGGGTGCATGGTTAGACTGGCAGGGTAATGCCAGCCTTCAGCTCGTAGGGCGCCAACAGGGCCTTCTGGACTTTTGAGGGTGCTCCCCTGCTGTAGCCACCATGTTGTTCCCAGAATTCTCGTCCAATGCAGTTCTTGCTGAGGTTAAGCTCCAGCATTTCGTCGTGGGGATACAGATACCAGACTCGATCGGATGGGAAGCAGATAAAAAGGCTCTTCTTGCGGTAATTCTGAGAGAAGGTCAGGCGGCTCTTGAGTTGTACCTTGAGAAACTTGTCTTCAATGTGCTGTGCAATGAAGTCCGCATCTCCCCAATCGCTCTTTGTCGGAATTGTCACGAACCCCAGATCCGCGAAGATTGCAGAGACCTTTTGGAGGTTAAACGCCTCTTTCTGCCGGCCATTGAGTTGTTCATATTCAATGCGAGTGAAGGTTGTAGGCATAGGATTTCCGCACTCCTTCAGATAAGCTCGATGCCCCAGAGGTCGTGGAGGTGGAGGACGCCGGCGACCTGGCCGGTGGGTTCAAGGACGATGAGGGCGGTGATTTTCTTGTCTTCGAGCAGGGCCAGGGCGCGGGCGGCGAGCTCATTGGGGCTGATGGTCCAGGGGCTGGGATGGAGGGCCTGGCTGGCGTGGAGCGAGAGGGCTGCGCCGCCTTCGCGCTCGAGGAGGCGGCGCAGATCACCGTCAGAGATGACGCCGAGCAGGCGGCCGCCCTGCTGGACGGTGGTGAGGCCGAGCTTTTTGCGGCTCATCTCGTAGATGACGTCGGTCATGGAGGTATCGGGAGAGACGACCGGGATGGCGTCGCCGGAGTGCATGAGGTCGCGGACGAAGGCGAGGCGCTTGCCGAGTTTGCCGCCGGGGTGGAGGTCAGCGAAGTCCTCGGGGCGGAAGCCCTTGCGGAGGCTGACGGCGATGGCGAGGGCGTCGCCGAGGGCGAGCATGGCGGTGGTGGAGGCGGTGGGGGCAAGGTTCATGCCGCAGGCCTCGCGCTCCACTGCGCAATCGAGCGCGACATCGGCGGCCTGGGCCAGGGTGCTGGCGGGGTTGCAGCAGAAGCTGATGAGTGCGTCGCCCTTGCGCTTGAGGGTGGCCAGGAGGCGGAGGATTTCCTCGGTTTCGCCGCTGGCGGAGAGGGCAATGACGAGGTCGCCGGGCATCAGGACGCCGAGGTCGCCGTGGACAGCTTCCGCCGGGTGAAGGAAGAGGGCAGGCGAGCCGGTGGAGCTGAGGGTGGCGGCGATCTTCTGTGCGATGATGCCGGATTTGCCCATCCCGGTGACGACGACGCGCCCTTTTTCCGTTCCGCAGCGGAGGACGAGGTCGACGGCCTGGGCGAAGGGGGCGGCCATGGGGCCGTCGAGTCGCTGGGCGAGTGCCTCAAGCGCGGCAGCCTCAGTGCGGACGAGGGCGGCGGGGGTGGGCTGGGCCGGGTTCAAGTCCTTTGGTTCCATGCGCCTTTGATGGTAACAGTTTCGAAGGGGTCAGGGGTCAGGGGGCAGGGGGCGTCAGATGGTTGCATCCCCGGGCGGGTGAGGTGCGTCATACAATGAGCATTGGAATGGATTGGAAGCGAGGTTATACGGTGTCCAAGAGAAATCTGGTGGTTTCGACGACGGTGGTGGGTGTGCTGGTGGTGCTGGGTGCTGCGGGCTGGGCGAACTGGGAGAACCGGCGGGAGGCGACTGCTCGGCGAATGTCTGAGGAGTCGCAGGCGATTCTGATTCCGGCATCGGCAACCGAGCCGGCGCACTTCCAGGTTCCGCTGGTGGGCAAGCCGGCGCCGAACTTTACCCTGACGGATTTGAAGGGGAAGAAGGTATCGCTGGCGAGCTATCGGGGCAAGGCGGTGCAACTGAACTTCTGGGCGACGTGGTGCGCGCCGTGCAAGATTGAGACTCCCTGGCTGATTGAGCTGCAGCAGAAGTACGCGGGGCAGGGCTTTGAGATTCTGGGTGTGAGCTTTGACGACCTGAACAAGGACGACCCGAAGTCGCTTGCGAAGGACACGGCGGAGATTGCGAAGGGCGCACAGGCACTGCATATTCCGTACCCGGTTCTGATTGACGGGGATTCGATTGCGAAGGCGTATGGGGATGTGGATGTTTTCCCGACTTCGTTTTTTGTGGACCGGAAGGGCACGATTGTGGCGGCATCGGTTGGGTTGACGTCAAAGGACGAGTTGGAAGCGAATATCCGCAAGGCGCTGGGAGCGGGGAAATAGATGCGGAAGCGGGCGATTGCCGGGCTGCTGGGGGTTGTGCTGTGCGCGACCGGGGTGGGGCAGCGTCCGCTGGGTGATTTGGGGCTGGAAGCGAAGGGGAGCGGGGCGCGGAAGGCGGCGGTTTCGTTTCTGTTTCCGGAGCAGGTGACGGTGGCGGCGGGCAAGCCGACGGCGGTGGAGTTGCATTTCCAGGTGGCTCCAGGGCTGCATATCAATTCGCACAGCCCGAGCGGTGAGGGGATGATTCCGACCACGCTGACGGTGCCTGTGGGGGCGCCGGTGCGGCTGGTGAAGACGGGATTCCCGGCTGGGGCGGAGTTTGCGCTGCCTGCAGCGCCGGGAGAGAAGCTGAGCGTCTATACGGGGGAGTTTGTGGTGCGGGCGGAGCTGGAGGCGGGCGCCGGGGACCATCTGATGGAGGCAACGCTGCGCTACCAGGCCTGCGACAACAACGCCTGCATGCCGCCGAAGACGATTCCGGTAGTGGTGGACGTGTTGGCGCGGTAGGGCCGGGGGAAACCCGCGGACGCGCGCTGAAAGAGGCCGATAAGTCATGAGATGTGAGCGGCTTTGGCGTTTTCAAGAGCAGCCGGCTTGGAGTTGCGGGCAAAAGCCAGGGTGAGGCAAATGCCTGTGGCCTAGCTTTTGGCAGTTATGCTACTGTGTTCTTGCTGGCCAGCCCGGGAGAAAGGGCTTGTGTGAGGTAACAGCGCCGCAGGAAGTGCCTCCGATTTTTGACCCCCTGAACTACTGAACATAGTTGCTTGCAGGCGAGTGCCGTGGACCCGACCGACCGTAAGAAAATTGGCAAGTACGATATCACGGGCATCCTGGGCCGCGGCGGCATGGGCGTGGTATACCGCGCCGAAGACAAGCGAATTGGGCGACAGGTCGCAATCAAGACGCTGAACGAGAATTTTTCGGGTCAGCCGGAGATGCGGGACCGCTTCTTCAAAGAGGCGCAGGCGGGCTTTCTTCAACATCCGAATATTGTCATCGTCTATGACATGGGCGATGAGGAGGGTGTCCCCTACATCGTGATGGAGTTTGTGGGGGGCGACCCGCTGGACAAACTCCTGGACAGCGGCCGGCAGTTATCGGTGATCGACAAGCTGACGATTATCGAGCAGGTGTGCATGGCGTTGGGGTATGCGCACTCTCAGGGAGTGATCCACCGGGATATCAAGCCGGCAAACGTGATTGTGCAGCGGGACCCGATTCTGGCGAAGATTGTGGACTTTGGCATTGCCAAGGTGCAGGGGCGGAATGCGGAGACCGGGCTGACGCGCGTCGGCAACGTGATCGGCACCATCCATTACATTGCGCCGGAACGGATGAAGGGCCAGCGCGGAGACGGGCGGAGCGACCTGTTTGCCGTGGGCGTGATGCTGTACCTGATGCTGACGGGGCAGTTGCCGTTCAGCGGGGAAGACATGGCGGTTATGCAAATGCTTGTGAACGAGCAGCATCCGCCATTGAAGAAGTGGATCAGCGGATATCCGCCGCAACTGGACGCGATTATTGACCGGGCGCTGGCAAAGGACCCGGAGAACCGGTATGCGACGGGTGAGGAGTTTGCCTCAGAGCTGCATTCGCTGATTGAGCAGTTGAAGCGCGGCCAGGTGGTGGGGCTGTTCAACGATGCGGAGCGGCTGGCGGCAGAGCAGCAGTATGGACGCGCCAGGGACATTCTGTATGAGCTGGTAAAGATTGAGCCGACGCATACGGAAGCGCGCAAGCTGCTGAGCCTTGTGAACCAGAATCTGGCGCGTTTGCAGCGTGCTGAGCAGGTTCGGCAACTGGTGGCGGAGGCGGAAGAGGCGCTGGCGGGTTCAAGGTTTGGGCAGGGGCTTGGGCTGCTGGATCAGGCTCTGAAGCTGGACCCGGAGAACGCGGAGATTGCCGCGCGCATCGACCAGTTGAAGGAGACCAAGCGGCGTTTTGACGAGATTGAGTCGTTGATGGGCCAGGCGGAGGGGATGCGGCAGCGTGGCGACCTGACCGGTGCGCTGCGGGTGGTGGAAAAGGCCGTAGAGGTAAGTGGCGGCGATACACGGCTGCGGAATATTCACAATGAGATTTCGAGAGAAGTGCGCAGCCAGGCCCAGCAGGAACAGATGCGGGAGATGCTGGGCAAGGCACGTCAGGAGCTGAGTTCGCGGCGGTTCACCTCGGCGATTGAGATTCTGCGCGAGGCCAGCAAGATTGATCCGTCGCAGGCGGAAGTGGACAGCCTGCTGCAGGCTGCCATGAGCGGGCAGGAGCAGGAGCAGCGGCGCCGGATTATTGAGCAGATTAACGCCGAGATTGAGAACGCGCTGAGCAGCGAAAACTACGAGCGAGCCGGCGAACTCCTGGATCGGGCGCTGGAGAAGCTGCCGAACGAGCCGTCCCTGCTGCAACTGAAGACGCGGGTGGCGTTGGAGCTGCGGAAGGTGCGGGCGCGGCAACTGGTTGACCAGACGGTGACGAAGGCGCAGGAGATTTTTGCGGCCTCGCCGGGCGAAGCGCTGCAACTGGTGCAGAAGGCGCTGGAGGAACTGCCGGGCGAAGCGCGGTTGCTGGCGCTGGAAGACACGCTGCGGCAGAGGCTGAAGTCTGCCGAGCAGGAGCAGGTACGGGGCAGCTACCTGCGGGATGCGCAGAAGGCGATTGACGCGAACCAGTTTGAGAAGGCGATCGAGATTCTCGACAGCTATCAACTGGAGTTTGGCGATCCGGAAGCGGTGAAGGATCTGCTGGAGTTTGCGCGCGGGGAACTGCAGCAACAGCAGCGCCGGGCGCGGGCGAACAACAGCCTGGTGGAAGCAAAGCGGCTGCTGGAAGCGCAGCAGTACGAACAAGCCATCCAACTGCTGGAGGCGGCGAGCGCGGAGACGGGCGATGCCCAGGTTGGGCGGCTGCTGACCGAGGCGCGCGGGCAGGTGAAGGAATTTGAGCGCAAGGCCGAGGCGCTGCTGGCTCGGGTTGCGCGGTTGCGGGAGAAGGGCCAGTTTGACGAGGCGATTGAGCTGCTGCAGCCGATGCCTGCGGCGGTCGCGCCCGGAACTCCGCTGAATGTGTTGCTGCAGGATCTGCGGGCGGAGAAGAATCGGAAGCAGGCGGTGGCGAACGCGCTGGCAACGGCGGCGAAGGCGGTGCAGCAGGCGCAGTTCCAGACGGCGCTGGATGGCTTGCAGGCGGTGGAGCGGGCATTTGGCGAGCAGCCGGAGATTCGCAGCGCGGTGAAGGAAGTGGAAGCGCGGCGGCGCAGCCATGCCGACGAGTTGGTGGCGAAGAGTGTGGAGGCGGCGCGGGCAGCGCTGCTGGCAACCGACGCGGCGAAAGCTGTCCAGGAACTGAAGAACTCCGCCGAGGTGGTGGAGTTTGCTTCGCAGACGCAGCAGACCGACTGGCAGCGGCTGAAGACTGAGGCAACCAAGCCGCAGGCGCGGAAGACAACCGGGAACGTGGCCTTGGCGGGGCTTGAGGTTTCGCACGAGGAAGAGAAGAAGAGCAAACTGCCGCTGATTCTGGGGGCTGTTGCGGTTTTGGTTGTGATCGCGGTGGGTGCATTTTTTGTGCTGGGCAAGGGGAACAAGACAGAGCCGACGGCGAATGCTCCGACAACTCCGGCTGCCCCAACCGTGGTGTTGCCGCCGAGCGGGACGGTTCTGATCCAGGGCAGCCCGGGCGGGGCGAATGTGTTTGTGGATGGCGTGCTGAAGGGCTTCACACAGAATGACGGAAGCCTGAAGCTGCCGCTGGACCCAGGTGCGCACTCCCTGCGGTTCTCGAAGCCGGGCTTTATTGACTTGAATTCCGTGAGCGTGACGGTGGCGGACAAGGACCAGAAGCCGCTGAATTACACGCTGCAGCAGGCTGCGCCGGGGACGGTGCAGGTGCCGCTGGATGCGTATTTGGCGATTCACTCGACGCCGGGTGCGACGGTGAGCGTGGACGGGGCGCCGCAGGGCAAGACGGATGCGCGCGGCGACCTGGTGGTGACGGTAAAGCCGAGCTCGAAGACGCTGGCATTTGCGCTGGACGGGTATCAGCCGTACAGCCAACCGCTGAGCGTAAAGGCTGGCGAGCACAGCAGCACGACCGTGATGCTGACGCCGATTCCGGTGGCGGCCAAGCCGCAGCCTGTGGCGGCACCAGCGGCTGAGGCGGCGCAGATTCTCTCGTTTAACGCTTCGGCTTCGCAGATTGAGCAGGGGCAGCAGATTACGCTGCGGTGGCAGACGGCGAAGGCGACGGAAGTTTCGATTGACAACGGGATTGGCCGGGTTGACAACAACGGCGAGACGACGGTGAAGCCGGGTGCCAATACGACCTACACGCTGACGGCAAAGGGTGCGGGCGGGTCGCAGCAGCGTCCGCTGAACGTGCTGGTGGAAGTGAAGGCAGCCGCACCGCAGCCGGTTGCGGCGGCGCCGTCGGCTGCCCCGGTGGACCAGACGGCGATGGTTCTGGGCGCAATCAACAACTATTCCTCAGCCTTCAATGCGCATGATGTCGCCAAGATGCAGGCTCTTTGGACGGGGATGAGCAGCGGGCAGGCGAAGGGGTTGGCGGGATTCTTCAAAGACAATCCGACGGCCAAGGTTGTGGAAAACTGCCCGGCGAACCAGTTGAACGTTGGCGGGGACTCGGCGGACGCGAATTGCACGGAGACGACCAGCTTTATGGCCTCCGGCAAGATGATTTCCACGCCGCATGCCGCGCACTTCCATCTGGCGCGGAAGGGCTCAGTCTGGACGATTACGGACAAGCGCTGAGGCCCCCGGAGGTTTCGTGAGGGCGACGGAGACCTGGCAAAAGGGATGACTTTGGTCATGTGCGATGAGACCCCTGGAACGGAGCTGCGCTGTCGTCTTTGGAGATTTCATCTCGCCGTAAAGTTATGGAGTTATTGAGTTTCATTGATTTTATGAGCTTTTCGAGGCTTGCGCAGTGTTACGGAAAAAGTGCTTGACATTTGTGAGAGGCGGCCATAAGGTGGAGTCTCGAATTAGGCCGAATGTCTTTCAGCAGTAAAGGAAGGCGCGGTTATCAATGTGATTGTTGCGTCCGAGGCCGAAAGAGGGGCGCGTTTTTTGGGCCTCTTCCCGAGCGCAAATTTTGTGTAATTTTCCTAACTTCTGTAACAACAAGTCATCCAGCGTCAGCGGTATTGATGTGGCGAACCTAAGTGCGAGCGTCGCAGGTTTGCCGCAGTTTCATGGGCGGAGATAGCCAGCCATGGAGCGAGCGGTGAGCTTTCGGGTTTCTCGTCTTCCCTGTGGGCATTCAACCGATTCTGTCTCGGAGATCTGATATGGTGCGGCGATTCAGCAACCTTTCGTCGAAGCGTCTGCTTCTGGGTGTTTTCTGTGTGGTCATGGGCGCGATTTCCGCGCAGGCGCAGGTGAGCGATGCGGCTCGAATTCCGACACAGGGCGGATCGCCGTTCGTGGTTGCGCCACGCTTGACGCTGCCAAGCAGCGCCACGAGTGTGTCCAGCGGAGATTTGCGTGGCCGTGGCCGTGCGGACCTGGTGCTGACGCAGAAGAACAGCAGCAATGTGACGGTATTGCTGGGCGACGGCAAGGGTGGATTTGCCTCTCGAGCCGATTATGCCGCGGGTGCGGTGCTGGGCCATGTCGTGCTGGCGGATGTGATGGGCACCGGGCACCTGGACGCGGTTGGAGTGGACGCGGCAGCGGGCAGGATTGTGGTGCTGCCGGGCAATGGGGACGGGAGCTTTGGAAAGCCGGTGAGTTTTGGCGGCGTGAGCGCCCCGATTGCCCTGGTTACCGGTAATTTTGGCGGCAAGGGCGGCGTGGATGTGGCCGTGGCGAATGGCTCCTCGGTTGCCGTGTTGCTGAACCAGGGCGGCGGGCGACTGAGCGCGCCGGTGCTGTTCCTGCTGGACAGGACACCCGCGGCGATTGCTGCCGGAAAGCTGGATGGCAGCGGCCTGGACGGGCTGGTGGTAGCGAATGTGGACGGCACCGTGGGGGTCTTCCCCGGTGCTGGTTCGGGGCACTTCCGCACGGGAACCCCTGTGGCGGCTGGGTCGGAAGCACTGACCTCGGTGACGCTGGCCGACCTGGCGCATAGCGGCCACGCTGATCTGGTGGTGACGCACGGGGCTTCGGGCCGGATTTCCATTTTCCAGGGTGACGGGAATGGCGGCTTCGGGCAGGGAACGAGCTATACGGTTGGCAATGGGCCGGCCTCGTTGCTTGCGGTGGATTTGAAGGGCAGCGGGAATGTTGACCTGGTGACGATCAACCGCGCGGCCAACACCTTCAGCGTGCTGGAAGGCAACGGAGACGGAACTTTCAAGAGCGCGGTGGATTATGTGGCGGGGAATCGGCCATTTGCTGCGGTGGCCGGGAGCTTCAGCGGGAAGGCCGGACTGGCGATTGTGAGCGAAGCTGAAGCTTCGATCAGCCTGCCGACACCGAAGGGCGATGGCAGTTTTGCGGCGGCGCGTTCGTATGGCGCGGCGGGCCTGGAGCGGAAGGCAGTGGCCGCGGGCGACCTGGATGGAGATGGACGGGCCGACCTGGTGGTTTCCAACTTCTGCGGAGCCGATGCCAGTTGCAAGGGCAAGGGAACGGTGAGCGTTTTCCTTGCGAATGCGGACAACAGTTATCGGCTGGGCAGCAGCTATGAGGTTGGCAGTGGGCCGGTTTCGGTTGCGTTGGCGCCGATTGGCGCAGGCGGCAAGCTGGCGATACTGGCAGCGAACCGCAATGACCGCACCCTGACGGTTCTGCCCGGAAACGGCGACGGAACGTTTGGGTCGGCGATGCACATCTCGCTGGGCGGGAATCCGGGCGCAATTTATACCGAGGCGCTGGGCGGCGGGCGGCAACTGGTTGCCGTGGCGACCGATTGCGGCAAGACCCTCTGTGCGCAGACCGGCAATGTTGAAGTGCTGGTTGGACGGGGAGACGGGACGCTGAGCTCAGTTTCGAGCTACGCGGTTGGCTATTCCCCGGTAGCGATTGCCGGGGCGGATTTGCGCGGAAGCGGCCACATCGATCTGGTGGTGGCGAATGCCTGCGGTCAGGATGCCGCCTGCAAGGGCATTGGCACGGCGACGATTCTTGCCGGGGACGGGACGGGACATTTCACTCCCAAGGGCGCAGTCGGACTGGGATCGTATCCCGCCGCGATTGCGCTGGCAAAGCTGAACGGCAGCCGCTATGACCTGGTGGTTGCGCAGCGCGGCAGCGGCACGGTGAGCGTGCTGGCTGGCGATGGCAAAGGCAGCTTTACAGCGGGCGCAAGCTACAAGGCGGGAACTGAGCCGGCGGCGCTGGCGGTTGGGAACTTCCTTGGTCATGGCGCGACCGATATTGCGGTGGCGAATTTTGGCAGCTCGTCAGTGACTTTGCTGGCGGGCAATGGAGACGGCACGCTGAAGCAGGCGAGCTCGATTGCCGTGGGCGCCGGGCCGGAATCTCTGGCAGCGCTGAGCGTGAGCAAGAACGGGCCTGCGAGCCTGGTGACGGCAAACGGGAATTCAGGGTCGAACCCGATGGGCGCGGATATTTCAGTGCTGTTGCGGCCGATGGTGAAGGTAGATTTGACGGGTCTGACTCTGACGGTGGTTCCTGCCGGCACTTCGAATGTGGATGACGCCGTGACGCTAACCGCGACGGCAGTTGGACCAGCAGCGACGCCAACCGGTAATGTGACCTTTGCGATTGACAATGGCGGTGGATCGACCACGGCTATCAGCGATTGCGGCGCAGCGGGAGGTGTTGCGCTGGACGGAACGGGCGTTGCGAATTGCACGACGCAGCAACTGCCGGCAGGAAGCCTGAATCTGGTTGCGGTGTATGCCGGGGACGTGAACTATAACGGCAAGACGTCTCCTGACTCGGCGCAGACTGTGAGCGCGGCGGTGACGTCGACAACAGTGGCTTCAACGACCTCTTCGGTGGTGGACCAGACCGCAACGCTGAACGCGACCGTTGCTCCCAGCCCGCTGCCGGCAATCGTCGCCGACGGATACCAAATGACAGGCAGCGTGGCGTTTTCAGCGGATGGATCGCTGATAACGGGCTGCACGGCAGTTGCCGTTACCTTCCACTCGGCCACGGCAGTCTCCTCTGCAACCTGCAATGTGAACTCGCTGACTGCAGGGGACCATACAATTACTGCGGCTTACACTGGCGATGCGAATTTCCAGGCGAGCAGCGATGCTGTTGGCAAGACGCAGACGGTGACGAAGGCAGCGACGGCTGCTGTTCTGGTATCTTCTTCGAGCTCGACGGTAGCAGCGCAGTCGGTAACGCTGACTGCGACTGTGTCTCCGGCAGTGGGGACGCTGATTGTGCCAATCGGCGGAAATGTAGAGTTTGACGATGGCGGCGCGTCGATTGGTACTGGCGCGGTGGACAGCGGGACCGGTATTGCCACCCTGACGACGTCGACGCTTTCGGTTGGTACCCATACACTGAAGGCCAAGTACCTGGGCGACGCCACCAACTATAGTGCGAGCAGCGCCAGCGGTCCGGTTTCGCAGGCAGTGTCGAAGGCTGCGACAACGGCGACGGTCAACTCAATCAGCCCAGCCGCGCCGGTGGTGAACGATGATGTGACCATTACCGCGACGGTGGCTGCAACTGCGCCGAGCGGTGGCGGGTCTGTGGTCGCCTTCGCCGGGAATATGAAGTTTACCGATGGCAGTTCGACCATCGGTGGTTGCAGCAACGTTGTAGTCAATACAGGCACTGGAGTTGCTATCTGCAGTGTGAGTTCCATCAAGCCGGGCGCACATGCATACAAGGCGACGTACCAGGGTGATGGCAGCTACACGGCAAGTCCTGCGAGCGCGGCGCTGAATGTGACGCCGAGTTCCGGAACGACGACGACAACGCTTGCGGCAAACCCGACCACGACGACTGTGGACAATGCGGTGACGCTGACGGCGACAGTCTCGATCAGCCCGGCGCCGGGAACTCCGCTATCGGCGCAGGCGATAACGGGCACGGTGGCCTTCAAGAATGGCGCTGCATCGGTTGGCTGCGATTCGAAGTCGATTACGTATGACGCGGCGACGGCGACGGCCGCGGCGACCTGCACGCTAAGTGCGTTGACCGCAGTGAATTCTCCGTATGGATTTGTGGCGACGTACTCCGGCGATGGGAACTACAGCGGCAGCGTGAGCAGCACGACGCAGGTGACCATCAACAAGGCGTCCACGGCGACGGCGATTGCAACCTCAAACGCGAACATCAGCGTGAACGGGTCAGTGACATTTACCGCGACGGTCAGTGCGCCGGCTGGGGGGACCGTTGCGTTGACTGGCACGGTTGCTTTTGCCGACAACAGCACCCCGATTGGGGCCTGCACGGCGCAGGCAATCACCTGGCATGCGGGCAGTTCAACAGCTACGGCAACGTGCGCGACGACGGCTCTGCTGGGCGGCAACCACACCATCACCGGCACCTATTCCGGCGATGGGAACTACACGACGAGCAACCAGTTTGTTGCCGAGACGGTGACACCGGGAAGTTCGACGACGACCATTCACTCTTCGTCGGGGGGCAACAAGTCTGTGGTCAATGAGTCGGTAACGCTGACATCTCAGGTGATACCGTTCAGCAGCAGCGTTCCTTTGACGGGAACACTGACGTTTACCGACGGTGGCGCACCGGTGGCTGGTTGCACGGTGAGCTTCAACAAGGCCACCGGGGCAGGAAGCTGCACCACGAATTCGCTTCCACTTGGCGGCCACACGATAACCGCGACGTATGCCGGGGATCCGAGCTACAACAGCAGCAATGCCCAGGTAACGCAGACGGTGAGCCAGGGATCGGTGACGACGGCTCTCACGTCGAATCTGAATCCCTCGTCAGTGAACTCGAGTGTGACGCTGACGGCGACGGTAACACCCGGAATCACGGGTGGCGTGGCGCTGTCAGGAAATGTGACCTTCAGCAACGGCGGGACCACGCTGTGCTCGAGCGTTCCGGTGGCCGCATCCACTGGGCAGGCGACGTGCGTGACCTCAACGCTGCCGTTGGGCAACGACCAGCTTTCCGCTGCGTACGGAGCGGATGCGAACTTTGCTGAGACTGCGCCGGGCACACTGACGCAGGTGGTAAGGTCCGCCGCAACCACAACGGCGCTGAGTGCGTCGCCGAATCCCTCGGTGGTCAACAACACGGTTGTGTTTACGGCAACTGTGAGTGCGCCTCCGGGCGGCCAGCCTCTGACCGGCAAGGTTGCATTTACCGCAGACGGGAACCCGATTGCCGGTTGCACGGCGGTCACACCCTCTCTGGCAGGTGTTGCAATTTGCTCTGACTCGGCGCTGACTGCTTCGGCTGGTGGTCATGCCATCAAGGCGACTTACGGCAACGACAACAACTTTGGCAGCAGCTTTGGCTCGGTTTCACAGGTTGTGAACAAGGCGAATACCTCGACGGCGCTGACCAGCACCGTGAGCCCGTCGACGGTGAGCCAGTCTGTGACCTTCACGGCTACGGTGACGCCTGTGCCTTCGGGAACAGTCGCACTGGCCAGCACAGTATCGTTTACAGACAGTGTGACTGGGACGTTCATCCCGAGCTGCTCGGCGGTGGCGGTGGACGGCAACGGAGTTGCAACCTGCACCACGGCGGCGCTGACTGTCGGTTCTCACACGGTTACGGCCGCGTACGGGGCTGACTCGAACTTCAACACAAGCCAAAACACCTTCGTGCAGACGGTGAACGCCGCTTCGGCAAGCATCTCTGTCACAAGCACGTCGGCTTCTGCGACGGTCAATGCGAACCCGGCAGTGATGTTTACCGCAGTGTTTGTCGTCCCGGTTGGGCTACCTCAGCCGACAGGCAAGGTGGCATTCACGGATAACGGAAGCGCGATTGCGGGTTGCACAGTAGTCACGCCAGTTCTTCCGGCGGGCACGGCTACGAATTGGCAGGCGCAGTGCGCGGATCCCGCCCTGACTTCAGCAGCATTGACGCATACGATTCTTGCTTCGTACAGCGGCGATGTGAACTTCAGCGTTGGCAGTGGATCTGTGGTGCAGCAAGTAACTCCTGCGAGTGCCGGAATCGCGGTCGCCAGCAGTTTGAATCCGTCGGTTTCGTTTGTGAACAACGCGAGCAACTTCCAGGATTCAGTGACGTTTACCGCAATGGTGACGCCTGTGCAAACGGGCAGCATCGGACTGGCTGGAGCGGTTACCTTCACGAACAACGGCGCGGTGCTTTGCGCCAATGTTCCTGTGACGGTGGCGGCAGGAAAGGGTACAGCGACCTGCACATCGACGACTTTGCCGGCTGGCACGAACACGATTGTGGCGAGCTATGGCGGAGACGCGAACTTCGCAAGTGCGATTCCTGCAACGCTGAGCCAGGCAGTGGAAGACTTCTCGTTGACGGTGGCGCCAGTTCCGACAAACTCGGTTGGTGTTCTGCTGACGCAGGGTTACACGAACTCAAACGATCCGTTCACGCCAGCTGGGTTGGCGGTGACGGGCAACTCGACGGCGGGCTACAGTGGTTCGCCGACGATGACTTGCACGAGTGTACCGAGTGCGGGCGCGCCAGCATGCACGTTCGCACAAAGCGGGTTGCCGATTGCAAACGGGCAGACGCAGCAGTCCATTGCTGTGGCGCTGAATGCAGCGGGCGCAACGGCGGGCAGCTACACGTTCACGATCACAGCGGTGGATTCGGTAACGAGTCTGACGCGGACCTACAGCTTCCCGGTTACGGTGCGTGCGGTATCGACCCCGCTGGTTGTGACTTCGGGCTCGACGAGCGGCAACGTGGGTAACGTGACGTTCCAGTTGCCTGGCGGCGTTACGCTGAGCAACTTTACCTGCCCATACATCAGCGGAACCGGAATCACCGGCAATACGACGAAGCCCGGCAAGGTCGGTGTGGCGTGTTCGATTGGAACACCAAGCATTTCCGGGACGACGGTTACGGTGCCGGTGACGGTGACGACGAACAACACCTTCACGAGCGGTTTTGCTGGACGGAACCGGTGGTGGCTGGCGCTGTACGGCGTGCTGATGATTGGGCTGCTGGGCACGTTGCGCCGCAAGGTGGCCAGGGTGGCTCTGTTCCGGGTGCTGATGCTGCTGGCAATCGGGATTGGAATCCTCCAGACGGCGGGCTGCGGCGGTTCGTTCAAGCTGAGCACACCGATTGCAACCGGCGGTACTACGCCGCCAGGGCAGTACTTCCTGCTGATCCAGGGGACCGGCAGCGACGGGAATACTTACTCCGCAGTTCTGGAGCTGGATGTAACACTCTAAGGATGTGAGTTGGGCGGTGAGGTGAATCTGCAGATTGACCGCACCGCCCCTGAACCTGAGGATTTTGTCGAGGGAGACCGATGAAACGACGTACTTTGCAACTTCTGATACTCACAGCCCTTTCCAGCAGCTGCGCGATGGCACAGATTAATTGCCAGGTGGGATCCGCATCCACGAAGCTGGCCTGCGAGTACCCATTTGCTGTGGGTGCCTATTCGAACCTGAGTGCACTGGGGCCTGGCAACACATCGCAGAACGCGCAGGTTGTGGCGCAGGCGATTGATACGGGGATTGCGACGCAGGTGAGCCAGTTGCCGCTGGCGACCGCGTCTGCGGGTACTGTGCTGGTGTACAAGGACGGCGTTCCGCAAACCCTCAGCAACCTGGGGCCGGTGCTGGCAGACCGTGCCAACACGCTGGGCGGCAAGGGCAAGTTCTATCTGGGAGCCACGGGCAGCCAGTTTGTGTTTACCGACATTGACGGAAAGTCGTTGAAGGCGCTTCCTTTCGCCTTCAGCCAGAACGCATACGACAGCGGTGGCAACCTGCTGAGCACGACCTACACCAACGAGACGGCCGACCTGAACTTCAAGGTGGACCAGTTCCTGATTGTAGGCACGGTTGGGTTGTCAAAGACCTTCGATGTTTCCGTGATTGTGCCGATTGAGCGGGTATCGGTGGGAGTGTTTACCGGGAACGCCACATCGTACGTGGTGAGCCCGACCGGGACGCTGCTGTTCAAGACCAATCCCAAGCCCACACTGGGATCGGGGACGGCAAGTGGTTTGGGTGATGTTGCGCTGAACCTGAAGTCGATTGTGCACAGCACAGAGCGCGCGACATTTGCCGGCGGATTCATGCTGCGGATGCCAACCGGAGATGACGCCAATCTGTTGGGTTCGGGTGCTTTCGGATTTAATCCTTATCTGGTGTTTTCGTATCTGAACAAGGTATCTCCGCATGCCAAGATTGGATATCAGTGGAACAGCGCCACGGAGTTGAACAATCCGACTGTGACCAAGGGTGGGAACAAGCAACTGCCTGGCGGTTTGCAGTATGACCTGGGCGCGGACTGGGCAGCGAAGAAGTGGCTGACGGTTGCGGTGGATTTGCTGGGAAACCAGTTTATGAATACGCCGAGCGTGGTGACATCGAACCTGACGATTACCGGCGTTTCGACTCCGGTGACGACCAGTTCGACGCAGAACTCGAGCTATTCGATCGGGAATGTGAGCACGGGCGTCAAGGTGAATCCTTTTGGCAATCTGGTGCTTTCCGCCAACCTGCTGACACAGATCAACAATGCCGGATTGCGCAGCCGTCCGACGCCGCTGATTGGTATCAGCTACAAGTTCTAAACATTCAACCTTACACGGGATGGAATCGGCAGGGGCCGGAACAGCGAACAACTGCTCCGGCCCCTTCTTTGCGGGCCGCAGAAAGGGATGGATGGAGTGGGAAAGATGGGGGAGTCCATCATGAGTAACTGGGAGCGGCTCCGGGAGACCAGCGACGGGCCCGGGACACAGGAATCTGTGAAAGTGCTTACTGGCGCGCTTTTCGTTGGAGTTGGGGCAGCTTTCGCAGGTGTGACCCCGGTTTGGCCCGACCCGAATCGGGCATGGGGAGGGTAACATCTCGGTTCCCAAAGCATTCATGGCTAATTCGTGTAATTGACACCCCAATCTGTGTGTAAGAAAATTGGGGCATTCAGGGCCCTTTACCGCGCAAAAACTTCCCTCCCTGAGTCAAGAACAAGGATTCCGCAGCGCCAATTCCCCGTTGTCCGAAGCTCAGGAGCAGTCAAGATGCTTGGTGTGTCTATCGAAAGTCCGGCCGAAGAGGATGCACAGAAAGTTCGCGGCGACTCTGCGTCGAAAAAATGGCCTAAGCTCTACCACCGCTTCCAGTGGGTTGAGCAACTGTTTGAGCGGCTTGCCGATGAAGTGACGGTAGGCGCCTCGATTTTTGTCAGCTATTGGATTTACCGAACATTGCATCTGGGGCAGAATGTCGAGTACCCGTTGCGCTCGCTGGGTGTCACGGCGTTCATTGTCGCCACGCTCTACATGATTCTGCTCGATCGCGAGGGGGCCTATCGGACGGGCAACAGTTTGCTGCGTGTGAAGGAGACTGAGAGCATTCTGCGGGTAGCGATGCAGGTGTTTCTGTTTACCATCCCGGTGACGTTTTTTGCCCACCTTCAGGTTTCGCGATGGATCTTCGTGCTGTCGCTTCTGGTGGCCCCGGTAATGGAGATATTCCAGAAGCAGTTGACGCTGGCTGCCTTGCGCAAATTGCGGTCAACCGGTTTTGGCGTCAAGCGGGTGGTGATTTACGGGGCGGGGCCGTCAGGCCGCCGGGTATTTTCAGCACTGGTGCGGTCGCCGAAGTTGGGGTTGCAGCCGGTGGCGATTGTGGATGATGACATCAGCCACAAGGGGCAGCAGGTTTTCAACTACTCGTACCGGCGCGACCAGAAGCTTGATGTGATGCATGCGGCAATTGATGTTGAATTGCTGACCAGGCTTCGATGCGAGTTTCTGATTCTGGCGACGGAAAACCTGGCTCCGGAGCGCATCGATGAGATGTCGACGGCTGCGCGGGAAGCGGGTGCCCGGTTGGGATATCTCTCGACTGGGTCATTGCCCGGAGATTTGCTGACGGAGTTTGCGGATCTGGACGGCATGATGCTCAAGGTTGTCGGCAAGCCGGAGCGGCACTGGTCGTATGAGGCCGCCAAGCGCCCCTATGACTTGGTATTCGCGGGAATCGTAATCCTTTTTGGGCTTCCGGCGCTGCTGGTTGTTTCCCTGATGGTTGCGCTTGATTCGCCCGGGCCCATCTTTTTCCGCCAGACTCGCGTGGGTCTGCGTGGTAAGCCGTTCAGAATGTTCAAAGTCCGGACAATGCACACGCATGCGCCGAAGTACGGATTCTCGCCGAAGGGGTCGGAAGACCCCCGGATTACGCGAGTGGGACGCATTCTACGGCGCACGAGTCTCGATGAATTGCCGCAGTTGATCAATGTGCTGCGGGGAGAGATGTCGCTGGTAGGGCCGCGTCCGGAGATGCCATTTATCGTGGAGCAATACACCGAGATGCAGAAGCAGCGCCTGGCGGTGCGGCCGGGGATTACCGGACTGTGGCAGTTGAGCGCAGACCGATCCGAGTTGATCCACGAGAACATCCAATACGACCTGTACTACATTTCCAATCGCAGCTTTTTCATGGACTGCGCAATTCTGATTCACACACTCCTGTTTGCGATGCGTGGAGTTTAGCGGAGATGTCCGGGGTTGTCGTCCTTTTCCTGCAGGATAAGGAATGATCAAGCGGTTGCAGGCAGGTGCCGATGTTTTGCCTGTGGCCCGGGGAATTGAAACGGGGAAGTGAAGAGAAGGACGAGGTTTGGTTTCGGGAAATCAGTACCGAAGTCATGCATCGCCACAGACGGGATTTGTGAGTTTGGGAACGATTGGGGAGGAAGAGAGATTGACGGATAGCCTCAAAAATGGCGTGCACCCCCACTGCAATGTACTGGGTGTACAGGTGAGCGCAATCAGCATGGAGCAGGCTATCCTGCTGGCAGAAGAGCGGATTCGCGAGCGCGGGAAGGGATATATCTGCGTCACGGGAGTACACGGAGTGATGGAGGCGCAGCGGGATTCGACGCTTATGGAGATTTTGAACAAATCCTTCATCACAACTCCTGATGGAATGCCGACGGTATGGGTGGGGCACATGCAAGGGCACACGCAGATGTCGCGGGTATACGGGCCGGATTTCATGCTTGAGCTTTGTGCGCGATCTCCCAAGGCCGGCTATCGCCACTTTCTCTACGGGGGGAATGACGGGGTAGCGGAGCGTTTGGCGGCGGTGTTGCGCGAGCGTTTCCCCGGACTTGAAATTGTGGGCACGTACACGCCGCCGTTTCGCCCGCTGAATGCAGATGAGAAGGCCGACCTGGCAGCCAAAGTCAGTGCAGCACGCCCGGATGTTCTATGGGTTGGCCTGAGCACGCCGAAGCAGGAACGATTCATGGCCGAATATCTGAACCAGTTGGATACAAGCCTGATGGTGGGAGTGGGAGCAGCATTTGACATTCACACCGGCGGGATATCGGATGCACCGGCCTGGATGAAGCAGGCTGGGCTACAGTGGCTTCACCGTCTCTTCCAGGAGCCCCGGCGACTGTGGAAGCGATACCTGATCAACAATCCGCTGTTTGTCTGGAAGATTGCCCTGCAGACGGTTGGTCTGCGCCGCTACAGTACTTCGTCCGGTTCCTGACCGGATTTTGGATTAACTTTTCTGCCGGGGGGCATCGGAGCAGTATTCCCGGGCAGAAACCATGAACCCGCCATGGCCGCCGCGCAAAGCAAGCGTCCGTAGCAACGAGTGAGTGAGAGACCTTGACCCGCCAGATACGACCACATGATGCCCAACAGGAGACCATCCGCGACCGGAAGTCGGCCGTCGGAGAATCAGTGCCCGCGTTGACAGACAGTGCCCTTGAGGTGCTTGATTTGTCAGGATTTTTCCGGGTCCTGACCGCCAGGCGCAAGTACATTTTCCTGATAGCGGGCGGATGTTTTTTGCTGGCCGGGATTGCCTGCCTGGTGATGACACCCCGCTACACTGCTACGGCTCAGGTGGAGTTGCTGAAGCAGCAGCAGGGTGCGATCAACGTCGGCCAAAGCGAGGGGCAGACCGGGACGGGTGCCACCCAGGCAGAAGACTCGCTGAACTTCAGCCTCTCGCTGCAGACGGCGGTAGAAGTGCTGAGCTCGGATGAACTGGCGCTGCGTGTCTATCGCGAGTTGAATCTGGGTGCCGACCCTGATTTTGCCTACAATCCCCTCGTGAAGGACGAGGAGGTGAAGCGTGAGATGGCGCTGCCGATTGACAGTGCGCGCCTCAAGCGCGAGGCCTTCCTGAAGGCGTGGGGCCGGAGGCTGAAGGTGAGCTCGGATGCGGGCACACAGATTATCTCGGTTAGCTTCAAGCACAGCAATCCGGATACGTCCGCGCGGATGGTGAATCAGTTGATTACCGATTACGTTGATTATCGGTATGAGCTGCGCTTTTCCGCGTATCAGCGGTCAGCGGAGTGGCTGAAGTCCCGACTGGGTGCGTTGCGTTCCGAGGCAGAGGACGCGTCCAAGCGGTTCGCTGAGGTGGCGAAGGATTCCGGGTCGTATGGAAACTCCGATCAGGACCACAACATCATCGTAGCCAGGCTGGATCAGCTGAATTCGGCACTGGCCGAGGCGCAGAGTGTTCGGGCGGCGAAAGAGGCAATCTACAACCTTTCCCGCAATGGAGATCCTGAACTGATTGCCGGCCTTGTGAACGGCGGAAGCATCAGTAGTTCTTCGGCCAGCTCCCAGGGGAACGTTCTTGTTTCGTTGAAGCAGCAAGAGGCGGACCTGAATGCTCAGTATGCAGAGGCGTCTGGAAAATACGGATCGGAGAATCCCAAGCTGTCGGACCTGAAGCGCAAGCGGGATTCGGTTCGGGACGAGATCAAGGAAGAAGTCAAGAAGATTGCAGGACGGGCGCGGCAGGAGTACATGGCGGCTGTCCACAACGAGACGGCAGCCAATGCTGCGTTTGAGGAAGAGAAGCGCATCGCTTCGGAGATGAGCGAGAAGACGGCAGCCTATGACGTGGCTCGCCACGAGGCGGATGCGGCGCAGCAGTTGTACCAGTCGATGCTTGCTTCTTCGAAGCAATCTTCGATTCTGGCAGGCGTCCGCTCCACCGACCTGAATCTAATCAGCCCGGCAATCGCCCCCGGCAAGCCGGCGAGCCCGAACGTGCCGCTGTTTCTTGCTGCCGGGCTTGCATTCGGGCTTTTTGCCGGTGTGATTTCCGCGTTTGTGCTCGACACGCTGGACACGCATCTGCGGGATCCTGAAGATGTTGAGCGGCTCACGAACAAGGCTGTTCTGGGAATCATTCCGCAGGGAGATACCGTTGGCAAGGGCAAGCGGATACGTCTGGGGAAGGCGGGTTCCGGCACAGGCCCCTCCAGTGGCATTCTGGGCGGCCCCAGCAAGACCTCAGTGTTGAGCCCGACGGCATCAGTGGTGATGGAAGCGTTCCGGTCCTTGCGTTCTTCCATTCTTCTCTCTGGGCCCGACAATCCACGGCAGGTGTTTCTGCTAACCAGCGCGCAGCCGGGAGAAGGCAAATCGTTCGCCGCACTTCATCTGGCAGCGGTGCTTTCGCAGAGCGGGTCTTCCGTGTTGCTTGTGGACGGCGATCTTCGGCGCGGAACGCTGAGCCGGATGCTGAACCAGTTTTCGCGCAGTGGCCTCAGCACACTTCTCGCCAATCCTGAGATGGCCAGCGCTTCCTATCGGACACTCAAGGAGCTGCCGGGCGTGACTTTTGTGCCCTCTGGTGCTGCGCCACCAAATCCGGCCGAATCGTTGGGGTCAAAGAAGATGTATGAACTGATCTCCGCCTGGCGCGAGCAGTTCGACTACGTTGTCTTCGACAGTGCACCGGTTCTTCCCGTGACCGACGCAGTTGTACTTTCGCAGCATGTCGATGGAGTGCTGCTGGTGGTTCGCGCGGCAGTATCCACCCGCAAGGGAGTACAGCGTGCGCTGCATCTTCTCACCATCGCCCATGCCGAGTGCTTTGGCGTTTTGGTCAATGGTGTGGATGCGAGCACAGGGGAATACGGCCTGTATGGGTATGGCAACCAAAACGACGGCTCCAATGGGGAAGGTCCCCGGACAGAAAACGATGCCGTTCAAGGAGAGCAGTAATGGACTTGCAATTGAAACCCAGGCGTAGATTCCTTGCTCGTATTGTTGTCGCGCTTGCCGGGCTGCTCCTTGTGTTGCCGGCCAGCGGGCAGAGTGCGGCCGATGCTTCAGGATTTGCAGGGACGCATCCGGTGCTGATTGGACCGGGCGACCTGCTGAATATAGCAGCCTACGATACACCGGAGTTGACCCAGACGGTTCGAGTTGAATCTGACGGAGGGGTGAACCTGCTGCTGCTTGGCCAGACAAAGATTGCCGGAATGACGGCGGCGCAAGCTGGAAAGTGGATTGAGGATGAGCTGGTTCGACGCAACTTCCAGGTGAAGCCGCACGTTACGGTGCTGATTGCCGAATTTGCTTCGCAGGCTATCTCCGTTACCGGCGAGGTCAGCCATCCCGGGATTTTCCCCATCATGTCTACGCGCAGCGTGCTGGACGCAATCTCGCTGGCGGGTGGTTTTACGCCACTCGCTGACACGCGAGTGACAATCAAACACCGCCTGGGAAATGAAGAGACGGTGACGGTGAACCTGAAGACCGATCGCGCAGACGACGCGCTGGCCGCCAACGTGGTTATCTATCCGGGCGACATTGTGGTTGTGCCGCGTGCGGGGATTGTTTACGTGCTGGGTGAAGTCGGGCGTCCGGGCGGTATTGTGATGCAGGACAATGGCCGAATCACGATTCTGCAGGCGCTTGCGCAGGCAGGCGGCTCTTTGTATACGGCATCGCAAAACGGAGCCTACTTGCTGCACAAGGGTGAGACCGGGTATGTGTCCACGCGGGTCAAAGTGGGCGACCTGCTGAAAGGCCAGGGGAACGATTTCGAACTCTCCCGCAACGATATCCTTTACATTCCTCCGAGCACAATGAAGCACATTGCCGGTCAGACATCGGGGCTGGTTGAGACTGTAGCCGGCGCGGCTGTTTACCACTCGTTGCCATGAGTTTTGCCGGAGGGGCAGTGAAGCGGCTCAAGGGCGCAATTGCACAGCAGCTGAATTCGAAGATAGGTCGCAGCGCCGCCTGGATGTTTCAAGGGCAGGCGGTGCAGCTTGTTGCGCAATTTGGCTACTTTGTCATCATCGCGCGGGTTCTTGGGCCAACCGGATACGGGGCGTTTGTGGCATCGACCGCCGTCGTTCTGGCGCTGGCCCCGTTCAGCCCGATGGGTGCCGGCCAGGTGATGATGAAATACGCATCGCGTGACCGGAGCCAGTTGAACCTTTACTTTGGCAACTCCATCTTCATCACGGTCATCTCGGGAATCTGCTGGGCGGTGGTGCTTCAGTTTCTGCGAGGGTGGCTGCTGCCGGCTTCCGTCTCAGTGGGAATGTTGCTTTGTGTTGCGCTGTCCGATCTGATTTGCACGCAACTGACGGCGAACTGTTCCCTGGCGTTTCTGGCGATGGATCGACCGCGCCAGGCTGCGAGCGCAACCTTGTCTGGCTCTGTCCTTCGGTTCTTTGCCTGTCTTGTGCTGCTTTGTTTCTCTCCCAGCCCTGCACTGTGGGCCAGGTTTTATCTGTGCGCGGCGCTGATGGCGGCGTTGTATCAGATATGGTCGGTCATCCGCGCCTGCGGACGCCCGAAGCTGGCCCTTGGACGCATTCCGGCATCTCTCGGGGAAGGATTTCATTTTGCCACATCGTTCACGGCGCAAACCGTTTACGACAACATTGACAAGACACAGCTTGCGCGCATGGCGTCGGTGGAAGCAGCGGCGGTTTACGCGGTTGCGTATCGGTTTGTCGATGCATCCGTTGTGCCAATCCGGGCGCTGGCAGCTTCTACCTATACGGAGTATTTTCGCAAGGGTGAGGGAGGCGTAACGGCTACTGCGCAGTTTGCCCGGAAGATTATGCGTCGTTCCGTTCCCTATGGGCTGGTTGTATCGCTGATGTTGTTTTGCGCGGCGGGACTGGTGCCATGGGTGATGGGGCCGAAATATGCAGACAGCGTGGAGGCTCTGCGCTGGCTCAGCCCGCTTCCGTTGATCAAGTCTGTGCACGCATTCCTGACCGACATTCTGACCGGCGCAAACCGGCAGTCAGAGCGGTCATACGTTCAGATTGGGATTGCAATCTTCAACGTAGTGATCAACCTTTGGCTCATCCGACAGTTCACATGGCGCGGTGCCGCGTGGTCGAGCGTGGCAACTGATACGTTGCTGATGGTTTCTCTGTACACGGTGATCCGCTGGCGAATCTCCCAGGAGCGACGCAGCAGGATTGGATCCAGTGTTCCGCCACCACCGTCTTCCGGTGAGAAGAAACTGAACAGGGTGGAGGTATAAATGTTTCTAAGATTTCTGGAACGCGGATTTGTCCTGATTCTGATTCTCTATCTGATGGGAACATTCACCTCTATTTTCTATGGCAATGTTGACCAGGACGCGTATCTGTCGCTGCAGGGCGGACTTCATTTTGAGATTGTCATGGTTCAGGCCGCCATCTACGGTCTTGCGGTATTTCTGATACTCTCGCGCCTGAAGCGCTGGATTGCGGCTGCGCTGCGCGCCTGGCCAATCTGGCTGATGCTGGTGCTCCAGTTTTGCTCAGTGGCCTGGAGCATTGAGCCAACGCTCACGCTGCGCAAGAGCGTACTTGAGTTTGCGACCCTTGCAATTGGCGTTTATCTGGGAGAACGGTATTCGATTGCCGAGTTTGCAGACCTTCTGATGGAGGGCTTTGTGGTCGCGATGGGCGCGATTATGGTGCTTCTTGTGGTGGCGCGCAAATTTGTTCTGGATGCCGAACAGCACAACGCATTGAAGGGGCTGGCCCAGAACAAGAATGGCTTTGGGTTCTATATCGGATTGACGGTTGCATTGGCAGTGCTGAGTCGCTATGAGAGGTTTAAGTGGCTTCGCTATTGCTGGCTCTTCCTCGCGACCGCGATGCTGTTGTTGTCGCGCTCAGGAACCTCAGTAGCTGCTGCGGTGATTATTCTGGCAACGCTGCCATTTTGGAGTATTGTGCGGCTGCCCGGGAAACAGTTTTTCGCCGCGAATATGATCGTTCTGTCTTTTCTGGGATTTGTATCCTTTTTCGCTGCGACCAACACGGAATTTCTGCTGCGGCTGCTGGGAAAAGACGCAACGCTTACGGGACGAACGGCTGTCTGGAAGCAACTTGTGTTTGCGATTGAACATCGTCCGTGGCTTGGCTATGGATACGGTGCGTTTTGGACCGGACTTCGCGGAGAGTCTCTGGATGTGGTGATTACATCCGGCTGGATTGTTCCTTCCGCTCACAACGCGCTGCTTGAGCTTTGGCTGTCGGTGGGCGTGCCGGGGATTCTGGTAACCGTATTTTTGCTGTGGAAATATTCCGCGATGTCGATTCGGCACATTCGCTGGACTGCTGGCCGGATGGCATTGTGGCCGATTGCGTGCGTCCTTTTCATTCTTGTTCATGGGTTTGGAGAGAGTGAATTCATCTTTGATTCCTCTTTCGCATGCGTCTTGTTTACGGTGCTTTACACCTCCCTGGCCTTGGAGGGCAAACCTTTGCCGGCAGTACGGTTCCGCTCCAGCGCACAGGTGCAGCAGGCCAGCGCTCCGCGCGTGCAGGTGCCGTCGCTTCCGTAGTGGACTCGCTGGAGCGGCGCGTCTGCGGGCCATTGACTGCGGGGCGGCGCTTTCTTCAGGGAGTGGAAGGCAATACTGTGATGCGCCGGGGCTGGAGGAGTCCCAGTGTGCCGGCACCTCCAATTCGTGTGTGCACGGTCAATTGAGGTTATGGAACTCGAATTGCGCTCGATCGCTACGTTGAATCAGCAACCAGGAAGGATGTTACCTGCGATGAAAGTCCTGCATGTGATGAAGACTCTCCCATATCCCCCGGTCGATGGATTCCGGAGCGATATATGGACGAGACTGCTCGCGCTGCGGGGACTTGGCTACAGGATTCATTTGCTGACGACCGCCGCGGAGCCGGACGCAGGAGATGCGAATCTCGCCGTAATTCGATCGGTAGTTGAGAGGATTACGTTTGTTCGCCGTGTGCCAATTGCAGTTTGCGCATTGAAGTTGAGGCCGATGCAGGTTGCCAGGAGTGGGCGACTGGCCAAGGTTCCGCTGGACGAGCGTTACGACTTGGTGCTTGCGGAGTCGGAAGAAGTTCTCCCCATCTTTGAGAATCCGACTCTTTCGGCCAAGGTTCGGGCACTGAGGGTTCACAACAACGAATCGAAGTACATGGCAGAGCTTTCTGCGGCGGATTACCGGATATTCTGGAAGCTCTTTTTTGCGAGTGAGGCATTGAAGTACGGGCTTTTGGCAAAGCGGTCGCATCGCCTGGTAGACCAGTTGTGGTTCATATCCCGGGAAGAAGCGGATCAATGCGCGGCTGGGAAGGTTGTTGCCCGGTGGTTGCCGCCAGGGCTGGAGCCTCTTCCTGCGAGCCTTCCAGTGCGGGACCGTGATTCTCGCCGGGTGCTGTTTGTCGGCAGCCTGAGTGTTCCGTTGAATTGTGAGGCTGTGCGTTGGTATGTGCGGAATGTCCACCCGCTGTTGCTGGACGTACCGGGCTATGAATTTGTGGTGGCGGGAAGCAGCGGCGGCTCAGGGAACGCGATGCAACTTGCCACCGAACTGGCATCTGCGGCGGCGTGCCAGGTGTGTGTCGATCCGGTTTCGCTTGACCCGCTCTATCGTTCCGCCGGCGTTTTCGTCAATCCAATGCGACGCGGTTCCGGCGTGAAGATGAAGACCATTCATGCGATACGGGAAGGGATTCCGGTGGTCACCACGAGAGTTGGTGCAGAGGGAAGCGGATTTGAAGACCGGGTGCATCTGCGGATTGAAGACACGGCAGAGGATTTCGCAGCAGGAATTCGCGAACTGATTCTGGACCCTGCCGGAAGCCAAAAGATGGCATCATGCGGTTTTGAGTATCTTCGAACTGTTTACGACTGTGGGGGGAACCTGAGTGCCCTCCTGGAAGCGCTGTAACAGATATCCAAAATCCGGGTTGGTTGTCGCGTTTTGCACGAACGGTGTTGAAAAATTGGAAAGGGTTGTCGATGAAGAACATCGGGATTTGCATGCTCACTTACAAACGGCCAGACTGGCTGTCGAAGGCGCTCTTGTCAGTGCTTTCACAGGAGGTCGATGCAGACTGCCAGTTTTCGGTGGTTGTGATTGACAATGACCCCGACGCCAGCGCGGCCAGTACGGTCGCTGAGATATCGAATCGTTTTCCACCGCGCGTTCGCTACTTTCACGAGCCGCAAAAGGGAATCGCCCGCGCTCGTAACCGAGCCCTGTCAGAAGCGCAGGAGTTCGATTTCGTTTGCTCAATTGACGACGACGAATTCGCGCTTCCAGGGTGGTTGCGCCAACTGGTGCAGATCCAAACCGAGACGGGTGCCGACGTGGTTTGCGGGCCTGTAATTCCTGAATTCGAAAATGCTCCCGAGTGGGTCAGGAAGGGCGGTTTCTTTGCTCCGAAAACTCATCTGAACCGTGCGGCAATCCGATGGGTGGCTACGAACAATCTCATCATGAAGGGCGAGATTGCACGCAATTACCGCTTTGATACACGATTCGACAAGACATCCGGAGAGGATACGCATTTTTTTGAGCGCGTCCGGATGGACGGCAAGAGATTCGTTTGGGCGGCAGATGCGAAGGTTGTTGAGATTGTGCCTGCCGGGCGAACTACGGCGCGCTGGATCATCGATCGGGCGCGCAGCACAGCCAATCGAGTGACTCGCACCATGCTCTACCTGCGCCCAGGTCTCCGAACGCGAATCATTCGCGCTGGAAAGGCGATGGGAGGATTGATTGTGGGGGCAGTCACGCTTCCGCGCGGACTCTTCGGTTTTCATTATGCGGTCAAATCCCGTGCGCTTATGGCGCGGGGTCTTGGCACTTTTTCCGCGCTGTTCAACCGGGAACACAAATACTACGACTAGACGCCAGGATCGCCTGAGCACCAGTGGCCAGCGATCCTGCGGGAATGAGCGAATGGGGAAGAGGAATTTGGCAAATAGCGCGTCCGGCCGGCAGGAGAAATCGCCGCAGCGCATTTTCGCGGCTTTTGCGGGAATCCGTGTTGCGTTTGCCTTTCTCCTGTTGCTTGCCGCCGGGGGATGCCGGGCCCAGGGGCCGGTAGGGCCGCGTGCCATTGCAGGGCCACCCGGACCTGTTCCGGCGGAGTATTTCGGGATGCATGTGCATCGCCTGCTGGAAGGCACCGCCTGGCCGGATGTGGGGTTTGCGACCTTGCGGCTTTGGGACACGGGAACGACGTGGAAGGACCTTGAACCGGCACGCGGGCAATACAGGTTTGAAAAGCTGGATCGTCTGGTGGCCTTGGCGGCAAGCCGCCATGTGCGGATACTTCTCACGTTTGGAAAAACACCGGACTGGGCATCGAGATTCCCGGAGGGCGGCCGTTTTCCGCGCGAGACGGGTGCGCCGAGCTCGATGCAGGACTGGTCTGATTTTGTGGGGACGGTGGCGGCACGCTACAAGGGGCGTATCGAGGGGTATGAGATTTGGAACGAGCCGAATTGGAAGGGCTTCTATAACGACACGGTGGAGCAGATGGTGGAGATGACGCGGGTGGCGTCCCGCGCGATTCGCAAGGCAGATCCCGGGGCGCTGGTCGTTTCGCCCTCGGCGACAACCAACGACGGGATTCCCTGGCTGAAGCAGTTTTTGGGGATGGGTGGGGGAGAGCTGGTCGATGTGATTGCCTACCACCTGTACACCACACCGGCTCCGCCAGAGCGGATTCCGGAACTGGCCTCCGATGTTCGTGCAGCAATGGCTGCAGCGCATATCGATAAGCCGTTGTGGGATACTGAGACCTCATGGACGGCACCGCGGCAGTTTTCAAATGACGAGGAGCAGGCCGCCTTTGCGGCACGGACGATGGTATTGGGATGGGCCAGCGGTGCAGTGCGACTTTATTGGTATGCCTGGGACAACCGAAATTGGGTTACCGTTAATATGACCCGGAATGATAACAATCATTCGACTCCCGCAGCGGCGGCCTATGACAAGGTTCGCAACTGGATGACAGGCCGGCGACTGGAGGGGTGCGTGGTCGATGCGAACGAGACTTGGTCCTGCCGCCTGACTGCGCCGGGAGAAGAGAGCTTTATTTACTGGAACCCGCAGAGGAGTGCGGCATTTTCACCGCAAAGTGTGATTGCAACCACGCCGCAGAGTGACAGTTGTGTTTCGAGGGCGGGCAGCGGATCAAGCGGTATTCCTGCGGCAACAGTGTTTCCGCAGCGTGTACTGTTCCGGGTGTCTGATGATGTGCATTTGGGAGCTGGAAAGACGATGGAGATCGAGAAACGGATGCGCTTAGCCAAAGCGCCGGGAAAGATCGAGGCTACGCGATGAAGTTACTGTGTGTGCATAACCGGTATCTTCTGCGCGGCGGCGAGGACGAGTCGGCTGAGTCCGAGGCAGCGTTGCTGCGCGCCAATGGCCACGAAATTGTGGAATACACCTGCGACAACCATAGTCTTGCAGACAAGTCGCTGCTGAATATTGGTGTGCACTCGATTTGGAACCGTCGCAGTTACAACGAGATTTTGCAGACAATCCGGAGCGAAAAGATCGACCTGGTCAAGGTTGACAACTTCTTTCCCCAGGTTTCCCCGGCGGTCTATTACGCGGCCCATGCCGCGGGAGTGCCGACGGTGCAGAGCCTGCGCAATTTCCGCATCGGCTGTCCGGGAGCGACCCTGTTCCGCGACGGCGCGGTGTGTGAAGTGTGCGTCGGCAAAGGGCTGGCGTGGCCCGGGATCCTGCACGGATGCTACCGTAATTCGCCGCTTGTTTCGATTGCTCCGGCGATGATGGCCGGGGTGCATCGACTGATGGGGACATGGAATAACCGCGTGACGGCATACGTAGCGCTCAGCGAGTTTTCGCGGGACAAGTTCCTGGAAATTGGTTTGCCGGGCGAGAAGATTTTTGTGAAGCCGAACTTTGTGCGGGACACCGGACTGGGTGCCGGGGATGGGGAGTTTGCACTTTTCGTCGGGCGACTGTCTCCAGAGAAGGGAATCGACACGCTGCTGGAAGCCTGGAAGCTGGTGGGCGGGCGAATCAAGTTGAAGATTGTGGGAACGGGGCCGTTGCAGGCGGAGGTTGCGGCAGCGGTGGCGACAAATCCGGCGGTGGAACTGACGGGATCGCTGCCACTTGACCGGGTCTACGAGTTGATGGGATCTGCCTCGATGGTGATTTTCCCGTCGAAGTGGTTTGAAACCTTTGGCCGCATTGTGGCGGAGGCATTCTCCAAGGGAACGCCGGTGATTGCCGCCAGCCTTGGGCATATGCCGAAGATGATTGAGCATCAGGGCAGCGGCCTGCTGTTTGAAGCGGGAAACGCGAAGTCGCTTGCCGAGCAGGTTCTGTGGATGCTGGACCACCGGGAGCGATGGGCATCGATGCGCGAGGCCGCGCGGGCCGCGTATGAGCGGCACTACACACCAGAACTGAACTATCGCCGGATGATGGAGATTTACCAGGCTGCCCTGGCCACCAAGCGGACGGAAGTTGAGGTGCAACGATGAGCGCGCACCAGACGACATCGCCGGCCTGCGTTATCACCACCAGTTGGGATGATGGTCATCCGCTGGATTTGCGGCTCGCCGAGTTGCTGAGCAAGTACGGCCTGCCGGGGACGTTCTACGCGCCGTTGCGAAGTCAGCGGGAGACAATGAGTGCCGCTCAGATTCGCGAGCTTTCAGGGAGTTTCGAGATTGGCGGGCACACGGTTTCTCATGTGGATTTGAACAGTGTGCCTCTGCAGACAGGCAAGGATGAGATTGCCGGATGCAAGCAGGAGTTGGAGGCGATTACCGGGCGGGCTTGTGAGAGCTTCTGTTTCCCGCTTGGGCACTATCGCGCAGAACATCTGGCAGAAGTGAAGCGTTGCGGTTTTACGCTGGCCAGGACGGTGGAGTTGATGTCATTCGACTTTCCCCGCAAGGCGGCTGGAATTGCGGTGGTACCGACGACTGTGCAGGCGTATGCCAGCGGGCAAGGCGCGGTGATGCGCAACGGTTTGAAGCGCCTGAATGCCGGTAATTTGCTGCGTGCGTTGCGCTGCCGCCGAGATGACTGGAGTATGACGGCAGACCGGCTGCTGGATGAGTTCTGGAAGACCGGCGGCGTATTTCACCTTTGGGGCCATTCCTGGGAGATAGAAGAGTCCGGGGACTGGCAGCGTTTGGAATCTGTATTCAGTCGCATATCCGAGTTTCGTTCCCAAGCAGTCCTTCTGAATAACCATGACCTGCTTTCACATGAGGGATGGACCCGCGGGTCTGTTCGCATGCTGAGTTCTCAGGTCGATAAAGCAGAGGCATAGTCTATGCGCATTTTGGTTGCTCACAATTTCTATCAGTTGCCCGGTGGGGAAGACCGCGTCTTTGACGCGGAGAAGCGGATGCTGGTTGGACAGGGTAACGAGGTCGTTGAATATTCACGGCATAATTCAGAGTTTGCAAATATCGGTCTGGTGAGTCTTCCGGGGCTTGCGGCCGGGACCGTCTGGAACCTGGAAAGCTATCGGAACCTGCGCAAGATCATTCGTGAATTTCAGCCGGATGTCGCTCACTTCCACAACACGTTTCCGCTGCTGTCACCCTCAGTGTACGGGGCCTGTTGGGGGCTGGGTGTACCGGTGGTGCAAACCCTGCACAACTGGCGGATTGTGTGCCCTAGCGGGGGACTGTTCTACCAGAATCACTACTGCGACGACTGCGTCGGGAAGAAAATTCCGTGGCCAGGCATCATGCGCGGATGCTATCGCGGTTCCCGCCTGCAGACGGGCGTGCTTGGGATGAGTTCCTATGCGCATCATGTCCTGGGAACCTGGTCAGAAAAGATTGCCCGGTACATTGTTTTCGGGAACGCCTTCCGGGAGAAGATGATTGGCGCAGGCTTCCCGGCCGAGCGAATAGCCGTGAAGCCGCACTTTCTTGAGGACCCCGGTCAGGGATCGCGCAGTGGGGGATACGCCATCTATGCGGGCAGGCTGACACGCGAGAAGGGCGTGCACACTTTGCTGGCGGCGTGGAAGACCCTGCGGGGACACAAGCTGGTGATTTGTGGAAGCGGCCCGCTGGAAGAAGAGGTTCGCCAGTTGGCGGCGGCCGATCCTGAGCGGATTGCGTTCTATCCATTCCTTCCTCAAGCAGAGTTGATGGCGTTGCTGCAAAAGGCGGCGTTTCTGGTGTGGCCGTCAGAGTCCATCGAAACCTTTGGCATGATTGCGCTGGAGTCGCTGGCATGCGGGGTTCCGGTGATTTCCTCGGGTGTGACCGCGGTGAGTGACCTGGTTGTGGACGGGCAGACGGGGCTTACCTTCCGGGTGAGCGATTCGAGTGATCTTGCAGACAAGATTGGCTGGGCGTTTGAGCATCCTGAGGAGATCAGCACGATGGCCGAGCGTGCGCGAAAGCAGTACCTGGGAGCGTATACGCCGGCGAAGAACTATATCCAGTTGGTAGGAATCTATGAGGATGCCATTGCGCAGCAGAAAGCGATACGGGGAGATCTCGGGCGCAACAGGGAGAAGAAATGATTGACATCCACTGTCATCTCTTGCCGTTCACCGATGACGGCCCGAAGAGTTGGGAAGAGACCTATGCGATGTGCGAGGCGGCCTATGCGGATGGAATCCGGCATATTGTTCCGACTCCGCATTGCGACCGCCGCTACCGATTTGAGCGCAAATCGGGCGAGGAGAAGATTCAGCACCTCCGGGAGCGGTACCCTGACCTGAAGTTCAGCCTGGGTTGCGAATTCACGCTCAGTTACGACAACCTTGACCGGGCAGTACAGAACCCGAAAGGGTTCACCCTTGGGTCGACAAACTACATTCTGGTTGAGCCGAGTGAGATTCTTCGTCCGAACCAGAATGAGGAGGGACTGCACGAGCTGCGCGGGCTTGGCTTGATTCCCGTGCTGGCACACCCTGAGCGGAACACGTTTCTCCGGAACCAGGTTGAATTGCTGGAAGAGTGGACCGAAGCCGGGTGCTTATCCGCGATAACCGGCAATTCCCTGACGGGGTTCTGGGGGCAGGAGATTCGGCAGCGTGCCGAGATGATGCTGAAGAGGGGTCTGGTGCACTGCATTGTGTCGGATGGTCACGACCCGGTTCGGCGTCCGCTGGTTCTGAGCGCAGGGGTAGCCGCCGCCGCTAAAATCGTGGGTGAAGAGGCCGCACGTGCGTTGGCCGTCGACAACCCTGGAAGGATCGTCGACGGCCTGCCGCTTTAGAATGCGCTCTGGTTTTCAAGAAGGATGGGCAACGGCGAGGTAGTAACCGTCGTCCCCGCCATGGCAATCAGGTTGCCGTTCGGGTCGCGATACTGGTTGAAACCTGCCGGAACCGTGTAGCTTGAGATTCCTGCGGTATTCCACACAGCCAGGCCCTGGTAGCCATTGGGCCGGGTATAGGAGCAGGTCCAGGTATTCGGATCGGCCACGGCGGGAGTGCAGGCCTGAGAAATGGTCGTGCCGGTCAGCCACTGGGCAATCTCGTTGAGTGCGAAACCAGGAGCTGTGAGTCCGCCAGTGGCGGTCCACAGCGTGCCCCAGTCCGTGTCGTCGTAGGAGTACCACGATGAGGCTGCGAGGCCCATGGAGTGCTCAATCATAAAGTGGCGGCTGAGGAACTGGACCTGAGCCTGGGGGTCGTTGACCAGGTCGTTGGTGCCCCAGCTTGATTCGGTATCGACGATGGGCAGGGAACCGACGCCATTCTGGTTCATGGCCATCTGCTGGAGCGTAATCTGTCCGGCAATCTGCTCCGGGGCTTCGCCGTACTCGGGATAGCCGTGGAAGGCGACACCGTCGATGACCTTTGCACCGCCGGCAGCCAGCCATTTGTTCAGCCAGGTGGAACCGCAGCGAGCGTCATAGTTCTGGCACAGATCCTGAGTTTCGAAGTCAATGGTGGTTGACGGGCTGAGGATGACCGCGTTGGGGTCGGTCGCCTTGATGATGTTGCGCGCGTCCGAGGCCATGGTTACCAGATAGGCCGGGTCGCCGCGCCAGGTATCACCGAGATTGGCTTCGTTCCACATTTCCCAGTACTTGATCACTCCAGGGCCCAGGTGCTGGATGAGCGCCTGCACGAAGGTGTCCCAGTCGCTGAGTTGCAGGGGCGCCTCAGCGCAGCCGGTCGGGTCAGCATTTCCGCCGCAGGTGGAAGTGACGGACCCGCCGGTGGAGGAGGCGGTGGTTCCGGTTTGTGCGAAGGTCAACGTGGTTGCGTCCGGGGTTCCGGAAAGGGTAAAGGTGCCGTTGAATGTGGTGTCAGCAACGCCTTTGATGGTGATGCGGCTCTGGTCGCTCTTGGGGTAGGTGGAGTTGTAAAAGAGGTGATGCGGAACCGCAGTTGTTACCTTGACGACATTCGCGGTGCGACTGATGGAAGTGATTACGAGGTTGGACGGAATCGCCCACTGGGGTACCGCACCGAAGGTGAAGATGAGCTGGGCGCCGTGCGCCTGAGCGGCAGCAATCTCATTGTCGAGAGCGCTCCAGTCGTAGGTGCCGCGGGAGGGATTAAGCACCGCCCAAAGGTTGGTCCATCCCCAGATGCGAATGGTACCCGCAGAAATCTGCGGCCAATCCGAATTCTGCTGGAGCACAATGGGGGTGGTCCCGAAGAAGGAAGCCTGGGAGTTGGCGCTGGCTACAGGAGCATTCGGGTTGAGAATGGTGTAGATAACGGAAGAGGTAGCGCTGGAGATTCCGCTCGAGCTGATGGCAACCGCGCTCAGGGTCTGTTTGCTGCTCTGCGAGGAGCTGTTGGTCAACGTGACCGGAACGGAAGCGACGGGCGAAGCGGCGGTGGGCACGCTGCCGTCAGTGGTGTAGTGGATCACCGCTCCGGAGGTGCAGTCCTTGATGGTTACGGAAACCGACCGGTTGTAGCTGCCCGCAGGCGAACTGAAGGTGGGAGCAGCAGGCGCTACCAGCTTGTAGGAAGCCGTGCTGACGAAACTCGGGATGCCGCCGTTGCAGAGCGAGATGGCATTGATGACCGTATTGGAGCGGACCGTGATGGGGGAGGAGAAGCGGGCAGAGGAGGCGGTTGGAAGGGAACCGTCTGTGGTGTAGTAGAGCGCCGCGCAAGCCGCCGTGCTTGTCATCTGGACACTGACGGGAGTGGAGTAGGTGCCCGCCTTTGCACTGAAAACTGGCTTCGGCGCGGGGGCAAATGTGTACGTGCCGGAGAGGGTGCTGCTTGCAGAACCGCCAGTGCACTTCGCGATTGCCTTCACCATCGTCGTCGAAGAGAGCTGAATTGGCGCGGTGTATACGCTGGATGAAGGCGTGGGGGCCGTTCCATCGGTAGTGTAGTAAATCGTTGCGCAGGATGTTGAGTCACTGAGTGAGAGAGAAAATGGCTGGTAAAAAGCACCGCTGGGGTTGCTGAACTTGGGGAGAGTTGCTGCAGGGACGGTTGCCTTGGTCCGGAGGGGGGTGGGGGTTTGCCCCGGAACGGAATGCATCCCGACGAATGAGAGAAGAATCAGCATGAAGACTGCCCGGAGAGATGTTGTATTGATGTTCACGAATTACCTCCCAATCACTTCTGGTGCATTTGTGAAACCGGTTCCAAGTGCTTCTGGAGCATTCCAGCGTCTTTCGAGGCCGGATTCCACTGGTGGCTATTAGGGGTATCGCCCAGTGGATTTGCTTCCCTTAGAACTGGCTCATTTGCGGACATCTGAGTAATGGTTACTTTTTCCCATCCCAAGTGCACCACGAAATGGTTACCTTTGATAACTAAAGTTTACCACAGTAACCGAAATGTGGATTACCAGAAAGTGTTACTATGCTTGCAGCGTTGTGTGGCTGTTGCACTTGACAGGTTGCCAAAAACTCTGATGGAAATTCCGCGGTCTGGTCGTGAGCGCCGTGCAGAGCAGGCCAGGATGTCGTTCCTGGGGCTTCCCTGTTTTTGCAAGTGCCATATAAGTACATGAAAAGAAATACCTTGTATCTTCCGGGATGGGGAATTTGCGAAGGAGCATCTGCCCGGAGATTGACTGAGATCCGGGAGGAGGAGGTTGGGATGAATATGCCGAATTGGGAGCCGAGTGCAGGTGGGGCGAAGCCGAATTCAGCTGCAACTTCTCAGCATGCTGGGGAAGCGGTGGCGGGCATTGGTAACCAGGGTCACCTGGGGGTCTTGGAGGAGGACGAACCAGCTGAGCGCGCGGACTCCGGGGGCTTTGCGGGCGGCTTTCACTCCGCACTGATTCTTGAGATGGCTGCCGCGGTCGCCATTTTCGCGGCATGGTACCTTGCGCATCGCTGAGGGACGGTTTGGGAGGGGGTCACGGATGGGAAGCTGACGGCCGGCAGGGTGCGGAGGCAAATCCACGCGGCTCGGACGCATGCAACCGTGCATGGTTGCAGCCTAAAAATTGCGTGCTTTTCGCAATGAAAATGTGCCGGCTAACTCCTTTCAATTGGGAGTGAATGGAGTTGCGCGTCTGGTACTATACTGCGAACAGGCGAGTTGCTTGTACCACGGGGCCGCAGTTTTCGCCGCGAGGTAACTCTCCCCAGGGTGTGCATCAGACTTTGCCCACATCGCTTACTCCAAGTCAAAAAATGGAAGACCCGAAAGCCAGCCCGAGCCAGCCAGAAGCCCCAACTCTGGTACCAACCACCAGCACGATTCTGCCCGCTGCGGGGCTTCCGCCAGCGGGCGAAGGTGTGCTGAGTCATGGTGTTGTGTTTGCGGGCCGCTACGAAATACAGGCAACGCTGGGCCAGGGTGGGATGGGTGCCGTTTACAGGGCCCGTGATTTGGAACTCGAGCGGGAAGTTGCCCTCAAGGTCATTCGTCCGGAACTTTCGCGCAATCCGGAGATTCTGCAGCGGTTCAAGCAGGAATTGATTCTGGCGCGCCAGATTACCCATCGGAACATCATCCGGATTTTCGATCTGGGTGAATCCGATGGCATCCGGTTCATCACCATGGAGTGCATCGAGGGGAGGAATCTTCACGACATTCTGGTGGAGAAGGGCAAGCTTGGCATTGACGAGGGAATCGGCATCATGGAGCAGGTGGCTGCCGGCCTCGCAGTTGCGCATCGCGAAGGGGTGATTCACCGCGACCTGAAACCGGGCAACATCATGTGCGAGACGAATGGCCGGGTTGTGGTGATGGACTTTGGGCTGGCCAGGACTGCTGCGGGCGACGGCATGACGCAGACGGGCGCAATGCTGGGCACGCTGCAATATATGTCTCCGGAGCAGGCCTTCGGGCAGGAGTTGAAGGCGAGTTCAGACATCTACTCCCTCGGGCTCATCCTCTACGAATTGCTTGCTGGAGTTCTGCCGTTCCAGGCGGAAACGGCAATTGCCGGGCTGCTGATGCGCACGCAGCAACGTCCCACACCTCTGATTGAGGTCATCAAGGATCTTCCGGTGGCGCTGAGCAATATTGTTGCCAAGTGCCTGGAAAAGGATCCTGCGAAGCGGTACCAGAATGCCGAGGAGCTTTCCGCCGATTTGCGGGCCTGGCAGGACAAGAGCGGCAAGAGCAGAGTTTCGGTGTCGTCGTGGGGTTTGCTTCTCAATCGTTTTCAAGAGGTCTCATGGCGCTCCTACGCACTTTCCGGTTTGATGATTGTGCTGGTGTCAGCGGGAGCGGTTTGGTATTTGACCCATCGGCGGATGGCCGACAGTACGCAGGCGCACAGTCCGGTATCGGTTCTGGTGGCGGATTTCAAGAACAATACGGGCGACCCGCTGCTGGAAGATACCCTGGAGCCGATGGTTGCGCTGAGCCTGGAAGGCGCGAGCTTCATCAATGCGTACAGCCGCGGGGATGCGCGTTCCCTGGCGAAGAAGCTGCCCAATCCGACAGACAAGCTGGATGATCAGTCTGCGCGCCTGGTTGCGGTGAATCAGGGCGTCAGTGCCGTCATCTCCGGGGAAATCCACCAGAGCGGCGGAAGCTATGTTGTGTCTGCGAGCGCGATTGATGCGGTGAGCGGGAAGGTTCTGGCAACCTCCGAAGTGAGCGTTACCGACAAGCATACGATTCCGGAAAAGTTGCCGAGCCTGGCGGCCCCGCTGCGTAAGGCACTTGGCGATACCACGCCTCCATCGGTCCAATTTGAGGAGGTAAGCGGGGGATTCAAGGCGGCCTCACTGGATGCGATGCACGCGGATGCAGATGGGGTGGAGAAGCAGTTTGCGGGCAAGTTCCAGGACGCGTTCCTGTCGTTCCAGAAGGCTGCGGAACTGGATCCCCGATTTGCCCGCGCCTACACGGGCATGGCTGCGATGGCGCAGAATCTGGGGCGCACCGCAGATGCGATCCACTATATGCAACTGGCGATGGAGCATGTGGACCGGATGACGGAGCGCGAGCGCTTCAGGAATCGCGGCCTGTACTACCTGACGACTGGCGACTGGCAACGCTGCGTGGATGAATACTCGCAACTGGTGGCGCATTACCCGGCCGACCGGGTGGGACAGAACAATCTGGCAAACTGCTACACGCAGTTGCGTAATGCTCCCAAGGCGGTTGAGGCCGCGCAGCGAGCCGTCACGATTGTGCCCAGGGGTGTGGGACAGCGGCTGAACCTGGCCTTTATCAGCGCCTTTGCGGGTGACTTTGCAGCCAGCGATACTGAGGCGCGTACGGCCTTGTCGATTAACCCGGGTGCGGCACAGGCTTATCTTGTGTTGGCAGAAGCTGCGCTGGGCAACAACGATGTGGACAAGGCGGCCGAGAACTATCACAAGCTGGAGGGCTACGGCGGCGCGGCAGCCTCCACGGCGCAGTTCGGTCTGGCAGATCTGGCTGCATTCCAGGGCCGATACACCGACGCGGTGCGCATTCTTCAGCAGGGGGCTGTGGCTGATTCAGCGGCCGGCATGAGCGACAATGCGTCGAGAAAATACGCTGAGCTGGCGACGATTGACAATGCCGCCGGCAAACACAGCGAGGTTGGCGCGCTGCTGGCCAAAGCACTGAAGGGCAGCCCGTCGCCGCAGGTTCAGTTTCTGGCGGCCGTTGCCTATGCGGAATCTGGCGATCAGGTCAAAGCGCAGAAGCTGGGTGCGGCCCTGACCGCTGCGATAACAACGGAAAGCCAGGCGTACGGCAAGATTGTGGCAGGGTTGATTGCGCTCGAGCGGAAAGACCGGCCCGAGGCGATTCGCCAGATTGCCGCAGCCAACGCATTGCTGAACACCTGGATTGGGCACTTTTATCTTGGCCAGGCCTACCTCGATGCCCAGGCATTTACTGAGGCTGATGCCGAGTTTGAGATCTGCACCAAACGCCGCGGCGAGGCGATTGAGCTCTTCATGGACAACGTTCCGACCTATTCCTATTTCCCGCTGGTCACCTATAACGAAGGGCGCGCCAGGGAAGGCATGAAGAGCGATGGATACGCTGACTTCTACAAGAGCTACCTGCAGATTCGCGGACACTCTACGGAAGATGCGCTGGCGGCGGATGCGCGCAGGCGCGTTGCTCAATAATCGGGAAGTTCTCTAAAAACAATCATCAAGCCGATGGAATTGCGCAGCGGCCGGGCTTTGTGCCAATCCTGCGAAATGGCAGGGACCTGTTCCAAAGAAAATGGGGCCCGCATCTGCCGGCCCCGGATGGATGAGTCTTCAACCTTCGAATCGAAGATGCTGTTGCGGCGGGGATGCGCCCGCCGGCTCGACGCAGCAGACCTGCGGTTGCTTGTGGGCCCTTCTCCGTTCGCCGGGAACGGAGAAGGGCAGGCGTGACTATCTCCAGTTGCCGGAGAGCGAGACGCCGCGCGGGTCGTCGTCGTCCTGAACGTTATCGTTCACAATCAGCAAGGCATGGAAGGAGCCATGGGCGGGTGGTGTAAACCGGACGCCGATGGTGCAGGAATCTCCGGGTGAGAGCGATGCCGGGCAATTGTTGGTGGCTGCGAAGGCGGCCGCATTTGCCCCGGAGATGCTGACACTGCTGATGATGAGCGGCGTGGTACCAACGCTTTTTACTCGTACGCTGAGATTGGTGTTGGAGCTACCCTTCACAATCTGAAATTCCAAATCGTGGGGGTTGACGACCGCCTTCGGATTGATTTGATGCGCGACGATGGGGATGCGAAGGGGAGATGCGGGAGTGTTGCTGGAGATGGAGAGAACCGCAGATGAGGAGCGCGAATCCCTGTCTGCAAAATACCACACAGTCACCGAGCAGCTTGCATGGGGAGCCAGGGTCGATCTGCAGTTGCTGGAGACCCTGAAGTCGTCTGAGTCGCCGCCGGGAACGCGTTGAATGACCGGCGTTCCAAGGGAAACCGCAATGGTGCCAGTGTTTGTAATTTGCAAACTCTGGGAGACATGGGTTCTGACGTAGACATTTTCGAAGTCGATGCTGGATGCCGACGCAACAAGCGAGGGACCGGTTGAACTGACGCTGAGGGTAACCTGCGGTGCAGCCAGGTAATTTGTATTGCCCAACTGATTGGCAATCACCTGGCAGGTTCCGCTGCTGCTGGTGATGGTGAAGTTGACGCCGGTGTTTGTGCACGCGCCTGCGCTGGTGAAGGTGACGGCGTTACCGCTGCCGCCGCCAGTGGCGGCAACCGCAAAGCTGGTGCCGTTGGCTGCGCTTGCCGGCGGGTTTGTGGTGAACGTGATGGCCTGGCTCAAGGGGAGAATCTTGAGCGAACCGCTCACATAAAGAAACGAGTAGTTGGTAGCGGCAAGCGAGCCGGTCGATACCGAAATCGGGTAGGTTCCAGCGTTGCTGCCCGGGGTCGCGGTGGTCTGCAGTGTGGGGGTTCCGTTCACTGCAGAGGCCGGGTCGCCATGGACGAATCCGGTCAGGCTGTAGGGGAGTGTCGGCAGCGGCTGTCCGTAAGGGACTGACAGGTTGCCGGCACTTACGGTGAGCACGGCCGGGTAAATGGTGAAGGACTGGGCCGCGGTTGCCGGGCTGTAGGTGGCGTTGCCAGCGGCAGAGGCTGTGATGACGCAAACGCCGGCGCCGGTGGTGGCTCCCGCGGTGGTGCAGGGGCCGGATGCCTGGAATGTCACTGCCGCGCCGGAAGACGAGGTTGCGTTCAGGGCAAAGGTTCCACCATAGGTGAGGTTGCCGGGGCTAGGGAAGTTGATGGTCTGGCTCTTGAGCGTCGAGCCCTGGGGCAGGATGCTGAAGGTGCCGCTGACGGCGGTTGCCGGGTTGTAGGTGGCCGAGCCCGTTTGAGAAGCTGTGATGGTGCAGGTCCCTGGGTTGTTGAGGGCAACCGTTGCGGAGGAGAGATTGCCGGCAAACGACTGGTTGGCGATGCTGCAGGCGCCAGTGGCCGTGAAGTTCACCTGGAGCCCGTTGGGGACACCGCCGGTTTGGGCGGTCGCGGAGACCACGGGCTGCGGGGCATTGATGACGACCGAACTGGGCAGGGGATTGAGCACGATGCTCTGGTCGTTTTTGAGCACGGCGGGCGGGGAGGGGATGCTCTGCCGCGAATTCGAGATCCCGGCATCGGGAACCAGAGTTGTGGTGATGGTGTAGACCACAGTTTTCGAAGTGAGATCGGGGTTGGTGTCAAAGAAGGTGGTTGCGGGCGGATTTCCGTTGATGCCGCTGACGCTTCCGATCAGGATTGGAGTTGCGCCGTTGGAACTGCGGTAAATCGAGTAGGTCTGGACGACGCCGAAGGCGGGAGCGGACCAGTCGACACGAACCATGCCGGGCAGCAACTCCTCAGTGGGTGAGGTTGGAGGCCGGACATAGGAGTTCGCGGTTTCATAGGAAAGTTCATCAGTGTTTACGCCACCGGAGCCGAGGGTGACATTTCCGCCGGAGCCGAGGGTGACGTTGCCACCGGAACCGAGGGTAATGTTGCCGCCACTGCCGAGCACGACGACGCCGCCAGAGCCGAGGGTGACGTTGCCGCCCGAACCGAGGGTGACAGTACCGCCGGAGCCGAGCGTGATGGTTCCACCGGAGCCAAGCGTGATGGTTCCGCCAGAGCCGAGTGTGACATTCCCGCCCGAGCCAAGCGTGACGTTGCCGCCGGAGCCGAGCGTGATGGTTCCGCCTCCGGAAGGCAGGGTGTAGCTGCCGCCCGGCGGGACGGTGACGACCCCACCGCCGCTGAGGGTGATGATTCCGCCGGAGCCGAGGGTGATGGTTCCACCGGAACCCAGGGTGATGTTGCCGCCGGAGCCGAGCGTGATGGTACCGCCCGAGCCGAGCGTCACATTCCCGCCGGAGCCGAGGGTGACGTTGCCGCCGGAGCCAAGGGTGACGGTTCCGCCGGCGCCCAGGGTTGCAGTGCCGCCGGAGCCGAGTGTGACGTTGCCACCGGAGCCAAGGGTGACATTGCCGCCCGAACCGAGAGTGACATTGCCACCTGAGCCGAGGGTGACGTTGCCGCCGGATCCGAGCGTGATGGTGCCACCCGAGCCGAGTGTAATCGTGCCACCGGAACCGAGTGTGACATTGCCGCCGGAGCCGAGCGTGACGTTTCCGCCGGAGCCGAGTGTAATGGTGCCGCCGGAGCCGAGTGTGACATTACCGCCCGAGCCGAGCGTGACATTGCCGCCGGAACCGAGGGTAATGGTGCCGCCTGAGCCCAGCGTGACGTTGCCGCCGGATCCGAGCGTGACATTTCCGCCTGAGCCAAGCGTAACCGTACCGCCCGAGCCATCGATGGTGTAGGAACCGCCCGAGGAGGGGATGATGACCGTTCCACCGGAGCCGAGCGTGATGGTGCCGCCGGAGCCGAGGGTTACGTTGCCGCCGGAACCAAGAGTGATGGTACCGCCCGAGCCGAGGGTGATGGTTCCGCCAGAACCCAGGGTGACGTTGCCACCGGAGCCAAGGACGACGTTTCCGCCGGAACCGAGCGTGATGGTGCCGCCCGAGCCCAGGGTGACATTGCCACCGGAGCCCAGGGTGACGTTCCCGCCCGAACCCAGGGTGATGGTTCCGCCGGAACCGAGGGTGACGTTGCCACCGGAGCCGAGGGTGACATTGCCGCCCGAACCAAGCGTGATGGTTCCGCCGGAGCCGAGGGTGACATTGCCGCCGGCCGCAACATTCAGCGGCGTGGCAGAAGTTCCGAAGGAAAGCAGAGACGCCAGCGTGGCAAACTCACCGCCGGTTGCGCCAATCTGGCGAAGGTCGACGTTGGCCCAGTCGTTGTAGCCGCGCATCTGGGCATTCTGCTGACCATCAAAGTTGATGTCCTGGCCATTGGTCCAGGCGGGGGTAATTGGGGAAACCGGGCCGTCAATGCGATAGCTGAGGCCACCGTTCAGCGGCGTGCCATCGCAGTGGCGGGTTGCGGCGCTGGCCGTCGCAGTTGAGCTCCAGGGTGCATACCAGGCAGTGGTCGGGATTGTGGCGGGATTCCCGCCGAGATCCGCCAACTGAGTGACGCTGCCTGCGGTTGCCTCGCTGAGCGGAATCAAAGTCTGGTTGGAGAAATCCAGGGTCTGGTTGGGACCAAGCAAATCCAACTGGAACATGTAGTTCATCACGCTCTGATAGTTGGGCTTGCAGTTGGCATCAAAGGTGGGCACATAGCTGCCGGCGGTGTCGTAGAAGAGGCCGCCGTGGGTCAAGCCGAGGGTGTGTCCCAGTTCATGGAAGAGGGTGCCCGCGATGACGTTGGCGCGCTTGCTCATGTCCTGGTTTGGAGCGGTCTCCCACATTCCGAGAGTTATGGCCGAGTCAGCACCGCCCAGATCGGAGTATCCGGAGATGCTGGAAATTGTTCCGGAAGTGAGGCCGATAACCGGCTCGGGAAGGGTGCTGTTGGGGTAGGACCAGTCCGGTACGCCGGGGGTGGCGAAGAGGATGGTCCGGGTATCCGGGCAGGAGGAGGTGTTGTAGACGCCGTTGAGCGCCGCATTCCCCAGAACTCCCGAGAGGGTGATGCGGCTGGGGCAGGCCTGGAGGCCGTTGCCGCGGTCAGCGGTGGTCAGCGTGGTGATGCCGCCGGCAACATGGATTGAGGTGAGGGTGCCGCCGCGCGACGACCATGCAGGAATGGCGAGCGAGTGGCCAAAGAGGGCGTAGTGGTAGCTGTCCTTCTGGCCGTAGGGGAAGCGCGTGGTGCAGTCTCCGCCGAGGATGCAGGAGAGCAGATTCTTCGGCCAGAGCTTGGCGAGTTCGATGCCGTCTTTCCAACTGACGACGCCGGGCTGGTTGGGGTACTGGCACAGTTGCGCCGGTGTGGTGCTGAGGTTGTCGGTGCAGATGTCTTCCGGAATGGCGTTGCCGATCTCCAGATGGAGGTGCACTCCGTGGGTGGCAAAGGCCTGTGTGACCAATGCGAGCGGGTCACGGCCGCCGGCATCCGGTGACGGGAAGAGATTTTCTTTGGTGGGATCGCAGGAGCCGTCAGAGAGGACGGCTCCGCACATGTAGTCGAGCTGGACGAAGACATCCTTCTGGCCGTGCTTTGCGCCCGGCAGCGGAACCCACGAGCCGGTCTTGACGTCGTAGTAGCCGGCATCGCCGCTGTGGAAGTCATTGGCGCCGGGGCCCGCTTTCCACGCGTCGAGAAGTCCATCGTTGTCAGAGTTGTTGACCGGCGTACTCAGCACAAGAGCGGCGTAGGCATTGCCGGCATTCAGCGGGGTGGTGTACTGGTTCGGCTGCCCCAGCGTAACCGGCGCCGTGGTGTTGTTCCAGCTTCCGGGCGAGTAGGAGATGGAGGTGAGCGAGCCAACTCCAGCGGCCCCGCCAACTGCGTCGTAGAAGCCCACAATCGTTTGGGTTGTGCCGGCTGACGGGACGCCGGAACCGTCGTAGAGAACTACAGACTTCAACGGGAAGTTGGGGGAAAGGACGCGATAAATGACGACCAGACTCGCCCCCTCAGCCACAGGCAGTGCAGCTGCACCGCTGTCGGCCAGGGATACGGTGTGATTCCCGGAAGCGAAGCGAACACCGTTGGTGCCGGCAGGGAAGTAGAGATTGACGTCGGCGCGGTACACACGCAGGGTTCCGGTGAGGGTTCCGTCGGTGTAGGACTGATCGTTGCCGATTTGCTGGCCGGTGACCGAGTACCCGCGGAAGGTTGCTGCGCTGCCGCTGGGAGCAGGGGTATTTTCGAGGGTCTCCCAGTAGAGATAGGCGGCAAGGATATCGGCGCCGTCCGGGACTCCATGGCTGCTTTGGGCATAGTTCGGGATGGTGATGGTTCCGGTGGCGATTCCACCCACACCGGTTCCGCGCAGATTGACGCCGCCGGTCGCGTAGTCACCGGTGACAAAGTAGTTGTTTTCCAGCAGGAGGGGATTTGGCACCGGCGCCTGCTGTGGCCCGGAGGAAAGCAGCAGCTTGATCGCGGAGCCGATGGCGACCGATGTGCCGGCCGCAGGGTTTTCGTCGATGACGCTGCCGACCGGCACCACGTTGCTGGCTGCACTGGATACGGAGCCGGCGTTCAGTCCGGTTCCGCTCAGTGCCGATGCGGCTGCGCTCTGGGTCAAGCCTCGAACATCGGGCACTGCAATTGAGCCCGGCTGGCCATTGACGCCGCCGATACCGGTCAGCGAGATGGTGTGGGTGGCACCCGCGACGCCGTTGAGGGCGTTGTCCGTGAAGACGGCGGAGCCGGTGAAATAGCCCGTCGCCGGTGGCGCAAAGCTCAGGTTCAACAAGCACTCGGCGCCCGGAGACAAGGGCAGCAGGGAATCACAGGTAGCCCCTTCAATAAAGCTGCTTCCGAGATTGAGTGCCACCGCGCCGGTGAGCATCTGATTGCCGATGTTTTCGACGATGACAGATTGCGGGCTGTCTGCGCTTTGCGTTCCCACGTTGGTGGTGGCAAAGGTAAGCGCCGGGGGGTGGGAGAGGTTGAGATGGGAGATCAGGTTGCTGGCTCCATCGGCCCAGTAGAGATTGCCGAGCGTATCCATGGTGGAGGCAAACGTGCTGATGCCGGCTGCTACCGTAAGCTGGCAGGCGGATGCGTTGCACCCGACCGGAATCTCAACAATCGAACTGTTGCCCGCATCGGCGACAAAGACGTCACCAGCGGCGTCAACCGAGAGGCTTTCCGGCAGGCTCCATCCGCTGCCGATGAGGACCTGGCAGGAGAGACTCTGACATCCGGCGGGCACTTCCACGACCTGATGCCGAGCGCTGTCGGCGATGTAGAGATTTCCAGCGCTATCCAGGGCCAGACCAGCGGGTGCGGAGGCACCAGCCGGCTGGTAGACCGTGGTGGAGATGCCGGTGGTGGTCGAGAACTGCTGTACGATGCCATCCTGCGAATCGCTGACGAAGAGATTGCCGGCGCCGTCCAAAACTACGCCCTGCTGGCTGCGCAGGTTAGTCGCCCAAATCTGTTGGCAGGCGACGTTGGTACATCCTGCCGGAACCTCAAGCACCTGGTTCGACAGGGAGTCGGCAATAAACACGTTTCCGGCACCGTCAATGGCGATCCCTTGCGGGGATGCCAGGCCGAAGCCGATTTGAGTGGTGGTAGAGTCGGGAGCCACTTTGAGAACGCGGCTGTTCATCGTGTCAGCGATGAAGACGTCGCCGGCAGCGTCGGTGGTCAGTCCGCGAGGACCTGCCAGGGGCGTGCCTGCTGTGGGCAGTGTGCTTGCCGTGGCGGGAAGGAAGGCAATGGCTGATTCCTGCCCGATGCCGTAAATCGGGGTGCTGGCGATGAGGTTGCCGTTGATGTCAAAAAGCCGCACCGCCCCGCGCCGGAGCCCCGGAGCCTGGGGCGCGAAGACGATATTCAGGTTGCATATCGAACTACTGTTGCAACTGCTGCCGGCACCCTGGAAGAAGTCGAGCCCCTCGGAACCCTGGGTGACCACCTGGATGACGCCGACGACGGTGTCGGCCGGAACGGGAAGATTGACGGTCTGGGTCACGCTGCAAGCCAGATTCGAAAGGCTTGACGGGCATACATGGACAGAGCCAAAGCTTTCCTGACCAAACGAGGCCACGGCGAGCGACACGGAAGAGACTGTGACCGTGCAGGTGGGGTTAGTCCCCGCAGCCGCGCACACTCCACCCCAGCCCTGGAAACCGGATCCGGTCGCTGGAGTCGCGGTAAGGGTAACGTTGCTGCCTGCGGGATACGCTGCTGCGCAGGCGCCGGTGACGCTTCCGCCGCTTGCCTGGCAAGTGAGCGAACCGGGAACGGCAGTGATGTTGCCGCCGCCTGTTCCGCCTGCAGCTACTGAGAGCGTGAAGGTGCTGGCGAGCCCGGTTCCAGCAATGCTGACAACCTGCGTGGCCGGGTGGACGTTCCCAGCATTGTCAAGGAAGGTCGCCGAGCCCTGCTGCAAGCCCGTCCCCTGGGGAACAAAGTTGAGGCTCAGGTTGCATTCCGTTCCCGGCAACAGGCTGAGCGTCGCTGCGCAATCGGGGAACCCGGTGAGGCCGGGGGTCTGGGCAAAGCTGGCTCCGGCAATTGCCAGGCTGCCAATCAGGGTTGTGTTTCCAACGTTCTGCGCCTGTACGCTCAGCGGGCTGTCGGCACTGAGGATGCCGATATTGGTGTCGGCAAAGCTGATTGCCGGCGGTTGGGAAAGCGCCAGTTCCAAAATCTGGCCGTTGTTGGTATCCGTAAGGAAGACATTACCGGTGGAGTCCACTGCCGCGCCAAACGCGGTGATTCCGCTGGTCAGGGAGAACTGGCAGCCCGTGCTGGCGCAGCCCGTACGCACCTCGACCACGCTGTTCAGCCCCGCGTCTGCCACAATGACATCCCCGGCGGCATCCACCGCAACACTCTCCGGCTCACTCCATCCGTTCCCGATGGTCTTCTGGCAGGCGGCTGAGGCGCATCCGGCGGGCACTTCGACAACGGCTTGTCGCCCGAAGTCCGCGATGTAGAGGTTGCCGGCCGAGTCGGTCGCAAGCCCCACGGGATTTGCGCCGCCCTGCTGGTAGACCGTTGTCTGGGCGCCGGTGGCAAGGGAGATCTTTACCACCAGGCCATCGAGAAAATCGCCGGCGAAGAGGTTGCCTTTGCCATCGACGGCAACACCGAGCTGGCTTCTGAGATTCGATGCCCACACCACCTGGCACGCGGCAGTTGCGCAGCCCGCCGGAACCTCGACGACCTGGTTGCGGTTGTTGTCGGCGATGAAGACATCCCCGGCGCCGTCAACGGCGAGTCCCTGGGGGTAGTTCAGTCCCGACCCCACCACGGAAGCGGAGGGGCCTGGAGTGACCTTCAGGACGCGCGCGTTTCCAGTGTCGGCGATGTAGAGGTTTCCGGCACCATCCACGGTGATGCCTTTGGGCGCGGCCAGAGCTGCGCCCGCTATATTCGCAACCGATTGGATGCCGGGGTGGAAAGCCACGGCGGGCGCAGTGCCTACGCCGGAAAGAGGAGAAGAGACCAGGGTGTTCCCCGCAGAGTCATAAAGCTTGAGAGCTCCCATCCGTATGCCTGGGGCCGATGGCGCAAAAATTACAGAAAGCGAGCATGTGCTGCCGCCCGGCACTGTCCCTGCGCAGGTGTTTCCTGAACCGATGGCAAAATCAAGATTCGCAGTGCCTTGCGAGACGGCCCTTGGAGTTCCAAAAGTCGCACTGGCCGGCAGGTAGTACGTGAAGGTCTGAGACTGAATTCCGCCGCATGCTCCGACGCAGGTGGGCGGAAACTGTCCAGGCAGAGCCCATGTCCAGTTGTCGTTGAGCTGTTGGCTGCTGTACCCGCCAAAGAGCAGTACCGAGCTGGCTGCATCATCCCAGACCATTCCGTTGGGGATGTAGCGGCCTGACGGCGACGCTCCGCCGGAAATCTGAGCCCAGTTGGTACCGTTCCAAAGCCAGGAATCGCTCAGGAAGCTGCCGTTGTAGCCTCCCCACATCACGGTTTCGCCCACGGCGGGGTCAAAGGCCATGCCCTGGGCATAGCGTGCCGGCGGCGCTACTGAAGAAGAAGCCTGGGTCCAGTTGCTGCCGTTCCATATCCAGGTGTCGTTCTTGTATTGCCCGTACAGATCCATTCCGCCGAAGAGTACGACCTGGCCATGCACAGAGTCATACACCATGGAATAATCCGCACGGGGCGAAGGGCTGTTGGCCGGGTTCAGCTGCGTCCAGTTGGCACCGTTCCAAACCCAGGTGTCTCCGAGATCCGATCCGTTGGTGCCACCAAAGAGAAGCACCTGGCTGTGGGCGGCGTCGTAGACCATGACTGCGCCATCCCGCGGAGAGGGGCTGGTTGCCGGTGCTGCCTGGGTCCAGTTGCTTCCATCCCACAGCCAGGTGTCTCCGAGCCGAGTTGAGACGGTTTGCAGCCCACCGAAGAGCACAACCTGGTTATGCGCCGCGTCAAATGCCATGGCGTGAGCCGCACGGTTGCCGGGGCTGTTCGCCGGGGCAGCCTGCGTCCAGGTGCTTCCGTCCCAAGTCCAGGTGTCGTTGAGATAGCCAGTCATCCCGTATCCGCCAAACAGGACGACCTGGCTGTGTGCCGAGTCGTAGCTCATCGCATGGATATAGCGGGTGGGCGGAACGCTCGGGGTGGAAGCCTGAGTCCAACCGGGTGTCAGCGTGGGTGCCTGCGCAGCCAACTGCCCTGAGGCCGCCAAAGCTGCGACGAGAACCGTCGCTGTGGCCACAAGCCTGTTTGCTATGCCCTTTGGCGCTCGGCCAATACCCGATGCAAACCGGGTGTGGATACGGCTGAAGCTGGCTTTAGTCAGATGCTGGGCAATCAAGTGAGACAGACCGTTTCCGGTTGACTGAACGGACATGGGGCAACGCTCTCCTGGGGTTGGGAACACAGAATCACGGGAGCATCCCGGATGCCTCCGTTGGGCTGTGGGCCTGTTGTTCTTAATCTTTTGCTTCACCAATCGGGGAAGTTATTGTTCATCAACGAATTGCAGGAATTTTCCCGAAGCATGAGTTAAGAAAGCGGGTAATTTTCCAAGGAAGAGTTTGGTGCCGGAGTCATCATGCATGACGTGGGTGAATTCCATGCTGAAAGGAAGTAAATGTTTGAGCAGTCGCACGCGCAATGAGTCATCAAAAAGTCATTGCGATGGATAGTCAGCATGACACCGCGCGGTAATGGTATCACTCAAGTGCAAAAGCCAGCTCTACTTTATTGCCGCCATCTTTTGGCTGGAAGGCGACGCGATGAGAGAACTGGCGAATCAGCACCAGGCCTTTGCCTCCGGGTATTACAGTTTCAAGTTCCGCCGGGTCATTTTTGGTTTCAGGAGTGTCATCGATCTCCGGCTGAAACGGAGCAGCGTCGTCCTCGATGGTCAGAAGCAACTCGCGGGGCTCAATATCTACCCGCAAGAGAATTCGGTGTCCGGGTTCATTGCGGTATCCGTGCAGGACTACGTTTGCAATCACCTCTTCCAGGCAAAGATGCAGGGCGTAGCGAGTTTCATCTTTGATGCGGTAACGGTCGGCAATGGAGTCGACCCACGACCATGTCCGACCCAGTTCTTCCAGACGGCTGTCGAGTTCGAGGACTTCATGGTCCGGTCTGGTGGCAAGGTCCATAGCAATATCCAATGCGAAAACCCGGGTGAACTTGCGCTCGAGCTTTCGCAGCAGCCGGTTGCCTTCTGCGAGCGGCGTGCTGGGGAGCAACGGTTCTGGGCGGCGATTTTGCTAGCCCTGGGTGCCCAAAAATGCGAGAGCGGATGCCAGGTCGTGGAAGACGGGGATGATCTCGTTGATACGGCTGCCCTCGAGTACCTTTTCAACCATCGGGATTGGCGAAAGAATCACGACCTTGCCGCCGCGACGGCGAACAACCTGGGCCGGCACAACCAGAGAACGAAGACCCATCGAGCCCAGAAACGTGACACCGCTGAGATCCACGAGGAGATGATTGGCACTGCCCCCAATCACATTCATGCGAAGGTCGACTTCGGCTGCGCCGACGATGTCGAGTTTCCCCTCCAAATGAACCCGAGTGACATTTCCTTCAATGACTTCGCTGGAGAATTGCATCCGTGATCCTCTCGAAAACTTATTGCCCTGGGGCGGGCCTGACGTTTCTATCGTACTGGCGGAAATTGAAAGTCGTGTAAATTTTTGTCGCTGGCTCAGGATTTGCACCAGGGCCTCAGGTTACGGATGACACCTGTGGCTGGTAACGCACGAGTACCAGAGTAACGTCGTCTGATTGTTTTGCGCCTGCGGCAAACCTTCGTATGTCAGCCAGAATTTCGGTCTGAAGATCGGTAAGCGCCAAATTCGCTTTGCCCGTAAGGGCGGTTGCAAGTCCGCCTATTTCGAAGAGCTTGCCGGAGGTATTTTCACTCTCAGTTACGCCGTCAGAGAATAGCACCAGCGTATCTCCTTCCTGAAGCTGAATCTTTTTGGCGTCATAACTGGCTTCAGGAATAAGTCCGATGGGGAAGGAGCCGCCGGAGAAGATCTCCGAGACCTGCTCGCCGTGAATCAACAGCGGAGAGGGATGGCCCGCGCTGACAAATTCAAGCAATCCGGAGGTGTCGAGCATGCCGAGAAAGATGGTGGCGTAGCGGCCCACATTGGCGTGGTTGCACAGGAATTTGTTCAGGTGCTGAACCACGCGCAACGGGTCAGCATCGAGGGTCAGTCCAGACATGGCTCCCTGCAGCATGGTCGTCAGTAGCGCGGCACCGAGTCCTTTGCCGGCCACGTCACATACCAGCAGGGCGATGCGGCCATCTTCCAGTGGGAAGATGTCGAAGTAATCTCCGCCAACTTCGTGGCAGGGCATGTGGATGCCGGTAATCGTCAGATTCGGGAATTCGAGAATTCCATGGGGCACCAAGCCCTGTTGAATCTCGCGGGCAATGCTCAACTCCTGCTCAAGGCGCTGGCGCTCCCGCTCTCGCTGCAGCAGTCTGGCGTTTTCGAGAATCGCGGTTGCCTGTGCGCCAAGGGCTTCAAGAATCTGCTTTTCCAGCGCCGAAAATGCCGCCGTCCGCTTGGAGTCGAGATAAAGGACTCCCAGCAGTTCTTCGTCGGTTCCCTCTGACCCGCGGGCGTAAAGGGGCAGCACAAAAACTGACCGCAGCATCTGAATCATCACGCTTTGCGCTGTCTGAACTTTGCGCTCGGCCAACAGAATATCTTCGTTGATGACAATCGAGCGCTGCGCCACTGCCTGGCGGATGACGGTGTGGCTGGGGTTCATTGCGTCCTGGGGCAAAGGCTCCCCGCTTTTGTCCTGTCCAAAGCGGACCTGCATTGCATCGTCTTCCCCGCGCTCAAGAAACATGCCGCGATCCGCATTGGTGACCCCGAGTGCGTGGTTCAGGATGGCAGCAAGGACTGAGTCCAGCGGCAGGCCCGACTGCAGCAGCGAAGCCGCTTCCAGCAGGATGTGCAGGCCATGGAGATCGGTGGATTGTGTGCCGCTCAGCGACCCCAGCAGATCCTGAATTCTGGCTGGAGCAAAAGTGGCGGTCTGTTGCGGGGCCGAATGGAAAACCAGCGTGCAGGCGTCTTCCAGGCCAAACCGGATGCGGTCTTTCCCCTTCAACTGGCGCTTTTGCACCTGTTCGCCGTTGACATACAGGCCGTTTGCCTGCCCAAGGTCTTCCACCCAAATCTGCTGGTCGATTTCCACAATGGCCGCTGCGCGCCGCGAGATGCGTAAATCCTCCAGAACGAGGTGATTGCCGTGCTGCAGGCTGCGTCCGATAAGGAAAGGGAATTGGTCGACCGTCACCTCTCTGACCGGGTGCGGCAGCATGGGAATTTCTAGCCTGCAGTTCATAAACACGACCGGTGCATCGGGAATTTTGTTACGGGAAGACCCCGCAAGTGCGCACCATACCCAGAACCGGCCAATTGCCACCGCCAGCCTGCACACTGCAAGGTTTGAACCTCAGTGTAGCGCAGCGAGCGGCACATCAACTGCAGGGAGAAACAACGGGCGATACCACGGCTGGATTGCCCCTCTCTGGATTGACGCAGACTGGCTGGCAATGGCCCGACTTTGGACTGGATGGAGCGAAAGTGTACTGGAAGGATGGGGGTTGTCTCGGGTAACAGTCGCTGGCTGCGGTCTTTGCCGCTTTCCCCGTCTTGCCAACATTCAGTCAGGGACGTACTCTGAACTGGCCTGAAGCCGAAGTGCGAGTGGAGCGCGGGGTTCTTTTCGTCCAGTTGCGCGCTTTCCACCTGGCACCAATCCAGCCAGGTGCTCCAATCGACCACATCGCGCATGGAAAGGGACAGGACTATGAGATTGATAACACGCCGGGGGTTTGGCAAGGCAGCGGCAGCCACGGCTGCGGTCTGTTCGGGGATGACTCTGCCGGAGTTCCTGCTGGCAGAGCCCAAGCCGGTTCGCCTGGCTTTTCCGAAAGGCTTTGTGTGGGGCTGCGCGACAGCGGCCTACCAGGTGGAGGGCGGAGTTGCGGAGGATGGGCGCGGCGCTTCGATCTGGGATACCTTCTCGCACCAGCCGGGCAACATCAACCATGGGGACAACGGCGATGTGACCGACGACAGCTACCACCGGTGGAAGGAGGATGTTGCGCTCCTGAAGGGGTTGGGAACCAAGGGGTACCGGTTTTCGGTTGCGTGGCCGCGGATTTTTCCAACGGGCAAGGCTCCATTGAACCCGAAGGGGCTGGAGTACTACGACCGTCTGGTGGATGAGCTGCTGAAGAACGGGATTGCGCCGTACGTAACGATGTTCCACTGGGACCTGCCAGAAGCGCTGCCGGGAGGCTGGCAGTCGCGAGACACAGCTTACGCCTTTGCCGACTATGCGGGCTTTGTGGCAAAGCGGCTGGGCGACAGGGTACAGCACTTCATGACGACGAACGAGTTTGATTCGTTTACCGACGATGGTTACAAGAGCGGCGTCTCCGCTCCGGGTCTGAAGCTGGATGCCGCCGGCGTGAACCAGGTGCGGCACCACGCCATTCTGGCGCATGGCCTGGGGGTGCAGGCGATTCGCGCCCATGCTCCCGCGGGTACCAAAGTCGGGCTGGCGGAAGATCCAAAGCTCTATTGCCCGGTGATGGAAACACCGGAGCATATTGAGGCGGTGCGAAAGGCATTTCGTGATAACAATGCGCCCTTCCTTGCACCGATTCTCGACGGCAAATACCCTGACAGTTACCTGGCCCGCGAGGGAGCCAATGCCCCGAAGGTTGCGGAGGGCGACATGAAGGCGATCAGCAGCCCGCTCGACTTCATCGGCATGAATTGTTACCACGGGGACTACGTGCGGGCCGACGACTCCAAGCAGGGATATGCCATTGAGCCGGTGCCCACTTCGCATCCGCACATGGCCTCGACGTGGATTCGGCTTAGCCCTGAGTGCATTTACTGGGGTGTGCGAACAATCTGCGAACTTTGGCCAGAGAAGGTACCGCTGATGTACATCACTGAGAATGGCACCTCCTCCGACGACGTGCTGACCGCAGACGGCCGCGTGGAGGATGTTGACCGTGTGATGTACCTGCGGGCGCATCTGACGCAATTGCATCGTGCGGCGGAAGAGGGCTACCCCGTCAAGGGCTACTTCCTGTGGAGTCTGATGGACAACTTTGAATGGTCCGACGGCTTCAGCACGCGGTTCGGAATCTATTATGTGGACTTCAAAAGCCAGAAGCGGACGCCAAAGCTGAGTGCGGAGTGGTATCGGGCGACGATTGCGGCCAATGCGGTCGAGTAGCGTGTCCTCGTGTTCCGGGTGAGGACACGGGATTGGCCTGACGATCAGGGATTTGCAGGTTCCTGATGTCAGAATCAGGCCATTCTTGCGCGTTCTCTATCGGCCAGGCGGCTGCGACCGGTCTTCCCGGAGGACGGCCTCAAGCGTTGCGACAAACAAGTCGGCGTCCGCATCGGAGAAGATCAGCGACGGCCGCAATTTGATCACGTTGTGATGCGGGCCGTCGGTTCCGGTCAGCACGCCACATTCGCGGAGCCGGTTCGCGACGTAGGATGCCTCCTCGGTCGCCGGTTCGCGGGTCCCACGGTCGCGGACCAGGTCCAGACCGAGGAACAGCCCCATTCCGCGTACATCGCCAATCAGCGGATAACCCTGCTGCAGATTCTTGAGCTGCTGGATCAACCGCGTGCCGACTCGATGAGCATTTTGCTGTAACTGCTCCTCTTCGAGAACTTCCAGCACGGCAAGGCCTGCAGCGCAGGAGACGGGGTTGCCGCCGAAGGTGCTGAAGAACTCCATGCCGTTATTGAAGGACGCTGCTATCTCCGGGGTGGTGACCACGGCGGCAAGGGGAAACGCGTTGCCGATCGGTTTGCCAAACACGACGATATCGGGCACGACAGATTGAGTCTCGAATCCCCAGAAGTGCGTACCCAATCGTCCAAAACCGACTTGAACTTCATCGGCAATGCACAGGCCGCCGGCATCACGAACCCTGCTGTACGCCTGGGCAAGATATCCGGGCGGGAATACAATCTGGCCACCAACGCTGGGCATGGTTTCTGCAATAAAAGCCGCTGCCCCCCCTTGGTTGGCTGCCAGGCTGTCAACCATGTCCCCGACATGCGCGGCATACTTTGCGCTCAGGTCGCCTTCGCCACGCCGGTACAGGCCACGGTAGTCGTCCGGCAGCGGAGCCACATGCACCCAACTCTTGCCACCGCTTCCACCCGGCCCGTTGAACTTGTAGGGGCTGATGTCAATCAGCGTGCTGGTATGGCCGTGATACGCGTGGTCGAGAACGATGATGTCATGAAAGCCTGTGTGGGTTCGGGCCAGCCGCAGGGCAAGTTCGTTCGCTTCACTGCCTGAATTGAGGAAGAAGCAGACCCGCAGCGGCTCGGGCAATGTGCTTGTCAGGCGTTGCGCGTATCGCAAAACGTTGTCATGCAGGTAGCGCGTATTGGTATTGAGCAGCGCAATCTGTTTCTGCACGGCGCTGACAACGCGAGGGTGGCTATGACCAACGAGCGGAACGTTGTTGTAAACGTCGAGATAGGCGCGCCCGGTATCGTCGTAAAGATATTGTTGCCAGCCACGCACAATCTTGAGCGGACGCTGGTAGGAAACGCTGAGGCTGCCGCCAAGCACCGCCCGCCGGTTCGCGAGCGTCTGGTCAAAGGATTCTTCCTCGGGGAAACGCTCGGCCGGAATACCGAGCAGCAGATTCGGATCCGGACACAACGCTGTCCATAACCCTCTTTCCGAAGCCAGAGCTACGCCGGGGAAGCGTTCGTCCATCTCCAGCAAGTCCGAGATGATCTGGAAGTGAAGATGGGGCGGCCAGCTCCCGTTCTCGTCGGCGCTTCCAATCTCGGCAAAGGCCTGGCCCCTTGCGACCTGCTGCCCCACAGAGAGCTTCGCGATGCTTGCGCGCGAAAGATGGCCGTAGAGGGTAAAGAACTCCTGGTCGGCCTCGGCGAAATGTTTCAGAATGACGACCGGGCCGTAATCAAATCTCGAATTGTTGTCGGCGATGGTATGGACGGTGCCCTCGAAGGGTGCGCGTACCCTGGAACCGGGAGCAAGGAACAGGTCGATTCCCAGATGAATCGTGCGGCGTTCGTCCGTGGGGTTGTCACTTTCAGAAAATGCCGGCGAGGCATAGATGGGGCGCGCTTCGTTGTACCTGCCGACCCCGACGGATGCCCCGGCACGATTGACTTCGTCTTCGACCGCCTTCGAGAATGCCGACGTCTCAGCGTTGCGCGGGTCTGCTCCCAGAAGCGTGCTCCCGACGCTCAAATCGAGAACGTGTGAGGGTGTGGTGCGAAGATCCCCGTCCAAAACCGGTGCGGCAGTGTTGCCATGTTGCACCAGCCAATGGCGCAGGCGGTCAGAGGCAGAAGATGGCGAAAGCCCGCAAGCCTGACGAAAGAAGCAATGCGCAATGCGCGGATGAATGCTGGAGAGCCGTTCCAGTGCTTCCCATGCCGGTGCCTCCGAGATCGTAACGTAAGGATCGTCTGGCACCAGAACCTTGCGTATTGCGGAGTTGACCACACTCACGGCGAGTCTCATCGCAATCAGCGGAAACAGGACCGATACCTCGGCCTCGTCCAACGGAAACCTGCTGTGAAAGCCGGCGATGAGCGAAGCTGCAACCGGCAGCGGTCTGCGCTTGCCCAGAATCGCATACGCTGCGGCAATCGCGGCCTCTGATACGACAAGCCCGTCGTGCATGTCTCCGAAATCAATGACGCTGACAACTTCGCGCCCGCGCGCGCTTGCAACAAGCACGTTGTAGTCGTTCGCGTCTCCATAGACGACGCCCTTGCGCAGACTCGGAAGCAGCGGCACCACCTGCGATTGATAAAGCCGCAGTATCCGGTCCAGCAATGACCGTCGGAAAGGATGCTCCACCGATCCCAGATGTTCGCTGATCCATCCGGCCTGAGCGAGGTCCCATCGGAAAGGGCGCGCTGCCGCAGGATGGGAGAAGCTTTGGAACGCACTGTCCATTTCACCAAGCATGCAACCCAGCGCGTGCAGGAGTTCGCTGGAGTGTGGCCGTACCTCAGCCAGAACTTTTCCAGGCAGAAAGCTGAGCATCCAGACAAAGCGTTGCTCGCCAGATTCAAGACGCACCTGCGTGAAGGCCGCTCCATCCTGACTCAACTGGACACGGGGCAGAGAGAGATGAGGAGCACGGAGTTCCAGATGCTGCAGCGCCCGGCATTGCATGTCAATGAATGCCGGCTCACGGCTGGGATGCATCAGCTTGAGCGCGTAGGCGCGACCGTCCGGCGTGGTGATTGCAAAATTGTTGTCGTACTCTCCTGGCAAGCTGCGCGCCAAACTGCTGAATCCATATACGGATTGGACAACCCGAGCTGCTTCAGAGGGGGAAACTGGCAGCGGTCCTGGCATTTCGGCGGTCATTCGGAATCTCTGCTTATCCTCAAAAGATGAAACCAATATACCCTATGGGCCTTCGCTCTCGACCTCCGGTCCCGGCACCTGGCCGCGCTCATGCACCCGGCAGTGAGATGGCGTGAATCCCGCTGCTCGCGCTATCGGCAAGCACCACAGGCTCGGCAAACGGCGCGTCGCCCAGGCCCGGAGCCTCCACTTACTGCAGGGAATAGCCGCCGTTGAACAGATGCGTCCATGCGACGCGCACATCGGCTCGGAAGCCCTCCCGGGCTCCAGCATCCCATGTGTGACCACCCGTAGACGCACGAGCTACAGGTTCGTGATTGCACCAATCGCATGGATGTACGGGATTCCCCAAACCTCCTGGGTGTTCCACTGAATCTGATTTGTAGTCTGAAGGTAGGGAGAGTCATCGGGGCGCCCCGCAAATCCGTTGAGTACCGCCTCAGGAATCTTGAGGTTGACCATCGAAAATCCCACTGGATGTTTCCATCCGATGCCCGTGAATGTGCTGAGGCCGGTGGGGTTGTGGCCCATGCTCCACTGCAGCAACCGCTCGGCATGGTGACGATAAATGCGTTCGTTAAAGTATCGGCCTGCTCGAGCAAGCAGTTCTGCCTGATGCATCAGGACCCCATTCGTCCCATGCACCATGAACTGAAAATTGTAAGGCTGAATAAACGTCCTGACGCCCCGCCCTCTGCCCGCATCGCGATACGTCTGCGCCTCGGGCAGATTCATGCGCACGTACGCGCCATAAGGCGTAACCCCATAGGCATTACTGGCCGCATCCGCCAATAGAAAGTGATCGATGTGATGTTTGACTGCTATCTCCGCCTCTGAAAGCAGAGCCTCTGTGCCGGGCAGTTTGAGCTCGCACAATCGCAATAGCGCCAATGGCGGGTCACAAGAAAAGGCAATGCTGCGGTAGGCGTCCTTGCCATCCTTCTCCAGAAAGTAGTGAGACAAACCTTCGCTGCCTGTGTCCTGCCGATCCAATAAGGCTCTGGCCAACAAGGATATCTCCTGCGACGTTACAGCATGACTGTTTGCATGCAGCAGTTCGATGCCGGCTCGCAACTGGCCACTGACAAACATGGTGCGCTCATCGTGTCCGCGTTTTGCGCCGTACCGCCATGCTTTATCAGCCAGTGCCAGGCATCTTGCAGCGTCTGTCTCTTCCACCACACGCGAAATCATTGCCTGTTGCCGCACAAATCCGAATTGCACCCATGGGTTATACGCAGTACGAATCTTGCGCTCATCGCCGCTCATGGGGATATTGTCAGTGATTCGGTTGCCGTCATTGTTGGCCGCGCACCCCGGATGATTCTCATTCCACCAGTCGTGTTCGTAGCTACCCGTCAGGTTTCCTCCACCAACGTCTTCCCACACATTTCCGTCTTCGGTCATCATGGCCTGAACCCAGCGATTGCCCCACGCAATCTCCTCGCGTATCTGGCCCCGAAAGACGTCGGTAAACTCATAAAGATTCGTCAATGCCTCCAAATGGAATGAAGTCAGCGCCATATTCTTTCGCGCATCGCCTGCATCAAACCATCCACCTGAGACCGGCACAAAGCTGCCATCTGTATCCAATACCGCGTCGTCGGTGTTCTCCGCGGGGCGAATCCCCGGCACCCTGCAACCTGCACGCTGAGACGAGAGATAGACCATGTATCCCCGAAGAATTCGCTCATAGAGCGCGTCACCAATCTGAAAGGGAAGTGTAAATTTCCACTCCGTCTCAATCTGATAAATTCCAGGCTTCTGAAACTCGCTGAAATCCGCCTGCCAAACTGCTCCCCATCTGTCTTCCTTGCGTACGAGTTCACCACTGTAGATTGACTTGGCGCGGCGTACCTCTTCCGTCTCAGCCCACGGAGTTGTTCCCAGATCATAAGGCCAATCGCCAACCGGGTTCTTCCAGGCCGCTGGGACAATGGTTTTGCGCGGCAGTGCGTATCCTGCCAACTGGACGTGAAAGGGAATGCGGAGTGGAAAGTGCGACGAATTTCCCAGTGGCACCAGGGTCAGCGTCTTGGGCGATGATGGCCGAAAACCAAGTTGGCTGCAGGCCAGAAGATATTCCAGCGCAGGCCCGGTTGCCGCTTCCGCTGCATAGCCTCCAGAGCTCACCGTTCCTGCCGCAGTGGCTGGCAGCAATTTAAGAAGTTCTCTGCGATTCAGGCTCATCTTGATCTCCGTAACAGGTGTTGGTGTCACCGATCCGCAAAAATTTTTGAACGCGGAGCGGGTACTTCTTCGGCGTCTTCAGAATCCCGATTGTCTTCAGCCATGCTTCCACGCTGCCTGGCCAACCAGTCACTGGCAGAGCAGTCTGCCGCAATTCAAATCCATGCCCGCCCTCGGCGTATCGATGGAGTTCCGGAGGAACGTTTGCGCTTCTCAGCGCCGCATAAGAAGCGATTGCGCTCTCGACATACGGGTCATTCTCGGCCTGAACAGGAAACATCGGCGGCGTCTGGGCGGTCGTCAGCAAGTCCTTGTTCGCCATCAAATTCTGGCCAGGTATCGACAGGCAAGCAGGATAGACCAGCACGGTAAAGTCTGGGCGGCAACTGAGCGTTTCGGCAGCATCAATCGGATTATAGACCCGCTGCTGATTGTGGGTTCTGAGCGCCACAGCCAGATGCCCACCCGCTGAGGAGCCCAACCCTCCGACACATTCAGGACCCATCTTCCACTCGGCCGCGTGCAATTGCACCAGCCCGAGCGCGCGCTGAGCGTCAGCCAATGCAGCAGAATACTTGGGATACGGCCCGGTCTCCGAAACACGGCACTTCAGCACCATACAGTTGACGCCGCTGAGGTCAGCCAGTCGCAAACCTCTGAACCCACATGCTCAATGGCCAGGAAGTAATAGCCGCCACGGGGAAAGACGACCACGGCTGCGCCCGTACTTTGCCGCTTCGCGGAATGGAGCGTCAGCATGGGTGTAGAAGGGGCACTTGCATCGGCGGTATTGGCCCGCGTTCTTTACTCTGTGGCCACTTTGTTGCGTGCCGGGCATAAACAGAGACAACCACAGGGAAAAATCCTCTGTCTGCTGATACCCGCTGGACGGCACGAAGCCAAGAGGGAAATTTCCCTTGCGCTAGAAAAGCAGGACATTGTTCTTTGGATTTTGCTTAAGTGGTTGGATTATAGGGAGATAATATTGGCTCCTCAGGTAGGACTCGAACCTACAACCCTTCGGTTAACAGCCGAATGCTCTGCCATTGAGCTACTGAGGAACTTCGTGCAACTCTCTAAAAATATCAAAGTGGGCGGCTTGCGTCAAAGAGGATGGGCCCAAGCTGTGAAAAAAGCTGGTGGGGGGAGGGGATATGGCGGGTGGGGAGGGGGCCCGGGAGCACTCGATTGGATAGCCCTGGCGATGGGATCAGCTTTGAGGTCCGGTAAGGAAACTGGCTGCGGCGGTGCCTGAGGTGAGAGCGCCCTGGATGGAGGCGGTCGTCTGGTAATCGCCGCAGAGGAGGATGCCGGTATCGGACTGGGCAGGGCGATGGGGAGCCATACTGAGCTGCAGCGGGAGGGCGTGGGCGATGGGATAGCCGCCGACGACCTGCCAGGAGTTGGCGGAGGGGCCGAACCAGCGGCGCAGCTGATTGCGCACCTCGACTTCGAGTGCCTCCATGCCGGTGTCATTCTCGGGAGCTGAGCCAACGACATTGACGCAGACCAGGTGAGCGCCGGGGGGCGCGTAGGCCGGTGAGACCAGGCTCATGACGGCGAGGTGGTTGATGGGGCCGGCACTGCGGCCTTCGCCATTGAGCACGATGACGGGCTCGTCGATGGGGGATGTGGTGGTGGCGTAGTAGAAGGTGGTGGTGCGGTTCCAGTTGCGCGCCGGGGCGGGGCCGGGCGTGCGAACTCCGGCGAGCAGGGCTTTGGCTTCGGGCTCGCGGGCGGCCATCACGAGCTGGCCGGCGGTAAGAGAAATGCCACTGGTGGTTTCAATCTTCCAGCCGAGGTCGATCTTTTCAAGAGACCGGACAGCGGAGTTCAGGCGAATGGAGTCGGCCGGGAGAGCGGCTGCTAGCTGGCGGGGGATTTCCTCCATGCCCAGCTCCGGAACAGCAGCGTAGCCGAGGGAAAAGAGGCGGAAGAGATACCGGAAGAAGCGCGCGGAGGTGACGAGATTCCGTTCCAGGAAGACGCCGCCGAAGAAAGGCTCAAAAAAACGCTCGACGATGGCCGAGGTGAAGCCGGACCGGCGAAGGAACTCGCGGGTGGTCTCTTCTGGAGCGGAGAAGAGGGAGGCGTCGTCTGCGGCGAGGCAACTGCGGCGCAGCTTGGCTACGCGTAGCTTGTCGCCGAAAGAGACGATAGGGTCGGTGGCGAAGGCGATGCCTTTGCGGAGTTCGCGGAAGGGGTCGGCAAAGCGGTGGAAGCTGCCCCCCTGCCGAACGAGTGCGCCTGGCAGAAAGGTGCGCAGGGCGAGCTTGTCGTAGTCGAGGACGCGTTTGGCTTCAGGGTATTCGGTGAGCAGGACCTGGAAGCCGCGGTCGAGCCGGAAGCCATCGACGATATCGGTGCGGACGCGACCGCCGGGGGCATCGGCGGCTTCAAGGATGAGGCATGAGCGGCCGGCCAAGGTGAGCTCGCGGGCGCAGTTCAGGCCGGCGAGTCCGGCACCGATGATGACGACTTCCGCGTCTGGTTGCGGGGTGGGCTGCTCTGCTTTGGCTGCGGCTTTGCTCCGGGGCACGCGGGGGCGAGCGGGCGCGGGGGCGGCGCCGGGCTGGGCCGTTGGCTCGGCTGCCGCTGCGGCTGGAGCGGGGTCGCCGTTGGGATCCGGAAAGAGTGGCAGGGCGGTGGTATCCACAGTGCAAGTATACGGCGGGGGTGACCGGGTTGGGATGCGGCGGTGTCGCAGCGGATGGATGAGGTCAAGCAGCCGGGGTGCGGGGAGACGGGATTTGATGATTTGTTTCCCGGCTTCAGATGGATTTCAGGTTGGGTTGTCATTCTGCTTCAGAAGGCAATGAGGAGGTTGATTTGAAGCGGAAGACAGGGTTGAGCGGGATCTGGCGCGCGGTTTTGGTGGCCATCGCGGTATTCGCGGTTGCGGGGGTTTTTGTGAGCTTTGCGCAGGAGGCCGGGGCAGGCGCGCCGCAGGCGGGGAAGCCGGGCGGATTCCGCCCCCCGAATACAGACGATATCTCCTACTGGTATGGGTCAAAGTACCGGACTCCGTTTGTGATGATGCCGAACTCACCGAACGCGGCCAATATTGTGCGAAACACCGTGGAGTACACGCACAACGGATTCTGGTCGCTGGGCAGCAACTTCGCAGATGTGTCGGTGGCGAAGTCGAATATGGCTGAGCCGGCGAATGGCGGGGGAACGGGCGCGGCAGAGTTGTATGCGATTCTGCGGTCGAGCCTGGGGCTGAACGAGTTGAGCCACTCAAGGGCGTTCAAGTTCGGGCCGGTGCGGAATGTGGCGGTTGAGGCGGGAGCGAATCTGGAGACGAAGAATTCCTCGTTTGCGCCGGCGGAACGTACGCTGTATTTTGGGCCGAAGATTGAGTTTGCGGTGCCGAAGGGATATCTGAATGTGGGCTTTCATGCGCGCAAGGAGTGGAATCACGAGGGCGTGCTGGGCAAGTCAGAGAACTATGATCCGAACTTCAATATTGAGCCGACGTGGATGCTGCCATTTGCCGTAGGCAAGGTGCATCTGGCGTACAGCGGGATCATGGAGTTCAATACGGCAAAGGGAAAGGACTCGTTTGGCAGCCGGACGTTGACCGAGTTCCTGACACAGAACTGGGTTGCGGTGGATGTGGGCGCGCTGGTGTTTCATCGGGCGCAGTTGCTGGATGTGAAGGGCGGATTCTGGTACTGGCATAATGAGTACGGCAAAGCGTCGGCAGATCCGGGGGCGCATGAGTTGACGCCGATGGTGGGGTTTACGGTTCACCTGGATGGCGGACGCGCGACGCGCCGGAAGTAGCAGTTGGCGAACGGGGAGCAAGGCATGGGTGAAGCATTCCAGAGCGCGCTGAACGTGCTGGTTGTGGAAGATGACCGGGAGCTTGCCGGCTTTGTGCGGCAGGGGCTGGAAGACGAGAACTGCCTGGTAACGGTGTGCCACGATGGCGGGTCAGGGTTGCGGCAGGCCGAGCTGCACAGCTTTGATATTGTGCTGCTGGATGTGATGCTGCCGGTGATGGATGGATTTGAGGTGACGAAGCGGCTGCGGATGCAGAAGATTCGGACGCCGATTCTGCTGCTGACTGGCCGGGATGCCGCCGAGGACGTTGTGCGCGGGCTGGATGCCGGTGCGGATGACTACCTGACAAAGCCGTTTGATTTTGAGGTGCTGTTGGCGCGGATACGGGCCCGGACGCGCGTGGCTGCCGGGCGCACTTCCGCGCAAATGCGCTTTGCGGATCTGTTTGTGGATACGGAGAAGCGCGAGGCTGTGCGCGGCGGGCAGAGGCTGGATCTGACGCGGACGGAGTTTTCGATTCTGGAGCTGCTGATGCGGGCGGCGGGCCGGGTGGTGACGAGGAGCCGGATTATCGAGATGGTGTGGGGCGACCGCGAGGTCAGCGAGAACAATCTGGATGTCTTTATGCGGTATCTGCGGGCGAAGGTGGACCGGCCGGAGATGGTGCGGCTTATCCATACAGAGCGCGGGCTGGGCTATTGCCTGAGGGAAGGTATCGAATGAAGACGCTGACGATTCAGGCGCGGCTGGCGTTGTGGTACTGCATCAGTGGTGCGGCGATTGTGGCGCTGTTTGCGGGCGCGAGCTGGTTTGCCATGCGGGCGACGATGTACCACGCGATCGACCGGGATTTGCGGTACCGGCTGGCGAGCGTGGCACCGTTTGTGGCGAATCGTGGGTTGAATACGCGCGAGCAGTTGGAGGGGGTGCTGGCGGGGTCATCCGATTCTGCGATTGTAGGCGTCTTTGTGCAGATTACCGGGGATGGGGACGGTGTGCTCTATGAGTCGGATGTGCTGCGGACGCACCACCTTCCAGTGCTTGCAGACGGGCGGGCAGATGGAGCGGTTGGGCTGCAGACGGCCGGTGGGCGAAAATGGCCGGTGCGCGTGGCGAGCACGCACCTGGTGGTTGGCGGCGTTGGCCTCACCGTGCATGTGGTTGAGCCCCTGCGAGACACGATGGAGTCGCTGGAGGAGTACCGCAATTATCTGTTGGTGCTGCTGCCCATTGCGCTGCTGCTGACGACGTCGGCGGGGTACTGGATGAGCCGGCGGGCGCTGGCGCCGGTGGAGCAGATTCGGCGGGAAGCAGAGGCGATCGATCCGGCAGACCTTGCGGCGCGGCTGCGGGTTCCTGCAACGGATGATGAGCTGGCCAGGCTGGCGCGGACGCTGAACGCGATGCTGACGCGGATTGAGGGTGGATTCCGGGCAGTGGAGCAGTTTACCGCAGACGCGTCGCATGAGTTGCGGGCTCCGCTGGCGCTGATTCAGACAGCCGGCGAGGTCTCCCTGAGGAAGGAAAGGACGCGGGAGGAACTGGCGGAGGTGCTGCGCAAGGTGGTTCGGGAGGCGCGGCATATGTCAAAGCTTGTGGAGAGCCTGCTGGAGCTGGCGCGGGGAGATGCGCGGGAGAGGCGGGCCGACCTGGGTGCGGTGGATTTGGCCGGCTTGGTGCGGGAGTTGTGTGCGGAGTTGCAACCGGCAGCGCAGGAGAAGGGGCTGGCGCTGGGGGTGGAGGTTGAGGAGGGGGATTTCACTGCGCTGGGGGATGCCACAGAACTGCGGCGGTTGGTGCTGATCCTGCTGGATAACGCAATCAAGTACACCGAGGCTGGCCGGGTGGATGTGGCGGTGCAGCGCGTGGACGACGGGTTTGCCCTGACGGTTGCGGATACGGGAATCGGGATTGAGGCGTCAGCATTGCCGCATGTTTTCGACCGGTTCTGGAGGGCAGACAAGGTGCGGTCGCGGGCCGAGGGCGGCGTGGGACTGGGGCTGGCACTGGCTGCGCAGATTGTAAAGCGGCACGGCGGGAAGATTTCTGTCGAAAGCGGGCCAGGCGCAGGGGCGCGGTTTGTGGTGTTGCTGTGGGCGGCGGAGTAAACGGCTAAAAGACCAGAACGGCAACGTGGTAGCTGGTAAAGGACGCGTCTTCGCCATCGGCTGCAGGGGGGAAGCATGCCCCGACAGCGGCTTTTTTGTATCCGCGCGAAAGGATGCGGGAGGCAAGCTCGTCAGGGAGCTCGCTGAGGCTGGCGCTTTGCCATCGCATGATGAAGTGATTTGGTTTGGTGCCGGGGGGAACGCCGGAGTCCTGCAGGCAACTTGTGCGGAGAGCTGCGACGGCTTCGGCTTCCGTGATGACGGCCACGCCGGTGGCAACCAGGAGCGCTGTGACTTTGGCCTCAATCTGCTCGGCGGTGAGCACGGTGACGGATTCGGCGTAGTCGGCCACGGCGTAGAGACCATCGGGGGATTCAATCACTGAGACGCCGATGGTGTCGATGTCGGGGTTTACCAGGTTGGCGTGATGGTGCTCGGAGTGCATCCACTCGTCGTGGATGACCTCAGGCATTGCGGCGACGGCGACGTTTTCCTCGATGAGCGAGAAATGGACACCGGCGATGGCGGCGCGGGAGGTTAGGTTGGGCTCACCGGGAAACTGGTGCGAGATGGTGTGCTCTGCGGCAACGCGCTCGGCATGGAGGCGCGCGGCGAGTGCCAGGTCTGAATCCCACTTGAGGGTGGAGAGACCGAGAGTGGCGCGGGTTTGATTGGCAAGATCGACGATGCGCTGCTCCGCAGGGCTGGGCGCGACGGCGACGCGGGCGAAAGCCAGCGGGGTTAGGGTGAGAGTGCCCAGGCAAACGAGCGAAACAGCAAAGTGGTGCAAGGGGGTATGCATAGCGATACAGACACGCGGTGCGGCGATAGGATGCGCGGTATGCTTAGGTTTGTACACTATGACGCACACGACAATCACGCTTATTTTTCGTCGCCAGCCGCTGGCCGTGACGGGAATGGTACTGCTGTGCGGATTTGTGCTGGCGGGGCTGTTGGCGCCGTGGATTGCGCCGGCGAATCCCAGTGCGATTGACCTGGTGCATCGGCTGGCGAGCCCGTCGTGGGCGCACTGGTGCGGGACCGATGAACTGGGCCGGGATATCCTGAGCCGGCTGCTGTTTGGCGCGCGGTTGTCGCTGGCGGTATCGGTGACTGTGGTGGCGGTTTCGCTGGGGCTGGGACTCACGATTGGCGGCGTGGCCGGGTACTTTGGCGGATGGCTGGACACGGTGCTGACGGTTGTTGCGATGAATACCTTTCTGGCGCTGCCGGGGATATTGCTGGCGATTGCGTTTGCCGCGTTTCTGGGGCCGGGATTCCAGAACCTGGTGCTGGCGCTGGCGATTGGCGGCTGGGCCGGGTATGCGCGGCTGGTGCGGGCGCAGGTGCTGGCGGTGAAGGAGCGGGAGTTTGTGGTAGCGGCGCGGGCGCTGGGTGCGGGCGGGGGAAGGATTTTCTTCCGGCACATTCTGCCGAACATGGTGCAGCCGCTGCTGGTACAGGCGGCAATCGGCATGGGCGGCGTGATTCTGGCTGAGGCGACGCTGAGCTTTCTGGGGTTGGGAGCGCCGCCGCCAACCCCGAGCTGGGGCGCGATGCTGAATGACGCGCGCGGGCACCTGTTTGATTCGCCGCACCTCGTGGTGTTTCCGGCGCTGGCAATGGCGCTGGCAGTGCTCAGCTTCAATTTTCTGGGCGATGCTCTGCGGGATTATCTTGACCCGCGGACGCGGATGCAGATGGGGCTTTAGCGATGCGGATTGCGGTGGTTTCCGATACGCACGGGTTGTTGCGGCCAGAGCTGCTGCCGCTGCTGGGTGGTGCAGACCATATTCTGCACTGCGGCGATGTGGGCAAGATCGGGATACTGACCGTGCTGCGGGCGATTGCTCCGGTGACGGCGATTCGCGGCAATGTGGATACTTATGGCGAGTGCGCGGAGCTGCCGGAGACGGAGTTGGTGACGCTGGGCGGGAAGGACTTCTACCTGCTGCACGATGTGGGCGCGCTGGATCTTGAGCCTGGGGCAGCCGGGATTGCCTGCGTACTGGCCGGGCACAGCCACCGGCCTGGGATTTACCGGCATCGCGGGGTGCTGTACGTGAACCCGGGGTCGTGCGGGCCGCGGCGGTTCCGGCTGCCGGTAACCTGCGCCACGATCACGGTGCGAGAAAACGGGGAACTCGAGGCTGAGATTCTCGAACTCCCCGGGCTTTCTGTTGCCGAGTGAGCAATGCCTAGAAGGGCATGCGCGCGGTGAAGACAAGGTTGTGATTGTTGTTGTGGAAGTGGGTCAGGGCGATCTGCTCGCCCGCTCCGAAGGTGACGCCAAGGCGCCCGGGCTTGCCCTGTGCATCGTGGGTGAGCGGGATGCGGCCGATAACGAGGCCGGGGGTGCCGTAGACCTGGGTCTTACCGTCCGATGGGCCACCCTTGTAGATGCTGGTGTTGAGCTCAAACTCTGGCCAGAAGAACCGAGCATTGCCCGTTTTGGCCAGGCGGTACTGCACCACGTTGTTCCACGCAATGGTGTGGCCAAGGCCCTTGGCATTGGTTACGGGAAGGGAACCGCCGGCGGTGGAAGTGAGGGCAAGAAGCCCGAAGCCCTTGCCGACAGCGAGCGTGGGCGTGACGACAGCGCAGCAACTGCCGCCGACTTTGCCAGTGGGAACGCTGGCGGCCAGGAAGGCGGTGACGATGGCGTTGCCGTGCTCCTCATTGCGGGCGTAGAAGCGGAACTTGGAGTTGAGGGTGAAGTCGCCGAAGCCGTCCTTCAGACTTTTTTGCTCGTGGGCGAAGAACGGCGGGAGGTTGATGAGGATCTCGATGTGGCGTTCGGGGATGAGTTCGAGGCCTTTGGAGTTGCCGTAGTTCCACGTGTTGTAGAGCTTGGGGTTGGTCTGGCGGAGGAAGTCGGTGCGGATTTCCTGCTCGAGCCGTGGCGTGACGGTGACGAGCGGAGTCACCCAGTGGGGCTGCTGGGCCTGCGTGGCGCTCACACGTGCCTGGTAGCGGGAGACAAAGGAACTTTGCGCGTGCGCCGTTGCCAGGGAAACGGAGGCAAGGGCTGTCAGCGCGGCGAGCCGGAAGAGATGGGATGGGGAAGAGAAGCTCATAAGTCGATTTTAAGCATTTTTCTAAGGTGATAATGGTTGGAATTGGCAAATGCTGTTTACGGGGCATTTTACGGCGGTTTTGGCAGGCGTTATACTCTGGCATCGATGCGCCGCTCCCCCCTGTGGCACATGCCAGTGATGTGAGGTGTTGGAGATGGCTGAAGCGGATGTGCTGTTGAAGCCGCGCGAAGCTGCTGCCGCGCTGGGTGTGAGCTACGCGACGATCAAGCAGTGGATATTGGCGGGGAGCCTGAAGACGATTCGGACGCCCGGCGGGCACCATCGGGTGCCGCAGAGTGTGCTGGCGCCGATGCTGCCTGCAGCATCGGCATCAAGCCGGCCGGCGGACGTGAGCTCGCGGGAGCGATTCCGGACGGTGAGCGGGCGGAACCAACTGGTTGGCACGATTTTAGAGGTGCGCATCAGCGGGCTGCTGGCGAAAGTGGTGCTGGCGGTAGGTGACCAGCGAATTACATCGATTATTACGGCAGACGTAGTACGCGAGATGCAGTTGCGCAAGGGCCAGACTGCGGCGGCGCTGATGAAGTCGACCGATGTGATGATTGAGCGCGTGTAGACCGCGGGATTTGGATGCCGCAGGTGTTCCGCCGGGCGATAGGGTCTGCTAAACTCCGCCCATGCGTACTTTTGCGTTGGTGGGAATTGGCGTTCTTGGGGCCGGGCTTTGGCTTGCGCCTGCGGCTTTGGGACAGACGGGTGCTGCTGCGGCCATGCCGGTTGGAAAGGCCGATGTGGTGCTCTTCCACGGGGTGATTATGACCGGGGAAGGGCTGGCCGAGGGCAAGCCCAAACTGGTGCAGGCAATTGCCATCCAGAATGGCAAGGTGCTGGCTACCGGGACAGACGCCGAAGTGAAGCGGCTGGCCGATGGGCATACCAAGCTGAAGGACCTCGGCGGCGCGTTTGCCATGGCCGGACTGAATGACGCGCATACCCATCTGGCAGGTGCGGGACAAACCAAGCTCAATGTGGATTTGACCGGCGTGGGCTCGCTGACTGAGATGCTGGCGAGCGTGGCGAAGTACTCTGCCGCCGCTGCGCCGGGGCACTGGCTGGTGGGTGGCGACTGGGACCACACCCTGTGGACTGAGAAGGTGCTGCCGACACGGCAGCAGATGGACAAGGTTACCGGCGACCATCCGACGGCGCTGGAGCGGATTGACGGGCACATCCTGATTGCCAACTCGGCCGCGCTGGCAGCGGCGGGGATTACCGGCAAGACGGTGCCGCCGCAGGGTGGCGCGATTGACCTGGATGCGAATGGCGAGCCGACGGGGATTGTGCGCGAGTCCGCTATGGATCTGGTGTACAAGGTGATTCCCAAGCCGACGGATGCGGAGCGGCGCAAGGGGCTGGAGTTGGCGATTCATGACGCGCTCAGCCACGGGGTGACGAGCGTGCAGGATCTGTCGAGTTGGGAAGATTTCCTGGTACTGGAGCAGATGGAGAAGGAAGGCAAGCTGGATTTGCGCGTGAGCGAGTGGCTGCCCTTTGCCGACCCGATTGCGGTGTTGAAAGAGCATCGTGCACACCATGACGAGCACGATCCGATGCTGCATACGGGCATGCTGAAGGGTTTAATGGATGGGTCGCTTGGGTCGCATACAGCGGCGATGAAGGCCGGGTTTGCGGATGACCCGAAGAACACCGGGCTGGCGCAGTTTGAGCAGCCGCAGTTGAATGCGATGGCGGTGGAGCGGGCGAAGGCGGGATTCCAGATTGGCTTCCACGCAATTGGGGACCGGGCGGCGGCGATGGCCCTGGATGCCTTTGGACAGGTGTATGACGCGTGCCCGCAACTGGCGCCGCAGGACAAAAACCCGTACAAGGTGCCGAAGTGCTGGCCGACCGTGGCGGAAGGACACAGGGACCGCGTGGAGCACGCGCAGGTGGTGGACCCGGCGGATATCCCGCGGTTTGCCAAGCTGGGGGTGATTGCCAGCATGCAGCCGAACCATCTGCTGACGGACATGAACTGGGCAATGGACCGGCTGGGACCGGACCGGGGCAGCGTACTCATATGCGTGGAAGGCGTATCTGGATGAGGGCGTGGTGCTGGCCTTTGGCACGGATTATCCGGTGGAGCCGGTGACCCCGTTCCGCGGGCTGTATGCGGCGGTGACGCGGGCGAATGAAGCGGGGACGAAGACCTACTTCCCCAAAGATGCGCTGACCCGGGAGCAGGCACTGTATGCGTATACACAGGGGGCGGCGTATGCGGAATTTGCCGAGAAGCGGAAGGGCAAGCTCACGCCTGGCTATGATGCGGATGTGATTGTACTGGACCGGAACCTGCTGACGGTGGCGGCGCCGGAGATTTTGAAGACGCAGGTGAAGGCGACGATGGTGGCAGGAAAGATGGTGTATGCGGACGGGGATGCTGCGGCTGCCCGATGAAGCTTCGCGCCTACCTGTTGATGTTGTTTGTCGTGCTGGTGTGGGGCACGACGTTTGTGGTCATCAAGAACGCCCTGCAGGATGCGACGCCGCTGGCGTTCAACCTGACCAGGATGACGGTTGCGTTTCTCGTACTGGCGGTGGCTTATCACCGGCACTGGCGAGAGATAAACCGGCACCAGTTGCTGTGGGGTGCGGTGGTGGGTTTGTGCCTGGCCGCCGGCTACCAGTTCCAGACGGCCGGGCTGGCGCAGACGACCCCGGCAAAATCGGCATTCATTACCGGGCTGGTCGTGGTACTGGTGCCGCTGTTTTCCGTGGTAAAAGCCGTACGGCCACCGGGAGTGCGGCGGCCGCGCTGGAATGCCTATCTGGGCGCGTTGCTGGCGTTTGGCGGAATTGTGCTGCTGACGGTGCCGGCGGCTGGCGGAATGGGGTTGCCGGACTTCGCCCGTGTTGGGGTGGGTGACCTGCTGACCTTTGGCTGCTCGGTGGGTTTTGCCTTCCACTGCCTGGCGCTGGGCCATGCCTCGCCGCGGATTGGCTTTCAGCCGCTGGCGCTGCTGCAGGTTGGGTTCTGTGCGCTGTTCCTGGGACTGAGCACGCCCCTGCTGGAGCATCCGCAGGTGCACTGGACGATGCGACTGGGATTTGCGATTGCAGTGGTGGCGCTGCTGGGGACGGCGGCGGCGTTCTCGATTCAAAGCTGGGCGCAGTCCATCTTGCCGCCGACGCATACGGCCCTGATATTGACGCTGGAACCGGTGTTTGCCTGGCTCACGTCGTTTGCAATGGGCGAGCGGATGGGGCTGCGGCCGGCCTCGGGCGCGGTGCTGATTCTGCTGGGGATTGCGCTGACTGAGCTGATGCCGCAGCCGCACCCGCCAACCGCGCATGAGGCGTAGCGAGCGCTTCCCGATACGACAGCGTGACAGCTTGTGCGAAGGAAAATAGTCGGGAGATTCCGGGCAAATTCGAATAGGATTGGAAGGCCGAAAGCAGATAAAAATCCAGGAATCCGAGGACTGACGCCGTGGTTGCGAAGAGAGTTGCCGTTTTGTGTTTGACAGCTGTTTCGGTAGCGGCCCTGGCGGGCTGTGGCGGGGGTGGAGGAGGGTCCATCACGCCGCCGCCGGTGGTGACCGAGACCTTGACGGTGACTTCTGTGAATCCGGCAAGCGGCGTGACGGTGCAGGTCTCGCCTGCCGATACCCATGGCACAACAAGTGGCCCTACGAGTCTTACGCTGACCTACAACCAGGGGACGGTTGTTTCCCTGACGGCAGCGGCGACGACGGGCGGGAATAACTTTGTGTCGTGGAGCGGTTGCAGCCATGCCAGCGGAACCAACTGCGGGGTGACGTTGAACGCGAGTGCGACGGTGACGGCGAGCTATGTGACGCCGGTTACGCCGACGGTGACAGTGACGCCGGCAAGCCTGAGCCTTACGACGGTGAACCCGCTCACGGTGGCGGTGGCTTTGGGAGTGCCGGCGGGCACGGCGACGCCGACGGGCAGCGTGGTGGTTTCCGGCGGTGGGTTTACCTCTGCTGCGACGGTACTGAGTGCGGGAGCGGCGAGTGTGGCGGTGCCGGCGGGTTCGTTGGCTGTGGGCAACGATGTGCTGACGGCGGTGTATACGCCGGATACAGCGAGTGCGGCAGCGTTCAATGGGGCCAGCGGAAGTTCTGCCGCGATTGCAGTGACCGCGGCTCCGCCGACGGTGGTGACGGTGGGGGCTGCGACTGGCGTGACGGTGACGGACCAGATATTGGGCATGAACATGGCGGCCTGGTACGATCCGACGACGAGCGGGGTGGTTTCGGCGTTTCAAGCGGCGGGCATCAAGGCGGTGCGCTGGCCCGGGGGGTCTTGGTCAGACAACTACCACTGGGCGAATAACACGCTGTGCGGTGGCACACCAAACGGGAATGCGACGTTTGCGCAGTTTGTGAATAGCCTGGCGGTTCCGGCGGGACTGGATATTGCGCTGACCGCAGACTACGGGACGGATATTGCCTGCACGGGGCCCGGCGACCCCACCGAGGCTGCGGCTTGGGCAGCGGAGGCAGTGAAGCTGGGCGCGAATGTAAGCCACATGACAGTGGGTAACGAGGAGTACGGGAGCTGGGAGACGGATCTGCATACGAAAAAGAACGATGCGGCCACCTATGCGAGCGCGGTGTCGACCGGGTACTACCCGGATATCAAGGCGGCAGCACCGGCAATGCTGGTGGGGGTGGTTGTGAATCCGGGGAATGTGCCGGCGTGGGATTCCGTTGTGCTGGCGAATGCACCGTATGACTTTGTGGAGCTTCACTCGTATCCCCAGGGACCGTTCAGCGAGAGCGATACCTATCTGGTGACGAAGGCGGCGCAGGATTTGACGGCGACGATTTCGGCACTGAAGGCTGAGCTGGCAGCAGCAGGAAAGGCGGGGACGCCGATTTACCTGGGCGAGATGGGTACGGTGTACTCGAATCCAGGGAAGCAGTCCATGTCGATTACACAGGGGCTGTATGCCGGCCAGGCGCTTGGCGAGATGATGAACGACGGCATTGCCAGGGCGACCTGGTGGATTGGGTTTGGAAATTGCAATGGCAAGAGCGGAAACCTGTCGAGTTCGCTCTACGGGTGGCAGCAGTTTGGCGCTTATAACGTCTTTGCCGATGGGCCGTCGGACACTGGATGCGCGGGAGCAGGATCGCTGGGGACCATGTCGCCGACCGCGAGAGCATTCCAGCTTTTCAGCCAGGTGGCGGTCACTGGGGAATCGGTGCTGGCAGCGGGTGTCTCCGGGGACAGCGGCGATATTCGGGCGTACGCTGCAACCCATGCCGGAGGCACAGCGGTTGTGCTGTTCAACCTGAATGCGACGGTTGCGCAGCCGGTGACGATTGCGGTGGCGGGGAAAGCCAACTCTTCCGGCGTGACGGTGACGACGTACAGCAAGGCCCTCTACGACCAGACCAACGCGGCAACGCCGGTGTGGGCGGCGCCGACTACCGCCACGCTGGGAGCGCAAAGCCTGCCCGTAGCCCTGACGCTGGCGCCGTGGAGCATCAATGTCGTGATTGTGCAGTAGGGATGTATTCCAGACCGGCTGGGACGGCAAGGCCAACCGTGCGCTCTTTGGTGCTGAGCGCACGGTTGGCCTTGCCGCGTTGAACGGGATTTACCGCGGCGCGGGCTCTGCGGAGTCGGCGAGGGCGTACGCGAGGACGGTCATAACTGCTGCGTTTTCGCTGAGCTCGCGGGGGTTGACCTTGTCGAAGGTATCGGCCGGGGTGTGGTGATAGTTGAAGTAGAAGCGTGAATCCTGGGCGGGAGCAAAGCTGGGGACACCCTTTTCCGTGAGTCCGCCGATGTCTTCTCCGGCTTCCGGCGAGGAGCGGAAGGTTTGCGCGCCGATGGGGTCGAGCGCCTGCGCGATGGGGCGTAGCCAGGCTTCGAGGGCCGGTTTGCCGACCCACATAACCCCGTCCGGGTGGCCTGCGCCGAGGTCAGACTCGATGGCGGCGATGTGGTTGGCGGCGTCCTTGCCGTACTCGGTCATGTAGGTGGCCGCGCCCTGGGAGCCTTCTTCCTCGCTCATCCAGGCGACAAAGCGGACGGTGCGCCGGGGGCGGATGCCGAGCTGGTGGAGGAGATGGATGGCCTGCATGGCGACGACGATTCCCGCCCCGTCATCGATGGCGCCGGTGCCGAGATCCCAACTGTCGAGGTGGCCAGAGACGATGACAACCTGTTCGGGATGCTCGGTGCCTTTCCAGTCGGCGATGACGTTGTAGCTGGGCGCGTCGGGCAGGGTTTGCGGGGTCAGGGTGAGGTGGAGGCTGATGGGCCCCTGGGAGGCGAGGTTGGCGAGCAGGTCAGCGTCCTCGGCGGTGACGGCGGCGGCGGGGATTTTTTCGATGCCGGGGGCGTACTGGGTTTGGCCCGTGTGGGGGATGCGGTACTCGGCCCCTCCGACTGAGCGGACCAGGACTGCGGCAGCGCCGACGGTGGCTCCGACGATGGGGGCCGCAGCACGGTAACCAACGGCGTCGCCGTAGGAGTAGATGCCGCCGGATTGGGCAGCGAGCTGCTTGTCGAACTTCTTGTTGAAGAGGAGGATTTTGCCTTTGACGGCGTCAGGGGGAAGTGTGCGGAGCTGCTGCCAGTTGTCAACCACGATGACGGGGGCAGTGATGCCGTCTGCCGGGGTGGCGACGGAGCTACCGAGGGTGGTGAGGATGATTTTCTGCGTGGTGCCGGGGGCCTGCCCGGGCCAGGTGAGCAACTCGCCGGTTTCCAGGCCGCGGACCCAGTGCGGGACCGATGTTTTTTCCAGCGTGACTTCTGCGCCGAGGTCGCGCATCTGCTGGGCGACGTAGTCCACGGCCTGCTGGGCCTGGGGGCTGCCGCTGAGGCGGGGGCCAATGTTGTCAGTCAGGTGATGGAGCTGATTGAGCGCGTAGGGGTCAGAGATGGCGGCATCGCGCAGGCGATCCATGGTGGCGAGCTGGTCGGGCGTCCAGGCTGAGGGGCCGGAGCCGAGGATGCGGGCCATGATGCGGTCGCGTATGGAGCCGGAGCCGGCGGGCGCGGGGGCCTGGGCTGAAGCGAGGGCGGCGATGGCGAGGGAACCAAGGGCCAGCGGGAGGATGCGAAGGAGGCGGGTGCGCGTGCTGCGAGCGGCAAACATGCCCGATGGTAGCACGACGAAAATGAGATTTCCCGAAACTCCGGCTGCGGCGCAACTGTTGCGAGTTCTGTGCGTCTAGAGAAGGTAAGTACCAGGAATTGCGTCTGGGTATACTAAGAGTTGGTGCTGCGAGTTGATGCGTGCCACAGGAATCTTCACCCATCCCCGGAAAGACCGGGGACGAACACCCTGACGAGGTTGCAGGAAATATGCCACAGATGAACAGCTTTTTTGCGCGGCTGCGTAAGCGCCCGCTGGTTTCCACGTTTGCCGTGCTGGCGGTAATGACCGCCGCGATTCTGGTGGGGTCTTACACGGCCCACGGAGTGCATGGGCAGGAGAGCAAGAACAGCAGCGCGGATGCGACGCCGCTGAAGATTCCCACGACGACGGTAGCGCCGAATGCGTTTGCGCAGATTGCCCGGGAAGTGGGCCCGGCGGTGGTGAACATCAATACCCGGACTCTGCCGAAGGAGAGCGCGAACAAGGGGAAGCGCCCGAATCCCCATGCGCGGATGGCTCCGCAGCAGCCGGGTGACGGGGAAGATGAAGGCGACGGCCAGGACCAGCAGGGGCAAGGGCAGGGCCAGGGAAACTTCCAGGACTTCTTCAACCGCTTCTTTGGCGGGCAGCAGCCCGGCGAGCAGGATGACCAGGGCCAGGAGCGGGATTCGCTGGGATCGGGCTTCATCGTGGACGCCAAGGGCTACATCATCACGAACAACCACGTGGTGGAGAAGGCCGACGAGATTTATGTCAAGCTGTCGAGCGACCCGGATACGACGGACCTGGGCCGGAAGGCGCGGGTTATCGGCACGGACAAGGCGACTGACCTGGCAGTCATCAAGATTGAGACCGACAAGCCGCTGCCAACCGTAAAGCTGGGCAACAGCGACAACACGGCGGTGGGCGACTGGGCGATTGCAATCGGCAGCCCGTTCAGCTTGTCGCAGACGGTGACGGCCGGCATCATCTCCGCGAAGAACCGGACCATTGAGCCCGGTGCCAGCGGGCAGTTCCAGCACTTTATCCAGACCGACGCCGCAATCAATCCGGGCAACTCGGGCGGACCGCTCGTGAATATGAACGGGGAAGTGATTGGTGTAAACACGGCAATCTTTACGCAGTCCTCCGGGTACCAGGGGATTGGGTTTGCCATGCCGTCAAACACGGTGGTGCAGTGTACAACGACCTGATTTCGCCGAGCCACAAGGTGACGCGCGGCTCAATCGGCATCAGCTTCAAGGAAGGTTTGTCCAGCGCCGTGGGCCGCATGTACGGCTTCAAGGCAGGCGTGCTGGTGCAGTCTGTAACGCCGGGCGGACCGGCGGACAAGGGCGGCATCAAGGTTCGCGACATCATCATCTCCATCGACGGGCGTTCCATCAAGGACGGCAACGACCTGGTGGCCGAGATTGCCAGCCGTCATCCGGGCACAACCGCAAAGATCGGTTACATTCGCGATGGCAAGCAGGAAGAAGCCACGGTGACCATTGGCGACCGCGACAAGGTCTTTGCCGAGATTGCCGGAAACGTGGAAGATGCGCCTGCCGACAAGGGTGACAGCGGCGAGAGCAAGCTGGGCATCACGGTGAAGGAGTTGCCGCCGGCGGCCGCGACAAAGCTGGGCACGGGCGCGATGGTAATCCAGAGCGTGGTGCCGGGCAGCTTTGCCGACCAGCAGGGGCTGGTGGCTGGGCTGGCAATTACGCGCATCAATCGGCAGGCAACGGCAACCCGCGAGCAGTTTGACAAGGTTGTGGGTGGGTTGAAGTCGGGGCAGGATGTGGTGTTTGAGGTGGTCAACCCGAAGCGGCCCACCGATGGCATCAACTTTGTGGGCGGAACACTGCCGTAGGCTGCGAGCGACCGTTACGGCCGGCGGAAGGCAGGAGACTGCCTTCCCCGGCTATGGGCGTGGAACTGACGCGGATAAAAGCAGAGGCCCCGCTTGTTTGCAAAGCAGCAGAGGCCTAGAATGGCGGGGAGTTTGCTTTCCCTGTTTTTGTCATGAGGTATTTTCTATGAATTTTCTCAAGGGAACCATCGGCATCGTGCTGGTTGCGGGAATGGCGGTGGTGCCTGTGCAGGCTGCTGCTCCCAAAAAGGCCGGCACCGGGCACAAGCACACCAGGCACACTGCCGCAGCAAAGGTGACCAAGCTGCACGGCCAGCAGACGATTGCTCCTGAGCGCGCTACTGCGATTCAGGAAGCGCTGATTCGTGAGCATTATCTGACGGGTGAGCCAACCGGGAAATGGGATGCGGAGACGCAGGCCGCGATGGTCAAGTTCCAGGCCGACCAGGGCTGGCAGACAAGGATTACGCCAGACTCCCGTGCCCTCATCAAGCTGGGATTGGGACCGGATCACTCGAATGCGATCAATTCTGCGAGCGAGAGCCACTTCAACACTCTGACGCCGGCCGCAACTCCAGATGCTCAGCCGCAGGGGCTGGTGGCGGCCTCGGGGATTAGCCACTAGGGCAGAAGCATTGAAGGCGGTAGGTCAGCCGAAGGGCAAAAGGAGCGGGGCAACTGGGATGAACCAGTTGCCCCGCTTTCGTTTTGGATGTTTGCCTACTTGGCTTCCTGCTTCATCCAGAAGTCATAGCGGGCGCGGTTCTCGTCCGGACGAGAAGTGATGGGGTTGTCGAGGTGCAGGACCGGGTCGCCTTCGCCGTACTTGGGCCAGGTGGGCAAGCCGGGGCCGTTGGGGTCGCCGGTCTTGGCAAAGTTCGTCCAGTAGCTCATCATCTGGTCGCTGAGCTTGCGGTCCTCATCCCGCCACACGGCGCCGGGCCGCGTATCGATGGTCCCGAAGATGTACTCGATGTCGTCCGAGTGGAAGGCGAAGGAGCCGGGATGGAACTTGCTCGGCGGTGAGGCCAGGTCCAGCTTGTAGCGGTAAACAGGCGACTCGCCGGTCTTGCGGTGAATCTCCATCCACTTCCAGGTGCCGAAAGCGATGAACATGTCGCCGCCGAAGTCAGTGGCCGAGGCCCTGGCTTCCGCATCGGTTGAGCCCGGGTAGAGCTTCAGGAACTCTTCGGTGTTGTCGGGGTAGCGCTTTTTCGCGGCTTCGGCCCACTTGGCCGCGTCCATGCCCATTGCCATCCAGCTGCCTTCGTCATGATTGAACCCGGCGATGAGCGGCACATGAGCCTGGTGACCAGCGAGGTAGGTGTCCAGGACCGACTCCGTGAGGAACTTGCCATCGATGTTGGGGGGGAAGTTGAGCCCCTTCTGCTTGGCGACTGTCTCAAGAATCTTCGCAGTTGGGACCGCGCGGAGTTCTGCGAGAGTCTTCACTTCGAGTGCGTCGAGGAGCTTCGCGTCCTTGGGACCGCGGGCGGCGAGCGTCTCAAGAGCCATGGTGCCCTGGTTGAGTGCGCCACCGCTTTCGCCGATGGCCTTGGCGAAGAGGCCGCGAGCCGAGGGAGCCGCCATCAGCGTAGAGACGGCAAAGCTGCCGGCCGACTCCCCGAAGATGGTCACGTTGCCGGGGTCACCGCCAAAGCTGGCGATGTTCTTCTTGACCCATTCGAGCGCGGCAACCATATCCATCAGGCCGTAATTGCCTGCCGTTCCACCCTGCTCCGCTGCCAACTCGGGAGTTGCCAGGAAGCCGAAGACGCCGAGCCGGTAGTTGATGGTGACAAGGATAACGCCCTTGGTGGGCAGGAAGTCGCCGTTGTGGCGGGGTTCTGAGCTGCCGCCGCCGGCATATCCGCCCCCGTGAATCCAGAACATGACGGGCAGCTTCGACTTGGGGCTGGCGTTGGCCGGGGTGTAGACGTTCAGGTTCAGGCAGTCTTCGCTGCCTTCGCCATCCTGGAAGATCATGTCGGCGAAGACGGCGCCCTGAGCGCAGTGGTGGCCGTACTTGGTGGCGTCAAATTCGCCCTTCCATGCAGCGGCGGGTTGCGGGGCCTTCCAGCGGAGGTCGCCCACGGGCGGGGCCGCGTATGGCAGGCCCTGGAATGCGCGGACTGCGCCGCTATTGATGAGTTTGCCGTGGACTTTTCCGTCCTCGGTCTTAATGGTAAGGGAGTCAGCAGATGACACCAGCGAGCCGGCAAGGAGCACGGCGGCGGTGACAACGGGAATGAACAGAGCACTAGGTTTCACGCGGAAATCCTCCGCAGAAACAATACAGCAAATGGATTTATCCGGGGTGTAATGAATTGTAACGGCCTGCCGGATGAGGGAGTTAGAGGAGCTCCGGGGCGAGCAGATCGGCAATCGTTTCGCGGCGGCGGATGAGCTGGGCAGTGGCGCCTTCCACAAGCACTTCCGCCGGGCGCGGGCGCGTGTTGTAGTTGGAGGACTGTGCCATGCCATAAGCGCCCGCATCGAGAATCGCGAGCAGGTCGCCTGGCTCCAGCGGCGGCATCTTGCGGTCGCGGGCGAAAAAGTCTCCGGACTCGCAGACCGGGCCGACGATGTCGACGGGGGCGAGCTTGCCGGGCCGCGGGGTGACGGGGACAATCTCGTGGAAAGCCTGGTACAGAGCCGGGCGGATGAGGTCGTTCATGGCGGCGTCGGTGACGACGAAGGTTTTTTTGCCGTTGCGCTTGATGTAGAGGACGCGGGTGAGCAGTGCGCCGGCCTGGGCGACGATGAAGCGGCCGGGTTCGAGCAGTAGCGTAACGTCGAGGCCCTTGAGGGCTGCTTCCACGGCAGCCGCGTATTCGGCGACTTTGGCGGCAGGATCGAAGCTGGGAGAAGCGTGGTAGTCGATGCCGAGTCCACCGCCGGCGTCGACCGAGGTGAGGGGTATGCCATCTTTGGCGAGGTCGCGGACGAGGCGGGCAACGCGTGCAACGGCCGCGCCAAATGGCTCGGCGGTGCGGATCTGGGAGCCGATGTGGACGCTGACGCCGTGGGGAGTGAGCCATTTGCTGGCAGCGGCCTGGTTGTAGATGCGGCGGGCCTGGCGGATGTCGATCCCGAATTTGTGCTCGCGGAGGCCAGTGGAGATGTAGGGATGGGTTTCCGCGAAAACATCAGGATTGACGCGGAGGGAGAAGCGAGCTTTGCGGCGACGGCGGGCAGCGCGGGCGGCCAGCAGTTCCAGCTCATCCTCGCTTTCGACGTTGAAGGCAAGGATGTTGGCTTCCAGAGCGCGGTCGATTTCCTGAACGGACTTGCCGGCGCCGGAAAAGACGACGCGGCCAGCAGCAGATGGGGCGGCGGCGAGGACACGCTCGAGTTCTCCGCCCGATACGATGTCAAAACCCGCACCCTGGGCGGCGAGCAGGCGGAGGATGCCAAGGGTGGAACTGGCCTTCACGGCGTAGCAGACCAGATGAGGGCGATGCGCCAGAGCCAACTGGAAGAGGCTGAGGCGGGCAGAGATTTGTGCCGCGTCGTAGACGTACAGAGGTGTGCCGAAGTCGGCAGCGAGACCATCCAGGGAAACCTGCCCGCAGGTGAGCGGCGCGGCAGGGCCGGCGGCGGCAAATGGGCGGGAGGGAAGCTGAGGTGCTGAGGCGGTGCTGCGGGCGGTGCGAGTGGATTTTGCCAATGTCCTGTACTGTCTGCCTTTGAAATGTGCTGTGTTGAGCGTAGCAGAAAGGCGGACGAGAGGGGGCAGTGGCAGGGAACAGGAGTCAGGCCGGGAGGCGTGAGGGAGCGGGTGTGGGCCCGCTCCGGTCAGATTGCGGACGGAGGAAGGTGAGCTTCGTCGGGGATGCCGATCCAGGCGGCGATGTAGACGATTTCTGCTACGGGGAAGACGAAGATGCCGAGCACGACGGCAAGGATGCGGAGCAGGGAGATATCCCACCCGTAGGAGCGGGCAAACGCCGCGCAGACGCCGGCAAACTGACGGCCCGCGATGGGGCGAATCAGGCGGGGCGGGGGATTGTAAAACGGCACAGACCCCGGCGGCGGGGCGATGGGCACAACCGTGCCGCAGGCTGAGCAAAAACGGGCCGCGGGGGCGAGGGGGCTGCCACAGCTATTGCAAAAGGCGTTCATGGATATCTCTCCCGAAGGGCTAAGCAACCTTCGATTGAAAATACGCTGGGGGTGGGGGATTTGTTCCATCCGCCCAATCAGCGTTCGCGGTAGGGCTCGTTGAGATAGCGCCGGGCGATGTCGCCCTGGGTGGTATCAGAGCCGGTGGCGATGGCGGCCTGGTAGTCGCGCAGGGCAAGCTGGCGCTCGTTGTTGAGGTCGCGGCATTTGCCGGCGGCGACCAGGGAGCGGCGCTTGAGTTCGGCGCCGGCGTTTGGGGTCCAGGCGGCCTGTTCATAGGCCTGGGCGGCTTCCGCGTAGTGGCGCTGGCCCTTGAGTCCCTCACCAAGGCCGAAGTAGGCGAGCTGCATGTGGGGATCGAAGAAGAAGCCTGAACGGGATGCCTCCGACAGAAGCTTCTGGTAGGCGTAAACGGCGGCCATGCCCTCGCCGGCGTCTTTGCGGAGGTTGGCTTCTTCCAGGGTGAAGAGGAAGTCGCGGGGGTATTTCTGCTCGATGTTGCGGACGACTTCGATGGCCTGCTGGTACTTGGCCTCGCGGCGGAGGAAGAGCATGATGACGGTGCTGGCCTCGACCGAGATCATGGGGCCGCGATTGGCGGCGTCCTGCAGCATCTCCATCCCGCGGGTTTTGGAGCCGGTGATGCCGGCAAAGCCGAAGAAGAATTTGAAGGCGAAGGGCAGGGCACCGATGACGTACTGGTAGGTGCCGACGACGAGTTTGGCATCGACGTAGTCGGGGTCGAGTTGCAGGACGCGAACTTCATCACTGTGGGCAGAGAGTGCGATACGGAAGGCCGCGCCAAAGCTGCGCTCGACCATCGCCATGTAGGCGGCGCGCAGGGCGCGGGACCAGCCGCGGGCGTAGAGGGCGTCGGCGTCGCGGGGATTGGCGGCGAGCCGGGCTTCGGCGAGCCGCGTGGCTTCGTCCGCCAGGGCAAAGATGCGGTCGCGCTTCTGGGGGTCTTCCGGCGTGGGATGGCGGCCGGTGAGGAAGCCGTCGTTGGCGTAGAAGGTGGTGTCGAGCAGGTCCTGGCGGTAGAGCTCGGCAAAGACTTCAGCTTCAAGCAGCAGGGTGGCAGCTTCGGGATCCTGCCAGTGGGCCTGGTGGACTTTTTCGAGCAATGCGAGGCAGGGAGGGTAGTCAAGAACGTAGAAATGCTGGAAGGCTTCGCGGACCAGTGGGTCGCGATTGAGGGGGTTGGTGTGGGGCTCTGCCAGGGCCGGCCGGGCAAAGACCATGGCAGCAAAAAGGGCAGGGAGGCCGAGCAGCAGCGCGAGCTTGAACGGGGATGCCAAAGGCTGGAGCCTCCTGAAAAACCTGCCGCGGGAAGGGAACGGCGCAGATGCTTCCATGGTAACCGTTGGACGGGCGAGCCGGCCGAATGAGGGCTGGTCAGGGGATTTGGGCCTGATGGGTTGGGATTCGTCTCGAAATGTAACACGAAGGTGTTACGAGGAACTATTTCGGGACGAGTGGTGGAAGAAGGTAGTGGGTTGGCAGAAAGTGCAATAGGGGAAGTTTCTGGCATAAAAGGACTTAGACGGAATATGGGCAGAGTGTACTCAATTGGTATTAATCAAATAGTAAATATCTATGTGGTGGAAAAGACACATTTCAGGAACACGTTTTCTCGGGGAGTAAATCGCTAAAATCAGTAAAATCATTGACTTGTGATTTAGATGTGGGTAAACTCACCAAAGTATCGCTATGCCAACACAACGACTTTGCACGACACGAAATCGGCGACCGTTTGCAGCAGCTGCACTTTTGCTGTTGGTGACGGTTAGTGGTTCGAATGCGCAAGCCGCTCCGGGTTCGCAAACGCGGAAGCATCCCGAACCGATGAAACACGGGCGCTGGGTACAGGTGGGTTCGGCCAGTTGGTATGGCCACCGCTTCCAGAACCGTCGGACGGCAAGCGGGGAAGCATTTGACTTGCACATGTACACCTGTGCACACCGGACGCTGCCGATTGGCACGCTGGTGAAGGTAACCAACCTGACGACGCACCGTTCGGTGCTGGTACGGGTAAACGACAGAGGGCCTCTGGCTCCGGGACTGGTGGTGGATTTGTCGTATGCCGCCGCACGGTCCCTGGGGTTCAACCATGGAGGCAGAATGCGGGTCCGCCTGGAAAAGGTGGAAGGCGCCGAAATGGCGCAACTGAACTGGCCTGCAATGACGAATGGAATTCCGATGGCCACGCGGTAAGCGAACACCGCCGTGACCACGGGAGCAACCTGAAGCTGGGAAAGAAGCCCGCCGGATTCGATAGACTCGAATGCGGCGGGCTTTTCCGCGTGAGGAGCAGGGCGATGACGACGAGTGCGGCAGCGATGGAAGCGGCGCGGGAGCGGCTGATAGTGGCGCTGGATGTGCCGACGCAGGCTGAGGCGCTGGCGCTGGCGGCGCGGCTGGGCGGGAGCTGCCGGTGGTTCAAGGTGGGATTGGAGCTGTTTGTGGCGGCCGGGCCCGGTGTGGTGGAGGCGCTGGCAGGCCGGGGATACTCCGTGTTCCTTGACCTGAAGCTGCATGACATTCCCAACACGGTGGCCTCTGCGGTGCGCAGCGCGGGCGGTCTGGGGGCGAAGATGCTGACAATCCATGCCAGCGGCGGCCCGGCGATGCTGACGGCGGCACGGGAAGCTGCGGCAGGGCTGGTGAGCGCGCCGGAGCTGCTGGCGGTGACGGTGCTGACCAGCATGAACCAGGAGCAGGTGCGGGCCGTAGGCGTGGAGCGCAGCCCGGCCGAGCAGGTGAGTCTGCTGGCGGCGATGGGGCTGGCGGCGGGGATTCGCGGCTTTGTGTGTTCTCCGCAGGAGGTGAAGACGCTGCGGGGAATGACCGGGCCGACAGGGGTGCTGGTGATTCCGGGGATACGTCCGGCGGGGGCTGCGGTGGGCGACCAGCAGCGGATTGCGACGCCGGCGACGGCGTTGGCCGATGGGGCGAGCAGCCTGGTGGTGGGGCGGCCGATTACGCAGGCGGCAGACCCGGTGGCTGCGACTCAGGCGATTCTGGCGGAGATGGCTGGGGCGCTTTAGGGGGTGCCGGCAGCTATCCCAGGTATTTTTGGCAGACACAGATGACGATTGCCATGAAGAATTTTTCGTCTTCCTTGGATGCCCGGATAAGCGAACGCTTCGAGCAACCTTTCTTCTCGTTGCCGTCTTCGCATTGTTTTTCGGTGGTGCAGATCGTCATTTCGCAAAGCCGGGCGAGTTCTTCCTTGTCCTTCGAATAGTAGAGTGCGTATTGATTGCAGTCCATGTGTGATCCGGGAACGGGGCGTCCGGTTTTACCGTCCTTCAGGTCGTCGGGGCAGATGCAGGCGCGAACGCCGAGGAAGAAGTCTTTGTCTTCCTTGGATGGGCCAATGATGGTTCGCTTTTCACAGCCGGCCTTCTTGTCGCCTTCCTTGCAGGTCTTCTCTTCGGAGCAATGAATTTCCTCAAATTCCTTTCGGATGACCTGGTCGTTTTTGCCGTATTTAACGATTTCTTCCTTGCACTTGAGAGTAGTCATGGTTCCTCCGCTGGGGGTTGGATTGCGCTTGTGGCGGTTGGACGGAAACGCGGGAAGGATACCACTTGGGTGTTTGGTTGAACAGGGAGTTTTTGGGCGTCACTTAGCCGCAGAACAGGTCCTTGGTTAAAGGTTGGACACCCAGGCGCACTTTGCATCGGGCGTTGACAGTTACATCGCTCCGCGGGTGCCGAGCACGGCCGGGATAGTGCCGAATAGGATACGCAGGTCGAGCGAGAGAGACCAGTTGTCGATGTATTCCAAATCCTGACGGATCCAGCTTTCAAAGTCGGTATTGTTGCGGCCGGCAATTTGCCAGATGCAGGTAATGCCGGGCAGAACGCTGAACCGGCGGAGCTGCGATGAGTTGCGGATGAGCAGCACGTCGCGGACGGTGAGGGGTCGGGGGCCAACCAGCGACATATCTCCGCGCAGGACGTTCCAGAGCTGGGGAAGTTCGTCGATGGAGGTTTTGCGGAGAAATGCGCCAATACGGGTGATGCGTGGGTCGCGGCGGATTTTGAAGGCGGGGCCGTCGAGTTCGTTCAGGTCTTCCAGGCCCGCCTGGAGGAGTTCGGCATCGGGGACCATGGTGCGCAGTTTGAGGATATGGAAGCGGCGGCGGTAGAGCCCGTAGCGCTGCTGCGTGAACAGGATTGGGCCGGGGCTGGTGGCGCGGATGGCGATGGCGGCGGCGAACAGGATGGGCGAAGTCAGGATGAGCAGCGTGGATGCGCCGGCGATGTCGAAGACGCGTTTCACGTAGCGGGTGGAGTCCTGGCGAACCATGTGGAGGATGGAGAAGGCTTCGCGGTGGCCGGGTACGAGGCGCGCGATGGAGGTCTGGAAGAGGCGCGAGGAGTGGCGAACCTCGACACCGAAACGCTCGCAGGTTTCAATCACGTGTTGGATCGATTCGTACATCGATTTGACGGGCAGCGAGCAGTAGACGATGGAGACAGGGTTTTCCTTGAGGGTACTTTCGAGCTGGCTGAGCGGGCCCAGGTAGCGGTCGCGCATCAGGCCGGAGCCGATGAACTGGTCGTCGAGGACCCCGGTGAGGTGATAGACAGGGGAATCGATGAGGTCGTCGAAGACGCCGCGAGCGCCGCGGCCGCTGCCGATCAGCAGCACTTCGCGGCGGGAGACAAGGACGTCAGCGGCGGCCAGACCGATGGCGGCGGTCACGGCCAGCAGTGCAAGGCGCAGCATCGTGCTGCCAAGGAGGAAGTCTATGTCGATAAGAAGAGCGCTGCGGCTGGAGTGGTTGGCGAGCAAGGCAGGGAAGACCAGGCAACTGGCGAAGGTAGCAGTGGCGAGGGTGGAGGAGATTTCCCGATGAAGCGGGTGGTGGGGCGTGCCCCAGCCCTGGGAGTTGACGAGCTGTGCGAGAAGCGTCACAGCAACAAGCAGAAGGAGTTCGACGAGGCTGATGCGCTGGTTGGAGAGCCATTTGGGGCCGTGGAGGAGGACGCCGGGGTGGCGGTAAATCCAGTAGCCGCTGAGCACCGCTGCGGGCGTAAGGTCGCGGAGAAGGCAATAAATGCCGGTGTGGAGTGCGCCGACTTCCTGCAGGTGCTGTTCGAGCTTGCTCCAGTTGGGGCGGGGGCGGGTCAGGCGCCCGGCAAGAGCACTGGGGTGGGGGTTGATGTTGCTGTGACCCATGGGGGGTGGCCTCCTGCCCAGGGCTCTCCCGATGGTCGTCGCGGGAGAGGGACTGGGCTAAGGGCTTCATCGGCGGGGAATGAGAAAACTGTAATGAAGGAGGAAGGCGGGAATGAGGAGTCTCTGATTTTCCTTCTTGCGGCAGGAATGCGCGTTACATGAGCCGGAGCGCATCCACGTCGACGATAAGGTTGCGGCGGGGGATGCCGGCTTGTTCCGCGTGAGCAAGGGCGGCGCGAAGGGTGGAGTTGAGGGCGCGGCGGGAGATGGCTTTGAGGACGAGATGGAAGCGCCAGGTGTCCTTGATGCGCGCAATGGGGGCGGTGCAGGGGCCCAGGACGCGGACGCCTTCGGGGTTGGTCTGCTGGAACCATTTGCCGAGGATGGCGGCCCAGCCGGCGGCTTCTTCCATGCGACGGGAGTGGATGAGGAGATTGGCGAGCACCCCGAAGGGCGGGTAATGCATCCAGCGGCGGTATTTCAGCTCGCGGGCGACGAAGGTGGTGTAGTCGTGGGTTTGGGCGGCCTGGATGGCGTAGTGGTCGGGGTAATAGGTTTGCACGACAACTTTGCCGGGCAGGGTTCCGCGGCCGGCACGGCCTGAGACCTGGGTCATGAGCTGGAAGACGCGCTCGGCGGCGCGGAAGTCGGGCATCGATAGGGAATGGTCGCAGCCGACGACGCCGACAAGGGTGACGCCGTGGACGTCGTGGCCCTTGGCAATCATCTGGGTGCCGACGAGCAGGTTGATGTCGCCGGAGTGGAGGCGGGCGAGCAGGCGCTCCATGTCGTGGCGCCCGCGGATGGTGTCCCGGTCCATGCGGCCGATGCGGGCGTTGGGGAAGATCTCCTGGAGGCGTTCTTCCCCTTGCTGGGAGCCTGCGCCGAGGTAGTAGAGGTGTTCGGAGTCGCACTTGGGGCAGCGGGCGGGTACGGTGCGCCGGTAGCCGCAGTAGTGGCACTCCAGCCGCTGGCCGCTGGAGGCGATGCCGGCTGGGTCATCCACCGGTTTGTGATGGGTCAGGGAGATGGCGCAGTTCTGGCACTCCAGCTTTTCGCCGCAGGCGCGGCACATGACCACAAAGGAGTACCCGCGGCGGTTCAGCAGGATGACGGCCTGTTCGCCGCGGTCCAGCGTGGCCTGCGCCTCCTGAATGAGGAGGCGGCTGAAGAGCTGCTCCTTGCCGGTTTGCTGGAACTCGACGCGCATATCGACCAGTTCGATGGTGGGCAGGGGGCGGTTGTTGACGCGGGTGGCCATGGTCAGGCGCTGGTATTTGCCGGACTCGCAGTTCTGCCAGGTTTCCAGGGACGGGGTGGCAGAGCCCAGGACGATGGGCGCACTACGGAGCTTGGCGCGTAATACAGCCGTATCACGGGCGTTATACCGCGGCGTTTCTTCCTGCTTGTAGCTCTGGTCGTGCTCCTCATCGACCAGGATGAGGCCGAGATTGGGGACCGGAGCGAAGATGGCGGAGCGCGTGCCCACGACGATGGGAGCATCGCCGCGGCGGATGCGGTGCCAGTGCTCGGAGCGTTCCGCGGGAGTAAGGCCAGAGTGGAGAATGGCCACGCGGGTGCCGAAGGTGGCGTCCAGCTGTGCCGCAGCGGCCGGGGTCAGGCCGATTTCCGGAACGAGAAGGATGGCGCCCAGGTTGCGGTCCAGCGCCTGCTGCATGGCGGCGAGGTAGACCGCGGTTTTGCCGGAGCCGGTGACGCCGTGCAGCAGGAAGGGCTGGAAGCGCCCAAGCGCGGCGGTGATGGAGGCCAGGGCGTCGAGTTGCTGCTCGTTGAGGACGTGGTTTTGCTTGTCCTGGGCGAAGGCGGTGAGGGCGTAGGTGGTGGGGCGCTCGTCGATGCGGACGAGGCCGCGGCGGACAAGGGTTTGCAGGGTAGAAGGCGTGGGGCAGACCTGGCGGAGTGCGGCGATGGGGAGTTCGCCGCCGGCGGCTGCCAGCTCGGCCAGGATGGCCTGCTGGCGCTCAGTGAGGTTGGGGAGGCGGGTTTCCGGCAGCAGGACGGCGTAACGCTCACAGCGGCGCGAGTCCTGCTCGACGGCGGTCGTCTCGCGCGTGATCCACTTGCGCCGCACAAGCGAGGCGAGCAGCGCCAGGCTGGCGGCGGTGGCGGTGCGAAGCTTGGAGAGCTTGACGGGTTCGCCCTCGGCAAGGCGGGTCAGCACCTTGTGCTCAATGTCCTGGTCTTCAGCGGAGAGTTTGCTGCGGCGGGGTGAGCCGTCGAGTGCTGCGGCGAGGGCGTCGCGGCCCAGGTCGGTGATGCGGTAGTAGACGGTGCGGCGAACCTCGGCCATGTTGGGCAGCATGGTGCGCAGGACTTCGCCGATAGGCGCGAGGTAGTACTGGGCAATCCAGGCGGCGAGGTCGAGGAGTTCAGGAGAGAGGAGGGGTTCGGTGTCGAGGACGGAGTCGATGGGCTTGACTTCGTAGTCTTCGGGAGCCTTGTTTGTGGTTTCCAGCACAAAGCCGATGAGCTTTTCGTTGCGAAAGGGCACGATGACCCGCGTGCCGCGCTGGACCTGGTCGCCGGGGGAGAGGGCGTAGGTGAAGGTGCGGTCGAGCGGGACCGGAAGTGCGACTTCGCAGTAAGCAGGCATGGCGAATCCATCCCCAGTGTAGTGCGTGGGTGGTGGGCTGGAGCAGAGGAGTGCAATGGGCTGTGGAGAAGTGGGAAGAGACTGTGTGAGAGATGCCCGGCGTGGGCTACAATTTGGTTCGATGGAAGACTGCGCAAGCGGAAGACGGGGAGAAAGCCAATGACGACACCAGCGAAGAAAACTGCAGCAAAGACGAGCCGAGTGAAGAAGGTTGTGGTGGCACAGGTTGTGACGCCTGCGGTGGAAGCAGTGGTAAGTTCGGAACCGATGACGGCCCCGCTGGGACCGTTGACGCTGACGATTGATATCGGCGGTTCCGGGCTGAAGATGATGGTGCTGGACGCGAATGGTCGCGCGGTCACCGAGCGGATTCGCGCGGCGACGCCGGAGGTTCCAAAGCCAGAGGCGGTGCTGGCAGTGCTGGATGAGCTGCGGTTGCAGATTCCGGAGTATGACCGGGTTTCCGTGGGCTTTCCGGGCGTGGTAAAGCATGGCTGCACGCTCGCCGCCTTCAATCTCGATCCGGGATGGGCGAATTATCCTCTGCAGGCAGAGCTGGAGCGGCGCTGGGGCCGGCCGGTGCGGGTGGGCAACGATGCCGATGTGGCCGGGTATGGGGCCATCAGCGGGCACGGTGTGGAACTGGTGGTGACTCTGGGAACCGGAATGGGCGGGGCGCTGTTTACGAATGGCCACCTGTGCCCAGGGCTGGAGATTGGGCACCACATCTGGCGCAAAAAGGGCATGACCTACGAGGACTACATTGGCCGGCGCGGGCTGGACCGCTTTGGAAAGATCAAGTGGAACAAGTTTGTGCTGGAGGCAATCCAGAACCTGGAAGCCCTCTTCAACTGGGACCACCTGTACCTGGGTGGTGGGAACACCAAGAAGATTTTGTTTGACCTGCCGCCGAATGTGACGATTGTGTCGAATGAGACGGGGTTGCTGGGTGGTGTGGCGTTGTGGCGGGACCAGGGATAGAGCGGCGGTGGCTGGTTGGGATGCTGCGTGTTTCGAGTGAGCCAAATAAGTAGCTCGTGTCCGAGCTACTTATCAAGTCGTTTCCTCAATACGAAGTCCGCTTCAGCGGCAATTCTTGGATCAGGGTCCTTGGTATAGCGTCTCAATTCGGCTATGGATTCATCGTCCCCTATATCGGCGAGGACGGCGAACCCTTTGCGACGAAGGGCTCCGTCGCTACTATTGATCCATTCCTTTGCCTTGTCTTTGCCGGCGTTTGAGGAAATTCCCAGGAATCGCTCTATCTTTGCCGTTTCTATCTGGAGGCAAATTGAGCGATCGCCGTTGTCTTGAGCATCGTCGATACGGGCCTGGTCGATATCTGCGTTCAGCGAGGCGAGGTGGGCGCGATAGACCTGTTCGAATTCTCGACTGCGATTCGTCAGGCCACGGGGTTGGAGCGAAATGATATTAGGCCAGGTTGCAATTGACCTGCCCCCATTCTCTCAACCATTCATAACTAGAGATTCTGGTTTAGGTTTTGGCGAAGGAGTTGTCTCCTTGCCGCCGTCGTGGCTGTGCAAATGTGGGAAGCGTTTGTTGCTTTCCACATTTGCATAGCCTGCGATCTCTCGGAACTCGCCCGGTGTTCGATAGGCCAGCGAACTGTGTGG
>CAIVDV010000052.1 GCA_903904755.1 uncultured Acidobacteriaceae bacterium | reverse complement strand
GCCGAATCAACTTCGGCACTCCCCAAAGAAAAATGCTTGTCCGTGAAATCAACGCCTGGCGGGGTGGTCTCCTTTTACTCCGCCACGTCACGCCGCTAACGCGGCGCCATGTGGTCTATTTTTGCTCCGGCGCGTACAGCCATTTCAGATCACACGCGGAGAATCTAGGGCCTGCGGGGTTCGCAATCAATCGCGAGAGAGTCGTTTTTCCGGAAGCGTTTGGGCCATAGAAGTAGTTGAATTGAGAAAGGCCGTCAACTACTTCTGGTTTGTCACCGAAGGTGCACCAGGTACATTCGCAACCTGATTACGAACGGTGAATTGAGCGAGGTCTTTGAGCTGTGTTTCGTTGAGGCCCTGGCCTTTCAGAGTGATGAGGCAAACAGGGAGGTTGGCCGCGTCAAACTTCAGCACGACGGGCGGCAGCGTTCCGGGTGGAAGACGGCGAAGGTTCGCCATTGCAAGGTTTGAGATATTGCTGACGGCAGCATTTCCGTCGACACCTGGCTGAAAATATATTTTGATGAGGCTGACCCCGGGAAGAGAACGGGACTCAATATGGTCGATTCCACTCCCAAGAGTGAAGAACCGCTCATAACTGTTGGTGATGTCCGATTCGATCTGCTGCGGTGGCATACCCGCATAAAAGGTCGCGACCACTACAACCGGGATATTGACCTCCGGGAAGAGGTCTACGGGCATACTCGTAACGGTCGTGACGCCGACCACCATTACGAAGAGACACATCATGAGAATGAAGAAGGGATATTTTATGGCGAAAGATGGCATTACTGGTCGCCCCCCTGCTTTGGCATAGAAATGGTGCTGAGCTGCGGGTGTACGGTCTGGCCGGGCTGGTAGTTCGTCTGCCCGGAGACGATGACGGACTGGTGGTCGGAAAGTCCTTGCAAAATTTCGATTCTGTCGGGGCTCTGAATTCCGAGGGTGACCGGCACCTTCTGAACCTTGTTATCGGTATCCACAATCAATACAGAGGCCTGACCGTCTCCCTTGAGAACTGCTCCAGCCGGAACTGTCAGCACATTTCTCTGTGATTGCAGAACGATAGTCGTCTGCGCCGTCATACCTGTGCTGAGAGCAAGATCTGGATTAGGAACATCTACCTCGGCAAGCATGGTGCGAGTCGATGTTGATAGTTCGCGCGTGAAGCGGATTATTTTCCCCGTAAAGGTCTTACCCGTTGCCTGCAACTTGATGGAGACATCGCCACCGACCTTGATGAACGGGACATCGTCCTCGGGTACCGGCATACGCAGGCGGAGAAGATCGCTCTGCGCCACCTTGACTACTGGCATCGACTGCGTGTTCGACGCTGTCCCAGCCTGGATGAGCGAACCTACATCGGCATAGCGCATCGTGACGACTCCATTAAACGGGGCCGTGACCACTGAGTAGTCCTTCAACGATTGGACGCGCTGATTGTCCGCCTGCGACACCCCCAGTTGCTCTTTCGTGGCTTCGAGAGCGGATTTCGCTACGTCGATCTTTGCCTGAGCATCCTGGTCTTTCGCTCGCGAGTCGTCCAACTCCTGCTCTGCGATCAGCCCAGGACGGCGCTTCGAGGCTTCTAATAAACGGGTATATGCAGCGTGCAGCGCGGCGTAGTTCGCTTCTGCGAGTGCGACGCCACTCTGAGCGCGGGCAATCTCCGATTGGCTGCGCCGAATCTCTGCCTGAGAGCCAGCCACCTGTGCACTTAGCTCAGGAACTTCTAGCGTCGCAATGACCTGTCCAATTCTGACCCGATCTCCAATATCGACGTTGATCCGCCGAATGTAACCGGAGACCTTCGCGTGCAGCTCCACCTCTTGGTATGGCTGAAATTCGCCTGCCACCGTCAATGTACTCGACAGATCTCCTCGTGTGACAGATGCGACGGACGCTGTCGCAATCGGCGCAGACTCTGCCTGCTTTTCTTTACAACCAGTGAAGACAAGGCATGGAAGCGCAATGCAAAGCGCACCCCTGAAAACGATCGAATGAGATCGCATAGACATGGAGAAGGCACCTATCGCCGTACAGGAGGATGTATGGAGGCTTCAAACCCTTCAGCGAGCAGGGCCTACCGAATTAGGAGGTCTGACTCTTTACGCGAAGGGAACTATTTAGTTGGAATGGATCAATTCGGGAGGGGGGCGAAAAAAGAAGAAGTTGGAATGAGCAGATCGCTGTCGGCGGGAGCCGTACATCGCAACCTCACGCATCCAGGTGGACACGGAGAGTCCCAAGCCAAATATGAGGGAGGCGATAATAATCGCCGAGTTGTTGATCGAAGGAGGATGATTCGGTGCCTGGGGAAGAATGCCCTCAGCCGCCCGTGATGTGGAGGGCCGTTCCTTCTGGGAGAGCAGCTTTGCGATTGGAATACTTGATGATGGGCCACCATGACGGTGGTAGAGAGACATCTTGTATCCGGTTCCCCAGCCGAGAACCACCAAGGCCAAAAACAGAACAGCAAATTCCGTGGCAATGGAGACTCGGCGACTTGGAGAGTTTATCCGCATAGATCAAGGTCACGAATCGCGTGACTGGCCTGACGCTCCATCACGTTCGTATTAGTATCAGCGAAGACGTCAACTTGTGCAAAAACAAATCTTCTTATGGAAGATAAGCAAGCCGAGGACTTCGACGTAGAGGGGAGGCGATTTCATTCAATATGCAATGATTTGCTCAGTGTAGTCCCTTCTGTCATTGTGTGTTTCAAATCGCCGCGAGAAGAGATCGAGCACTGCCTGTGTCATCCAAACGGTCGAGGGTAAGCGGGCCGCGCAGAGCAAGGTTGTAAGGATGATGGTGCCCGACGTGGGTCAGAAGGCATCCGAAAAAGACCTGAAAACCGCGTAGTAGCGCGGTTATTGGACCTTTATTGAACCTTGATTTGATTGTCACTTGGTAGCCGAACATCCCGTAATTGCTTTGGAATGTATGGCGGGGACGACGGGGCTCGAACCCGCGACCTCTGCCGTGACAGGGCAGCGCTCTAACCAACTGAGCTACGTCCCCAAGTACCGCTTCCTGTGCATGTTGGCTCAGGCGGCGACAACTCTCTGAGTATATCAGAAAGGTTTTCCCTCGTCATGGAGGGCTGGGGCCGGGTGCTGAGGAAAAGTTCCCTGCCCCGCCTGAGGTTGAGGAGCGCCCCGTCCTAGGCGCTGAGGTTGGAGCGCTGCAAACGGGCGGCCTTGATGAAGCCCATGTCCATCGAGATTCCACGGACGCACTGGAGCAGATGGTTGGCGATGGCCGGCAGCTTTTGCGCGGTAACGCGGAAGGAAGGCCCGGAGACGCTGACGGCGGCGACAGGCTGACGCTGGGCATCGAGCACGGGAACCGCGATGCAGCGGAGGCCCTCTTCCAACTCCTCGTCATCAATGGCGTAGCCGCGGCGGCGAGTCTTTTCAATCTCGGCGCGGAAGGCTTCTGGGGTCGCAATGGTGCGATGCGTGAAGCGCTCAAAGCGAGTGCGGCGGATGACATCGGCGATACGCTCTTCCGGCAGAAAGGCCAGGATGGCCTTGCCGACCGAGGTGCAGTGGACCGGGTTGCTGGCGCCGACGCGGGTGATCATGCGGACCGAGCGCATGGGCTCGATCTTGTCGAGGTAGATGACGTGCGCCTGCTCAAGAATGCAGAGGTGAGCGGTCTCCTCGGTTTCCATGACGAGCTTGCGCAGATGGGGCTGAGCGCGGTCACGGAGGTCGTACTGCTCAATGGCGCGGCTGCCGAAGTCGAAGAGGCGCAAGCCAAGGCGGAACTTGCCGGTGGTGGTGCGCTCAACCATGTGGTGGCGCTCAAGAACCATCAGGAAGCGGTGGGCGGTGCTTTTGTGCAGGCCGAGCGAAGTGGCAACCTGGGCGAGGCCCAGTGGAACTTCGCTTTCGCCGAGCAGGTCGAGTACAGCAAACGCGCGATCAAGTGCCTGAACCTTGTACGTGCCTTTGGGGGTAGCGTCTCGCATTATGAACTCCTATCCCGCAAATGAGGACATTTGTAGTGTCCCGTGATTTGGCTCAGCGTGTCAACAAATAAGACGGTGTACCAGAAGATGTAGTTTCACGGGTCTTTGCGGACGGGGAACGGCAACCTGTCGGCTGATTGTGGCGAGGGCAAACAAGCGATTCCGCAGGAAAGCAAGTGCAGATCCCTTTCCGGAGGTGTGGACGGGAGTCGAATTCGAAAACTCCGCAGGGGAAGAAATCTGTTGAAAATCCTTGCAAGCCGTAGTAACTAATTTCTTAGTTCTGCGTCTGAAGGGACAGGCGCAGGAAGCACCGGCCACGCAATGCAGAGGGAGAAGCCATTGCCCAGGAAGAAATCTACCACGCTGACGGAAGCTGAGCTGAGGCTGATGAAGCTGCTGTGGGAGCGCGGAGAGAGCGCGGTGAGCGACCTGGTGGCGGCGATGCCGGATGACCAGCCGCTGGCGTACAACTCTGTACTGACCACGATCCGGATTCTGGAGCAGAAGGGTTATGTGGAGCATCGCCAGGAGGGTCGGGCCTTTCTATACAGCGCCAGCGTGCAGGAGAAAGAGGCCACGCGGTCGGAGTTGCAGCATGTACTGAGCCGCTTTTTTGGAAACAGCCGCGAGCAACTGGTTTTGAGCGTGCTGGGCGATGACGAACTGACGGCCGAGGAGTTGCGGCGACTGAAAGAGACCATTGCCCGGGCCGAGGCGGACGAAGTGCCAAACAAATCTGAGAAGGAGAGTATCTAACCCATGCCCGCATACTTCCCTGCTCTGGAACAGATTGCAATTCGCCTGAGTGAGAGCTTTGCCGCGGGAATGTGGCAGGGCGCGGTGATTGCGCTTGGATGCGCGCTGATGCTGCGATGGGCGCGTGGTGGGGACGCAAGTCTGCGCTTCCGGGTTTGGGCGATGAGCTTTGCCGGGATGGCTGCGCTGGCCGGGCTGCCGCTGCTGGCGGCCGAGTTCCGGGGCGCTACTGTGTTGCCGGAAGCCGGCGTTGCCACACTGCATGCGCCGGTGATTCTGGACGCGCGCTGGAGCATGGTGGTGGCGGGGCTGTGGGCGGTGGTTTCGGTGTACCGGTTGGGAACCCTGGGTATGCATGTGGCGCGGGTGCGTCGCATTTGGAAGGCAGCAACGCCGCTGACGCTGGAGTTGGCTGAGTTTCAGGGAGTCCTTGGCCGGGTGATGGTTTGCGAGAGTGCCGATGTGGATCGGCCGGGAGTGATTGGGTTCTTCGGCCCGCGGATTCTGCTGCCGGTGGGACTGGCGGCACGACTGACCGGCGACGAGATGAAACAGTTGCTGCTGCATGAGATGGAGCACCTGCGGCGGCGGGATGACTGGACGAACCTGGCGCAAAAGCTGCTGCTGGCGGTGTTTCCGCTGCACTTGCCGCTGCTGTGGGCAGAGCGGCAACTGTGCCGCGAGCGTGAGATTGCCTGCGATGAGGGCGTAGTGCGGCAGACGCTGGCCCCCAGGGCCTATGCCAGCTGCCTGGCGCGGCTGGCCGAGGAGCGGCTGCAAGGGGCCGCGGAAGGCTTGAGCCTGGGCGCGTGGCGGCGGCGGTCAGAGGTTGTGGAGCGTGTGCATGCCCTGCTGCGCCGTGGACCGAAACTGAGCGAGAGAGAGACGCGGGTCGCGGCTGTGGGATTTTCTGCGGTGCTGCTGGCCGCTGGGATTGGACTGGCGCACGCGCCGCAACTGGTGGCCTTTGCCCCGCCCGCTGCCGCGGAGGTTGCGAGCGAGAAGGTGCCGGTGCCAGCGGAGCGGCAAGTGACTGCGGAGGGCCGTGTGCAGCCGGTGGCGCTGAAGGTGAGCCGCAAGGCCCTGAAGCATGTGCCGAAGGCAGAGCTGCTTGCTGAGCGGTTTGCCGGGGATGAGATTTCCGCCGGTTTCGAGGCGGGTGCGCAGATGGATTCTGCTGAACCCGCGTGGGTGGTGTTGACCGACTGGGAGCCGATGGCGGCGACACGGAGTGATGCGCAGGCAAAGGCAACTTCCCGGCCAGGAACCATGGTTGAGCTGATTTGGACGGTGCCTGTAGCGCAGCATCCGCGAGTTGCCGCTGTTCCGGTTGAGAACGGCTGGCTGGTTTTCCAACTTTAGGGCCGGCGCTGAGAGCCGAACCTGAGAACAAATCTTTCAACACATTCTGAAACGAGGAGCGAATGAATCGTATGACAAAAGCAACTAATTCTTTAGTAGCTGCAATCAAGAGCAAGAGTCTTCCCCTGGGATTAACCGCGGCGTTTGTCGTGGGAGCTGTGGGGTTGCTGGTTCACAACCCGGTTCATGCTGCGACGACAGGAAGTGTCTCGCTGGCCGATGACCGGCAGGTGACTTCCCTGGAGGCGCTCGACAGCGCGGTGGAGACCCTGGCTGCGCGGGTAACGCCGGCGGTGGTGAATGTGAGCGTGGTGGCCAAGCGCGACCAGTCCGAGATGACTTCCGGTGAGGGCCAGGGCTTCCCTGAAGGTGTACTGCCGAAGGGACTGGAACGCTTCTTTGGCGGGCATGGCAACCAGGAAATGCCGCAGCAGATTGAGCGTGGCGTGGGCAGCGGCGTGCTGATTTCTCCGGATGGCTACATTGTGACCAACAATCATGTGGTGGAAGGCGCGACGCAGATCAAGGTGACGCTGAATGACCGCCGCGTGCTGTCGGCCGAGTTGGTGGGGACTGACAAGTTGACCGATCTGGCGGTGATTCGGGTGAAGGGCTCGGGGTTGCCGTATATCAGCTGGGGCGACTCGGCGCGACTGCATCCGGGGCAGACAGTGCTGGCCTTTGGCAGCCCGTTTGGGTACTTCCAGTTCTCGGTGACGCGCGGCATTGTGAGCGCGGTGAATCGTCCGAACCCGTACAGTGACGACGCGCGCAAGCCGGGTGGATTTATCCAGACTGATGCGGCAATCAACCCCGGCAACTCTGGCGGGCCCCTGGTGAACGCGCGCGGCGAGTTGGTGGGCATCAACACCTTCATCATTTCGAACTCGGGTTCGTTTGCCGGGGCAGGGTTTGCGATTCCTGCACAAATTGCACAGGGTGTGACGGAGCAGTTGATTCGCACCGGCGCAATCCATCACGGGTACCTGGGGATCTCAATGAATGACGTGACCCCGGACAATGCCGGCTTCTTCCAGTTGCCGGATGCGACGGGCGCGATTGTGAGCCAGGTGACGCCGGAATCGCCTGCGGCCAAGGCCGGCGTGAAGCAGGGCGATGTGATTCGCAGCCTGAACGGAAACAAGGTGGAAAACGGCAGCGCGCTGCAGGTTGCGGTGAGCACCATTGAGCCGGGCAAGACGATTACGCTGGGCGTGCTGCGCGAAGGCAAGGAGCAGCAGGTGACGGTGAAGGTGGGCGAGTTCCACGCACAGGGTGATAAGGCTGAGAAGCCTGAACTGGCCGAGCACAAGGGCAAGTTGGGCCTGGGCGTGAACGAGTTGACTGACCAGTTGCGCGAGCAGATGGGGATTCCCGAAGACGTGAAGGGCGTGGCGGTGGAAACTGTTCGCCCGGCAAGCCCAGCGGACAATGCGGGGCTGGCACCGGGAGATGTGATTCTGGAAGTGGACCGGCATCCGGTGGCTTCGGCTGAAAAGTTTGCCAGCGAAGTGCGCTCAAAGGCGGCAGGCAAGGATATTCTGCTGCTGGTTTGGTCGCACGGCGGAGCGAGCTATCGGGTTGTGCATCCTGAGGACGAAAAGGATAGCGGGATGTAATGCGCAGATGGGCCGCCGCTTCGCAATGCGGAACGGCGGCCCAATGTATGAAAGAGGGGTTACGTCGTCAGGGTCAATGCTCTATTGTGGATAACGACCTGAGGTGGGCGAGGCAAGACTCCGCGGGTGGATGAGGGCATGAACAAGAGGACGGGCAATTCCGCGAATGGCCGGGTAACCCTGAAGATGCTGGCCGCGGAGCTGGGGCTGGACCCGGCAACAGTGAGCGTGGTGCTGAACAACGTGCCGGGAAGGTCGATTCCCGAGGCAACGCGCGAGCGGATTCGCGCACTGGCACGCGACCGGAACTATCAGCCGAGCTTTATTGCGCGGTCTCTGCGGTCCAGCCGAACGATGATGATCGGTGTGCTGGTTCCGGTGCTGAGCGAGGGGTACCACTCGGAGGTGCTGAACGGCATCTACGACCACTTGCTGGATGAGCACTACTTCAACTTCATTGTCTGCCATCGGCACAGGCCGGAACTGGTGGAGCAGTATCCTGACATGCTGGCCAGCCGCGGAGCCGAGGGGATTCTGGCGATTGATACGCACTTGACCCACGAGCTGGTGGTGCCGGCGGTTTCGATTGCAGGACACAGCCGCATACCGGGGGTTTCCAACGTGGTGCTGGACCACAAGGTGGCCGGGCACCTGACGCTGAAACATCTGTATGACCTGGGGCACCGCAAGATCGCATTCATGCGCGGACAGCCGTACAGCGCCGACAGCGAGGTGCGCTGGCAGGGACTGACGGCAGCGGCAAGCGAGCTTGGGCTGGTGATTGATCCGCAACTGACCGTGCAACTGACTGAGGATGTGTCCTCGCCCGAGAATGGATATCCGATGGTGCAGCCGTTGATTGCCAGCCACCGCAAATTTACTGCGGTGGTGTGCTTCAACGATATGGCCGCGATTGGGGTAACGCGGGCGCTGCACGATGCGCATATCCGCGTGCCCGAGGATGTTTCGGTTGTAGGCTTTGACGATATTCCGCTGTCGAAGTTCAACACGCCGCGGTTGACGACGATCAGGCAGCCGCTGCATGAGATGGGCGCGTTGGCGGCACGTACGCTGCTGAACTGCCTGAAGGGCGAAGGGCCGATGCCGGAAGAGCGGGCGGTGCGGCCGGAGCTGATTGTGCGCGAATCGACGGGGCCGGTGCGGCACCTGGATTAAGACACTAGCTTGCCGGCGAACTGAGCCAGGACAGCGGGCACTAAGGCTTCTCCCACTGATTGGTGGCGGCGGAGCGGAAGATTGCCTCAATCACCTGCATGTTGCGGATGGCTTCCTCCAGCGTGACGGGGACTGGTGTGCCATCGAGGATGGCGCGGGAAAATGCGTCGCCCTGCAGCGTGTACTGGTCGCAGATGGGGAAGGTTTCCGTGAGGATGCCGCTGCCGAAGATGTCGCCGGTCTGGTCGAGGAAGATGCGGGTCTCGCGACGCGGCGGGGCGTTGAAGGGAATCTCAATTTCAATGCGGCCGGTGGTGCCGAGAAACTGCACGCGCTGGTATGGGACGAGCTGGGTGGAGCAGGTGAAAATGGCCTGGCCTGCGGGAAAGTCAAGCAGGGCCGAGGTGAGCCGGTCGGTACCCATCTCAGGGTCACGCTCGATGAGTCCGACAACACGATCAGGCTCCTGCGAAAAGGCGTAGCGGGCAGCCTGGATGGCGTAGCAGCCAATGTCCATGAGCGCTCCGCCGCCGTAGGCGGGCACGTTGCGGATATTAGCAGGGTCGTTGTTGAAATAGCTGAAGACGACGGCCACGGAGCGGAGCTTGCCGATGCGGCCCTCGTCGATCCACTGCTTGGCGCGCAGCCACTGGGGATGGCTGCGGATCATGAAAGCTTCGCCGATGTGGACGCCGGTTTCTGCACGGACGGCGAGCAGGGTCTCGGCTTCCGCAACGGTGAGGCTGAGGGGCTTTTCGCACAGCACATGCTTGCCGGCGCGGGCTGCGGCGATGGTCCAGGGCACGTGGAGATGGTTGGGCAGCGGATTGTAGATGGCGTCGATTTCCGGATCGGCAAGGAGTTCCCCGTAGGAGCCATAGGCCTTCGGGATGCCGAGGGTAGCGGCGGCTTCGCGGGCTTTGGCCAGGTCACGGCTGGCGATAGCTGTAACGGTGGAGAACTGCCCCTGCTGCATGGCGGGGATGACCTTGACAGTGCCGATGGCTGCGGTGCTGAGGACGCCCCAGCGGATCTTGGTGGACATGCGGACAATCTTACGCGGCACGGGGCAGCGCTGAAAACGACACTGGAATTTGAAGAGGGGAATGGTGGGCAGTGAGGGACTTGAACCCCCGACATCCTGCTTGTAAGGCAGGCGCT
>CAIVDV010000051.1 GCA_903904755.1 uncultured Acidobacteriaceae bacterium | reverse complement strand
GGAATGACAACCAGAAAGGCAAAGGCAGAGGCAAAGGCAAAAGCAGATTCCCTGCGGGACTGACAACCAGAAAGGCAAAGGCAGAGGCAAAGGCAAAAGCAGATTCCCTGCGGGAATGACAACCAGAAAGGCAGAAGCAAAGGCAAAGGCAAAGGCAGATTCCCTGCGGGAATGACAACCAGACGGGCAGAGGCAGAGGCAAAGGCAGAAGGGGATTCCCTGAGGGGGATGACAGCCGGGGGGGCGGGGCGGTATTTGGGGATCCGGGGCGTGGGTCAGGTAGTCTGGTAAGAGGGATTGCCTGCCAGGAACTGGAACGAATGAGTGAGAGTGCTGTACTGCTGATTGATTGCCCCGACCGGAAGGGTTTGGTGGCGCGGGTATCGACGCTGCTGTATGAGCAGGGGGCGAACATTTTGCATGCCGACCAGCATCAGGATCATGAGCTGGGGCTGTTTTTTATGCGGGTGGAGTGGGCGCTGGACGGAGATGGTCCGGGTGGGACGGCGGGGGCTCTGGAGCGGTTTCGGGGGGCGTTTCAGCCGTTGGCCGAAGAGCTGGAGATGCGTTGGCAGTTGAGCGGGAGCGAGCGGCGGCCGCGTGTGGCGCTGTTTTGTTCGCAATATCTGCACTGTTTGGCGGACTTGCTGCAGCGGTCGGCGGCGGGGGAACTGGAGTGCGAGATTGCGGTGGTGGTATCGAACCATCGTGTGGCGGAGCCGATGGCGGGGTTTTACGGGATACCGTTTGTGCATATTCCGGTGACGGCGGCGACCAGGGCCGAGGCGGAGCAGGAGCAGTTGAAGCTGCTGGCCGAGTTGGAGATTGATCTGGTGGTGCTGGCGCGGTATATGCAGATATTGACGCCGAAGTTTGTTGGGGCGTATCCGGCGCGGATCATCAATGTGCACCACTCGTTTTTGCCGGCGTTTATCGGGGCGCGGCCGTACCATGCGGCGCATGCGCGGGGGGTGAAGCTGATTGGGGCGACGAGCCACTATGTGACCGAGGTTTTGGACGACGGGCCGATTATTGAGCAGGATGTGGCGCGGATCAGTCATCGGGACCAGGTGGAGGATTTGGTGGCGCGGGGGCGGGACCTGGAGCGTGTGGTGCTGAGCCGGGCGGTGCGGTGGCATCTGGAGCGGCGGATACTGTGCTACGGGAACAAGACGGTGGTGTTTGATTAGCTGACGAGCGATGCCGGCCGGCGGCCGAAGCTTGCTTTTTGTATTTGCAGGGCGTTCCCATGCGCGCGGGGGTGTTTTTGCAGAATACAGATCCTATGTTGTTGATGGATTGTGGTGTACCGGGTGGGTACCTGGTGCGCATCTGTGCGCCTTGTGTGCTTTTCGCGTTATGGGGAGCCGGGGTGACATCCGGGAGATACTGTGGCATGGATTTGAGCCAGTGGACTGCTGCCTTGCTTGTGCGACGTGTGGGGCGATCGCCTTTGGGGTGATGTGACTGGCGGGTGGGTAGTGTGAATCCTTGGTAACTTCGTGTCAGATTCCAGGTGTGGAATGCATACGGGCTGGGCTATGATGCAGGGAAACACCGTGCGCCGTAAGACTTGATGAGTGGAGCGCGTTGAGCGGGCGGTTGGAGTTTCCGGGGCCGACGGGAGCGGTGTGCGCGAATCGCAGAGACTGATGGAGTTTTGCATGAAGCTGAACAAGGGACTTTCATGCCTCTTCCGGGTGTGGTGTGTGATTGCACTTGGTTGGATGGCGGCGGTTGGACATGCGACGGGGACGGCAGCGCTGACGCCATCGTTCAGCACGGGAACGGGGACCTATTACGCGCCGGTGGCGGTGACAATCAACGAGGCGACGAGCTGCGCGGTGGTGTATTACACGACGGACGGGACGGTTCCGACGACGGCCTCTGCGGTGTACAGCACGGCGGTGACGATTTCTGCGACAACGAAGCTGCAGGCGATGGCGGAGTGCCCTGGAGGGGTCGCGAGCGCGGTGGCCTCTGCGACGTACACGGTGAGTGCGCCGTTGGCGCCGACGTTCAGCACGGGAACGGGAACATATTACGCGCCGGTGACGGTGACGGTGCATGAAGGCACGAGTTGCGCGGTGGTGTATTACACGACGGACGGGACGACGCCGACTACAAGTTCTGCGGTGTACAGCACGCCGCTGACCTTTGCGGTGACGACGACGCTGAAGGCGATTTCCGAGTGCCCTGGCGGAGGGGCGAGCGCGGTGACGACGGCGACGTATACGGTGAGGGCTCCGTATGCGCCGACGTTCAGCACTGGGACGGGGAACTACTACGCTCCGGTGACGGTGACGGTGAGCGAAGGCACGAGCTGCGCGGTGGTGTATTACACGACGGACGGGACGACGCCGACGACGAGCTCGCCGGTATACAGCGCGCCGGTGACGATTGCTGCGACGACGACGCTGATGGCTATGTCCGAATGCCCAGGTGGAGGGGCGAGCACGGTGACGACGGCGACGTACACGGTGAAGACGCCCAACGTGCCGACGTTCAGCACAGGGACGGGGACCTACTACACGCCGGTTTCCATCACAATCAGTGAGAGCACGAGCTGTGCGGTGGTGTATTACACGACGGATGGGACGACGCCGACGACGGCTTCTGCGGTGTACAGTGCACCGCTTGCGGTGACGGTGACGACGACGCTGAAGGCGCTTTCCGCATGTCCCGGAGGAGGGCTGAGCGCGGTGGTAACGGCGACGTATACGCTGGCTACCTCTGCCGCGCCGACGTTCAGCATTGGCACGGGAACGCATTATTCGCCGTTCACGGTTACGGTGAGCGAGGCGACGAGCTGCGCGGTGGTGTATTACACGACGGACGGATCCGCGCCGACGACAGGCTCTGCAGTGTACAGTGCACCGCTGACGATTGGGGTGACCACGACGTTGAAGGCGTTCTCGCAGTGTGCGGGCGGGAATCCGAGCGCGGTAACGACGGCAAGCTACACAGTGAATGCGCCGGTTGCACCGACGTTCAGCACGGGTACTGGGACGCATTATGCGCCGTTCACGGTTACGGTGAGCGAGTCGACGAGCTGCGCGGTGGTGTATTACACGACGGATGGAACGACGCCGACGAAGACTTCGGCGGTGTACAGTGCGCCGCTGGCGATTGGGGTGACGACGACGTTGAAGGCGGCATCGGCCTGCACGGGCGGGGGGCTGAGCGCGGTGACGGTGGCGACGTACACGGTAAGGGCGCCGAATGTGCCGACGATCAGCAAGGTGACGGCGACCTACTACACGCCGATTACGGTGACGATAACCGAGACGACGGCCTGTGCGGCGGTGTATTACACGACGGATGGAACGACTCCGACGACGGCCTCGACGAAGTACACGACGGCGCTGGCGATAAGCGCGACGACGACTCTGCAGGCGATTGCGGTGTGCACGGGAGGTGGTGCCAGCGCTGTGGTGAGTGCGGTGTACACGATCAAGACGCCGAATGCGCCAGTGTTCAGCACGGGGACGGGGACGCATTACTCGCCGTTCGCGGTGACGGTGACGGAGTCGACCAGTTGCGCGAGCGTGTATTACACGACGAACGGCACAACGCCGACGACGGCCTCGACGAAGTACACGACGGGGTTGACGATAAGCACGACGACGACATTGCAGGCGATTGCGGTGTGCACGGGGGGTAGTCCGAGTGCGGTTGTGTCGGCGACGTATACGGTGACGCCGCCGCTGGCGCCGACGTTGAGCACGGGGACGGGGACGCATTACTCGCCGTTTTCAGTGACGGTGAGCGAAGGGACGAGTTGCGCGAGCGTGTATTACACGACGGACGGGACGACGCCGACGACGGCCTCGACGAAGTACACGGTGCCGTTGACGATTAGTGCGACGACGACGCTGCAGGCGATTTCTGCGTGCACGGGCGGGGGTGCAAGTGCGGTGACGTCTGCGACGTACACGGTGACTGCGCCGCTGGTGCCGACGTTCAGCACGGGAACGGGGACGCATTATGCGCCGTTTTCGGTGACGGTGAGCGAAGGGACCAGTTGCGCGAGCGTGTATTACACGACGGACGGATCGACACCGACGACGGCTTCGACGCTGTACACGGCGGCGTTGCCGATTGCGGTGACGACGACGGTGCAGGCGATTTCGCAGTGCCCGGGGGGAAGTCCGAGTGCGGTGACGTCTGCGACGTATACGGTGACGGCGCCGGCGGTTCCGGTACTGAGCGCAGGGTCAGGGAGTTTTGCGCGGACGGTGACGATTTCGATAGCGGAGGGGACGCCGGGCGCGAAGGTGTATTACACGATTAACGGAACCACGCCGACGGCGGCGTCGACGTTGTACAGTGCGCCGATTGTGTTCTCAAACACGAGTCTTTTCAGTGTGGCTCGCACGCTGACGGCGGTTGCGGTGTATCCGGGTGGGAACCCGAGCGCGGCGGTGAGCGCGAACTACACGATTTTGAGCGAGACGACGCCGGTAGGGACGACGAACTCCGGCAGCAAGTTCATGGGGCTGAACGTGATTGATCTCCAGAACAATTCGCAGTGGCCGCTGGCGACGCCAGGTGCGGTGCGCTTCTGGAACTGGGCGAATCAGTGGATGAACCTGAATCCCTCGCGAGGGGTGTACAACTGGGCGAACCTGGACAACGAGATTGCTGTTGCGCAGTCTCATGGTGTGCCGATGCTGTTTACATTTGGCGAGGTTCCGCCGTGGGCGATTACGCAGGGTCTTGGGGTTACATCGATTGTGCGCACGGGTGGAGTGGTGACGGTGACGACAGCGGCGCCGCATGTGCTGTATTACAACCCGACGTATCTGCCTGCCGACCAGACACAGGTGGTGATTGCAGGGGTTGGGGATGGCAGCTTCAACGGGACGTTTTCGCTGACGGCGACGCCGAGCGCGACGACGCTGCAGTATGCGCAGGCCGGGGCGGATGCGAGTTCTTCCGGGGGGACGCTGAGCGCGGTTTGCAGCGGCGACGATGCCCCGGCGAGCTGCGCCCAGGCGCCGATGCAGTTGAGCGACTGGCAGGACTTTGTGACGGCGCTGATTCATCATGTGGGGCCGAACGTAATCCATACGTGGGAAGGGTGGAACGAGGCGAACATCAGCAACACGTGGCGGGGCGACCCGGCGTACCTGGTGCAGATGGTGAATGCTGCGCATGGGATCATTCACGGGGTGGATGCGAATGCGGTGGTACTGAGCCCGTCGACGACGATCAACTTTGAGACGCCGCAGTTGTGCGCGACGATGGATGTGCGCTGCGGAAGCACGTGGATGAGCAACTGGCTTGCGGCCGGGGGAGCAACGGCGATTGACGGTGTGGCGATCCATACGTATCCGGGTGTGGGCGAAGCGCCGGAGCAGGTGCAGGGGCAGTTGACATTGCTGAAGGTGGCGATGAACCAGAACGGTGTGGGGAGTCTGCCGATTGTGGATACGGAGTCGAGCTGGGGGCTGGATTCCGGGCTGACGGGCAGCAACGACCAGGTGGCGTACCTGGGAAGGCACTTCCTGCTGTTGCATTCGATGGGTGTGCAGGGAAGCTACTGGTACGCGTATGACGACTCGTTGTGGGGGACGATGTGGAACTCCACGACGGGGTTGAACGCGGCGGGTGAAGCGTACAACTTTGTGTACAAGTGGATTGTGGGGTCAACGGTGACGAAGCCTTGCGCGCCGATTGCGCTGGGTTCGACCACGTATTCGTGCAGCTATACGCGTGCCGGCGGGTACACGGGGACTGCGGTGTGGGATACGAGCGGCAGCGGGACGTATGCGGTGCCGACCGGATATGTGCAGTACCGGGATTTGTACGGCGACCTGATTGCGGTGGGTGGGGCGACGGTTCCGCTGACGGCGAGCCCGATTCTGCTGGAGAACAAGAGCGCGTTTTAGGGTCCTGGCGGGGAAAGCCGGGGACCCGGAGCGGCGGGGGTATTGGCGCTGGTGAGGCCAAGGTTGGGGGCGGGCTGAGAGGCCTGCCCCTTTTTGCCTTTTGGGGGATGGTGGCGCGGCGGACGAGTGTGGAGTGCGGTTGGGTTGCATGGCGGCTGTGTGTGGGGGGTATGATTGCGCCGTTGTGGATATTGCGGGTGAAGTGGTGAGGAGCGGGAGGAGCTGGGGATGACGGTATCGAGGCGGAAGTTTTTGGGGTATGGGTCAGCTGGGGCGATGGGAATGGCTGCGGGGATGCGGAGCGGTGAGGCTGAGGGTGCGGTGCAGAGCGGTTACCCTGCGCAGCAAACGGGCGAGGTGCGGCGGTCCGGGCGGGTGGGCGAGGCGGCGGGGTGTGGGGCGGGTGGGGGATTTGATATGCGGGAGCACCTGACGCCGCGGCGGCTGACGATGGCGATGTGGGATGTGGCGTATGTGCTGCGGCATGGGCCGGGAGGGAGTTTTGCGGACCACGACCGGGTGCTGGATGAGGCGGTGGAGCGGGGGTACAACACGCTGCGGATTGATCCGATGCCGCAGTGGGTGGATTTGGCGAGGCCGGAGCGGGTGCTGGAGTGGCCGGACCCGAAGCAGCCGTATATGCCGTGGAACTGGAATACGGCGGTGAAGGGGCCGGTGGGGGAGTGGGTGGTGGAGTTTGTGGAGAAGCTGCAGAGGCGGGCGGGGTTGTATTACACGCTGAGCGGCTGGTGGTTTTTGCCGGGGTCTCCGACGTCGCCGCCGGTGCCGGAGGCGCTGCGGCGGCCGCGGACGATGCTGGAAGGGGCGGAGATGTGGGCGGTGCAGTTGCGGGAGTGGAAGCGGCGGTTTGGGTTTGAGCGGCTGGTGTATGTGGATATAGCGAATGAGACGCCGTATTTCTTTCCGGATTTTGAGCAGCGGCTGAAGGCGGCGACGGGAGCGGGGTGGGAGGTGGCTGCGTTTACGCCGGCGCAGGCGGCGTATTTGAAGGAGGAGATTGGGGGCGCACTGAATATGCTGCGGCGGGAGTTCCCGGAGGTGCGGTTTACGACGTCGATTCACGGGGACTTGCGGTGGCTGGATGTGCCGGTGGAGCTGGATTGCCTGGATGTGCATTTCTATGCGGATGCGGATGAGCGGTGGGGGAAGCGGACGCGGTTTGGGGAGTTCAGCGGGGATGGGTTGTTTGAGAAGGATGCGTGGTTTGGGGAGTTCAGCGAGCGTGCGGGGAAGACGGCGCAGGCGATGGCGCCGATGCTGCGGGCGCGGCAGCGGCACAAAATGGCGGCGTTTGCCGAGTGGGGGGTTGCGCGGGGGATGCCGCTGACGACGAGCGAGGCGTGGGCGACGTGGTTCTACATTGACCATCCGAAGCTGGACTGGGGCTGGCTGCTGGAGTGGGCGAAGTGGAGTGTGGAGGATGCGGTGGATATGGGGTTCTGGGGGTGGACTCCGCATAACTACTGCCAGCCGCAGTTTGCGAACTGGAAGGATGTGAAGTGGCACCGGGCGCTGACGGAGCGGTTTTTGAAGGGCTGATGAGGTGGCTGAGGGGTGCGATGCCTGGTTGGGAGGAGGCAGGCCTAAACCGATTTGTTGAGTTTTATGCCCTCCGGATTAGGGAAGACAGGGGGAGTGCGGCTGCGTAGGCTTGGGTGCAGGTCAGTAGAGCAGGAATTTCTTCCCCTATGAGCGAAAACAATTTGGGTCTTTATGGCGGTGGGCGGGTTGCGCGCCTGGTCCGTGGTGCATTCGGCGTTCGGATGTGTGTGTTGGTGTTGCTGGCATCGGCGGCGCTGGTGGGCTGGAGCCAGGCGGGTGTGCCGGTGGCAGAGCCTGTGCCGGTGGCAGAGCCTGTGCCGGTGGAGGGTGAGAAGCCTGCGGTGAAGACGGGGTCAGCGACGGCGGGGGTGTTTGCGCCGGTGCTGGATGCGGAGAAGCGGCCGATAACGGCTGGCGGATTTGTGAAAGAGGGCCCGGTGGTGTTCAAGGACGTTGCCAAAGAGGCAGGGCTGACGGGATGGCACCACCAGATGGGGACGCTGGAGAAGACGTTTCTGATTGAGGCGACGGGCTCGGGTGTGGCGCTGCTGGACTACGACAACGACGGGTGGCTGGATATCTATTTTGTGAACGGGTCAACTTACGAGGCGCAGGCAGGCAAGGCGGCTGCGCCGCGGGCGGCGCTGTTCCACAACAACCACGACGGCACGTTTACCGATGTGACGGTGAAGGCGGGGGTGACGAACGAGCGGTGGGGTTACGGGGTGGCGGTGGGGGACTATGACAACGATGGGTGGCCGGATATTTTTGTGTCGAACTTTGGCAAGAACCGGCTGTACCACAACAACCACGACGGGACGTTTACGGACGTGGGGGAGAAGGCGGGGATAACGCTGGGGAACTGGTCAACGGGTGCGACGTTTGGCGACTACGACGGGGACGGGTTGCTGGATGTGTTTGTGCCGGGGTATGTGCACTGGGATATGGCGAACCCGCCGATACCGGGGACGAAAGCGGTGGGCTATGCGAACTGCTCGTTCCGGGGGGCGAATACGATGTGCGGACCGCGCGGGTTGCTGGGGGAGCCGGATCACCTGTTCCATAACAATGGCGATGGGACGTTTACGGATGTTAGCGAGAAGGCGGGGGTGGCCGACAAGGACCGGTACTACGGATTTACGGGCGTCTTTGTGGATTTGAATGGGGACGGCAAGGTGGACCTGGCGGTGACGGATGACTCGACGCCGAATTATCTCTACATCAACAACGGCGACGGGACATTTGAGGACACGAGTTTCTACTCGGGATTTGCGCTGAACCAGAATGCGCTGGAGCAGGCGGGCATGGGCCTGGCGGTGGGGGATACGCGGAACAACGGGATGCTGGATTTGTACACGGGGACGTTCAGCGACGATTACAAACCGATGTTCCAGGGCAAGGGTGACGGGGTGTTTACGGAGATTACGTCGCGGATTGGTCTGGCAGCGCCGACATATCCGTTTTTGACGTGGGCGACGGAGTTTATCGACTACGACAACGATGGGTGGAAGGATATTTTCCTGGTGAACGGGCATGTGTATCCGCAGGTGGACCACCACGACTGGGGCACCTCGTATGCACAGCGGCCGGTGCTGTTCCACAACATTGGGAAGGGCACGAAGTTTGAAGAGGTGCCAGCGGTGGAAGGGACGGGGCTGGCGGCGGTGATTGCGGGCCGGGGCGCGGCGTTTGGCGACGTGTTCAACGACGGCAAGGTGGATGTGGTGATCAACAACATGGATGGGGTTCCGTCGCTGATGAGGAATGTGAATGCGGACCATCATCACTGGGTGGGGCTGAAGCTGATTGGCGGGGCGAAGAGTCCGCGGGATGCGGTGGGTGCGACGGTGTATGTGACGGCGGGCGGAGTGCGGCAGAGAGCGGATGTGATGAGCGGGGGAAGCTATGAGTCGTCGAACGACCAGCGGCCGCACTTTGGGCTGGGGGATGCGACGACGGTGGATGCGGTGGAGATTCACTGGCCAAGTGGCTTGAAGGAGGCGGTGTCGCTGCCGTCGGTGGACCGGTACTTCACGATTGAAGAGGGGAAGGGCGTGGTGCCGGGGGTGTATGACCGGGCGGCGGCGCCTGCGGTGGGGAAGACGGCGAAGACGAGCAAGTAGTTCTTGCGTGTGCGGAGATGGGTTGGACGGGAATGTGGAGGGTGAGGAAGATATGCGTTGGACGGGTGCGGCGTGGTTGCGTGGGGCGGGTGTGGCGATGATGGTGGTGGCCTGGGTGGGCCTGCTGCAAGGGCCGGAGCCGGTGCACGCCTTTGCCGGGCAGGAGCCTGGGTACGCGGAGGCGACGAGCACGGACGCGGCGGTGCAGGCGGCACGGCGCAAGCAGTATGCGGAGAAGGTTGGGGAGAGCTATAACTTTGCGTTTGAAAGCGGGAAGATATCGGTGCCGGGCAATGGCGCGGTGGAGGGGAATACGTTTCTGCAGCCGGATGCCTTTCCCACGGCGAGCTATTGCGGGCATTGCCACAAGGAGGCTTACCACCAGTGGGAGCAGTCGCTGCACCGGAATTCGTTTCGCACGCCGTTTTACCGGGCGAGCGTGAATCTGCTGATCAACACGAAGGGGATTGAGTTTTCGCGGCATTGCGACAGTTGCCACAATCCGGTGGCGGTGCTGGCGGGCGGGCTGACGCAGAACTCGGTGGTGGACCGGAAGTTTGACCAGGACGGGTTGACGTGCATGACGTGCCACTCGATCCAGAGTGTGAAGTCGACCTTGGGCAATGGCGGGTATGTGATGGGAGTGCCGTCGGTGATGGTGGATGAGAAGGGGAACCGGATGCCGGGGATTCCGCCGGACTCGGAGATATTGGCGCATTTGGACCGGCACTCGAAGGCGGTGATGCGGGACCTGCTGCACCAGCCGGAGTTCTGCGCGTCGTGCCACAAGGCGAATCTGCCGAAGACGCTGAATGAGTACAAGGAGATTCGCGCCTTTACGACGTATGACGAGTGGCAGAACTCGAAGTTTTCGCAGCGGAATCCGCTGACGTTTTACCAGGGCGACTTTACGACGTGCCAGGGATGCCACATGAAGCGGGCGGCGAATGTGCTGCCGGAGCCGGGTGCGAAGGATGGGACGTTTGTGTCGCACCGGTGGCCGGCGGGCAACACGGCGGTGCCGTACTACTACGGATTTGGCGAGCAACTGGAGAAGACGATTGAGTTCCTGCGGACGGGGAATTATCTGAATGTGGACATCTTCAGCCTGCGCAAGGCGAGCGATGGGAAGCTGATTGCGCCGCTGGGGACGCAGGGGTTCCACCTGGATGCGGGGGAGGCGGTGGAGGCGACGGTGGTGATCCAGAACAAGGGGATTGGCCACTCGCTGATACCGGAAGTGCGGGACCTGTATGAGGGGTGGGTTGAGTTTGAGGTGAAGGACGCGGATGGCAAGGAGATTTACCACAGCGGGTTCCTGAAGCCGGATGGGATGCTGGACGAGCGGGCGCACAGCTTTACGAATCGTCCGGTGAATACGACGGGCGTGTTTGTGGACAACCACAAGGTGTGGACGATTCACTCGGTGGCGTATGACAACAGCGTGCAGGCAGGGCGCTCGACGATGGTGCGCTACGAGTTCCGGATTCCGAAGGATTTGCATGGGGATTTGCGGGTGACGGCGCGTGTGAACTACCGGCACCTGCGGCAGAGCTATTTGAACAACGTGCTGGGCAAGGATCATCCGGCGTATCCGGTGGTGCAACTGGCGGCGCGGACGCGGATGCTGAAGGTGGGCGAGAATATGCCGGAAGCTGCTGAGGCGACGGACAATCCGGACTGGATGCGGTGGAACAACCTGGGCATTGCGTATCTGGACCAGGCGCAGTATGCGGAGGCGGTGATGGCCTTCAACGAGGTGGTGAAGCTGCGGCCGGATTATGCGGACGGGTATACGAATATCGCGGTGGCGAATTTGAGCTGGGAGAAGTTTGGGTCGGCTGCTGCGGCGATTGACACGGCACTGAAGGTGAGCCCGGAGAATATACGGGCGACGTATTATCACGCGCTGGTGGAGCGGCGGAACGGGCAGACGGCGGCGGAGATAGCGGATTTGCAGAAAGTGGTGGCGAAGTATCCGCAGAGCCGGGATGCGCGGCGGGATCTGGGAATTGAGCTGTACCAGCAGGACCGGCTGAAGGAGGCGATGGAGCAGTTTGAGGCGCTGCAGGCGATTGATCCGGATGACATAGCGGCGCACTACAACCTGTCCCTGGTGTACCGGCGGATGGGGATGAAGGAGAAGGCTTTGGAGCAACTGGCGTATTTCCGGCTGAAGAAGGTGGATCCGGGAGCGCCGACGTATTCGCAGGACTTTCTGCGGCAGCATCCTGAGATATCGAACGAGAGCAAGCTGTGGCATGTGCACTCGGATATGGAGCACGAGGGCAATGCTGCGGGCGGCGGCGCGCAGTAAGGAGACGGACAGATTGAGGAAGGCAAGAGCGATGCGAGTGTGGTTGGCAGTGGTGGCGGTAGCGATGTGCGTGGGGATGCCGCGGGCGGGTGCGGCTGAGGCGCGATGCCCGTGGCTGAACGCGGCGACGGCGGCGGGGCTGCTGGGCGGCGAGGTGGAGATGCGGGTGAGCGCGCCGGTGGAGCCGGCGGGAGGGATGAAGACCGAGCCGGGCGTGTACGCGATGGACCAGGTGCGGATGGACCGATATGACGTGTCGTGCGAGTTTGTGCGCAAGATGGATGGCGGGATGTACACGCTGCGGATTGCGGTGACGACGATGCGGGATGTGGCGAAGGAGTTTGCGGCGGCGGTGGCGGGATGCGGCGGCCGGGTGGCGATTCGGGGAGTGGGGAATGAGGCGTATGCCTGCGTGGCGGCGGGGCAGGAGGAGGTGGTGGCGCGGGTGCGGGACCGGGTGTTTGTGATGACGGTAAAGCGCGGGGGAAAGCCGGGTGTTCCAGGGGAGCTACAGGCGGACAGCCGGAATCTTGCGGAGCAGGTGGCGGGGAGTTTGTTCTGAGGGGGTTGAAGTGTAAGAAAAGCGATTTTTTCAGTAACTTTTGGATAGCATTGCCCGTCATGAGCGTAGGCGATTAGAGTCATTGCTGCGAGTGAGGGCGAGAATGCGATTTTTGGTGTGTGTGCTGGGTGTGTTGCTGGCGGGTTTGGGGAGTGCGGAAGCGTCTAAGCGGGTGACTCCGGAGCAACTGGCGACGATGGTGGCCGAGGCACAGACGGCACACAAGAGCGATGCGGCGCTGGTGCGGGAGCTGGCGGATGTGGAGCTGACGGCGCGGGTGACGGAGGCAGCGGCGAAGCAGATGATGGCGGCTGCACCGGGGCAGAAGTCGGCGGAGGCGCTGGAAGCGCTGGTGGATGAGAGCGTGTTTCTGGAGCCGGAGGCGGGGGAAGTGGCGGCGGCCGCGGCGCCGGATTTTGCGACGCAGAAGCAGATATTGGGCAAGACGGTGCATTACGTGGTGAAGACGATGCCGGGGCTGCCGAATTTTTTGGCGGAGCGGCGGACGACGCACTTTAACGACGCGCTGCAGGTGGTGGAGAAGGGGAGCTGGCCGGAGCGGGCCGGGCTGCACCGGACAGGAGAGTCGAGCTCGGGAGTGACCTTCCGGGATGGGCGGGAGACGGATGAGCCGTGGTCGCAGCCGGCGGCTGTGCCGGCGGTGACTGCCGCAACGGGTGCGGCGCCGGCGGATACGAAGGCGGCGATGCCGGTGGCTATCAACAATGGCGGGGTGGCGGCGAAGCCGTCGGTTGCGCCGGCCAGCGAGGGGATGACGAGCTGGGGCGAGTTTGGGCCGATTCTGGGCATTGTGCTGGTGGATGCGGCGAAGGGGAAGCTGGGCTGGGCGCGGTGGGAGATGCGCGGTGGCAAGCAGGTGGCGGTCTTCCAGTTTGCGGTGGCGAAGGAGAACTCGCACTATGTGGTGCAGTACTGCTGCACGCGGGGCGGGGAGGTTGTGAACGGGAGCTATGGGGAAGGCGGGCGCGGGCGCGGGCAGGGGCAGGGACCGACGAGCGGCCTGGCAAAAGAAGAGGGTGCCAGGGTGGTGCGGCAGGTGGCCGGGTATCACGGGCAACTGACGGTGGACCCGGAGACGGGCGAGATATTGCGCATTACGTTGATGCTGGATTTGAAGCAGGAAGACCCGATCCAGAAGGGCGCGATGATGGTGGATTACGGGCCGGTGGCGGTGGGGGATGTGACCTGCCAGTGCCCGGTGCGGGCGGTGACTGTGTCGACGTTGACGCCGGGTTTTGATTCGCTGGGAGTGAATCCGGTGAAGGAAGTGCCGGTGCTGCAGTTGAATGAGGTTTCGTTTGGGAACTACAAGCGGTTTGGGTCAGAGGCGACGCTGATTACGGATGTGGGGCCGGAGGGGGCGAGTCCGGCGGATGGGGCTGTGCCGGCTGGGGCGGGTGCCGCGGCGGGCAACGCAGGCACCGCAATGGCGCAGGCAGGTGACCCGGTGCAGAGCCCGGTGGCTGGGCAGGCAGCGGTGGCCCCGGTGGCGGTGAAGCCGGCTGAGGATGAGGAAGTGGCGGTGCGCGCTGTGGAGGACGTGACCTGGATGAAGGACCAGGGCAAGGACGAGAAGGCGGGGACTTTTACGCTACGGGTGACTTCGAGGACGGTGGAGGTTCCGCTGCTGGCGTTTGACAAGCACAACAAGCCGGTGACGGACTTGAAGCCGGAAGATGTTGAGGTATATGACAACGGGCGGAAGCAGACGGTGCAGAGCTTTCGTCACAAGGTGGAAGGGCCTGTGATGGCCGAGGTGGTTGCGGCGGGAAGCGAGGCGGCGGAGCCGGGGACGTTTACCAATGCGACGGTGACGAAGCAGGTGACGGTGAGCGCGCCGGACATGCTGATTCTGCTGCTGGACGAAGGGCACCTGGCATTCAACGATATTCACCGGGCGAAGGACGAAGTGCTGAAGTATTTGAAGGCGGCGCGGCCGAATGCGCGGATTGCGCTGTACTCGATCAGCGAGCAGGGGATACGGATTATCCAGGACGTGACGATTGACCATGCGGCGGTGGAGTTGAAGCTGAACCGGTGGCAGCCGACGGCGCAGGCAATCTTCAAGTCTCAGGAGTTGGACAAGAGGAATCGGCAGGAGATTGACACGGTGCGGAGCCCGAGCGATCTGGCCAGTGTGAACGGCAATAACGTGCAGACGCCGGACACGATTTCGGTGATGGATCCGCAGTTGCGGCAGATGGGGGATAACCCGCTGCGGCGCTCGATGGAAGTGATGACGAGCCTGGCGCGGCACTTTGCCAGCGTACCGGGACACAAGAGCCTGGCGTGGATCACCGGCGACAGCGCGGTGGCGGATTGGGAAGATCGCCAGGTTGGGATGGAGAAGGGCGACAAGTACTTTCAGGATGCAATGAACCATACGCGGGAGGCGCTGAACGAGGCGCAGATTGCGCTGTATGTGGTGGATGCGACGGAGGTGTATGGCGGCGGGATTGGGGCGGATTTGCAGAACCGGAACGTGCAACTGAGCCAGGCGGCGGCAGATACGGCGATGCTGGCGCCGGGCAGCTCGGCGGGCAAGGATATGACCGCGGGCCGGGTGACGAGCGCGATGCAGGATGATCTGCGGGGAATCCAGGGGCCGGTGAGGACGCTGGCGGAACAGACGGGCGGCGCGGCGATTCGCAAGGGAGGTGAGCTGGCCAAGACTCTGGAGACGATTGAGCAGGAGGAGGACGGACTGTACGACCTGGGCTTTGCGCCGGATACGCAGGCGGATGGGAAGTATCATGCGCTGACGGTGAAGGTAGCGGGGCGGAAGGATTTGAAGCTGCGCTACCGGTCGGGGTATCTGTATGCGGAGACATCGCCGAGCAACAAGGAGCGGTTCCAGGACGCGGTTTGGAGTCCGCAGGAACTGACGGGGATTGGGCTGACGGCTGAGGCTGTGCCGGCGGCGGAGAGCGTGGGGGATGCGACGCTGAAGCTGCGGATCGCCTTCAAGGACGTAGAGCTGAAGCAGGATGCGGGGTCGGCCGCGCCGAGATGGAGCGACGACCTGTACGTATTTGTGGCTCAGCGGAATGATGCGGTGCAGAAGGCGCAGGTGAGCGGCGATACGCTGCGGCTGCGGCTGAAGGACGGGACGTACCAGACGGGAATGCCGGCGGGGATACCGTTTGAGCGGACGCTGCGGGTGAACTCGAAGCTGGGCAGCGTACGGGTGATTGTGGTGGACGGGAACAGCGGCCGGATGGGGACGGTGACGGTGCCGGCTGCGGCGCTGGTGCCGTAAAGGCAGCGAGTTAGCTGCGGCTCTGCCGCAGTGGCGGGTTCGCGAGTCAGCGGGTGTGGGTGCGCGCGGTTGAGGTGTCATGACGAGGGAGTGGTGGTTCCCCGGTCCCCAAGTGCGAGGGACCGGGGGCACCCGAATTCATGATTGGAAACGAGAAGGCCGCTCGGGCGTAATGCCGAGCGGCCTTTTTGTTTGCCTGGGTTGCGGCCCGGGGTGGTTATTTGCCGGTGTAGGTGATGTGCCAGATGGTGCCGGAGGCGTCGTCGGTGACGTAGAGGGAGCCGTCGGAGCCGGTAGTGACGCCGACGGGGCGTCCCCAGACTTCGCCATTGGGGAGGACGAAGCCGGTGAGGAAGTCCTGATAGTCGCCGGTGGCGTGGCCGGTTTGGTGGAGAGGGACGCGGATGACTTCATAGCCGGTGCGGGTGGCGCGGTTCCAGGAGCCGTGTTCGGAGGCGAAGATGTCGCCCTGGTACTCGGCGGGGAACTGGGAGCCGTCGTAAAAGGTCATTTCCAGCGAGGCGTTGTGGGGCTGGAGGAGGACGTCGGGGTTGATGAGTTTGGCCTGCAGCTCGGGGTGGGTGCCGGGGTGGCGGGGATCCTGGTGGCCGCCGATGTACCACCAGGGCCAGCCGTAGAAGCCGCCGGGTTCGACGTGGGTGATGTAGTCGGGGACGAGGTTGTCGCCGAGTGCGTCGCGCTCGTTGACGGAGCACCAGAGTTCGCCGGTGATGGGGTTGACGGCGAGGCCGACGGGGTTGCGGATGCCTGAGGCGTAGATGCGGCGGTTGGACCCGTCGGGGGAGAAGGCGAGGATGTCGGCGCGTTCGTGCTCGGCGGGGTGGGTGTCGGGGTCATCGACATTGGAGCCGGAGCCGATGCCGACGAACATGGTTTTGCCGTCGAGGGAGAACTGGATGTCGCGGGTCCAGTGGTTGAGGTTGGCCGGCAGGTCGGCGATGCGCTGGGGCTGGGCTGAGGCGGTGAGGTCGCCGTTGTGGTAGGGGAAGCGGAGGACGGCGTCGGTGTCGCCGATGTAGAGCCACTCGGGATTGGGGCCGGCGGGGTAGAAGGCGACGCCGAAGGGGCGCTTGAGGCCGGTGGCGTAGACGGAGATGATCTGGGGTTTGCCATCGGGGGTGAGGCCGCAAAGGACGCGGATGCGGCCGGGGTCGGATTCGGCAACGAAGAGGTCGCCGTTGGGAGCGCGGCGGAGGAGGCGGGGGTTGTCGAGGCCGGTGGTGTAGAGGTCGACTTTGAAGCCGGCGGGAGCCTGAGGCCATGCGCCCTGGGGACGGGGGACGAGGTGGGGGCCGTTGCCGACGGAGACGGTGGCAAAGGGAGCGGGGAGGTCGGCAGGGGTGATTTTGCGGCTGGTGCCGGGGTGCTCGTAGCGGAAGTCGGTGAAGGGCGGGGTGGGGGGTGGGGTGTCAATCGCAGCGGTGGTGGCGGCTGGGGTTGGGGGCGCGGCGGGCTGGGCGGTGGGCAGGGCTTTGACGAAGCTCACGAGTTGCCAGCGGGAGCGAGGGGAGAGGGTGTTCCAGGCGGGCATGCCGTTGGCGAGGTCGCCGTGGGTGAGGTACCAGTAGATTTCGCCGGGGGCGGCGGATTGTGCGGCGCCCTTGGCGAGCGACGGGATGTTGCCGGTGCCCTGGCCCTGGTCGCCGTGGCAGGCGGCGCAGTTTTTGGCAAAGAGGCTGCGGCCGATGGCGGGGGATGGGGTGGAGATGGGGTTGGTCAGGGCTGCGGCGGAGGCCGGGGCGTGATGGAAGGGGGTGGTTTGGGAAAAGCAGGGAAGAGCCAGGGCGGGAAGGGCCAGGGCGAGGAGGAGAGCGGGGAAGGGCAGGCGGCGCATGGGGTGAGGATAATGCAGGGAGGTGCAGCGGAGCTAGTGCGGGATTGAGCGGGCGGTTGATTGGGGGTGTAGGGCTGGGGGAGTTGTGATTCACCGGTCCCCAGGTGCGAGGGACCGGTGGCACCCGATTGCTGGGTTGCGGGAGGGCTAGCGGTCGAGTTCGTCGAGCATGGCTTGCATTTCGGACTGGGCGTGGGTGTTGCCGGTGCGGCGGGCGCTGGCGATGCCGTCTTTGAGGCGGGAGATGGCTTCGGGCTCGCGGCCGGCGTTGGCAAGGGCCTGGGCGGCCATGAAGTAGGCGGCGGTGTAGTCGGGATTGGCGGCGAGGAGACCGTCGAACTCGGCGAGGGCGGTGGGGATATCGCCCTGGGAGACGTATTCCATGGCGAGGCCGTAGCGGGCGAAGGAGTTGTTGGGGTCGAGGGCGAGGATTTCCTTGAAGCCAGCGATACGGTCCATGGTGGGCGGATTCCTTGGTTGGGAAGTGGGGAGTTTCAGCCTGCGCAACGGGGGATTTGCTTTAACGAGGGCAATTGCTGAAACTGGTTGAGGCGGCTGAGTTCGCCCTGGCTCCATTGTACGGGTTGCTGAGGCAACCGCGGCGGGGTTGGGTTGGGCTGGCACGCGCGAGCAGGCAGGCGAAAGGCGGGTAAGACGATGGCGGGAGAACCGGAAGTGGCGCTGAAACCGCGGACGGTGGGCGAGAGCCAGTCGGAGATGACTGAGCTGATATTGCCCAACGACACGAACACGCTGGGCAGCCTGCTGGGCGGGCGGCTGATGCACTTTATCGATCTGGTGGGCGCGATGGCAGCGTATCGGCACTCGCGGAGCCATGTGGTGACGGCGTCGATGGACCACATTGACTTTATCCAGCCGGTGTTTGTGGGCGATTTGCTGACGCTGAAGTCGAGCGTGAACCGGGCGTTTTCGACGTCGATGGAAGTGGGCGTGAAGGTGTGGGCTGAGAACACGAAGCTGGGCAAGTACCGGCACGTGGCGAGCGCGTACCTGGTGTTTGTGGCGATTGACGGAGAAGGCAACCGGGTGAAGGTTCCTGAGCTGGTGCCGGAGAGCGCGTCGGAGCTGCGGCGGTATGAAGGCGCGCTGCGGCGGCGGGGAAACCGCGAGACGGAGAGCGAGCGGAGACGGCGGGCACGGCTGGAGCCGGCGGGTGAGGGTAGTGTGAGGCCGGGACGGTCGGAGAATGCGTAGGGAGCAGGGACTTAGGGACTTAGGGACTAGGGACTGGGGACTAAGGGACTAAGGGACCAGGGACTGGGGACTAAGGGACTAAGGGACTAGGGACTGGGGACTTAGGGACTAGGGACTTAGGGACTAGGGACTTAGGGAAGAAATCAGTTCATTTAACAGAGAAGGATTGAGGGTAGAGACTAACATGGCGCATGGGCATGGTATTCCTCCGGCACCGCTTCCGTTGCCGGGTGTGAGCAAGATTGTCGCAGTTGGATCGGGCAAGGGCGGCGTAGGCAAGACCACAGTAGCGGTGAACCTGGCGATTGCCCTGGCTCGGCTGGGGCTGAAGGTGGGCCTGATTGACGCCGATATTTACGGGCCGAATATTCCGCTGATGATGGGCGCGAGCCGTCAGCCGGTGGTGGGCGCGGACAACATGATTCAGCCGAATGTGGCGCACGGGGTGAAGACGATCTCCATTGGCTACATATCGCCGGGCGACAAGCCGCTGGTGATGCGCGGGCCGATGCTGCACCAGATCATCCGGCAGTTTTTGCAGCAGGTGGAGTGGGGCGAGCTGGATTACCTGATTATCGACCTGCCTCCGGGCACGGGTGACGTGGTGATTTCGCTTGTGCAGACAGTGCCGCTTACGGGCGCGGTAGTGGTTTCCACGCCGAGCGATGTGGCGCTGCAGGATGCGCGCAAGGCGCTGGAGATGTTTGCGCAGGTGAATGTGGAGGTGCTGGGGATTGTGGAGAACATGAGCCACTTTACCTGCCCGCACTGCAGCCAGATTATCGACATCTTCTCCAAGGGCGGCGCGGAGCGGACGGCGGCGCAGTTCAACGTGCCGTTCCTGGGTTCGGTGGAGCTGGTGCCGGCGATTCGCGAAGGCGGCGACCGGGGCTTGCCGGTGGCGCTGGGCGGGCCGGATTCGGTGGATGCCGCGGAGTTCTATGCGATTGCGCGGAAGGTGATGGAGAAGGCGGAAGAGGCTGCGGCCGGCGCGAAGGATGTGCTGGAGATCAGCTAGGTTGTATTGGTTGTGGATTGGCAAGCGCCGTGGGGATTCCCTGCGGCGCTTTTGTTTTTGGGTGGGGGAAGGCATACCTCAGGGGCTAAAGCCCTGGTCTGTTCCTTTGCCTTCGATTGCCGGGGTTAAAACCCTGGCCTACCTACCGGTTGTAGCGTTGTTCGCCGGCGGGGATGGAGATGGGGAGGCGGTTGATGTAGGGGGGCAGCGGGCAGGTGGCGTAGGGGGTGTAGGCGCAGGGGGGATTTTCCAGGCGGTTGAAGTCGATGTCGAGGGTGCCGGGCTGGTCGATGCCGTTGGAGGGGAGGCCGGTGTAGAGGAAGCGGGAGGCCTCGTAGGTGGTGGTGCGGGAGGTGGCGTCGCGGAGGATGAAGAAGAGCTGCTTGTGGTCGTCGCCTTCGAGGACGGGTTCGAGCTGGACGGTTTTGCCGTCGAGGGTGACTTCGGCGAGGCCGGGGGCGGTGAGGGCTAGGGTGGTGCCGATGGCGGTGGGCACCTGCTCAGTGTGCGGGGGGGTGAAGGGGATCCATTTGGCGGTGACGTGGAAGCGGGGGTCGGGGGCGTACCAGTGGAGGCCGCGGAAGGCGGTGCGAGCCGGGGAGTCGGCGTCTTTGACGCGGAGGGCGTAGCGGTCGCCGCGGTGGAGGAGGACGAGGCGGAGGTTTTCCGTAGCGAGGACGGAGGGATGGGGTTCGTCGTCGGGGCGGAGGATGGCTTCGGCGGGGGGCTGGCTGTCGAGGAAGAAACCGGCGGGGAAGCCTGATGCCGGGCTGTGCAGGGTGATGTGGCCGGCGGCGACGGTGAGGACGCAGAGGTGGTCGGGGACCCGGGCGGGGGGATTGTTTGCGATGCGGATGGAGTTGTCTTCGGCGCTGCCGATGGAGTTGTCGCCATCCTTGAGCCAGCCGAGGGCCACGAGCGAGAGCCAGCCGTCGGGGGCGGAGATATCGGCGGCACGCTTGGCGCGCCAGGTGGCGAGGTCGGGCTGGGATGGTGGGGTTTGGGCGATGGAGAGCGAGGATGAGCCGAGGAGGATGAAAGCGAGGAGGAGTGCGCGGGTCATGGGGATAGGGTAGCGCATTTTTGAGCGGAGCTGGCGGAGATAGCGGAGTTAGTGGGTTCGAGCTACGCTCGAATGCGGCTCACCTGACCGACAACATCAAATGCGTTGCGAAGGCGGGGCGCCCGAGCATCTGCTGCCCCACTCATCGCAAAGGGCGCGATGAATGGGGCAGGCGGATGCGTCCTACTGCTTGTAGATGCGGGCTTCCCAGGGTTGGAGTTGGAGGGTGGTGGATGAGGCGGGGGTGCTGGTGCCGAGGTTGGAGAGGATGAGTTTGCCGGGGGTGAGGTTGGCGGGGAGTGGATAGCTGATGGGGGTGGAGGCGAAGTTGAGGACGATGAGGTATTTGTCTGCGCCGAGGGTGCGGGTGTAGGCGAAGACCTGGGGACTCTGCGGGTCGAGGTCCTGGTAGTCGCCGTAGATGAGGGCGGGGGTGGAGTGCCTGAGGGCGATCATGCGCTGGTAGTAGTGGTAGATGGAGTTGGGGTCGCGGAGTTCGGCCTGGGCGTTGATTTGGGAGAAGTTGGGGTTGGCGGCGAGCCAGGGTTTGGCCGTGGAGAAGCCGCCGTTGGGGGAGGAATCCCACTGCATGGGGGTGCGGGCGTTGTCGCGGCCGGTTTTGCGGACGGCGGCGAGGAAGGTTTCTGCCGGGACTTTGCCGGGGACGACCATGTCGCGCCAGTAGTTTTTGACCTGTATGTCGTCGAAGTCGGTGACGGTTTTGAAGGGGTAGTTGGTCATGCCGAGTTCGTCGCCCTGGTAGACGAAGGGGGTGCCTTTGAGGGAGAGGAGCATGGTGGCGAGGAGCTTGGCGGAGGGGACGCGGAAGGCGTTGGAGTCGTCGCCGAAGGTGGAGACGAGGCGGGGGTTGTCGTGATTGGAGAGGAAGATGGTGTTCCAGGAGTGGAGGTCGAGCTGCTTGTCCTGGAGGGTGTAGATGGCCTTGAGTTCGGGGAGGGTCCAGTGGCGGGGGATGCCGTTGTCCTGGTTGAGGCGGACGGCGTCGAACTGGAAGACCATGTTGAGCTCGTGGCGGCGGTCATCGACGAGGGTGGGGGTTTGTGCGGCGGTGGTTCCGAATGCCTCGCCGACGGTCATAACGTCGTATTTTGAGAGGACTTCGCGGTTCATCTCCTGGAGGTATTCGTGGAGGCGGGGGCCCATGGAGTAGCTGAATTCGGGGTGCTTGAGCTGCTCGGGTGTGAGGTCGGCGAAGGCGGGGTCTTTGGAGATGGCGGGGATGACGTCCATGCGGAAGCCGTCGACGCCCTTGTCGAGCCAGAACTTCATGAGGGAGTAGACTTCCTGGCGGAGTTTGGGGTTTTCCCAGTTGAGGTCGGGCTGCTTTTCGGCGAAGTAGTGGAGGTAGTATTCGCCGGTGAGGTCGTCTTTTTTCCAGGCGGAGCCAGAGAAGAAGCTGGTCCAGTTGTTGGGTTCTTTGCCGTCTTTTGGGGATTTCCAGATGTAGTAGTCGCGGAAGGGGTTGTCTTTGGATTTGCGGGATTCGACGAACCAGCGGTGCTCGTCGGAGGAGTGGTTGACGACGAGGTCGAGGATGAGCCGCATGTGGCGCTGCTTGATGCCGTGGAGGAGTGCGTCGAAGTCGGCCATGGTGCCGAACTCGGGCATGACTTTCTGGTAGTCGCGGATGTCGTAGCCGTTGTCGGCGTTTGGGGAGTCGTAGTGGGGCGAGAGCCAGATGACGTTGACGCCGAGTTGCTGGAGGTAGTCGAGGCGGCGGGTGATGCCGGGGATGTCGCCGATGCCGTCTCCGTTGGAGTCCTGGAAGCTGCGGGGGTAGATCTGGTAGACGACAGCTTCCTTCCACCAGCGCTTGGTGTAGCCGTTGGGGGTGGTTTGGGCGGCTTGGGAGTGGACGGGGGTGGACGCAAGGACGAAGGCGACCGCAAGGAAGGCGGCGAGCGAGGGTATGAGCTTCACTTGGTTTCTCCGTGGGCCGCGGGTGTTCCGTATGTGGGCGGAATCTGTGTTGCGGCACGGGGGTAGTGTAACGCGGATCAGGGACATAGGGACTGAGGGCTTGCCGGGGGAATCTTGACATGGGTGGTAGGGGAACCTAGAATGAGAGTGGGTACGCAGGCCCGTTTCCCGGCTGTCAAGTACTGTTAATTGAATCACTTGCGGCGAGGTCCTCCCAAGAAGATGCGTGAGCGCACAGAGAACCGCATCAGCCAGCGCGAGCGACTGGTGCTGAGTGCAATTCTGGAACTGTATATCGCTACCGGCGAGCCGGTGGCGTCGCAGGCGGTGGCTCGTTTTTTTGAGAACAAGGAAGGTCTGAGCTCGGCGACGATACGCAATGTGATGGCGGATTTGGATGAGCTGGGGCTGCTGGACCAGCCGCATACCAGTGCTGGTCGTGTGCCCACTGCGAAGGCGTTCCGGTATCACGTTGAGCAGTTGCAGGAGACGTCGCGGCAGGCGGCGGCGATGGGCGGCGGGCAGATTTCCCCGATGTCGAGTGAGTTTCGCGGGCAGATTGAAGAGAGTTTGAGCGGGGTATCGAGCCCGCAGCAGTACCTGGAGCGGACCAGCCACGTGCTGGCGCTGATTTCCAGCGGGCTGGGAGTGGCGCTGGCGAGTTCGAGCACGCAGCAGTTGCTGGAGCATATCCATTTTTCGCGGCTGGCGGCGGGGCGTGTGCTGGCGGTGCTGGTGACCAGGGCAGGCGCGGTGCAGGACCGAGTGCTGGCGATGGACCGGGAGCTGAGCTACGACGAGCTGGAAGTGGCGGCCCGGTATTTGAATGAGAATTTCAGGGGCTGGCAACTGGACCGGATTCGGGCAGAAGTGGCGCGACGGGTGCAGGCCGAGCAGGCCGAGTATGACCGCCGGCTGAAGGGGATAGAAGAGCTTTGCCGGCAGGGAGCCCTGGCGGGTGATGGGCTGGGGCCGATGCTGTACATGGAAGGGATGGCGAATTTGCTGGCCGGCGGGCTGGATAGGGAGCACCTGCGGCAGATGCTGGCGGCGCTGGAGGCGAAGCAGAGGCTGGTGGAGCTGCTGAATGCCTACGTGGACGCGCGGCAGCACGAGGTGCGCGTGGTGGTGGGGCTGGAAGAGGCGATGCCGGCGATGCAGGATTTGGTGCTGATTGGTGCTCCGGCGAGGTTTGGAGCGGATGCGACGGGAACGGTGGCGGTGATTGCGCCGACGCGCATCCAGTACCAGGAACTGATGCAGGCGGTGGGGTATGTGGCCAGCCTGAGCGGCCGCGTGCTGGATGGGCCAGTGCATTGAGTGCGATGGATGGTATGGGTTATCGGGATGCCCGAGGATGGGCAGCGATGAGCCAATGAGTGAGCTGCGCGGCAGGTTGGGTGCAGGTGAGACAGGTTTTTTGAAACGACCGGGCAAACGGCCCGATGAGATGGATGACGATGAAGCATAAGACGCAGCAGGAAGAAGAAGTGGCCTATGGGGTGACGCCGGCGGGCGATGAGCAGCCGGTGGAGCAGGGCGAAGTGATTGTGGCCGAAGAGGCGCCGGCGACGGTGCCGGCGGAGCAGTTTGATGCGCTGAAGGCAGAGCGGGATGCGCTGTTTGACCGGCTGGCGCGCTTGCAGGCGGAGTTTGACAACGCGCGCAAGCGGCAGGAGCGGGAGAAGCAGGAGTTCCGCGACTACGCGACGGGCAACGTTGTGGAGCAATTTTTGCCGGTTGTGGACAATTTTGCGCTGGCGCTGACGGCAAGTGCGAATGCGGAACAACTGCGGCAGGGCGTGGAACTGATAGTGAAGCAGATGGACGAGGTGCTGCGCGGGCTGGGTGTGACGGTGGTGCCGACGGTGGGTGAGGAGTTTGACCCCCGGGTGCACGAGGGGCTGGGCACGGTGGAGCGCGAGGATTTGCCGGACCACACGGTGGCCGAGGAGATTCGCAAGGGGTACAAGATTCGCGAGAAGTTGCTGCGGCCGGCGATGGTGCGTATCAACTCGAATCCAAAACAGACCGAAGCGTAAGCGGGTGCTGGCGCATCTTAAGTTGAGCAGGAAATTGGGCGGCGGTTTTGGCCGTCCGAAGGCGAATGAGATTTTACAAGAGAGTTTTTGAGCGACTGTGTCCAGGACAACTGTGAGCAAAGCAGATTATTACGAGGTTCTCGGGGTATCCCGGGATGCAAGCGAAGCGGAGTTGAAGACCGCGTATCGCAAACTGGCGATGAAGTATCACCCGGATCGCAACCCTGGGGATGCGAGCGCGGAAGAACGCTTCAAGGAAGCGAGCGAGGCGTATGGGGTGCTGAGCGACGCGGACAAGCGTGCGGCGTATGACCGGTATGGTCATGCTTCGACGAGCTCGGGCTTTGGCAGCGGCCAAGGTTTTGGTGGGCCGTTTGCGGATGCGACCGACATCGGCGACATCTTTGGGGATTTGTTTGGCGAGATGTTTGGCGGTGGCGGCGGGCGTCGCGGGGGGCAGCGCGTGCAGCGCGGCGAGGACCTGCGCTTTGACGTGACGATTGAGTTTGAAGAAGCGGTGTTTGGCAAGGAGACCGAGGTGAAGGTGCGGCGGCGGGAGAGCTGCAGCGGCTGCCGCGGCGTGGGGACGACGAGTGGCCGTGGGCCGACGGTGTGCCCGCAGTGCCAGGGGCGCGGGCAGGTGCGGTACCAGCAGGGATTTTTTGCGGTGGCGCGGACGTGCGCGAACTGCGGCGGGACGGGGTCGATTATCACCGACCCTTGCACGACCTGCCGGGGTGAGACGCGGGTGGTGCGCGAATTCCAGATGAAGGTGAAGGTTCCGGCGGGCGTGGAAGACGGGACGCGGATTCGGTACTCGGGCGAGGGCGAGGCGGGCAAGTTTGGCGGGCCGCGCGGCGACCTGTACGTGGTGCTTACGGTGAAGCCGCACGACTTTTTTGAGCGCGACGGGACGGATTTGCATTGCGTGATTCCGATCAGCTTTCCGCAGGCAGCGCTGGGCGCGGAGATTGAGATTCCTGCGCTGGACGGCGATGTGACGGTGAAGATTCCGGAAGGGACGCAGAGCGGCAAGGAGTTCCGCATTCGCAACAAGGGGGTTCCGCACCTGAACGACCATGGGCGCGGGGACCTGATTGTGCAGGTGCTGGTGCAGACGCCGAAGAAGCTGAGCCGTGCGCAGCGGGATCTGGTGAAGCAGCTTGGCGAGACGATGGCGGTGGAGAACAAGCCGCACTCGCGGGGGATGCTGAGCAAGATGAAGGATTTGTTCTCGTAGGGATCAGGGGTCAGGGGATTAGGGATCAGGGATCAGGACGGGCAGCCATGCGAGTGGCTGCCCGGTTGTTTTTGGGGCAAATCTACTGGGCGGCGGGGATTTGGTCCCGGTATTTGGGCCAGTTGGTTTCGATTTCTGCTGCGACGGTGTGGGCGACGCGGTAGGCGGCCTCCAGAGAGGGCAGGTAGGCGGCGTATTTGCTGATGCGCTGGGCGGTGAGGCTTTCCGCAGCGGTGAGGCCGCGGGGCTGCTGGTCGTAGTTGGAGACGGTGCGGAGGACGAGGATGCGGTTGGGGTCGGCCTTGCCGGCGAGGGCGAGGTAGTGGAGGGAGAGCAGGGAGCCGGTGTCTTCCATGGCGGTGGTGGTGTATGTTCCCTGGCCCTGGGTGAAGTAGGTGAGCCACTGGGAGGCCCACTGGCTCATGAGCTTGCCGTGCCAGAAGGTGGAGGAGGAGACTTCGTCGCCGAGGAGGACTTCCGGCGGGTGGCTGGCGTGTGCGCCGTCGAAGTGGGAGCGGATTTCAGCGAGTTTGGGGCTGTCGTCGAGGGGGACGGCTTTGGTGAGGTTGAAGGCCCACTGGGTGAGGGCGTGGTTGGTCTCAAAGACCTGGCCTTCGAGGGGCTCGACGGGCTGCTCGTAGGGGGTTTTCTTGCGGAGGGGCAGGAAGCCGGTGGACCAGTCGGGGGGGAGTTCGCGGGCGTCGATTTCGTAGCCGAGGTCGCCGTCGACGATCCAGTTGGCCCAGATGGCGGAGCCGAGGGAAGCGCGTTCCGGGGTGGCTCCGGCGATGCCGGCGATGATCCAGTAGGCATGGGAGAGGTCGAAGCGGGGGTCGAGGCCGAGTGCCATCATGGTGGCGGCGGCGTGTGCGGTGCCCTGGCCGGTGACGATGGCGAGCTCGCCGGAGTCGTTCATGCGGGCGGCGTGGTAGGCGGCGGGGAGGTCGTAGATGTGGTCGAGGTGGTCGCGCTCGACCCAGTACTGGAGCTCGCCGGGGGCGTCGCCGGTGTCCTGGCCGGGCTCAAACATGGCGACGATGACGACCTTGACGGGGATAGGGGCTGGGGTTGGGGCAGGCCTGGAGGAGGGGGACTGGGCGGTGGCGGCGATGGCCAGAGCGGCAAGGCAGAGGGGCAGGAAGCGGGGGAATGAGGCAAGAAAGGCTGGCATAGGGCCATTGTAGGAGTGGCGGCTGGGGGAGGGGGGTGAATTTCACTGGGTGAGACAAAAATGATGATTTGCCGGGGTTCATGAATCCTTCACGTCACGGGGGTATCCTAGATATAGCCCCACCCGCCCACCTGACACGATTGAAGCTCGGGTGGAGGCTGGCTATTCCGCCGCCGGCAGGCGATATCGAACGAGCGTTGTGTCGGGATATTGATAGATTTGCGGCGGGGAACAGGCTCCCGAGGATGTGCTGCGGGAGCGGCACGCGTAGCGGTATTTTGATTCGAGAATCATCTGTTTTTCATCAATCGCCAATCAGAGACGCAAAACAATTGACTTCAAGGAGACTCAGTACTCATGGATTCCAATGCCATTTTTCGATGTATCCGCGCCTGCAGGGGGTGCGGTATTGGTTCTGTTGCTGGCGGGCATTTGTGCCCTGCCGGCGATGAGCCAGGATGCGGGTTTCGGTTCGATTACCGGAACCGTTACGGACCCCAACCACGCGGTGATTCCGGGCGCCACGGTGACGGTGCTGCAGGAAGATACGGGCGTGAAGCGTGATCTGGAGACGACGTCGTCGGGTTCGTATTCTGCGACGTTTTTGAAGCCGGGCAAGTACGAAGTGTCGGTTTCGGCCAAGGGATTTGCGAAGTTTGACCAGAAGAACATCCCGGTTCTGGTGGGCCAGGTGTTGACGATCAATGCTGAGCTTCCGCTGGCCGGTGGTCAGGACACGGTGACGGTGACGGGCGAGGCTCCGCTGCTGGATACCGAGAAGGTGGGCCAGTCGCAGGAGATCGGGCAGGAGCTGCTGGCTTCCTTGCCGATCAACGGGCGGCGTTTTGACAACGTGGTGCTGCTGACGCCGAACGTGGCCCCGGATGGCGCGAGCGGATTGATTGCGTATCGCGGCGTTTCCGGCCTGTACAACACAAACCTGATTGACGGTGCGAACAACAACCAGGCGTTCTTTTCGGAGGCCCGCGGACGTGCGATTGGCGCTCCGTATGTGTACTCGACGGACTCGATTCAGGAGTTCCAGACGGCGGCTTCGAGCTACGGCGCGGAGTTTGGTCAGGCGGCCGGTGGACAGATCAATGCGGTGTCGAAGTATGGCACGAACAAATTTCACGGGGATCTGTTCTACGATTTGCGTTACCCCTCGCTGAATGCGCTGGATCCGTACGGCAAGTCGCGCAAGCTGTTCACCCAGCCGGTTCACCAGCAGCACCAGTTTGGCGGCTCGATTGGCGGCCCGATTGTGAAGGACAAGGCGTTCTTCTTCCTGACCTATGACGGATTCCGCAAGGTGAATCCGATTGTGTATCTGTCGAACTTTGACCCGACGACGGCGACCTGCCCGGCGCCGCTGACTGCCGCGCAGTGCACGGCTGCGCTGAACTACGTGACGGGCAAGTCGGTGGGCATGGGGAATACCGCGAATGAGGGAATCTTCCCGCGTCTGGTGAAGCAGGACATTCTGTTCCCGAAGCTTGACCTGCAACTGAATGAGAAGAACCACATCAGCGCGGAAGGCAACATCCAGAATTTCAACGAGCCGAATGGCTACAACACGTCAAACACGGTGACCAACGGCGGCGTGACGCAGAACGGCGTTGCCAACTTCCACGAGCGGTTTGGAATTCTGAACTGGACCAGCGTGGTGAACAGCACCAGCGTGAACCAGTTGCTGTTCCAGGCATCGCGGGATTTGGAGACGGCGGGCACCAACACGGGCGGGCCGGCGGTGAGCATCAGCGGCGTGAGCGCGTATGGCGAAACCAGCGCACTGCCCCGCGGAGCGTTCCCGGACGAACATCGCATCCAGATTGCCGATACGTTCTCGAAGACGCTGGCGCACCACGATGTGAAGGTGGGTTTGGACTTCAGCTTCATTCACGAATATCTCGCGAACCTGTTCCAGGGCGACGGCAGCTACAGCTACAGCGTGGAAAGCACGCCTGCCGGCAACCTGGCGGACTGGATGCTGGATGTTTTTGGCGCAGACACGACGCTGATTGACGGCCATCCGGGGCGGCACTACAAGTCGTTTACGCAGGTGAACGACCCGATTACGCACATTGGCGCGGACAACTTCTGGAACAAGGACCTTTCGGGCTTTGTGCAGGACCGCTACAAGGTGTTGCCGAAGCTGCAGTTGACGGGCGGCATCCGGTATGACCTGCAACTGGTACCTCAGCCTCCGAAGCCGAACACGACCTCGGATCTGGCGGCGCTGTACACGAGCAAGATTCACATTGGTTACGCGAACTTCCAGCCTCGTTTTGGCTTCAGCTACCAGTTGACACCCAAGACGGTCATTCGTGGCGGCTACGGCATGTTTGTTGGCCTGACGTCGAACTCGACGTACTACACGATGCGCGTGGAAAACGGTGTGTATCAGCAGCAGTACAACGTGGGCCGGAGCAGCAAGGGCGCATATGCGAGCTGGGCACCGCAGTACACCAATGTTCTGTTTACGCCTCCGGGCCCGGCGCTGTCGGCTCCGTTTGCGGGAGCAGTGACGCCGACGGTGCAGAATGCGGGCGCATCGCTGGCACCGCTGGCCTTCCGTGGTCTGGACCCGAACTTCAAGAACCCGGTTTCGCACTCGTTTGATGTGAGCATTGACCGGGAACTGCCGTTCCACACTTCGCTTTCGCTGGGGTACGTGGGCAACCGCGCGCTGCATCTGCCGATTTTTGTGGATGCGAACCTGGAGAAGGCGACGACCTCAAAGACCTATGACGTGGTGGACGCGACCGGAACAACGGTGCAGACGGTGACCGTGCCGTGGTACACGAAGCGTGCGACCTATGCGGATGCCAACATTCTGGCGGGTTTCTCGAGCGTGAGCAGCTGGTACAACTCGTTTACGGCAAGCGTGAAGAAGCCGATGAGCCACGGGCTCGAGGTGCTGGCGAACTTTACGTACTCCAACGCGAAGGACGGTGGCCAGATCTCGGGCGTGAACGGTACCTTCAACGGAACGGATACGCCGATTGACCCAATGAACATCAAGGCGGAATACGGCCGTTCGGACCTGGATATGCGGACTCGCACGACGGGCAGCCTGGTGTATGCGCCGACGTTCAAGTTCAGCAATCTGCTGGAGCGGACGGTGGTGAATGGCTGGTCGATTTCCGGCAGCTACACGGCGCAGAGCGGCAACCCGGTGACGGCTTTCATGAGCAACAGCCCGGGCAGCGCGCTGGGCGTGGGAGACCCGAACAACACGGCCGGCGTTGCCGGTGACGGTGGCGTGACGGGCGCGGAACTGAGCCTGTTCAACAGCGGCACGGGCGGACGGGTACCGCAGTTGAAGCGCAATGCCTTTGCCGGCCCTGGCGTACATCTGCTGGACGCTCGTCTGTCGCGTGACTTCACCATCCACGAAGGCCTGAAGCTGGAGATTCTTGCCGAGGCCTTCAACGTGGCGAACCACCAGAATATTCTGGCGGTGAGCACGAACTACTCGTCGTTTGTGAGCGCGGCCAAGTGCCCCGGTGGCCATACGAACGATTGCATTGCACCGTATACGGCAACGACCTTCGGGTCCGCAACCAGCACGAACTCCACGCTGTTTGGACCGCGCCAGGCGCAGTTCTCGGCGAAGTTCCTGTTCTAGGCAGGGAAGAAAGGCCACTGGTTCGGTGGCCGCAGAAGGGGCAGGGCGTGCGCGCTCTGCCCTTTTTGTTGGTTTGGGGATGGACTGGGTGGATGGCAGGCGGGAATCAGGCGATGAAGGAATCCCGCAGGGGCTAAAGCCCTGTCGATTTGCCTGCCATTGCCGGGGTTAAAACCCCGGCCTACCGCCCGCTGGGTTGTTCCGCAGGCAGCGAAGGTCCCGTTGTGAATCGAAGAAATGGGTGGGGGGTTGAAAACCGCAGCTCTCAGCAGGTCTTCCAGAGTGAGTTTGCCCGCAGACAAAAGTGCCATCCCGACTGGGACGGCACTTGATTTGGTGTGGGTACCAGAGCGCGCAAAAAGCTAGTTCTCGCGGGCTTCGGCTTTTTGGGTGAGGACCTTGTGGGCGTTGTCTTCGAGGGCCTGGGCCTGGGGCAGGAAGGTGAGGGCCTTCTGGATTTGGGGGTCCCAGTCGGCGAGAGTACGCAGGCCCTGGGCCTGGCCGAACTGGATGGTGACGATTTTGGAGCGGATGCTGGCCTTGACCCAGTCGAGGTTGGTGTTGAAGTCCTCGGGGGTATAGGTGACGGACTGGGCGGCGAGGTACTCCTTGAATTCCTTGAGGACGGAGTCATCGACCTTGAAGTCGGCGGCGACGGTGCGGTTGGCCAGGTAGTGGGGCGCGAAGTGGAAGAAGACGTCCTTGATGAGGAGCGCTTCCTGGAACTTGTTGGTCTTGGGGGATTCGATTTTGTCGTCGGGGGTGATGCCGCCGCCGCCGTAGACGGTGCGACCGGAGTCAGTGAGCTTGACCTCGCGGTTGGTGTTGTCGGCGGGCAGGGCATTGGCGCGGTTGTAGATGTAGTCGTAGAGGCTGATGCCGTTGTACTCGCGCTGGATGAGGCGGCCGGAGGGGGTGTAGTAGTGGAAGGTGGTGAGGGCGAGGGCCATGCGGTGGTCGTCGAGGTCGTAGACGGTCTGGACGAGGCCCTTGCCGAAGGTGGTTTCGCCGACGATGATGGCGCGGTCGTGGTCCTGAAGGGCACCGGAGACGATTTCAGAGGCTGAGGCGGAGTTGCGGTTGACGAGGACGACGATGGGGAAGGTTTTTCCCCCGTTGCCGTGGGTGGCGACCTGAACCTGGTCAGGGTAGGCGCGGCCACGCTGGCTGACGATGACCTGCCCCTTGGCGAGGAGGTGGTCGCAGATTTCGACGGCCTGGGAGAGGAGGCCGCCGGGGTTGCCGCGGAGGTCGATGACGAGGCCCTTGAGGTCGCCGAAGCTGGCTTCAGCGTCTTCAAACTCATGGGCGGTGGTCTCAATGAACTGGGTGATGTGGATGTAGCCGACGCCGGGCCGGATCTCGTATTTGAGATCGACGGAGGGGTGGGGGATTTCGTCGCGGATGAGGTCGAAGGTGAGGGGGCCGTCGTGACCTTCGCGGGCGGTGACGAGGGAGACGTGGGTGCCCTTGGGGCCCTTGAGCATTTTGGCGACCTGCTCGGAGTTCATTCCGGCGCAGGGTTTGCCGTCGACGGAGACGATTTCGTCGCCGGGGTGGACGCCGGCCTTGTAGCTGGGCGTGCCTTCGTAGGGGGTGACGACGAAGATTTTGTCGTGCTGGGGCTGGATGAGCATGCCGACGCCGTAATAGCGTCCCTGCTGATCTTCCCGCATTTTGGCGTAGGCTTTGGGGTCGTAGAAGTTGGAGTGGGGGTCGAGGACGCGGAGCATGCCGGGGATTGCGCCGTCGTAGATGGCGGTGTCGGCTTTGTCGCCGGTGATGGGCTCGGCGTAGTTGTCCTGGACGATGGCGAAGACGTTGCTGAATGCCTTTTTGGAGTCGCGGAGCTGGGATTCATCGGCGGCGGACTGTGCGCCGACGCGGTGCTCCAACAGGGAGCCGACGATGGCACAGACGCAGAAAAAGACTACGAGAGAGAAGGCGGCGCGCCGAGCGCGGGGACTGCCGAGAATCATGAGCGGGTGGACCTCCAGAGCGGGATTTCGGGTCAGCGGGGCGGAAAGGGAAGCCATCCGGCCGGGCGAGTGGAAATCGCGCATCTTGACGCAAAGTATAGCATTCAGGTGGTTGGACGGCTGCCGCGGGCGGGTGGTAGCGGGTGGATGGGAAAAGGGGTTCGCTTCGCTGCTTTCCGGGCGGTTACAATTACGTCTATGGACCAGTGGGGGAATTATGCCCCGCCCCAGATAAACCCAAATGATGACTTTTCGAACCGAACGATTTTTTGCGCTGCGTGTCTCCGCCCTGATGTTGGCGACGGCGCTTGTTGCCACCGGCGCTTTTGCGCAGACCCGTACGACCGGCACCGCTGAGAGTCCGTACGGGGGCGTGACGGTAGAGGACATCCTGGCGCGTGTGAACGACCAGATCATCACCAAGAGCGACTACGAGCGCGCGCTGAAGGAGATGGATGATGAGTCGCGGAGCCGCGGGCTGTCGATGCAGCAGATCTCAGACCAGCACAAGGATCTGCTGCGGAACCTGATTGACCAGCAGCTTTGGCTTTCCAAGGGCAAAGAGCTGGGCATTACGGGCGAGACCGAGTTGGTGAAGCAACTGGACGAGATTCGCAAGAAGTACAACCTGGAGACGATGGACGACCTGGAGAAGGCGGCCAAAGAGCAGGGCGTACAGTTTGAGGATTTCAAGGCGAACATCCGGAACGGGATTATCACGCAGGAAGTGATGCGTGACCAGGTGGGCCGGAAGGTTTCGATTACGCCGGGCGAGGCGCAGCGGTATTTTGAGGCGCACAAGCAGGAGTATGCCCAGCCGGAGAGCGTGAAGCTGAGCGAGATTCTGGTTTCGACGGGAACGGCCGTGCCGAGTGCGACGACGCCGGGCGCGACGGAAGAAGCGGACGCGAACAAGCTGGCGGCAGCGCGGGCCAAGGCTGAGGATCTTGAAGCGAAGCTGAAAGCTGGGGCGGATTTTGATCAGTTGGCGCGCTCGCAGAGCGACGGGCCGACGGCGGCAGAGGGCGGCGATCTTGGCAAGTTCCAGCGCGGCTCGCTGGCCAAGGTGCTGGAAGATGCGACCTTTGCGCTGAAGACTGGCGAGGTAACCGCGCCGATCCGGACGCGTCAGGGATTTGTGATCTTGAAGGTTGTGCAGCACGTGACGGGTGGAGTTCCGCAGTTCAAGGACGTTGAGCAGCAGGTGGAAGAAAGCTTCTATATGAGCAAGATGGAACCTGCGATGCGCGACTACCTGACGACGATGCGCGAGCGGGCCTTCATCGACATTCGGCCGGGATATACGGATACGGGTGCGAGCGCCAAGCAGACCAAGCCGGTCTTCAGTGCGTATACACCGCCTGCCCCGAAGAAGAAGAAGAAGGTTGAGCGGACGCGCTTCCGTGAGACGGAGCGTGGTTTCAGGACAAAGAAGGCCCAGCCGGTGGAAGTGGCTGTGGCAGCGGCCCCCGCAGCGACGACCGATAAGAAGGGCAAAAAGGGCAAGGATGCAGGCCCGCGGGTGATGAAGGCGGGCAAGAAGGAAAAGATTCGCTACGGTCAGGCTCCGCGCGAGACGCTGCCGAATACGGCGGAATCGCGGAAGGAAGATGCGGGCGCGTTGCCGGAGACGCCTGAGGCTTCAGCAGCGGCGACGGCTGAAGAAGAGCAGGCTGCGGCACCGAAGCCGAAGAAGACCCGGTTTGAGTCGCGGTCGAAGCTGCCCAAGGTGAAGAAGGCGACGGGGCCGAAGCTGGACAGCTTTGCGCCGGCAGCTCCGGATGCCACCGAAGTGGCGGATACGCAGACGCAGGCAGCACCGCTGGGCCTGGGTGGCGACACGACGGGCAAGGCGAAGAAGCCGAAGACGAACTCCGCTACGAAGCAGGACAAGAAGCGGATGCAGAAGGAAAAGCACGAAAAGAAGAAGAAGGTGCAACCGGAGATGACTCCGACGCCGGCGGTGAAGGGTGCCCCTGCGCCGAAGAAGCCGGAAGCGACGGATACGCCGGCACCTGCGCCGCAGACGCAGCAGTAGGGAAAATGCAGAAGGAAGCGAGACGCGCCGGGGTGACCGGCGCGTTTTTGCGTTTGGGGTGGTTATCCCACTGATCCGGCAAAGGAAGCCGGATGAATGGGGCACAGGGGTGGGGGAATGCGTTAATCTGGCAGCGCCATGAAAGATATCTTTATTGCGGATTTGGGACGGATGGAAGAGGGGCGCACGTTTGACAGCGTGTACCTGGTGCTTGCCAAACAACAGCGGACGACGAAGGCGGGGAAGCCTTACCTGAGTCTGACGCTGGGCGACAACAGCGGTCAGATTGAGGCGCGGGTGTGGGATCCTGGGGATCCGCGGGTGAGCCCGGATTTTGAGCGGGGCGACGCGGTGAAGGTGCGCGGGGCGGCGTCGAAGTTTGATGGGACGCTGCAGTTGAAGGTGGATGCGGTGCGGTCGCTGATGGAGAGCGAGTACGACCGGATGGACCTGCTGCCGGCGACCAAGGCGGATGTGCGGGAGCTGTGGGCGAAGCTGGAAGCGGCGGTGGGGAGCTTTACGAACCCGGACTTGCGGCTGCTGGTGGGTACGATGCTGGCGGACCCGGCGGTGCATGATGCGTTTGGGATGGCTCCGGCGGCGAAGCAGTTGCACCATGCGTGGCTGGGCGGGCTGCTGGAGCATGTGGTGAGCCTGGTGGGGCTGGCGGACCGTGTTGTACCGCACTATCCGATGGTGGATCGCGACCTGGTGCTGACCGGCGTGATTCTGCACGATATTGGGAAGATCAAGGAGCTGAGCTGGGAGACGGGGTTTGAGTACACGCTGGAGGGCCAGTTGCTTGGGCACATCCAGATTGGCGCGTCGATGATTGAGAAGGTGATGGACGGGCTGCCGGGCTTCCCGCCGAAGCTGAAGACGCTGGTGATGCACCTGATATTGAGCCACCACGGGAAGCTGGAGTTTGGATCGCCGAAGCTGCCGATGATTCCGGAGGCGCTGATGCTGAATTTTCTGGATGATCTGGATGCGAAGATGCAGACGATTGCGACGGAGTTTGAGCGAGCGGTGCGGCAGGGGAAGGGGCCTGGGGAGATGACGGACCGGATATGGGCTCTGGACCAGCGGACGATGCTGAATACGAGGGCGTGGTTGGGGGAGAAGTAAAAAGGACTCAGTCGGGCGACTCGGCGTTCGTTCGGGGCCGGTTCAGAGATTCAGAAAGATTGGATTCGGAGATTTCGATGGTCTCGAGGTGATCCCGGGCAGATAGGGGCAGGTTATATTTGGCTCGGAGTCGGGCGAAGGTTCCAGGCTCTGCGATGCCGCTTGCGAGGCCAATCTCGATGGCACGTTTCAGTTCTGCAAGTATGTCGGATTCCATGGTTGGCTCTGGTGTCAGTATCGGCGGGAGTTTGTTCAATGGGATTCTCCGGGAATTTTGCCGTTCGTGTAGAGTCCTTCTTTGAAAGATACCGCATCGGGTGATACGTTTCGCGTTATATTGGCGGAGAGCGATGATTCAGAGCTTCCGGGACGAGGATACGCGCGGAGTCTTTGATGGGAGCGGGTGTCGCCGATGGGCGTCCATCGAGAGGGTGGCGCGGCGGAAGCTGGATCAGATGGAAGCGGCGAGTGCGCTCGATGAGTTGCGGGTTCCGCCGGGTGACAGGCTGGAAGCGTTGAAGGGCAATCGGGAGGGTCAGTACAGCATTCGAATCAATGACCAGTACCGGATTTGCTTTGAGTGGCAAATGGATGGCGCCTACGGGGTTGAGATTGCTGATTATCACTGATGGGGGTGGACGATGACGATTTCGAGGCCAGAGACGGGTTGGAAGATGGAGCGGGTGACGACGCATCCGGGGGAGATGCTGCGGGAGGAGTTTCTGGTGCCGCTGGGGATTACGGCGAATGCGCTGGCATTGCGGATTCGTGTGCCGGCCACGCGGGTGGGGGAGATTCTGCACGGGCGGCGGGCGGTGACTCCGGACACGGCGCTGCGGCTGGCGCGGTTTTTTGGCAATAGCCCGGAGTTCTGGCTGAACCTGCAGCAGATGCACGATTTGTCGAAGGCGCGGCTGGAGTTGGGTGCGGCGATTGAGCGGGAAGTGGAAGTGCTGGCGGCGGCTAGCTGAGGGGTTGGGATGGACGGCAGAAATGCCGTAGGATGGACATGCCATGAGCTATTTTTTGTTCAAAACAGAGCCGGACGTGTACTCGTTTGAGGATTTCGAGCGGGACAAAGAGACGATTTGGGACAACGTGAACAACACGACCGCGGTGAAGCATCTGCGGGAGATGCCGGCCGGGACGAAGTGGATCTTCTACCACACGGGCGATGAGCGGCGGGCCGTGGGAACCGGGACGGTGGTGAGCGTGGACCCGACTGACCCGAAGGTTCCGGTGGTGAAGGTGAAGGTGGGCAAGCGGCTGAAGACGCCGAAGACGCTGGCGGATATCAAGGCGGAGCCGCTGTTCGTGAAGTCGCCGCTGGTGGTGATTGGGCGGTTGAGCGTGGTGCCGTTGACGGTGGAGCAGTGGGAGTGGTTTTTGGGGTAGGCGGCTGATTTTCCCACCCATCCGGCCAAGTGCGCCGGATGGATGGGGCACCCGAAGAGTTGTCGTCGAATGGGTGGTGCGTTTCTTCGTTACAATGAAGGAGATATGCTCCGTTTTTCGACAGCCGGCGAATCGCACGGCGAAGCTTTGACTGCGCTGGTCTCTGGCCTACCGGCTGGGGTGACCGTTGACCTGGAGTTTGTGAACCGGGAGTTGTGGCGTCGCCAGCAGGGGTATGGGCGCGGCGGCCGGATGAAGATTGAGACCGACAAGGCCCATGTGCTGAGCGGAGTGCGCCACGGGAAGACGATTGGCGCGCCGATTGCCATTGAGCTGGTGAACCGGGACTGGAAAAACTGGGAAGAGAAGCTGCCGGTGGAAGCGGGCGACCCGGCGAAGCACCAGGCTGTGGCGTCGCCGAGGCCGGGCCATGCGGACCTGGCTGGTGCCCTGAAGTACAACTTCCCCGACGCGCGGTACATTTTGGAGCGGGCTTCGGCACGGGAGACTACGTCGCGGGTGGCTGCGGGGGCCTTCTGCAAGCTGCTGCTGGCCGAGCTTGGCATTGAGGTGCTGAGCCATGTGACCCGCGTGGGCCGTGTGGAACTGGAGCGGGCGGCGACGTGGGACGAGATCAAGGCCGTTGCGGCCAAAGAAGACGTGATGCTGAGCTGTGTGGATGCTGAAACCGAGGCCCGTATGAAGGCCGAGGTGGAAGAGACCTCGCGGACGGGCGATACGATTGGCGGCGTTTTCGAGGTCGTGGTGCACGGGTTGCCGGCGGGCGTGGGCACGCATGTGAACTGGGATGAGCGGCTGGATGGGCTGCTTGCCCAGGCGGTTGTGAGTATCCAGGCCGTGAAGGGCGTGGAGATTGGCCGCGGGGTGCTTGGTTCAGAGAGCTTTGGCTCGAAGGTGCACGACCCGATTTATTACGGCGAGGCGAAGGCCGACAAGCCGACTCGCTTTGAGCGCCATCAGAACAATGCAGGGGGGTTGGAAGGCGGCATCACGAACGGAGAAGACGTGGTGGTGCGGGGCTTTCTGAAGCCGATATCGACTTTGCGGAGGCCGCTGGAAAGCGTGCGGTTTGACACGCGGGAGGCGACCGCGGCGAGCTACGAGCGCAGCGATATCTGCGTGGTGCCGGCGGCGGGCGTGGTGGCAGAGGCGATGGTGGCCTATGTGATTGCCCAGCAGGTGCTGGTGAAGTTTGGCGGCGACTCGGTGCTGGAGTTGAAGCGCAATTACGAGGGGTACCTGGAACAGATTCGCCGCTTTTAGGAGTGGGGCGAAGTACGGAAGCATACGATGAAACTGACGATTGTGAAATGGCCGGAACCTGTATTGCAGCAGCCTGGCGAGCCTGTGACCGACTTTGACGCGGATTTGCGGACGTTTGTCGCGGATATGTTTGAGACGATGTATGACGCGCAGGGCGTGGGCCTGGCGGCGCCGCAGGTTGCGGTGTCGAAGCGGATTACGGTGATTGACTGCTCGAGCGGCAAGGACCCGAAGGCGAAGATGGTGCTGATCAATCCGGAGATTATTGAGCGCTCGGGCAAGCTGTACGAGGAAGAGGGCTGTCTGAGCTTTCCGGAGATTCGGGAGAAGGTGCAGCGGGCGGCGAAGGTGAAGATTCGCGCGCAGGATGAGCACGGGAAGTGGTTTGAGGCCGAGGGGGAAGAGTTGCTTTCGCGCTGCATGCAGCACGAGATTGACCACCTGGACGGGGTGCTGTTCATCTTCCGGATTTCGCCGCTGAAGCGGGATATTGCGCTGCGCAAGATACGGAAGATGCAGCGGGCCGGCGAATGGTAGAGCGCGCGCGGCTGCGGCTGGTGTTCTGCGGAACGCCGCAGTTTGCCGTGCCGACGCTGGAAGCGCTGGTGGCTGCCGGGCATGAGATTGCGCTGGTGGTGACGCAGCCGGACCGGCCGGTGGGCCGGAAGCAGGTGCTGACTGCGCCGCCAGTGAAAGAGCGCGCGCTGGCTGCGGGGCTGGCGGTGACGCAGCCGGAGAAGATCAAGAACAATCTGGAATTTCGCGCGGAGCTGGAGCGGATACAGCCGGATGCCATCGTGGTCGTCGCCTACGGGCGGATTATTCCGCGCTGGATGCTCGACCTGCCCCGGCTGGGGTGCATCAATCTGCACGGTTCGCTGCTGCCGAAGTACCGGGGAGCTGCGCCGATTCAGTGGGCGGTGGCGAACGGAGATCCGGTCACCGGCAATACCACCATGCTGCTGGAAGAGGGGCTGGATACCGGCCCGATGCTACTGCAGGAGCAGCTGGAGATTGCGCCCGAGTGGACGGCGGTGGATGTGTTTGAGCGGCTGGCGGCGGGTGGGGCTCCGCTGGTGGTGCGGACGCTGGATGGGCTGGCGGATGGGACGCTGAAGCCCGAGGCGCAGGAGCACGGGCAGGCGACGCTGGCGCGGATATTGACGCGGGAAGATGGGCGGATGGAGTTTGGCAGCCGGACGGCGACGGAGCTGTGGCACCGGTGGCGGGGATTCCAGCCGTGGCCGGGGGCGTTTGCGCTGCTGGACGGGAAGAAGCTGGCGGTGGCGCGGATGCGGATGGCGGATTTCACGGGTGCCGGGGAGCCGGGTGAGCTGAAGGTTACGGGCGGGAGGCTGCTGGTGGCTTGTGCCGGCGGGAGCTGGCTGGAGCTTACCGAAGTGCAGCCGGAAGGCAAGAAGGCGATGCCGGCGCAGGAGTTTTTGCGCGGGAATGCGCTGAAGGCCGGGGCGCGGCTGGCCTGAGATGGCATACAAACCAAAAGACGGAGCCCGGAGGCCGGAAGAAGGTGGTTCCCACCCATCCCGCAAAGGACGCGGTATGGATGGGGCACCCGGCGAGAATCGGGATGGCAAGGCGGGTGGGTCGTTTGCGGTTTCGCCGGCGCGGCGGGAGGCTTACGGGATTCTGCTGGAGCTGGAGCGGGGGCGGGGCCACGCGGATGAGTTGCTGCGGGCGGAGCGGGTGACGGCGTTGCGTGAGGCGGACCGGAATCTGGCGACGACGCTGGTCATGGGCGTCCTGCGGTGGCATCGGGTGCTGGATGCCGGGATCAGGGCGCATTTGAGCCGGCCGAATGCGAAGCTGGATGCCGAGGTGCTGGTGGCGCTGCGGCTGGGGGCGTTTCAGTTGCGGTTCTTGGACAGGATTCCGGATCATGCGGCGATTGGGGAGGGTGTGGCGCTGGCCAAGGCGGCGGGGCATACCTTTGCGGCGGGGATGGTGAATGCGGTGCTGCGGAAGGTGTCGGCGGGGCCGCGGGATGCGGAGTTGGATGCGGCGGCGGCCTATCCGGAGTGGTTGGTGGAGCGGTGGCTGCGGGAGTATGGGGCCGAAGCTGCTGCCGAGATTTGTCGGCATGGGCAGCAGCAGGCGCGGCTGGCACTGCGGGTGGGCTCGGCTGAGGCTGAGCGTGAGCTGGAGATGGATGGCATTGTGCTGGAGCCGGGGGCGCTGCTGACGGCGGCGCGGGTGGTTGCCGCAGGGGACGTGACGGCGACGCGGATGGTGCGCGAGGGCTGGGTGCGGGTGCAGGAAGAGGGATCGCAACTGATTGCGGAGCTGGCCGGGACGGTGGCGGCCGGGGAGCGGATATTGGATATGTGCGCTGCGCCGGGCGGCAAGACGCTGGTGCTGGCGGAGCGGAATCCGGAGGCGCAGGTGGTGGCGTGCGAGTCGAATCCGGCGCGGCTGCGGGCGATGCAGGAGCGGCTGGCAGGGATGGCGCAGCCGGAGCTGACGGGGCGGATTGAAACCAGGCTGAGTGACGGGGTGAAGCTGGAGGGCGAGCGCGAATTTGCTGTGGTGCTGGTGGATGCGCCGTGCAGCGGGACGGGGACGCTGGGGCGGAATCCGGAGATACGGCATCGGCTGACGGAGGGGGATTTGCTGCGGCAGCAGGAGCGGCAGGTGGGTTTGCTGCGGGCGGCGCTGCGGCTGGGCGGGCGGCGGGTGGTGTACTCGACGTGCTCGCTGGAGCCGGAGGAAAACGGGGCGGTGGTGGCGCAGGCGCTGAAGGGGAACGAGGGCTGGCGGCAGGTTTCTGCGGCGGGACCGATTGGGGAGCTGGAGGCTGAGGGAAGGCTGACGGCGGATGGGGCGGAGTATCTGCGGGGGTGTGTGGATGGGGCTGGGGCGCTGACGCTGGTGCCGGGGCGGGTGGAGACGGATGGGTTCTTTGTGGCGGTGGTGGAGCGGGGTTGACCTGGACTGCTTACCGGACCGAGAAGGTTGGTTTCGGCCCTGATCTTTTTTGGCGCCAGTTCAAAGGGGGGGATGGGGTGTTTTTTCGCTGTAAAACCCTTTCAAGTGGTTGATTTTATGCAGGTTGTGAGTTGGATACCTGGGGAAATTTGTACCGTTTTGTGCTGCGTTTATGCACTTTCGGGGGCTGTTGTGCGGAGTGCGGATTGAGGGAACCTTGCCGAGATACAGGGTCATGGATTCGGCCCTTTGGTCTGCTTACCCTAGTGTGCGCTTTTGGCGGGTAATTGCAGGCAGGGGCGGGGCGGGATTTTTGGGGGCGGATGTGGTTTGTTTTGTTGGGGTTGGGGAGTGGTATGGAGATTTCAGGGGTTGACAGGGCAGCGGAGCTGGCGGGGCTTGCGGAGCTGGTGGGATCGAGCTGGCGCTCGATTGGGGAGGAGAAAGGGAAGAACAGGGCTGGCATTGGTATGTCCCAAGCTTCCGGAAGCGGGACGCATGGGGCACGCAAATCAGGGCCTGGGTGAGGGTGGGTCACGCGCGGGCAAAACTCCTCGATATCCGCGCAACCCACCCTTCCAAAAGCTGGAAGGGTGGGCCACCCGCCAACAACCAGTAACGTGAGGACAGGACATGGCTGATGAGAATCTATTCGAGCCAGAGCAGGATGAGGAGGGCTACCCTCCAGGCAAGTGGGAGACGCTTTGGGCACGGCCAGAGAAGCAGAAGGGGCAATACCGCATCGACAATATCCCGTTCTACGTTCGCGGTATCAGCAGTGGGGACGTTGTGGCCGCGGAATACAACGATAATCAACTACAGTTTGCGTGTCTTGTCAGCCCATCTCCAAACAGCGTCTTCAGACTGTACTTTGCCGAGGAAACGGATATGCAAAGCACGAGGGACGCTTTTCGTGGGTTGAATTGTGAATCAGAGTTGTCTAACATCCCTAAACTTGTTGCCATCGAAGCGCAGGGCAACTCGGCACCACACCCGACCCCACCGCCGGAAACGCCGCCGCCAAACCCGCCCCATTCAACGTCCCCTTGGCCACGCGCCGGCCTTCCGCTTCCCATCCCAACGACGAAGACCCATCGTCGGGGACCCCATCGTAAATGTATTGCGTCACTGAGGTCCCCTGCAAAGCCTGATTCTGCACCGCGCAAAGCTGTCCTTCCGGCGGGTGGCCGACCCTTCCAGTTTTCCTCTTCCAACCTACCACAGGCCTGGGTGGGCCTATCCTTCCGAGAAGGGCGTGGAAGAATGGGGCAGCCAATTTGGTTAGGGTGGCCAGGCGCGGGGTGGGGAAATTGGGAGGGGTGACCAATGCAGCGAGTCAGCTGCGGCTGCGCCGCGTTAGCGAGTCAGCAAGTTAGCGGATTGAGCTGCGCTCGCTGCAGACTGCTGACAAAGGTCAAGGAGCCATAAATCAGCGTGCCTCAGGGGCTAAAGCCCGCTGATTCCAGGTGGCTTAGACGTATGAGCTGAAGCCCGTACCCTTCACAAAGCAGGAAGAACAGGGTTTTTCAGCGATCTGGGACCGCTCTTGGAACGGTCTGGATTGAGCTTGGCTCGATTGCGGTCTTGGGTAGGGGGATTGTTACTCCCCGATCCCCAAAGGCGACGGACCGGGGGCACCCGCTGTGGGCACCCGCGATTCTTCGAAGTTGGATGCTGCCAATCTCTCGACTTTTCTGCTTACTTTGCCACGGTGAGGGTGACGGTGGAGCCGACGTCGATGCGGGAGCCTGGGGGGGGCTGTTGGGAGAGGATGGTGCCGGGGGTGGTGATGGGTTTGGGAGGGATGGGGGCGGCGGTGGAGGAGGTGGGGGGTATGGAGGGGATGCTGGGGATGGGTGCGTCCTGGAATTTGGGGGTGGTGGTTTTGATGCCGACGCGGGCGAGGGCGGACTGGGCGCTGGTGACGGGCTGGCCGGTGAAGTCGGGAAGGAGGTAGCCGTCGGGGGTGGTGTCGTCGGGGGCGGCGACGAGGAGGTTGATGCCGGGGCGCTCGATGCCCTGGGCGTGGGGAGGGGGGTCCTGGGCGATGACGGTGCCTTCGGGTGCGGCGGGCCAGGGGATGTGGGCGACGGTGCCGGCTTCCAGGCCGACGCGGCGGAGGTTGAGTCCGGCGATGCGTTCCTGCTGGCCGAGGACGGAGGGGACATCGACTTTCTGGGGGCCGAGGGATTCTGCGACGCGGACGCGCCACTCGCGGCGGACGACGGAGCCGGGGGCGGGTGCCTGGGAGAGGATGTGTCCGGCGGGTACGTCGGCGGAGTAGTAGCGGTTGTCGACTTCGAGGTCGAGGCCGAGGCCGGAGGTTTGGCTGCGGGCTTCGGCGACGGTCATCTGCTTGAGGGCGGGGACTTTGACCTCGGCCCCGTGGATGGCGAAGTGCATGGTGAGGACGGCGGCGACGAGAGCGGTGAAGACGAGCGCCATGAGCAGGACCGCGCCCTGGAAGAAGTCCTTGATGGGACGGAGGCGTAGGGGGCGGATGCGGATTCTCATGGGAGGGGTTCACCGTCGGCGAATTCGAGCTCGAAGGAGATTTCGGCGGCGCGTTCGAGCATGGCGGAGACGGAGCAGTACCTGGTTTTGGACAGCTCGAGAGCGTGCTCGGCTGCCATGCGGCTGACGCGGCCGCCGATGGTGTAGACGAGGCGGATTTTATTGAAGTACTTGGGAGGTTCGGCCTGCTGCTCGGCTACGGCGGCGACGGTGAGGCTGGTCATGGGCTGGCGTTTTTTGGCCATGATGGAGACGATATCGGCGGAGGTGCAGCCGCAGAGTCCCATGAGGACGGCTTCCATGGGGCTGGCGCCGTCGGTGTGCTCGGGGGAGGCGTCAAAGAGGATCTGGTGTCCGGACTGGGAGAAGCCGAGGAAGCGGCTCTGGACGGCGGGGGTGGGTTTCCATTCGGTGCGTGCGATCATGGCAGGGCCTCCGGGGCAACAGGATAGTAAGACGCTACCTGAGATTATCGGTCAGCGGCTCGGGGTGGATGAGTACCTTCCAAGCTTCCGGGCAGAGGAGTTTGAAGCGGTCTTCGAGTCCGGTGATGACCTCGTGGACGCGGCGCATGGAGAGGTCGTCGGGGAGGGTGCAGTGACAGGAGACCTGGATGTGCTCGTTGGTGCGGCCGACGATGACCTCGTGTACGTCGACGATTTCGGGGAATTCGCGGGCGACCTGAGAGAGCAGGTACTGGATGTGGGAGGTGAGTTCTTCGCCGCGGGAGTCGCGGGGGATGAGCTGGGGACGCTCGATGGTGGCCGGCTCGCTCTCAATGTGGGTGAGGACGGAGGCGAGTTCGGGGACATCGATGAGGATTTCGGCTTCGAGAGCGCAGACGAAGTCGTGGGCCTGGGTGAGGGTGAGTCGCTCGTCGAGCTCGACGTGCTGCTCGACACGGAGGCGGCCGGCGGTGGACTGGACGCTGACCTCGTGGACTGCGACGTTGTTGCGGGCGGCGACGGCGCGGACGCGGTCGAAGATGGATTCGGCAGAGCCCTGGCGGGGGATGGTGTGGATGACGACGTCGGCGTCGGGTACGACCTGCTGGACGGCGAGGGTTGCGGCGCGGACGAGGTCGCCGGTGTGCTCGAAGGTGTAGTGCCGGGGGAAGGCGAGGGTGAGGTCGGCGAAGGTGGCGGAGCCGGCGCGGCGGACGCGGGCCTGCTCGACGGCCATGACGCCCTGGACGGCGGAGACGGCGGAGACGATTTGCTGGCGGAGGTCGGCGGGGGCGGTATCGAGGAGGATTTCGGAGGTTTCGCGGGTGAGCTTCCAGGTGAGGCGGAGGATGAGCAGCGAGATGAGGATGGCGGCGACGGGATCAGCGTAGTCGAGCCAGGCGATGCCGCGCTGCTGGCCAAACCAACTGAGGCCGAGGCCGAGAAGGACGGCGAGGGTGGACCAGATGTCGGAGGCGAAGTGGAAGGCGTCTGCGGCGAGGGCAGGGGAGTTGAAGCGGCGGGCGACGGCGCGGAGTTGGCCGGAGCGCCACCAGTCAACGGCGATGGAGGTGAGCAGGACGAGGACGGGCCAGAGGGAGTGGTGGATGACGGACTGGCGGAGGAGGATGCGGTGCATTGCCTCCCAGATGATCCAGGCGCAGGAGACGGCCATGAGGCCGGCTTCAAAGAAGGCGGAGAGGTTTTCGAATTTGGCGTGGCCGTAGGTGTGGTCTTCGTCGGCGGGCTTGTCAGAGACGCGGACGGAGAAGAAGGTGAGGGCGGAGCCGGCGAGGTCGAGTGCGGAGTGGGCACCGTCAGAGAGGACGCCGAGGGAGCCGGAGAGGATGCCTGCGGCGAGCTTGAGGAGGGTCATGACGAGGGCGGCCAGCATGGAATGGAGGGCGACCCGGCGCTTGGCGGCGGAGATGGCGGCGTGGTTCAGCATACCTTCCTACAGACTAAGCCCACATGGGCCTCCCGGCTCCACGCCTTTCATGCTCACCGTCAATGGCTGCAATAGGCCACGTCTTCTATCTGCCTACGGCTGACAGGCCAATCTGCCACACGGTCACCTGCGGCCTGCCAAACCTGACGTGCCGAGTCGCCAACGCCCTTGAAAGCGTACGAAATTGCAACGATCGCCAATGGTAACCAGAGGACAGGGGAGCGCAATATAAAAAACTTCGCGGTCTTTCTCAAATAAATCGAGTGTAGTGCCAGCAAGCGCTCTCGCACCTTGGGATCTGTGGTGTTATGAATTGCGCGAGCCCACTCAGTCTGCCACGAACCTTTGGTGCTCTTGCTATAGCCCTGTGTTGCGAGCATCGTGAAAACCATTTGAGAAAAGCTCAAATGGTGGGCATATCGAATCATGGCATTCATCTGTTCGCGGAGAAGCATGTAGGCCGGGCTCTTGAAGGAGATTTTGCCTGCCATAGCATCGTCAAACAGCAGGTCCCTGAGCTCAAAGATAGACTGTCGGTATGAATCAAGCAGCATGTCTGGGAGCAACTTGAATCCGAAAATCGAGGCCAAAAGAAGAACTGCTGCCATTTGAATTACAGAAGCAGTGATTGCGACGTTCGTCATAAATCCCCCTCGCGTGTGCGTCCATCCGCCATGAGATTGCTGGAGGTCCTTCTTGCGTCAATTTGAAGTTCGAGATTCCTGATTCGAGTTGTCAGGCGCTCTCGCACCTTTCGATGGCTCATTTCCCGAAAGACTATACCGCCAGTAAGCGCAACGTTGATTCCCAATGAGGCATTGAAGCTGACATCGGCTTTCACGTTCATCAGAAACTCAGGGAAAGCTTTTTGCCCGACATACGCCAGCAAAACGACCCCGAGTGTATGAATGAGGTAGACCAAAAAGGAAATCCAAGCAATCTGTCCGAAATATCGGCGGAGGAAGAGGAAGACATGAGAAAGAAAAAATCGTGAAATCGATCTGCCCGATTCACCCCCGTCTCCAAGGTTAGACTGCTTTGGGGCATTCTTTGTCACCGCATCTCTCCAGGGGGAGTGGAATGTCCCGTAAAGGGTAACAGGCCGAAGCGCAAGTTGCGAGACTTTTCATTTTGGGAGGAACAACCGCGCTACTCCCGCGTGCCGGTATAGAGGCCGGCGATGCCGAAGGTGTAGGGGGTCCAGCGGACGTTGGTGAAGCCGACGGATTGCATGAGGGCGACCATTTCGGCGGGTGGGGGGAATTTGGAGACGGAAGCGGGGAGGTAGTTGTAGGGGCGGGCCTCACCCGAGGGGTTAGGGCCGAGGATGATGCGGCCGATGGCGGGCAGAACGTTGTGGAAGTAGAAGCCGTAGGCCTTGCCGAGGAGGCCGGTGGGCTCAGAGAAGTCGAGGATGCCGAGCTGGCCGCCGGGGGCGAGGCAGCGGTGGAACTCCTCAAGGCCGGCGCGGTAGTTGGCCAGGTTGCGGAAGCCGAAGGCGGTGGTGATGAGGTCGAGCGAGGCGTCGCGCAGGGGCAGATGGAGGGCATCGGCCTCGACCGGGATTGCGCCGCCGTTGAGATCGGTGCGGGCGAATTTGCGGGCTCCGCGGCGGAGCATTTCGCGGGCGAAGTCGGCTGCGATGACGGGGCGGACTGGCACCTCGGCAGTGGGGCGGGGGCGTCGGCGGAGCAGAGCCATGGTCATATCGCCGGTGCCGCAGCAGATGTCGAGGATGGCAGCGTCGGGCCGGGCGAGGATGGCGCGGAAGCGGCGGGCGGTGCGCCACCACCAGAGCCGGTCAACGTTGGCGGAGAGGACGTGGTTGAGGACGTCGTAGCGGGGCGCAATGGAGTTGAACATGTGGCGAACGGCGGCGGCGGTGGTCTGCTCGTCGGCCGCGCCGGCGATGCGCGCGCCGGGGGAGGAGGATTTCTCAGGCATTTGCGGCCGCCTTCTGTTCGATGGGGCGGGCGAGGGAGAGCATGTAGCGGGCGGCCTGGAGGAGTTCGTCGGGGGTGACGTCTTCGACGACGACGGCGTCGCCCAGGCCCTGGGGCAGGACGAAGCGGCGGCGGTCGCCGAGGTGTTTTTTGTCTTTGGCGCTGGCGGCGACGAGGCGCTCGGGGTTGAGCTTGAGCGGGGGCAGCGGGCCGTAGAGCTTGACGAGGGCCATGAGGCGGTCAAACTGGGTGGGGGTGATGGTGCCGCGGAGCTTGCCGAGGAAGAGCGCGGTGATGAGGCCCCAGCCGACGGCTTCGCCATGGAGGAGCTTGCGGTAGCCGGTGACGGATTCGATGGCGTGGCCGAGGGTGTGGCCGAGGTTGAGGATCATGCGCAGGCCGCCCTCGCGTTCGTCGAGGCCGACGACTTCGGCCTTCATGCGGATGGAGGCGACGATGACCTTTTCGAGGGCTTTGGGGTCGCGGCCCTGGATTTCGGCGGCGTGGGATTCCATGTAGCGGAGCAGGGCGCGGTCGCGGATCATGCCGGCTTTGACGGATTCCCAGAGGCCGGAGCGGAGTTCGCGGTCGGAGAGGGTGCCGAGGAGGTCCATATCGGCGAAGACGGCGACGGGGTGGTGGAATGCGCCGACGAGGTTTTTGCCTTCAGGGAGGTTGACGCCGGTTTTGCCGCCGACAGAGGAGTCGACCTGGGAGAGGAAGGTGGAGGGGACGCCGACGTACTGGATGCCGCGCATGTAGATGGCGGCGACGAAGCCGCCGACGTCGCCGACGATGCCGCCGCCAAAGGCGATGAGGAGGGAGGAGCGGTCGCCGCCTGCTGCTGAGATGGCGCGGAGAATCTTCTGGACCGAGTTGAGGGTTTTGTGGCGCTCGCCGGCGGGGAGGAAGAGGACGATGGGTTCTTCGGCAAAGGAGGCGCAGAAGCGTTCGCGCCAGAGGGCCCAGATTTCGGGCGAGGTGAGGACGAAGACGCGCTTGGGAAGCTTGCCAACGGCTTTGGAGATTGCGGGGGCGAGCGAGGCGAGGAGTCCGGCGCCGGCAAAGACGGAGTAGTTGGCGGAGGGAGTTTTAACGCGAATCGTCTGCATCCTGTAGACAATCGTATCGCACGGAGGGAGCGGGGGAACCGGGATCGGGCAGGCAAGAAGAAAACGGCAGAGTTCGTGGGAACTCCGCCGCGAGGGGGTGCATGTCCTTCAAGGGAGGTTATGGTTTGTTGTCGTCGTGGGGATGGGAGCCACCACCGTTGCCACCGGGAGGATGTCCGCCGCCGGAGGGACGACCACCGCCGCCACCCGTGGGATGTCCGCCGCCGGAGGGCCGGTTACCGCCGGAAGGATGAGGGGAGCCGGCGTTGGGCTTGTTGCCGCCGGGATTGCCGGGGCGCGAGTTGGGGTTGCGGTATTGAGGACGGGGGCGGAATGGGGGATTTGCGTCATCGGAGCGACCTAAATTGCCGCCGCGATGATAGTTGCCACCACCGTCGCCGGCGAATCTATGTGCGCCCCAGCCGTGTCCGTAGCCCCAGCGAGCCCAGGGGCCGACGCCGAGGAAGATACCGTTGTAGAAGTAGCCGGTACCGTAGAAGCCCATGGGTGCGCAGGAGTAGGGCTCGTAGTCGAAGTAACCGTAGGGGCAGACGGGCTGAATGCCGATCTGGACGACGACCTGTGCGTTGGCTGCGGGGGCAAGGGCGGCAAGGCCGCTGAATGCGATAGCCGCAACAATAGGCAAGGCGTGTTTGGAGAGTGTTGCTTTGAGCAGGTTCATGGACGACCTCTTGAAGCTGCGCTCCCATCCCGAGGGATGGGAGCGCATTGCTTGCGTTGCGTGAGATGCCGCGTTGCTGCCGCAAATCGATGAGCAACTTCAGCCAAGATAAGGTCAGCGGATGGCAGACGGTAGCGGCCTAGCGGGGTCCGGGTCCTGAGAGCACCTGTCCTTACGTTTCTGAAGGTAAGCGGTTTTGATGGGATGGTCTGAGCAATAGGAATCAGGGGGGATTTGGGGGTGGACTTTGATAGCCTCAAGGGTTATGACGATGGCGGCGAAGACGGATTTTGTGGTGCTGGGCGCGGGGATTGCGGGGCTGCGGGCGGCGATTGAGCTGGCGGCGCATGGCCACGTGCTGGTGGTGAGCAAGGAGGCCGTTGCGGAGTCGAATACCGCGTATGCGCAGGGCGGAATTGCGGTGGCGATGGGCGGCGAGGCCGACGTGGCACTGCATCTGGAAGATACGCTGGGGGCGGGCGACGGGCTGGTGGATGCCGAGGCGGCGGCTGTGCTGGTGGCCGAAGGGCCGGTGCGGGTGGCGGAGCTGATTGGCTGGGGTGCGGAGTTTGATCGGGAGGGCGGGGAGCTGGCGCGAACGCGGGAGGGAGCGCACAGCCTGGCGCGGATTCTGCATGCCAATGGGGATGCGACGGGGGCGGAGATTTCGCGGGCGCTGCATGAGCTGGCGCGGGGGAACGAGCATATCCGGTTTGCCGAGTGGACGATGGTGGCGGAACTGGAGACGGCCGGTAGCCGGGTGGTGGGGGTGAGGCTGCTGGCAGCCGATGGCCGAATGACGCGGGTGGCGGCGCGGGCGGTGGTGGTGGCCGGGGGCGGGGCGGGGCAGGTGTACAGCGACACGACGAATCCGGCGGTGGCCACGGGAGACGGGATTGCGCTGGCGGCGGCGGTGGGGGCGGAGCTGGCGGATATGGAGTTCTACCAGTTTCATCCGACGGCGTTTGCTAAGGAGGGTGCGCCGAGGTTTCTGATGTCAGAGGCGTTGCGGGGCGAGGGAGCGCTGCTGCGGAACCACCAGGGTGAGCGGTTTATGGAGCGATACCACCGGTTGCGGGAGCTGGCGCCGAGGGATGTGGTGGCGCGGGCGATAACGCGTGAGGGGATCGGGACGGAGGGCGAGGCGCTGCCGGTTTACCTGGATATGCGCGGGGTGAGCGGAGTGGATTTGGCAGCGCGGTTCCCGGGGATCAGCCGGTTTTTGGCGGAGTATGGGCTGAATTTGGGTCGGGATTTGATTCCAGTACGGCCGGCGGCGCACTACCTGATGGGCGGGATTCGGACGGATCTGGATGGGCGGACGAATGTGCCGGGGCTGTATGCGGCGGGGGAAGCGGCGTGTACGGGAGTGCATGGCGCGAACCGGCTGGCGTCGAATTCTCTGCTGGAGGGCTTGGTGTTTGGGGCCAGGGCGGCGAAGGCTGTGGTGGCGGATTTGGACAAGCTGTCGGAGACGGATGTGGAGGCGCTGGACGTGCAGGCGGAGGCGCCCGATGCTGAGGCGGTTGAGGTGGTGATTGCCGGGCTGCGCGGGGCGATGTGGCGCCATGCCGGGCTGCTGCGGGATGCCGAGGGATTGCGGGCCGCCCAAGCTGCGGTGGCGGAAGCGCTGGAGACGCTGGAGGCGCTGGGTGCTGGTGGCCGGGTGAGCCGGCGGCTGGTGGAGGCGCGGGCGATGGTGGTGGTGGCGGGGGCGATTGTGGCCAGTGCCACGGCGAGGCGGGAGAGCCGCGGGGCGCATTTCCGGCTGGATTATCCGCAGCGGGAGGATGCGGCCTTTTGCGCCCACTCGATTGTTGCCGGGGGGCGGGTGGTGTTTGAGAAGGAGAGGAATCCGGGGAGGAAGCGGGCGGTCGGGTCAATTTCCGGATAGGGTTTCGATACAATCGAGGGGTGGCTTCACCCCGTTCAACCCGGTTTTCGTTCTCCCAGCGGATTACGTTGGCGATTGTTCCGCGGATTGTCTGGCTGCTGATTCAGACCATTGGCCGTACATGGCGGTTTGAGGTTATTGCGGAAGCGGGCGTGACGCCGGCCTTCCATGGCCACAACCCCGGGCGGGAGATTTACTGCTTCTGGCACCAGTGCGTGCTGCCCTGCGCCTTTTACTACCGCACGACGCACGGCACCATCCTCATCAGCCAGAGCTTTGACGGCGAGCTGATCACCCGCATCCTGAACCTGCTGGGCTTCAGCGCCGTGCGGGGTTCCAGTTCGCGGGGCGGGCGCGAGGGATTGATTGGGCTGAAGCGGGTGCTGGATGACAAGAGGCCGGCCATCTTCACCGCGGACGGGCCCCGTGGCCCGATTTACCAGTCCAAGGCGGGGCCGGTGAAGCTGGCGCAGCACACGGGCGCGCCGATCGGCACCTTCCATCTGCAGCCGGAGAAGTGCTGGGTGATGCGCTCCTGGGACCGATTCCTGGTTCCCAAGCCCTTCACCCGCATTGTGGTGAGTTGGGGCAACTGGATTCACGTTCCGCACGACCTTGCGCCCGAGGACGTGGAGCCCACGCGCCAGGCTGTGGACGAGGCGATTGAGAGCGCCCGCTTCCGTGCCATCCGCTACCTGGCCGGAACGCTGCCCGCCGAGCATGTGAACCGCTTTGACCAAAGGCCGACCCGATGAGCCTGCGCGACCCGCAAAACAGCTCGGAGCTTCGGGTAGCGGACTTTGATTTCCACCTGCCGGAGGAGTTGATTGCGCAGCAGCCGCCGGCGGTGCGCGGGGCCAGCCGCATGCTTACGGTCGACCGGGGCACGGGCCGGATTGCCGACCGCGAGTTTGGGGATCTGCCCCAACTGCTGCAGGCGGGCGACCTGCTGGTGTTGAACGACAGCCGCGTGCTGCCGGCACGCCTTTTTGGCCGTCGCGCCAACTCGCGCGGCAAACAGGAAGCCACCGGCGAGATTGAGGTGCTGCTGACCTCTCCGAACGGGCTGGGCCGCTGGTCTGCGCTGGTGCGGCCAGGCAAAAAGGTACGTGTCGGCGACCGCCTGGCATTTCCATACGCCAACGGGGAAATCGCGCTGGAAGCGGAGGTTCTTTCGGCAGGGGAGTTTGGAGAGCGGGAACTTCGCTTTTCGCCTCCGCCGGCGCTGGGCAAGTCCTTCTTCTCGGTGCTGGACGAAATTGGCCACATGCCGCTGCCGCCTTACATCCACCGCGAAGACGCACTGCCCGACCGTGAGCGCTACCAGACGGTGTATGCCCGTGAACGGGGCTCCGTTGCCGCGCCGACAGCCGGGCTCCACTTCACGCCGGAGGTTTTGGCGGCCATTGAGGCGCGGGGCGTCGAAATTGCCAGGTTAACGCTGCACGTCGGCCTGGGGACGTTCGCCCCGTTGAGGGTGGAAAAGCTCTCGGAGATTCGGCTCCACTCGGAGCGGTATACGCTTTCCGACGAAGCCGCCGCCGCTCTCAATGACGCCCGGGCGGAAGGCCGCCGCATTGTGGCGGTCGGTACAACCGCTGTCCGCACGCTGGAGCACTGCGCCCACGTCGCCGCAGGTCGGCCGCTGACAGGCCACAGCGGCGAAACCGAGATTTTTCTTTCGCCGGGGCATCGATTTCAGTTGGTTGATGCGATGCTGACCAACTTCCACCTGCCCCAGTCGAGCCTGCTGATGCTGGTTTCCGCATTTGCGGGCAGGGAAGAGGTGCTGGCCGCCTATCGACACGCGGTCGCCGAGCGCTACCGTTTTTTCTCCTACGGTGACTGCATGTTCCTGAGTTGAGGCGGGACCCCCGCGGCTACTTCGCCGCGGCGTTCTGCTGCTTCAGCCAGTTGTAGAGCGGGGCAAAGTAGTCCAGCATTGGCCCGGCATCCAGGTGGTCTGTGCCGGTCATCTCCTTCAGCGTCGCCTGCCAGGGCTTCGACTGGCCGGCTTCCAGCATCTTTTGCAGCTTCGCCCCTGCGGCTTTTGAGCCGTAGAAGCTGCAGCGGTTCAGCGGTCCGGTGTAGCCGCTGGCGTCGCACATGGCCTTGAAGAACTGGAACTGGTAGATGCGCGCCAGGAAGTAGCGGGCATAGGGCACATTGGTCGGTACGTGGTTTTTGGCGCCGGCGTCAAAGTCGGCTTCTGTGCGCTCGACCGGCGGAGCGATGCCCTGGTATTTTGCGCGGAAGGCCCACCACGCCTTGTTCATCTCCCCCGGCTTGATTTGGCCGCTGAAGACCTGCCAGCGCCACTTGTCCAGCGCCAGCGCAAAGGGCAGAAATGCCACCTTGTCCAGCGCAGTTCGCAATTGCAGCGGGATGTCGGCTTCCGCGGGCGGCTCTTCTGTCGTAAGGCCAAGCTGCTTCAGATACTTCGGCGTAATCGAGAGAGCAATCGCGTCTCCGATTGCTTCGTGGAAGCCGTCGTTGGCGCCGTTGCGGAAGAGGAAGGGCTGCTGGTTGTAGGCGCGCTGGTAGTAGTTGTGGCCCAGCTCATGGTGGACCGTTGTGAAGTAGTCGTCGTTCTCTTCAATGCACATCTTCACGCGCAGGTCTTCGATGTTGTCGAGGTCCCAGGCGGAGGCATGGCAGACGACTTCGCGGTCGCGGGGGTGTACAAACTGCGAGCGCTCCCAGAAGGTTTTGGGCAGGGGCGCCAGGCCCAGCGAGACGAAGAAGCTCTCGCCATAACGCACCATATCTTTGCCCGCCGCCAGGTGCGCGGCATGGCCTGCGTCGGAGCTCAAGTCCACCCCCGGCGCAAAGGCCACCGCTGCCGCCTGGTCGTGTTCGCCAATCTGTTTCTGGAGCGCCGAGCCCAGCTCGACCGGTTTGTAACTGCTGAGCTTCGGGTCGGTAGGGGCAACGATGTCGTAGATATTGCCCCACTCCTGGGCCCACATGTTGCCGAGCAACTGCGCGGGAATCAGCCCGTCGGCCCGGTCGGCCGCCTTGCCGTATTTGGCGATGAGCCGGTTGCGCACATAGGTATGCAGCTCGCGGTAGAGCGGCTCCAGTTGGTTCCAGGCGCGGTCCAGCTCGGTGTCAAACTCCGCCGGGGTCATGTCGTAGCCCGCCCGCCACAGCTCGCCCGTGTCGCCATAGCCAAGCTGCTTTGCGCCCAGGTTCTGCAGCTCAATAAACCGCGCATATTTGGCCCGCATGGGTGCGCCGACTGCGTGCCAGCCGGCCCACAGCTCGGTCAGTTCCGCAGGGTCGCGGCTCACGGCCATGCGCCCGCTGATCTCGTCAATGCCCATGCAGTGCGCGCCGGGGGTTGTGGGGCAGAACTTGCCCTTGCCGTACATACCGGTCAGCTCGGCAGCCAGATTGGTCTGCTCGGCCAGCAGCTTAGGGTCGCTGGGAGCGGCCGGGGCACCCACCTGAAGCAGCAGAAACTGGCGTCGCAGATCCTTCGGCAGATCCAATTTGTCGAAGCGATGGCTCTGTGCCGTCAGCTCCAGAATCCGCGCATAGGCCTGCTGGTTGATGAGCGCGTCGAGGAACTGCGAATCGCCGTTGATGTTGGTATTGGCTTCCCAGTCGGCGTGCTGCTGGCGAATGCTCAACTTCTGCAGCTCCTGGTTGACACGGTCAACGAAGGCCTGTGCCTCGGCCGCGGTGGGCGGGAGAGGCGGATTGGAGGGATTTTGCTGTGCGGCGGCCAAAACACCCGAGAGAAGCATGGCGGTGACAAAACCGGAAAGAATTCGCATGGGCAGGAGTATAACGCCGATGGCCCCGCATCCCGCTCTCCTTTGGCCTCCCACCCTGATAAACTCTCACTCGTGCCGACCGAAACCAAGCCGCCCGTCTTCCTGCTCGATACCATGGCGTTCATCTTCCGCGCCTACCACGCCATGCAGCGCAGCCGGCCCATGAGCACGCGCACCGGCCTGCCCACCGCGGCCACCTACGTTTTTGTGAACATGATTGCCCGGCTCCATAAGGACTTTGCGCCGCAGTACTTTGCCGCCGTCTTTGACGTCTCCGGAGGAGTCTTCCGCGATCAGAAGGCGCAGGAGATTGGGACACTGCGCAAGTGGAGCGGCAAGGAGCAGGCCTTCCTCGAGGTGGAGTACGCGGGGTACAAGGCCAATCGCGAGGCGATGCCTGAGGATCTTGCCCGCCAGCTCCCCTACATCCGCCGATCGCTGGAAGCGATGCGCATCCCGATTCTCCAGGCCGAGGGTTTCGAGGCGGACGATGTCATCGGCACGCTCGCCCGGCAGGCCGCCGAGCAGGGCCACCCCGTCTACATCGTCTCCGGCGACAAGGACATGATGCAGCTGGTGACCGACCAGGTGCACATCCTCAATCCGCAGAAGGACAACCTCATCCTCGACCCCGCGAAGGTTGAAGAGGTTCTGGGCGTGCCACCCCGCCAGGTGATTGATGTGATGGCTCTGCGCGGCGACTCGGTCGACAACATCCCCGGCGCTCCGGGGATTGGCGACAAGGGATCCGTCGAGCTGATCAAGGAATTTGGCTCGGTGGAGGCGGTGCTGGACCGCGCTGCCGAGGTCAAGCGCAAGAGCTACCGCGAAAGCCTGGAACAGAACCGCGAGACTGTCCTGCTCTCGAAAGAGCTGGTGACCATTGACCAGCACGTGCCACTTGCGCTGGACCTGGAGGCGATGAAGCCCCAGGAGCCCGACATTGAGGCCGCACGCGAGCTGTTTACCGAGCTGGAGTTTACCAGCATGCTTCGCGAATTGGGCGCAACCGCCGCCGGGGCAGCCTCAGCGGCTGCAGCGGTGACTGCGGAACTGCTGGATGAGCCCACCGAAGAGCAGATTGCCACTTTCTACGAGGCCGCCCGTGCCGGCTTCGCGTTTGTTTTGGAGGACGCCGCCAAGGTGGCCAAGCCCGCTGCAGACGACAGCGAAGACGAGCTGCCCCCGATGCAGTCGCTGCTGGACCTGGCGGAGGCCGCAGAGCCTGCGCCCGCGCCGGCGGAAATCCATGCGGGGGTGGCCGCGGACGAGTTGACCGCCCTCAAGCTGCCGCTGACGCCCGAACTTCGCGCCCTGCTCGCAGACCCCGCGGTTCCCAAGACAGTTCACGACTGGAAGAGCACGCTCCACCGTCTCGACGGCCTCGGCATAGTGCTGGCCGGGCCGATGGACGACACCATGCTGCTTTCCTACGCGCTGAACCCCACGCACACCACGCAGACGCTGCCGGACGTTGCAGCCCGCGCCGGGCTTGCCGTGCCCACGTCGCTTGCCGGCTCTGGGCATGCCGTATTGGTGCTCGGCTCGCGCCTTCGCGCCCACCTCGCTGAGCACAAGCTCACCAGCGTTTACGAGACCATCGATCTGCCGCTGGCGCCCGTCCTTTACCGCATGGAACAGGCAGGCGTCCGCATCAACCTCGCCATGCTGTCCACGCTCAGCGACAGGTTTGGCCTGGAAATCGGCCGCGTGAGTGAGCGCATCTACGTCCTTGCCGAGCAGCGATTCAATATCAATTCGCCCAAAAAGCTTGGCGAGATTCTCTTTACCCAAATGGGACTGCCAACGCCGCCCAGCCGTGGCAAAAACAAAGCCGTATCCACCGCCATGGATGTGCTGGAACCACTTGCGGAAAGCTACGAGATTGTGCGGCTCGTAATTGAGTTCCGCCACCTGGCCAAGCTCAAGTCCAACTATATTGATGCCCTGCCGCTGCTGGTTGACCAGAACCAGAGGGTGCACACGACCTTCAACGCCGCCGCCACGGCCACCGGGCGCCTGTCCTCGGCCAATCCCAACCTGCAGAACATCCCCATCCGCACCGAGTTGGGCCGGGAAATCCGCGCTGCCTTTGTCGCTGCGCCGGGCTTCCGCCTGCTCTCTGCCGACTACTCGCAAATCGAGCTGCGTCTGATGGCCCACTTCAGCGAGGATCCGCTGCTGGTGCGCGCCTATGAGGAAGACCGCGACATCCACACGCTGACCGCCAGCGAGGTCTTCGGCGTGCCGGAAGCGGAGATGGACAAGGAGACCCGCGGCCGTGCCAAGGCCGTCAACTTCGGCATTGTCTATGGCATCTCAGCATTTGGATTGGCGGCGCAGCTTGGCATCCCGCAGCACCAGGCGCGGGAGTACATTGACCGCTACTTTGCCCGGTACCAGGGGGTTCATGCGTTTATTGAGCGCACCATCGCGGAGGTTCGCAGCACCGGCTACGTCCGCACTCTGTTCGGCCGCATCCGTCCCATTCCGGACATTGAAAGCCGCAACCCCAACCAGCGTGGATTTGCCGAGCGCACCGCGGTGAACACCCCGCTGCAGGGGACGGCGGCCGACCTGATCAAGCTCGCCATGATCGTCATCGACCGACAACTGCGCGAGGAAAAGCTGCGGACGCGGATGGTCCTGCAGGTTCACGACGAACTGTTGTTTGAGGTTCCGGAAGAGGAAACCGAGCGGGTGACGGCGCTGGTTCGCACGGCCATGGAGGGGGTGGTGAAGCTGAGGTTGCCGCTGGTCGCTGACCTGGCGTTTGGGCCGAATTGGCGGGATGTGGAGTAGACGGAAGCCTGATCGACCGCGGAAAAATTCAGGATTGGGTCGCTTTGTAAAGGGGTACGGCTTTGAGCCGTGCCATATGGTCTGACTAGAATGGGTGGGCTTCAGCCCCTGCCTGACGATTGTTACGGCGCTGCTGCCTTACAGGTCCTTCTCAGCAGCCTGCTCAATCTTTGAGATGTCGTTCGCCCCGAAACGACCAGAATTCCGCCCATCATCCTCGGTTTGATGAGATTCCACCCCCAAGTTGATCGGAACGACGACACTGCCAATTTGGGTTTCATCCGCCAACCCTCGCTCGTGCAACTCATCGCGCGACGCAGGTGGCTTCCAACCTAGGTCATGTCCATTCTGAAAACGTGTTTTCGCCCGCTCCTGGGCTTCCCGAAGTCTGTCTGCCATACGAGTCCCTCATCGGCAATTGAAGTTGGTGGAATGAGCAAGAGGGCTTAAGAACCAAAAAAATCGAGCTTTTGCCTGTATTTTGAGTTATCCGCGGACAAAATGAATTGTCCAATGCAGAACGAAGTAGATTACGAAGTTAATCCCTGTATTCAGAGCAATTCCCCACGGCAGGGTTAAGAGGATAGCTTTTCGCCATTGAGGCTGGTACCCGTAGCCTTTCCCTCCAGGCATCCAATAATCCTTGATTATCGTGTAGATGGTGGCACCGGTCCCCCACCATAGATTGAGCCAAGGGGTTATCTGAAAGGCTCCTGAAAGCAGTCCCCCTCCGGTCACAACAAAAACTCCAAGGCAAAACCCAAACAGTGCAAAAATGATTGACGCCATCGAATTCCCTTCTCAGAGCGGTTTACGGTTCACCCTAAACGCGTGCCATCCTACTTTTTGCGGCTGGAGTGTTCCATCCCATCTTAAGTCCGGGCTGTCTTCGGCGCGGGCATAGAGATCCGACAATTTTTCTCGACAAAGATGCTCTGATTTAAAAGGCGAATCACGCACATTTCTAGACCGGAAACAAAAGACTCAAACCCCCAACTCCGCCCGGATTGCATCCGCAATCGCTTCGGCGTGGAAGCGCATCCGATCTTCGCTTTCTGCCTCAATCATGACGCGAGCCAGCGCCTCGGTGCCGGAGTAGCGAATCACCACGCGGCCGGTATCGGCCAGCTCGGCTTCTGCCGCGGCAATTGCTGCGACCGCAGCCGGAATCTCGCTGAGCGGCTTCTTCTCCCGCACCTTCACGTTCACAATCACCTGCGGGAAGACCTTGAGGTCTGCGGCCAGTTCCTCAATCGTCTTGCCGCTGCGCACCACCAGGTCGAGGACCACCAGGGCCGTCATCAGGCCGTCGCCGGTCGTCGCGAGATGTGGGAAGAGGATGTGGCCGGACTGTTCGCCGCCGAGCGCCGCCCGCTCCTTCTGCATCAGCTCCAGTACGTAGCGGTCGCCCACGCCGGCCCGCAGCATCTTGATGCCGGAGCGCTTCAGCGCAGCCTCCAGGCCCATGTTGCTCATCGTCGTGGCCACCACTACATTGCCGGTCAGCAGGCCGCGCGCGGCCATGTCCCGCGCCGCCATCAGCAGAATCGCATCGCCGTTGATGACGTTGTTCCCTGCGCCGGCCAGCAGGCAGCGGTCGGCATCGCCGTCAAAGGTCACGCCCAGGTCGGCGCCCTTCGCCACAACTTCCGCCGCAACTGTTTTGGGATGCAGCGCGCCGCAGTGGTCGTTGATGTTGCGGCCGGTCGGGGAGATATTTTCCAGGATGACTTCGCCGCCCAGCGCGGCAAAGACCTTCGGCGCGATGGGGGCAGCGGCGCCGTTGGCGCAGTCCACGACCAGCTTCAGCCCGTTCAGCCGCAGATCCGGTACGGCAGCCAACAGGAACGCCACATATTCGTCGGCCAACTCCGGCCGGTCAACCAGCGCGGGCAGGGAAGCGAGAGCGGGCGCGGTCGCCGTAATCGCGTGCTTGAAGATGACCTCTTCAATCTCCAGCTCCACCTTGTCGGCCAGTTTGAAGCCGTCGGCGCCGAAGAGTTTGATGCCGTTGTCTTCCCAGGGATTGTGGCTCGCGCTGATTACCACTCCGGCGTGGAAGCCGTGGGTGTGCGCCAGGTGCGCCACCGCCGGCGTCGGCACCACTCCGGCCGACTCCACCTCGGCGCCGCCCGCCTTCAGCCCCGCCGTCAGCATCTGTGCAATCCACACGCTCGATTCGCGCGTATCCCGGCCCAGCAGCACCCGCGGCAATATCGACTGCGGCCGCAGGCTGTGCGCCAGCGCCAGTCCGACCGCATACACCGTGCTCTCATCCAGCGGAGCCTTGCCCGCCACGCCGCGAATCCCGTCCGTTCCAAAAAGCTGTCGCATCGTTCTCCGTTTATCCTTCCCGCTTGGTAACTTGCTCGACCGTGCCGGTAAACTCGCCATCGGCCACACGCGTGGTAACCCGCATCTGCGGGCTCAGTTGCGCCACGCTGCGCACCACCCGCCCCTGCTCATCCCGCACCAGCGCATAGCCGCGCTCCAGCACGGCCAGGGGACTGAGCGCCCGCAGCTTGCTCTCCATCGCTGCCCACTCGCTGCGCCGCCCGGCCACGCTCACCGTAGCGGCCCGGTAGAGCCGGTCTTCCACCGCCGCCGCGCGATACGCCAGCCCGGCAATACTTCGCTCCAGGCTATGGTCAAGCCGCGCCTGCAGCGCCGCCAGTTGCTCCCGCGCAGCGCCAAGTTGACGCCTGGGATCGTGCCCCAGCACGCTCGCCTGCAGCTCTGCCACCGTCTCCCGGTAGCTTCGGATTTGGCCGGCCATTGCCTCTTCCAGCCGCTCGTACAACTCATCCAGCCGCTGCTGCCGCCGGTGCATTCCCGCTGCCATGCGCTGCTCGGCGCGCGCCAGAGGCAGCCGGGTCAGCTTCTGCCGCGCCTGCAGCAACTGGAAGCGCATGGCGCGGTCCAGCCTGTGGCGCAGCTCCGCCAGGTGCTCGCCAATCTTGTGCTGGGCCTCGGTCACCAGCTCGGCCGCTGCCGAGGGCGTCGGCGCCCGCAGGTCGGCCACAAAATCCGCAATCGTAAAATCCGTCTCGTGCCCAATGGCGGACACCACCGGCAGCCGCGAGGCCACAATTGCCCGGGCTACCCGCTCGGAATTGAAGGCGGCCAGATCCTCCAGCGAACCGCCACCCCTGGCCAGCACAATCAGGTCCGGCGCCAGAGCCGCACCAAGCGCATTGGCTGCGGCCAGCGCCGCCTCAATCTCACCCGGCGCGGCATCACCCTGTACTGCGACGGGAATCAGGAGTATCTCCAGCGCGGAGTGGCGCCTGCCCGCCACATTCAGAAAATCCCTGATCACCGCACCGGTTGGGGAGGTGACTACCGCAACCCGCCGGGGAAACGCAGGCAGCGGCCGCTTGCGGCTCTGCTCAAAGAGTCCTTCGGCCTTCAGGCGGTCCCGCAACTGCTCAAAGGCAAGCTGCAGGCTCCCGGCGCCCACCGGTTCCATCATGTCGGCCACAATCTGCAACTGGCCGCGCTGCTCGTAGATGGTTACCTTGCCGCGCAGGCGCACCTGCATGCCGTCCTCAGGACGGAAACGCAGCAGCATCGCCTGCCGACGGAAGAGCACTGCGGAGAGTTGCGCCTCGGCGTCCTTCAGCGTGAAGTAGACGTGGCCTGAGGATGCCGGTCGGAAGTTCGAGATTTCCCCCTCGACCCAGACATCGCCAAACTCCTCTTCCACGCGGTCGCGCGCCTCAGCGACCAGTTGCCGTACCTGCCAGGTGCGGCGGGTCGGCCTGGGGTCGTGGAAGCGCAGTCCCAACTGCGGCGTATCGTGTTCGAAGGGTCTCACCACTCATGGATTGTATCGGCTCGGGGCTGAGCTTTTTGGGGAAATCGGGCTCTGCTTCCCCGTGAGCCGTGACCGATGGAAGCTGACCGTCCTCCATATAAAGGATGCGGGAGGGCCTTTATCCCGGCCTCCGATGAGCGCACTTTGCATGGAAATGCAGGTGGGAGCTGACAGGCTTTGGAGATTTTCCTGGTACTATCCCGGCATCCTGACGAAATTCCTTCGCCAATGCCGCAGTGCTGCCCTGTACAATCCAAGATGCTTCGGATGTTCCCGTTACGGGTGTTCCCAGTGGTCGCTGGAGTATCACCCAAAAGGGGAGTCCCCCCCACCGAAGGTACTCAATTTGGCACTCTTGTTGTATCGCAGCAGGGCAACTGGTCTTGCTACGATAGCCATGATTGCTTTTCGTTCGCTTTTTGGAGGATTTTCTACCTTGGTCCAACCTCTGGCATGGTGGCCGTCGTTTGCACCCACACTTGTGGTGCTGGCGATTTGCGTGGTTACGGACCTGCGCAGCCGCCGGATACCCAATGTGGTTGTTCTCCCATTCCTGGTGCTTGGAATTGCCGTTCAGGTCTGGCTTCATCAGTGGGGCGGCCTGGGGCAGTCGCTGGGCGGCATAGCTGTGGGCGGCGGGTTGTTTTTTGTGCTGGCTCTGATGGGTGGCATGGGTATGGGCGATGTGAAACTGTGTGCGGCGATTGGTGCCTGGGTAGGGCCGATGCAGATGCTGGTAGCGCTGGTCTTGACGGGTATTGCGGGTGGAATTTTTGCGTTAATCTGGGCTGCCTGGGGCGGATTCCTCGGGGATTTGTTCCAGGGGACGGGTGATCTGGTTTTCGGAGGGAAAGAAAAGGTGGCGGAACTGACGATTTCCAATCCGCTCAAGCGTAAGATGCCTTATGCTCCAGCGATTGCAATTGGCACGTTGATATCCTTCTTTTCCCGGTAAGCGCCGGGAGGGGCTAGAATGGGTTCATCGGGGGGCAAGGACCCGGTAACCGACAGATTTTCAAGGTTGTTTCACCTCAAACGCAGTAAATAGTTCGGGAGACACAAATGGCCGCGCAAGACTCCGAAGCCCTCGGACCGGAATCTTTGTCGATAGCACTTATTGGACCTGACGAGCTACGTCGGCGGTCCATAGGCGTAGCCTTGGCCGAAACTCACTCGGGCGACGTTCGCGAGTACAGTACGTATCCCTCTCCCCCGGAAATCCAGTCGATTATCGAAAATGGGCATGATGTTTTCATCCTGGAACTGGACAGTGATCCGGAACAGGCACTGGTCATCATCGAACAGATCTGCACCAGCAGTGTGGCGTCGGTGATGATGTATTCGGACAATCCGCAACTGGATCAGTCGTTGCTGGTTCGGGGAATGCGGGCTGGGGCGCGGGAGTTTCTGAATCTGCCAGTATCCACTGACACGATAGCGCAGGCACTGATTCGTGCGGCGCAGCGTCGCCCGAAGACGGGGAAGTCGGAGAAGCGTCAACTTGGCCGCCTGCTGGTTTTCACGGGAGCCAAGGGGGGTGGAGGGGTAACCACCGTTGCCGGTAACTTTGCCGTGGCACTCGCCCAGGAATCGGAAAAGAAGGTATTGCTGATTGACCTGTGCATTCCGCTGGGGGATGCTGCGGTGGCGCTTGGCCTGGTGCCGCAGTACTCAGCAGCGACGGCGATTCAGGAGTTTTCGCGCCTGGATGCGAACTTCCTCTCCCGGCTTCTGACCAAGCATGCCACTGGGCTGATGGTTCTGGCCGCGCCGGACCGGTTTACTCCTGTGCGTGCACCGAATGAAGCCATTGAAAAGCTGCTGGCGGTGGCACGAAGCGACTTTGATTATGTCGTGGTCGATGCGGGTTCCAGTATTGGAACCACCTATCCGTCGCTATTTGAGACCGCCTCCACCGTGTACCTGGTGATGCAGGTCTCGATTGCAGAGCTGCGAAACGCCAACCGTCTCATCGCCGGGCTCTTCTCTGTGGGGAGGGCGAAGCTGGAGATTGTGCTGAATCGGTACAACTCCCGGTCCGAAGGGATTGATGAGGAAAACATCACCAAGGCACTTACCAAGCCGGCCACCTGGAAGATTCCGAGCGATTACGTTGCCGTGCGCCAGTCGCAGAACACTGCGACTTCGCTTGTGCTTTCGGACTCGCCGATTTCCCGGATGATTCGACAGATGGCCCGTGTGGCGTGTGGCAAGCCTCCAGTTGAGGAGAAGAAGCGGTTCCGTCTGTTCGGCTGAGCGGGGCCCCGGAAGATAACAGCAGGTAGCAAAAGAACGGAATGGTAACACGTGGAAGGTCCGAATCTCGAAAAACTGAAGACAGACGTACACCGAAGTCTGTTGGCCAAGCTGGACCTTGAGAAGCTCTCAAAAGTCAACAGCAATGTGGCGCGTCAGGCCGTCGCGAGCATGATCGGCGAGGTGATTTCCAGCCTGAACGTACCACTCAGCTTTGCCGAGCAGGAGAAGCTTGAAGGCGAGTTGCTGGACGAGGTATTCGGTCTGGGGCCACTGGAGCCTTTGCTGCGCGACCCGAAGATTTCCGACATCCTGATCAACGGGAAAGACCGGGTTTTTGTGGAGCGTGGCGGCATTCTGGAGAGGCTGGACACCAGCTTCCGGTCGGATGCTCACCTGCTTCAGATTATTGACCGTATTGTTTCCCGGGTAGGCCGCCGTGTGGATGAGTCGTCACCGATGGTGGACGCGCGCCTGCCGGATGGCTCGCGCGTGAACGCAATTATTCCGCCGCTGGCGATTGACGGTCCGGCTGTTTCCATCCGCCGCTTTGGCACTGGCCCGATTGCGGCCAATCAACTGGTGGCATTGAAGAGCATCTCGGCAGAGATGATGGAAGTGATGTCGGCCGCGGTTCGCGCGCGCATTTCCATCCTTATCTCAGGAGGTACAGGCGCCGGAAAAACCACGTTCCTGAACATTCTCTCGCAGTATATTCCGAAGAGAGAGCGCATCGTCACGATTGAAGATGCGGCCGAATTGCAGTTGGCGCAGGAGAATATTGTGCGGTTGGAGACCCGCCCTCCGAACGTTGAAGGAACCGGGGCCATCCGGCAGCGGCAGTTGCTGATCAACAGTCTCCGTATGCGTCCTGACCGCATCATCCTTGGCGAGGTCCGTGGCGAAGAGGCTTTTGACATGCTTCAGGCAATGAACACCGGCCACGAAGGTTCAATGGCCACGATCCATGCCAACACCACGCGCGATGCGGTTTCACGCCTGGAGTCGATGATTGCGATGGCGGGCATGAGCCTGCCGGAAAAGACGATTCGCCAGCAGATTGCCTCCGCCGTCTCGATTATCGTGCAGGTATCGCGTATGAGCGACGGCACACGCAAGGTCACCAACATTTCAGAGATTACGGGCATGGAAGAGAATGTGCTTTCCATGCACGAGATTTTCCGGTTTGAGAAGAAGGGAATCGGACCGGATGGCAAGGTTCTGGGCACGTTTGTCCCGAGCGGAATTCGTCCCAAGTTCCTTGAGCAACTGCGTACTTCCGGCATTTTCCTGTCGCCGGATCTTTTTGAAAAGACCACGGAAGTGAACTAGAAAGGCAGCTCATCGCATGATTGGCGTATTGCTTCTCACCTTCGTAAGTGCCTTCGTGATCTTCGCGCTCATCATGATCGCGGGTGGCTCCGGGGCATCGCGTGACGAGAAGAAGACCCTTGCGGTCCTGCAAGCCGCGCTGGCGACAGAAAAGGCTACCGGTGGCGATCAGGTTGGGGACATCCGCAAGGCGGAACTTTTCAGCCAGGTTTCCTTCATCAACCGCCTGCTGCTGCAGGTGGAGATTGCGCCCCGACTTCGGATCTATCTGTACCAGGCGAACCTGAAGTGGACGGTGGGAACGCTGCTGCTGATGTGCGCGTGTTCGGGTGCCATTGCCTATCTGCTGCTGTATATGCGGATGCGGCAGGTTCTGGTAGCGATTGTGGCGGGGATTATCGCATCGTTGCTGCCGATTCTTTTCGTTCGCCAGAAGCGCGCGCGCCGTTTCCACAAGTTTGAGGAAGGGTTGCCGGAAGCGACGGACATGATTGTGAACGCGCTGCGGGCGGGTCACAGCCTGGTTTCGGCGCTGGGTCTGGTGGCGACGGAGGCTCCCGACCCGGTAGGGGGCGAGTTCCGCATCTGCTTTGAAGAGCAGAATTTCGGTCTTGAGCTTCGTACCGCGATGGCGAATCTGATTGCGCGGGTGCCGATTCAGGATTTGCGCATCATCATTGCCGCTATTCTTATCCAGAAGGAAAGCGGGGGCAACCTTGCCGAGGTACTGGAGAAGAGCTCCGAGGTGATTCGGGAGCGATTCCGCCTGAAGCGCCAGGTGAGTGTGTTTACCGCCCAGGGCCGGATGACGGGGTGGATTCTGACGTTTCTGCCGGTAATCCTTGGCATTGCACTGTGGTTTATTGCGCCAGACAACATCAGTCTTCTTTGGCGCCGGGACATCGGGATCAAATTGCTTTACGGCTCCGGCATCATGATTGTTCTCGGGGCGCTGATTATTCAGAAGATTGTCAATATTGACGTGTAATTTCACGTCCTGAGGAAGCTTGATGCTGATTGCGATTGCGGCATTTGTCGGAGTATTCCTGCTGCTGATACTTGGTGCGTACCTGTTTACGTCCAAGGACTCGATGGCCGATCGAGTGACTGCGGTAATCAGCCCGAACATGCAGCGCGGGGACAAGCTGAAGAGCCGGCTTGCCGAGACCGGCGTTTCGTTCACGGTTTTTCTGGGGTTCTTTGAGAAGCTTCTGCCGCGTTCGGCCGGGGAAGTTTCGGTTGTGCAGCAGCGGTTGATCCGCGCCGGCTTCCGGGAAGAGGGCGCGATCAACTACTTCTACAGCTCGAAGGTTCTGGTTCCGCTGGTGCTTTGCATCATTGCGCTGGTGAGTGGGTTGGCGAACGCGACGAGCCCGATTTTTGTTTACATCATGTGCCTGGCACTCGGCTTCCTGGCTCCGGATTTCTGGCTTGGCCGAGTTATTTCGGCTCGCCAGGCCAAAATCCGGCGCGCGTTGCCCGATGTTCTTGATTTGCTGGTGATCTGCATTGAGGCGGGCCTTGGACTGGACCAGGCGACGGCGCGCACGGTTGAAGAGCTGAAAAGCGCGCAGCCGGTGATATCCGATGAGATTGGTGTTGTGGTTCTTGAGCAGCGTGCGGGCAAGCCGCGCGCCGATGCGTGGCGTCACCTTGCCGAGCGAACGGCGGTGGAGTCTGTTCAGCAGGTGGTGGCTGTCCTTATCCAGTCAGAGAAGTTTGGGACAAGCATCGCCAAGAACCTCCGTGTCCACTCTGAGGTGATGCGGACCAAGCGCCGCCAGGCGGTGGAGGAGCAAGCGGCCAAGACCACGGTCAAGCTTGTCTTTCCACTGGTCTTCTTCATCTTTCCAACCATCTTCATTGTCACCATTGGACCTGCCGCCATTATGATGATGGAGTCATTCGCAAAGTTTTTGTCGAAGTAGCAAATTCAGGTTTATTCAACGAAAGGAGATAACGGTTATGGACAACGCACTTCTCGTCCGGATTGTCAGCGGAGTTGTATTTGTGATTCTGCTCGTCATCCTGATTCAGCGCCGCCGCAAGAAGGTCTAGTTAGGGCCGTTCCAAGGGTTCCGGGCGTGGGCGCCTGCAAGTTGATTCATCTTGCGTGCGCCCGCACCAGGCTCGGCGTATCGCCAATACTCAATCCGCTGACGGCACTTGCCGCCGCGACACGGTTTTGCTTACATGATTCCCCGGTTTTCGGAAGCTTTTTTGCCTCGACTCCGAGACGGCTCCGGGAATTCCGGTACTCATACTTCACTACCAAACGCACCGGAAGGCCCAATTTGATGCGCAGTATCCGAGTGCGGAGGCCGAGATGAAGCAACGAACCTATTGCGTGTACAACAAAGTGCGGGAGAGCTTTCTCTGCCTCGGCGTGACCGCGGCGGATACGCATTTTGCGCGTTTGAAGGGGCTTATCGGAAGGCTTCGTCTGCGTCTCGACGAGGGTCTCTGGGTAGTCCCTTCGAGCGGTGTCCATTCGATTGGCGTGATGTTTCCGCTGGACCTTGTTTACCTGGACGAGCAGTACAACGTCGTCCATCTGATTGAACATTTCCCCCCTTTCCTGGTTGCCCCTTTCAAATCGCAGGCGGCCAGTGTCTTGCAACTGCCCACGCACACGATCTATTCCTCTGAGACGCAGATTGGCGACCAGCTGATTATCTGCCCTGCAGAGGAGATGGAGGTGCGGTTGCGGTGGGGCTCTATCGATATGCCGGATGGTCACCTGAGTGGCCAGCGGATTGCCGCGCGGAAAGGATAGGGAACTATGGGCACAATCTGGGAGCGGGTTTCACTATTCTTTCAAGAGGATAACCGGAAGGCGACGCGTCAGAAGACGACACGTCTTGTGGCCTACTATTGGGACGGCGCGACTCCGCAGCCTCACCCGATACGCGATATTTCAGAGACCGGCGCGTACCTGATGACCGAGCAGCGGTGGCGTCCTGGGACGATTGTGACGATGACCCTTCAGCGGGACACCGGGACGGAGCAGGATTTGCTGCGCAGCATTGCGGTGCAGGCCAAGGTGGTGCGGCAGGGGCCGGACGGAGTGGGGCTTCGCTTTGTGCTTTCCAGCACGCCTCGGTCAAAGGACGACGCACTTTCTGCAGGGCGGACGGCAGATAGAAGGACGCTGCTCGACTTTATTGAAGTTGTGGATGCGGGTTAGTTCAGGGGTATCCCCTGTTTGGGGTATACGGCCATGGCCGGTTGGTGCATTCCCGGGGTGTTACCAATGTGTTTACAATTCGTTATTTACATGGCTTGCTGAAAAGCCGTAACGTTTAAGGTGACGTGTTTTGTCTGACCGCAATGACTTGATTCCAGCGGCTGTCAGGATGGGTCCCCCGCCGACGGCCGCAGGCGAAGACAGCAGATGACGATGTTGGAGCGAAAACTGATGAAAGCACGAATCAAACAATCCGGATTGTCTGAGGGAGCTTGCCAGAGCCCTCGCAGCCGTATTTCCCGCCGGAGCCTGCGTCGCTCGGAAGAGGGTGGTGCGCTTGTTGAAATGGCACTTACCCTGCCAATTCTGCTGCTGATCATCACCGGAATTTTCCAGTTCGGCCTGACACTGAGCCACTATCTGATGCTGGAAAACGGGGTTGATATTGCGGCGCGCGCGCTGGCGATTGCCCGCGGGAATACAACGGATCCCTGCACGCTGGTTTCCAGCACGCTTCAAGCGGCCTCGCCGGGGCTTATCACCTCTAGCCTCTCGTACACCATCACCCTCAATGGAACCGCGTACACCACGACTTCCTGCTCCAGCTCCAGCACGACTTCCGGGGCGGCAGGCAAGCTGATTCAGGGTTCCACTGCAAGCGTCGTCGTCACATATCCGTGTAGTCTCTCCCTTTACGGCGTCAACCTGGCCCCCTCGTGCAGGCTGGGGGCGTCTACCTCAGAACTTGTTCAGTAATGGAGCTTCCCATGTTCAAGAACGTGACCCCGCGTCTCTTCTCCCGGGCGAAAGATGAAAGCGGTCAAGCCCTGGTTGTCGTATCGTTTGCCATGATTGTGATGCTCGGGTTTGCCGGCCTTGTGATCGATTTCGGGCGGGTATACATCGCGTATCACCAGTTGCAGTTCTCAACGGATGCAGCCGCGATGGCGGGTGCGGAGCAACTTCCGAACTCCACTGCGGTGTCGATGGCGACAACCTTCAGCGCCACCGGCACCAACAACAACCAATACACGAATCTTCCCAATGTCACCTTCCCGACGGGCTATCCGCAGGTGAAGTGCCTGGCCGCGCTGACTGCGCAGGGCGAGTCCTGCATTGCGCCGGGCAACGGAAATGCGGTCCAGGTGGTGCAGCAGGTGACGGTGAAGCTGTATTTTGGCGGGCTCTTCGGAATGCCGAGCTTCACGATGAGTTCCAAAGCCACCGCGGCCATGCGCGGGGCAAATTCGACGCCGTACAACGTGGCCATCATCATCGATTCGACGGCCTCGATGGGCTCGAATACTGACTCCAGTTGCGGCGGCATTACGCGCATCAAGTGCGCGCTGAACGGCGTTCAGACGCTGTTGCAGAACATGTCTCCCTGCGCGGCGAGCTATTCAAGCTGCGTCTTCACCAACAATGTAGCCACGAACGCGGTAGACACGGTGTCGCTGTTCACCTTCCCGAACGTCTATGCCAGCCAGGCAGGCGGATCGACAACCACGCCGACAATCGGGCAGCTCTGCAACGGCTATGGCAGTGGTACCTTGCCGGTCTACACCTTCCCAAGCACTACGGCCACCACCTACACGAATCTGAACAGCGCGACCCCGACGGCGACCGCGACCTACATGGTCACCCCGTTCTGGAGCGACTACAGGACCTCCGACCTCTCCGGGTCGCTCAATACCGCTTCCTATCTGGTGCAGGATGCGGGCGGGAAATCCGGTTGCTCTGGCATGACCACTCCCGGTGGCGACGGTACCTACTACGCGGGCGCCATCTACGCGGCTCAGGCTGAGCTGGTGCACCAGGCATCCCTTCGTTCCGGCTCGCAGAACGTGATCATCTTCCTTTCGGACGGTGACGCGCAGTCGACCATGTTCCAGACCACCGCCCCTGGGTTCAGCACGACCTCGGGTACCTATCCGTCTTCAAAGAACCAGTGCGCGCAGGCAGTTACGGCAGCAAAGGCGGCGACGGCTGCCGGCACCACGGTATACACGGTGGCATATGGAGCTGCAACTACCGGTACCTGCAGTACAGACACCGGCACCTACGCAGGCAGCTCCTGCGCCACCCTGCGCGACATGGCATCCACGCTGGCGAGTTTCTATTCGGCCGACTACAACTCCAGCAACGGTTGCCAGTCCCAGGCACAACCGACATCCAACCTGAATCAGATCTTCACCTCGATTGCGAATGACTTTACGCAATCGCGTCTGATTCCAGACAACGTAACGTAGCTGTCGGGGCGCATCAAAGCGGAAAGGCCGGGGCATCGCGCCCCGGCCTTTGCATTTCTGTGAATCCCGCCCGCTTTCGGTAGCAGGGGTTTAATTGACCGGAATAATCAGGAGCACTTCGACGGTGGTTGGGATCCCCTGCTGCGTGGCGGGGCGGAACTGCCACCTTTCCATGTTTGCCAGGAAGGACTTTGCCTTTGCGTAGCGGTGGGGATAGACGATATCCAACTGCTCAAAGTGACCGGATTTGTTTACGAGCCCATGGACGAGAATCGCGTCGGTGGTGATTTCTCCCGGGGAAATCTTTGGCCGGAATATCTCATATGGGAACGGTGCCTCAGGCCGAATGGTGTTGATGCCATGCTCTGAACTCTCCGGAAGCGAGTACTGCATGATCCAGGCGCGGGGCAATCCCACCTGAAGATAGACCGTGTAGGTGAGCCGGTCAGTCATGATGCCGTCTGTCTCGGGGAACATATCGGAAAGAGAGCCGCCGACGACAATCGCACCATATCGCCCATCCGGGGGGAGGGAGACATGGACGCCATTCTCGACATCATCGGCGGGCATGGTTTTGTCATTGGTTGCGCTCTTTGTCGCCACCCTGGTTTGGGGATTGTTGATTGCCGAGCCGGAGTCAGTGGCGGGAGCCTGAACCTTTGCAGGCGCCACTGCTGCGGGTGCTGCAACGGCAGCAACTGCAGCGGGCGCGACCGTGGCGGTGCCTTTCCCGGTTTGGTCCCCGTGCTCTCCGGGCTGCTTGCCGGTGCCAATTCCGTCTTTGGGTGCTGCCTGGGTTTTGCTTGGCTCGGCTGCCCCGAGTGCAACTTTGCCTGGCTGCATGGAAACAGGATCCCTGGAAGAAGCCACCTGGTTGGCGGGCGGCAATGCGGTGGTTCCCTTGTCCATCCGGAACTCGGTGATGGAAACCAGTGCCACCGGGGCGGGTGGCTTGTCTGCTGCAGAGCTGGTCTGGGGTGCCTGCTGAATGGGGGCGGGCTTCACCGATGTGACGGGCGAAGTGGTGCTGGGCGCCAGGGCGGGTTTTTCGGTAGCGTTCGGGGTGGAGGCGACCTGCACATCGGCCAGATCCGGCTCATGGTTTGGCGGCGTCATGGATGACTTCACAGGGGCGGTCGTGGGCACCTCGATGGTGGGCTGGACCTCCTTGACCATGATGGGCTCGGGCTTCCAGAGCACTACGTTCGGCAGTGGGGTGGGAATCTTCACCACGACATCAGGCTTGCGCAGCGGGTCCACAAGGGTCTGGGGCGCGTGCTCAATGCGCAGCTCCAGCCTGGGGCGCACGGTGGGCATCATTTGTCCGCCACCGGTGGGCTGCGGCTTTGGCACTGGAGTGGTTTTCCGTGGCGCGGGGTGGCTGAAGACGCCAAAGTCGCGGTAGACGTTGACCGGCCGGTTGAGGGTGAGCAGGCGGACGGGAACCTCGTCAATGAGGTTTGGCTCCTGAATGCGGGGGGTATGGCGAATGGTGTAGAAGCTGCCACCAATCAAGACGCAGTGAATGAGAAACGAAACTGCAACCCCGGACGGTCCCTGTCCAGGGGCTGACACCTCGGTAAATAGGGTGGTGATTGGGGCTCCTGCCATCGCCTCACTTTACCGCATTCTATTGCCAGGCCAGCGTTCCGGGCCCGGCGCTGCTATCTGGATGAGTCGATTGTAGCGGTGCCGTTGCGAAAAAGTCGCCCTCGATATTTGCACAATCTACTGAAGCGGATAAGCAGCTATATGAGCCCAGAATTTTCTGCACCAGATTTGTCGCAATTACGGGGTGAAATCCGGATGGCTACGATATAATTCGGCACGGGTGTTTTCTTTTTCGTTTCCCCAGATGTAAAGCAGGACAGATATCGGTCTTGTGAAGGTAACTCGTTGCTATAATTACCCCAGATTTGTCGCCGGCACTTCCGTGAGGGCTGGAAAAAGAGGCAAATCCGAATGGAACTTTGATGTCGAAGCGAATGCTGCCCATCCTCGTGATTGCGTTTCTGGTTGCCGCCGCATGCAGTTGGGTGGTGTACAAGGCAATGGCAAGTCGCGTGCTTCCAACGCAGGTCGCCGGGACGCGCGTCGTCACCGCTGCGGTCGACCTGAAGCTGGGTAGCGTGCTTCGCGCCGCAGATTTATCCACTGCGGTTGTCCAGGGCATCATTCCCAAGGGAGCAATCCTGAAGCCGGAAGACGCGGTTGGCCGTGGAGTGGTGTCTGCTGTGTATGCAGGCGAACCGATTCTGGACAACCGGCTAGCCCCGGTGGGATCCGGCGGAGGCCTTTCGTCGACGATTCCCAAGGGAATGCGCGCAATTGCTGTGAAGGTTGACGATGTCGTGGGCGTTGCGGGTTTTGTGACCCCGGGCCAGCGGGTGGATGTACTGATTTCCGGCAATCCCCCGGATCAGGACTCGCAGAAGTACGGTACACAGGTTCGCACCCTGATTCAGAATATTGAGGTTCTCTCCGCCGGTCAGGACATTCAAAAGGATGCGGAAGGCAAGCCGCAGCAGGTGCAGGTTGTGAGCCTCCTGGTTTCTCCCAGCGATGCTGAGTTGCTGACGCTGGCAGGCGGGCAAACCCGCATTCAGCTTGTACTGCGCAATCCGCTGGATACGGAACTTACGAAACCACCCGGCAGCGCCATGACCCAACTGTTCAATGGTTCGCCAGTTCCGAAGGCCGCCGTGATTGTGCAGCACAAGGCCGTGGTAAAAGACGATTCGTTTGTCGTCGAAGTTCTCAACGGAAACAAGCACAGCGAAGAAAAATTCATCGCAAGCGAGAGCAAAAAGTGAACGCCAAAGCCGCAGTCCTCTTCTCGAGCATCGTCGTGTGGCCGCTTGCGCTCAGCCTGAGCTTGTCGGCACCGGCCCAGACCCCCGCAGCACCCGCGCCACCACCGCAGCAACCCAAGGTGCAGGACACCGCCAACGATTTGTACGTGACCGTGGGCAAGTCAGTCATTCTTGACCTGGACCAGCCGATTAAGCGCATCTCGCTTGGGTCTGCGGAAATTGGCGAAGTGAGCGTCATCAGCCGCACAGAGGCGCTCGTGGTGGGCAAGGCACCTGGCGAGACGACGCTTATCGTCTGGCAGGCAGCCGGCGGGCGGCAGTTCTATAACGTCTATGTGCGCGGCTCGCGTTCCTCAAACAATGAGAAACTTTCCGCGCTGCGGCGGCAGTTGGATATGGAGCTTCCGGGTCAGAAGATTGACGTGACCACGGACGAGACCAACATTTTCCTTCGCGGAACGGTCAAGGATTTGAACAGCTCCAACCGAGCCGTGGAGATTGCCTCAACTGCCGGCAAGGTGATCAACCTGCTTTACGTTGACGTACCCCCGGCTCCGACGCAGATTCTGCTGAAGGTCAAGTTCGCAAGCGTTGACCGCACCGTGACCAAGAACCTGTGCTGGAACCTGTTTTCCACCGGGGCCACCAACAGCGTTGGCAGCGCCTCGACGGGCAACTGCAATACCCCGACGGTTTCCCTGCCTTCCAACGGAACAGGCGCAGTTGCAGGCGTAACCAACCCGCTGAACTTCTTTCTTTTCCGCCCGGATATCAATCTAGGCGCCACTCTTCAGGCCCTTGAGAGCAAGCAGTTGGCGGAAGTACTTGCCGAGCCCAATCTGATGGCTGAGGACGGCAAGGAAGCCAGCTTCCTGGCCGGTGGCCAGTTCCCATACCCAGTGCTGCAGGGCGCTGGTGGCGGCGGAAATGCCGGCGTTACCGTTGCCTTCAAGGAATTCGGTGTTCGCATCAACTTCATTCCCACGGTGACCCCGCGCGGAACCATCCGGCTGCAGGTGGCGCCGGAAGTCAGCTCCCTTGATTTCTCCAATGGTCTGACCATCTCCGGCTTCAACATCCCGGCAATCGATATGCGCCGCGTACGAACGGAAGTTGAGCTTGGATCCGGGCAAAGCTTTGCACTGGGCGGCCTGCTGGATAACCGCGAGACGGAAACCTTTGCCAAGGTCCCCTTCCTGGGAAGCATCCCGATTCTCGGGAAGCTTTTCCAGTCCATCACCCGGACCAAGAACAACACCGAGCTGATTGTGATTGTGACGCCGGAGATTATTGGCCCGATCCAGGCCGGAGCGCCGCTGCCGTCGCTGAGCTACCCGACGCCGTTCCTGCCTTCCAACTCCAATATCCCGATGACCAACCCAGGTCCGGCGCAGACCGGCATGGCTCCGCCACCGGCGCCTGATCCGACTCTGCCGATTGAGAAGCTGATTGAGGCACTGCAGCCAGAGAAGCCGCTCAATATCGAGTCCAACAGCACTTCGCAGGGTTCCTTTGGCGGCAACGGCAGCGCGCCCACCGTGGTCACCGGAAACCCCAAGTAACGTAGCTACACCTGGGCGGCTGCAACTCCTTGTGAAGGGTTGCAGCCGCTTTTGTTTTGCCCGCCCCCGTCCCCGGTTTGCCACAATGGATATATTCGATGCAGGAGAATCATGTCTCTGTCTTCGCAACCCATCGGCTACGAGATTGTCCGTGTTGAGAACGTGACCAGTGGCCTTCTGGTAGCCGACAGCGTTCAGGTAGCCGGGAACAGCGCCCTGCGCCGCAAAGGGCTGCTGCACCACACCAGCCTTGGGCCCCAGCAGGGCCTGTGGATTGTGCCTTGCGAGTCAGTTCACACGATTGGCATGAAGTTCCCAATCGACCTCGTCTATCTCGATTCGAAGTACCGGGTCCGCAAGCTCCGCTCCGACGTACCGGCGTGGCGGATTTCGATGTGCCTTTCCGCGCACTCTATCCTGGAGCTTTCTGCAGGCACGATTGAGCGCACAGGCCTGAAAGTTGGAGATCAATTGCAGATTCTGCGCCAGGAGGCGGAAGATGCATTTCTCTAGGCTTTGGAATCATCGAGGCCTTCGGTTCCATCTGCTGATGGCCCTGGCCACCGTTGGGACCGGCACCGTCTCGTTCGTTTCTCTTCAAACCGGGTCTGTCAGGGTGGCACCCGTGGGGCCGATTCTGTTCGGTGTATTCGTACTGGTGGCCATGCTATCTCCGCTTCCGGCCTGGCACCACCAGCAGGGCAGGGAGCTCGAGCGCGACGCCGCTCTCGCCATCCCCTGGGCCTTTATCCTGAGCACGCTGCTCACCATCACTTTCTATAGTGCGGGGCGCACGGGGTTTCCGCTGCGCGACAGTCTTTTCCGGTCCCTGGACCACCTGGTTGGATATGACAGCACGGCAGTGACCGCGTGGGCCGGCCGCGTTGGCATCGCCTCGCCGATGGAACATTGCTACTACCTGCTACAGCCGCTGATGCTGGTCGCTTTGCTTCTGCCGGCCCTGACCGGCAAGCGCGGGGCACGCATCTTCCTGCTGGCGAACCTTGTCGCCTTGCCGATTGTTGGCATCCTGTACACTCTGCTGCCAGCGGTTGGGCCGTGGTACCCGAATCACTTCGTTCCCGGCATCATGCAGCTGCAATGCCAAGAGGATGTACTCCGGCTCCGCGCTACCGGCGTTGCCCAGGGAGTAGGAATCGTCTGCTTCCCGTCGTGCCATGTGTTGTGGGCAGTTTTTTGCAGCGCTGCCCTCTGGGACTTCCGTTGGCTGCGGATTCCGGTCGCGATCTTCGCGGGCCTCATCATTCTTTCTACCCTCACGACGGGCTGGCACTACCTTGTCGATGTTATAGCGGGTTTACTTCTTGCCGGCTTCAGCCTTGTGATGGCGGGTCGGCTGGACTCCTGATTCCGGATGGAGCGAGGTCCTGCCGGATTTGGATGTATGCGCTTGATTTCAGGCAGCTTGAAAGGGATTCCGGAGTTCCGAAAGGTATGCGTTGGGTTGTCCCATTGGTAACATTGGCGAGCGACGAAGATACCCAAAGCGGGAAAAGTCGGAAGAATAGTGTTGATTTCGACCTAAAAATGGGTCGAGTAGGGGGATGATATTGCGTATGTGGGTGGTTGATTGGTCTTCATGTTCGCTGTGATGCTCCCCAAGGTAATTTTTTGGCATGCGTGTAAACGGATCTTGGCAAGAAAGTGAGCAATAGTAAACAGTCGGATACACTACACCAAAGTTGTAACCTGCTAAGTTGCTGATTCTAATGGTTAAAAAATCCAATAGTTTGGCGCTTCAGTTGCTATATGATTGGCAGGTGCAGCTGAAGAGCTGTAACAAAATCAAAAAAACTAGCGGGGAGAATACCACAATGAAGAACGCCTACCTGATGATGTCCATCAAGCTGCAGAATCTGCTTTCCAACGAAGAAGGCCAGGACCTGATTGAATACGCTCTGGTCGTTGCCCTCATCGCCTTCGGCGCGACTGCCGCCATGTCCGCTCTCGCCACCAAGATCAGCACCGCCTTCTCCAGCATCGGCACCACGCTGACCACCAGCGTCTAGTTCTGGAGCGCGGCAGGTTCCCGTATGGGAGATTGTCGCGTCATCCCTGCTGGGAGAGAATAGTGGGGAGCCTCGGCTCCCCATTGTCTTTTTGCCCACACAACTTCAGCCGCATGGCCATCGGTGTTCGCTCAGTCTGTTTGCCCCTTGTGGGTGTAACACGGTATTCGCACGGTTCGGTTGCGGTGAACCGGGGCGCTCGGAGCCGGATTGAGATTGGCCTGTTTCTGCTCCCGGTGTATTCGGCGATACGGTCGCCAGGTTTGACCTGGATGCCGGACTCTGAAAGGCCTCGAGTCCCATAGATTCTTTGGTGATGCCGCCTGAGTGCTAACCCCAGAGCCGGCGTCCTTACGGCTACCAACCGGTTCCAGTCAACTCGTCTTTGCTCTTGCAGTCCATGGATGGAGGAAGACCATGCAGAAAAAGTATTCGGTGCTCCTGCTCAAGTTCGCCAGCCTCATCCAAAAGGAAAGTGGTCAGGACTTGCTGGAATACGCATTCGTCGTCTCGCTGATTGCGTTCGGGTCTGTCGCTGTCATGTCGAGCGTGGCAGCCAAGGTCTCAACGATCTTCGGCTTGGTGGGAACCATCCTGACCACCAATTCTTAGGCTGCTGCTTGGTCCCTGAGATCCTTTTCCGCGATGCCATTGCCGTCGCGGCTTTGTTGTTTGTGGTTGCTGCCGGCATCTGCCGTTTCCTTTGGGCCGACTCCGTTGCGATCTTCTGAAGGCCGGCAACTGAGAGTGGGCGCCCATCGTCTCTCGATTCCGGGGTCTCTCCGTCTTAACCCGCGCGCGGCGGTCTTCGTTCTGGTTGGGTCTTCAGGCGATTGGATTGAGCGATTCCGGGGGGCATGCCTTGTTTCTGCAGCTCGAATGGGGTCCTGAATTCCGCGCAAATTGGCAAGAATCCACGTCTTCCACCTTGGGGCCATAGAGGTCTAACACGTCAGTAACTTCTTCCTGGTGCCTGTATACGGCTTATGGCGAAGGGGCGGTGAAATGTAAACAGGCGGCTACATTCCCCCAAAGTTGTAAACGCCTAAGTTGTTGATTTAAAAGGGTAAATATTTGTGAAAGTTTGGCACGCCAGTTGCTATATAGAAGGCAGGTTCAGCTAACAAGCTGCAACAAATTCAAAAAAACTAGCGGGGAGAATACCACAATGAAGAACGCCTACCTGATGATGTCCATCAAGCTGCAGAATCTGCTTTCCAACGAAGAAGGCCAGGACCTGATCGAATACGCTCTGGTCGTTGCCCTCATCGCCTTCGGCGCGACTGCCGCCATGTCCGCTCTCGCCACCAAGATCAGCACCGCCTTCTCCAGCATCGGCACCACGCTGACCACCAGCGTCTAGTTCTGGATTGCGGCAGACCCTTACGGGGGCACTGCCGCGTCATCCCTGCCGGGAAAGCATAGCGGGGAGCCTCGGCTCCCCATTGTCTTTTTGCAAGCGAAATTCAACCACGGCAATTCTGAAAGGCAAGGGCTTACTTACAATGAATTCCATGCTCTTGAAGCTCCATATCAGTGCCGTCCGTCTGCTTGAAAACGAGGATGCTCAGGATCTTATCGAGTACGCCTTGGTTGTTGCTCTCATTGCCTTTGGTGCCACCGCCTCCATGCGCGCGCTAGCCACCAAAATCAGTACAGCCTTCAGCAGTGTCGGAACGTCACTGACAACTTCGGTCTAAGCTTTTCCACAGCCGGGTTCTTCCCGGCTCATATCCCAATCGATTACAGTCTCTGTCAGTCTCGAACCCCCTGAACGGAGAAGAACTGTGCAGAATATGTTGTCGCATGGGATGCGCAAGGTTGGCGCCCTCTTCGCTGAGGAGAGAGGTCAAGACTTGCTGGAATATGCATTCGTCGTCTCGCTGATTGCGTTCGGGTCTGTCGCTGTCATGTCGAGCGTGGCAGCGAAGGTCTCAACGATCTTCGGCTTGGTCGGAAGCATCCTGACCACCAATACTTGAGATTTTCCCAGGTGATTTCCACTTCGTCTCCGCGACAGCTCGATCGTCGCGGAAATGTGGTTCCGTGTTCGCGCTCTTTTCCATTGCTCTCAGGTATCATCGCAACCATGCTCGCTCCCGCGCCACATTCAGGTGGGTATATCCTCCCCTTCCTTGAAGGGGGGCTGACGCTTGCTGTCTGCCTGCTCACCCTTGGCTGGCCACGTCTGCTTCACCCCTCCTTTCATTCCATTGAGCGCTCACTGGCCCGCCTCGCCCGCCGTCGTCGGCTCGCCGTGCTTGTCGTCTTCCTCGCCAATCTTTTCCTGCGCGTCCTGCTGCTGCCGCTTTACCCGGTGCCGCTGCCCTTTGTTCCCAACGACTTCAGCTTTCTGCTCGCGTCCGATACCTTCGCCCACTTCCGCCTCACCAATCCCACACCTGCACTCTGGCAGCACTTTGAGAGCATCCACATCTCGCTCATCCCCAGCTACCAATCGATGTACTTCCCCGGCCACGGTTTGCTGCTTGCTGCCGGTCAGCTCATTTTCGGGCAGCCATGGGTAGCGATGCTGCTCTGCTCGGCAGTGCTGTCGGCGGCGATTTGCTGGATGCTGCAGGCATGGCTGCCCGCAACCTGGGCCTTTCTCGGTGGGCTGCTTGCCGTGCTCCATCTTGGGCTGTTCAGCTACTGGATCAATACGTACCAGGGTGCTGCCCTGATGGCCCTTGCCGGAGCGCTGATCCTTGGTGCGTGGCCGCGCTTCCGCCGCCGCCAAGTGGGCCGGCACGCATGGCTGATGGGGCTGGGCATGTCCATTCTGGTGATTAGTCGGCCGTATGAGGGGCTTCTCCTCTGCCTCCCGGTTCTTGTCGCATTCCTGTTATGGCTTTTTCGCGGTCCGCGACGACCGTCGCTTGCCCTGGTTGTTCGCCGCACCGCCCTGCCGGTTGTCCTGGTTGCGCTGTCGGCGGTCTGGCTCGGCTACTACGACTTGCAAGCATTTGGCCACGCCACCACGCTGCCCTACACTGCCAACCGCACCCAATACGCGGTGGCGCCGTATTACGTGTGGCAGCCGCAGCGGCCTGACCCCGGCTACAACCACCCGGTGATGCGGCGTTTCTATTACGAGATGGAGTTGCCGGTTCACACCGCCATTCACAGCCCCGCCGGTTTTGTTTCGCTCACCCTCCGAAAGTTTCTTCTCGCGCTTCTGTTCTTCGCCGGCTTTGCACTGCTGCCCCCACTCTTCCTGCTTCGCCGTGTCCTGCGCGACCGGCGCACCCGATTTCTGGTGTATTCGGTTGCACTGCTGGTTGTGGGCCTTGCCATTGAGATTTTTATGGTGCCGCACTATTTCGCGCCATTTACCGCGGCTTTTTATGCGCTGGGGCTGCAGGCCATGCGCCATATGCGCCACTGGAAGCTGGACGGCGCGCCGGCGGGGCGCACGCTGACTCGCCTTCTGGTTACCGTCTGCCTGCTTACCGGTCTGGTTCGCGCCTTTGCCGGGCCGCTGGGGATTGAGGTTCCGGCCTTCCCGGTCGGCGGCTGGACGCTTTTCTGGTACGGTCCCGGTCACTACGGCACGGAGCGCGCGCGCATTGCCGCCGATCTCGCTGCACGACCCGGACGCCAGCTTGTCCTTGTTCGCTACGCCGCCAACCACTACCCCACCGACGAGTGGGTCTACAACCCGGCCGACCTGGAGAACGCCCAAACATTGTGGGCGCGGGAAATGGATTCCGCCTCGAATCGGGAGCTTGTCGCTCACTATAATGACCGTACCGTTTGGCTGGTTGAACCGGATGCTGCTCCGGCGCTCCTGCGCCCTTACCCGGCCCAGGATTTAGCCTCAGTCGCACCGCTCAACACCAACGCTCCGGCAGGGAATTGACCGCGGCCGCAGGGACCATCCCCGGTACGCTTTTGGGAGTTGAGCCATGATCGCCCCGCAGCCCCAGACTCAGTCGCACCTGAGCCTTGCCCTGTTGGAGCTGGCGCTGACGGTAGTTGTGTGCCTCGCGGCCGTTTTGCTGCCACGCCTTGGCAATCCATTCTTTACCGCTGTTGAGAGGTCACTTGCGCGGCTGGCCCGTCGCCGCCGGCTCGCCGTTGCGGTTGTTGGCGCGGCTGGATTTCTCCTCCGCATCGCCATCCTGCCAATTATCCCGGTTCCCCTTCCCATCGTTCCGGACGACTTCAGTTTTCTGCTGGCGGCAGACACCTTTGCCCATTTCCGCCTTGCCAATCCTACCCCGGCGCACTGGCAGTTCTTCGAGAGCATCCACATCTCCCTCGTCCCGACCTACCAGTCCATGTACTTTCCTGGGCAGGGGCTGATGCTCGCCGCCGGTCAGATTGTGTTTGGCAATCCCTGGTGGGCCGTCCTAATCACTACAGCACTGTTCTGCGCTGCCCTGTGCTGGATGCTGCAGGCCTGGCTGCCTGCTACCTGGGCGTTTTTCGGGGGAATGCTCGCAGTGCTGCATCTCGGCCTCTTCAGCTACTGGGGAAATACGTTCCACGCCGGGGTTCTGATTGGATTTGCCGGAGCGCTGGTTCTGGGCGCATTCCCGCGCTTCCTCCGGCGACACCATGCGCGCCACGCCTGGCTGCTGGCCCTTGGCATTTCCATTCTGGTGCTCTGCCGCCCGTATGAAGGGCTGCTCCTCTGCCTGCCGGTCCTTGCGGCTTTCCTGCATCACGCATGGCGTGCCGCTGCCGCCGCGCGCCGGCTCATCGCGCTCCGCGCCGCTTTGCCGCTGGCGCTGGTGGTCGCATCGGTCGGTTGGCTTGGCTACTACGATCAGCAGGTCAACGGGAGCGCGACCACCTTGCCCTACACGCTGAATCGCGCCCAGTACGCCGTTGCCCCGTACTACGTCTGGCAGCAGGCTCGCCCGGAGCCCGCATACCACCACGCCACGATGCGCGACTTCTATGTCAATATTGAGCTGCCGCTGCACACGCTGATGCACTCCCCGGCTACTTTCCTGCCGTTTACGCTGGGCAAATTCGGGTACACGCTTGTGTTTTTTGCAGGCTTCGCGCTGCTGCCGCCGCTTGTGATGTTCCGCCGCGTCCTGAAAGACCGGCGAATCCGGTTCCTCGTCGTCTCTGTCGCCCTGCTTGGGGCCGGGATGGCGATTGAGGTCTACCTGATTCCGCACTACGTCGCGCCCTTCACTGCGGCCTTCTATGCCATTGGCCTCCAGTCCATGCGCCACTTTCGCCAGCTTCGCCTTTCCGGAGCACCGGTAGGCCGCACGCTGTCGCGCCTTCTTGTCCTCGTCTGCCTGGTGATGGGCGGGGCGCGTCTCGCAGTGGGCCCGCTTCATATCCAGATGGTCGAGTTTCCCGCCGGTGCCTGGGATTTTTTCTGGTATGGGCCTGGCCACTTTGGCACACAGCGCGCCCAGGCGCAGGCGACGGTGGCCGCGCATCCGGGCAAGCAGCTCGCCATTGTTCGCTACGCTGCCACACACTACTCCATGGACGAGTGGGTTTACAACGGCGCGGACCTGAACGGTTGCCAACTGCTGTGGGCGCGCTCCATGGGGCCCGAGCGGGATCGGGAACTGATTGCCGCCTACCCGGATCGCACGCCGTGGCTGGTTGAGCCTGACAATGCAGACGCGACTGTCACCCCGTACCCCATACTGAAGGAGCAGCCATGATTGACGCCGCTCCCAACGCCAATGCCCTCAGCTTTGAATTCATGGAAGGCAGCCTAACCTTCCTCGCCATCGCGCTCGCAGTCACACTGCCGCGCCTGGGCGAATCTGTGTTTGCGCCGATTGAGCGTGCGTTCTCGGCACTGGCTCGGCGCCGCACGCTGGCTGTGGTGGTGGTTGGCCTGTCGAACCTTGTGCTCCGCCTGTCCACCCTTCCGTGGTTACCCATCCCGAAGCCCTTCGTCCCCGACGACTTCAGCTTTCTGCTTGCGGCGGACACCTTTGCGCACTTCCGGCTGACCAACCCCACTCCGGCCCTGTGGCAGCACTTTGAGAGCTTGCAGATTGACATCCTGCCCACCTACTGCTCCATGTATTTTCCCGCGGGTGGAATGGTTCTCGCTTTTGGCCAGCTCTTCCTGGGCCATCCGTGGTTTGGACTTCTGCTGGTCACAGCGGTTACGGCCTCAGCGATTACCTGGATGCTGCAGGCTTGGCTTCCCTCCCGCTGGGCGCTGCTGGGAGGTTTGATTTTCGTCCTTCGGCTGGGCCTTTTCAGCTACTGGATCAACACGTACACCGGCGCGGCGATGATTGCCGTTCTGGGTGGTGCGCTTGTCTTCGGCGCGTTTCCCCGGTTGAAGCGGCATCTCCGGCATCGCGACGCCCTGCTGCTCGCGCTGGGCATCGTCATCCTGCTGCTGAGCCGCCCATACGAGGGACTGCTGCTCTGCCTGCCCATCCTGGTCGCCCTGATTCACTGGATCTACCGCAAGCGCCCCGACCCAGGAATCCTGCTGCGGCGCGCGGCGTTGCCCATTGTCCTCATCCTTGCCGGTGTCTCCTGGCTCGGCTACTACGACAAGGTTGCCTTTGGCTCGCCCACCACGCTGCCGTACACCATCAACCGGCAAATGTACGCCATGGCGCCGTACTACATCTGGCAGCACTCGCGGCCTGAGCCCGTCTACCGGCACCAGAACCTGCGCGATTTCTACTTTCAGGACGAGCAGAACACGGTGAGCAAAATCGCAACGAACTTTGCCATCGTCACCACCAAGAAGGCGTTTGTTGGTATCCGGTACTTTACTGGATTTCTGCTGATGCTGCCCCTGATCCTGATTCACCGCGTCTTCCGGGACCGCCGAACGCGCCTGCTCACGATTGGGCTGCTGTTGCTGGCCTGCGGGATGTTCATTGAGATTTTCCTGATCCCTCACTACCTGGCGCCCTTTGCTGCCGCCTTCTACGCGCTGGGGCTGCAGGCGATGCGGCACCTCCGCGCGTGGAATCCGGGCGGGCGCTCTCTGGTCCGCTGGATCACCGTCTCCATCGTTCTGCTCGCGGCGGTTCGCCCCTTCGGCCCGCAGCTCGGCATCGTCATCCCCAAGTTTCCCGTCTCCACCTGGGCCGCCAACTGGTTCGGGCCAGGGGACTTTGGCCGCGAGCGCGCCGCCGTGGCCGCTCAACTGAACAATCTGCCTGGCCGCCACATCGTATTTGTCCGCTACGCGCCGCACCACGAGCCCATGGACGAGTGGATTGCCAACGCCGCTGATATTCCTTCAGCGAAAGTCCTGTGGGTGCAGGAGATGTCTGCGGCCGAAAATGAGCAACTGCTGCGCCAGTACCCTGGCCGCTCTGTCTGGCTGGTGCAGCCCGATGCCAGTCCCGTGGAGTTGCAGCCCCTTGCGGCTCCGCAGTAGCCCCGGGGCAGGGAAGTGCCGCGCCCGGTGCCAAATCTGGCTTGACCCGCAAAAGTGCTATGGCCCATACCCATGGAGTGAGACGATAATCTCCAATAGCACTCCGTCCGGTCCTCCCTCTATGGCCGGCTTGGTTCGCACCATCGGGAAAGGGCTTCCACGCACTGGAACCCCGGAGACAGATTCGCATGATTAACGGAAAGCGCGTTGCCGTCGTAATGCCGGCCTACAACGCCGAGAAGACCCTGGAGAAGACCGTCGCGGAGTTCACTGACATTGTGGACATCAAGATTCTTGTCGACGACAACTCCACTGACCGCACCGCAGAGCTTTCCCGCTCTCTTGGCGTGGACACCTACATCCACGACGCCAACTACGGCTACGGGCGCAACCAGCAGACCTGCTACCGCGAAGCGCTGGCCGCCGGCGCGGACATCGTGGTGATGGTGCACCCCGACTACCAGTACACTCCGCTGCTGATTCCCGCGATGGCCGGAATGGTTGCCAGCGGCGTGTATGACATGGTTCTCGCCTCCCGCATTCTTGGGGGCGGAGCGCTGCGGGGCGGCATGCCGCGCTACAAGTACGTTGCCAACCGCGCTTTGACCGCGTTCCAGAATCTCTTTCTGGGCGTCAAGCTCTCGGAGTACCACACCGGCTATCGGGCCTTCTCGCGGGAGGTTCTGGAGACGCTGCCGCTGCTGGAAAACTCTGACGATTTCGTTTTTGACAATCAGATGATTGCGCAGGCTGTTGCCTTCGGCTTCCACATCGGGGAGATTTCCTGCCCGACCAAGTACTTCAAGGAAGCGTCATCGATCAACTTCAGGCGCTCAGTCACCTATGGGCTGGGCGTGCTGAAGACGACGATGGACTTCTACTTCCACCGTATCGGTCTGCGCAAGAATGCGATGTTCCTGACGCGCGGACGCCGCGTGAGCCTGCAGTACTATGCAGGGAATGAGGCTGCTGTGGAGGCTGTGCCGGACGCCACGCAGCCTGCTGCAAACGATGCTGCGAAGACGGTCACCCACGCTTAAAGGCAGGAATTCCAGTTCAAAGGTGCAAAGGGCGCATGGAGATCGACTCTCCATGCGCCCTTTTCTCCCCGCACATCCAATCAGGCAATCGCGATATCGCTGCTCTCGCCCTGGTCTTCAAGCTCGGCATCCAGATCTTCGTTGTGGTCGGCCAGGCGCAGCAGGCGGTGCAGGTAGGCGCGCGAAATGCACAGGCTGCGCGCCGCCAGGGTCTTGTTGCCGTTGTTTTCCCGCACGGCAGCCACCGCCAGCTTTACCTTGTAGTCCCGCAGCATCAGGTCAAATGTGCCCGCCGCGTGGAACTCGTCGATGGCGACAACGTCCTGGCTGTGGATGGTTCTGGGCAGGTCTTCTGCCCGGATGGTTTCGCCGTGAGCCAGAATGATGGCGCGCTGAATGACGTTTTCCAGCTCGCGGACGTTGCCGGGCCAACTGTACTGCTTCAGCAGAGCCATCGCGCGGGGATCAATGCCCAGCATGGGCTTGTCAAACTGCTCGCCATAGCTGCGGAGGAAGTGCATGGAGAGTGCCGGGATATCCTCGCTGCGGTCCTGCAGGGCCGGGGCATCGATCCGGATGACGTTGATGCGGTAGAACAAATCCTGCCGGAACTTGCCCTCGGCAACCATCTCGCTGAGGTCGCGGTGGGTGGCAAAAATCAATCGCGCCTTGAGGGGGATGAGCTTGCTGGAACCGAGCCGGGTGAATTCGCGCTGTTGCAGGACGCGCAGCAACTTGACCTGAACCGCGGGGCTGAGTTCGCCAATTTCGTCGAGGAAGATGGTTCCGTCTTCGGCCTGCTCCAGAAAGCCCTCACGAGGCCCGTTGCTGCCGGTAAATGCACCCTTCTCATGTCCGAAGAGTTCACTTTCAATCAGCGTTTCGGGAATCGCTCCGCAACTGACGGCGACGAAGGGGCGGCCGTTCCGGTTGCCGAGGTTATGGATGGCGCTGGCAATCAGTTCCTTGCCGGTGCCGCTCTCGCCGGTGACGAGTACGCTGGCGTTGAGGTCGGCCACCCGCCGCACCAGGTCATACACCTGGTGCATGGCAGGGCTGTCGCCAATCATGCGGTCGCAGCGGGCACCCTCTTCCAACTGCTGCTGGGCGTTTTCAAGCTTCCGCTTGATGGAGGTATTTTCGTAGGTTCGAACCAGCAGGGCCTTCAAATCGCGGATTGCGGGCGGCTTACGACAGGAACCATGGGCGCCGAGCCTGACCAGATCGGTAGCCGTGGAACGTTGACCATCGTCGGCCATTACGACGGAGGAGACTCCACTGGCGACAATCCGCCGCGCTTCTTCAATGCGGTCCGCAAGCAAACCGTGGTTCGAGTCCATGTCCAGGATTGCAATCTCAAATGCTTCTGCGGCCCACGCATCGGCCAGGGCCTCTTCCGTTGTAAACAGCGATACCGAGAAGTCTTTCCCAAGCGCGGAGGAGAGCAGGGGATGCAATTTTCTGTCGTCTGAAAACAGACCGATATGAATCATCGTGCTCAGGGCTCCTTCTTTCATTCCCGGCCTTCTTCGTTCGCCGAATCCTGGAAATTCCGGCAATGTACTTACAGCCATGCTAGAAGAACTCACTTTTGGGTGAAAACAACTGTATACAGTCTTCACCGACTCTGCAAGCGGGTCAAGTACAGAATTTGGTCAGCCGCTACACCGTTGGTGGGATGGCCCAAACTCAACAACCTCAGCATGGCCCAACGAAACAAGGTGTTTGCCGCATCAGACACGCTGCCAGAGCTGCATTTTCAGGGGTTCTGCCAGTGTTTCTTCTTTTCCTCAACGGCTCATTCGGGGGAAACCTGAGCTGTCTACGATTGTTTACCTGCTTACTAAAGTTTGTTCACTGGTGCATGAAAAATATTACCTAAGTTTTAAAAATAAGAGGCCGGCACGGAATATTCTCCGCACCGGCCTTTGCGATTTCTTCGGTTCTGGTCCTAGAAGAGTCGGTAGCTGACGCCGGCGCTGACGCCGTAGGGGAAGAGGGTTGTGGACTGCACGAGCGGCTGTTGCCACTGCGGCCACTGCTGGTACTCGACGTCAAAGGCGCGCAGGCTGATTCGGCGGGTGACGCGGACATCCATGCCGCCGCCGACCGTGACGGCGGTGAACCAGCCGTGGGCGTAGTCCTGCTCGTAGTTCATGTATCCGTAGCCGACCAGCGCCTTGAGGTAGGGCGTCAGCCGCCCCAGGTGGCCCATCTGGAAGCGCGGGCCAATCAGGTAGTTGTCCTGGTAGATGGTGCCCTGCTGGTGGAATCGCTGCCAGCGCCCTTCAGCCTCAATTCCCAAGCCACGGAAGACGGTGAGGTCGGCGTAGGCTCCCACACCGCCGAGTTTGTTGATGCCGTAGCCATTGGTGCTGTACAGATTGCTGGCCAGCAGGCCGTAGTCGGGGTCAAAGATTGACCCGGTTGCGCCCAGCCGGAGCGTCATCCCGCTCTTGCGCGCCGAGGGGGCCACCTGCCCCTCCACCTGGATTGCTCCCAGGCCAGCCAAAGCCAGGAGCGCCGCAACCATCCAAACCATACTTGTCGGTTTCATCGTTACCTTTTCCAGGGCGTAGATGCCCCAGCGTTCTGTCCCCAGGGTGCAGGCAAAACGTGCCCGCAAATGTCTGCAAAAGTATAGCCGGAAGAAACCTGCCCGTTTGGGATTGGCTTCTTCCGGCTGAGTTTATCCCGGAACCTGATGGAGTCCTGAATCCGCCACGCGCCTTGCCGCTGCCGAGCGGCCTGGCGCGCAACCGGCTTAGTTCTGGGCGGGGGCCGCTGCGGGCGCTGCCGGCGCAACCGCCGGAGCCGCCGCAGGAGCTGACTTCTGGGCATCCTCATACCGCTGCAGGTTGAAGAAGATTGGCGTGACCTCAAACGGCATCTTGTCCCGCGCATTGAGCGGGGCATAGCGCTTGGCCATCAGCATGTGCTCATGGTCGTCCCAGGGATCGGTCTTGAGCCAGCTTCCCAGCGGGAAGGCGGCAATCTGGGTGAGGTCATCCTGGTTGAGTTTGGGGCTGGCCTTCCACAGGTCGCCCATCCACGGGGTGCCATCGGCCTTGAGCAGGCTGTCGCCCAGGCGTGGCGAGTTCAACTGCTTCAGAACCTTGCCACGCTCAGTCAACTGGGCGAGGTAGAGGCTGGCGTTGGGCAGCTTGTCCTTGTACATGGAGGCGGCCAGGTAGGTGCTTGCGGCCTTGGCTGCGTCGATGTTGTCCTGGTCCGAGTGGTTCATCTTGATGCGCTGGAAGCTGGCTTCATCGGGGAACAGGAGGCGGTCGTTGAAGGCGTAACGGGTGTCGATGTGGTGACCGAGCGCCACGTGCGCCAACTGGAAGGCGATGACCGAGGCAATCGATTCTTCGTTGGGCAGCGTGTCAATGAGGCCCTTGCTGACGAGGATGGTGTTGCCGACGGTGGTTGCTTCCACGGTGGTGGTGAGCAGGATGCGGCAGTGAACCGGGTCAGGGAAGTTGAGGTTGTTGGGCACGGCGAGGTTGATGACGATCTGTTCGAGCGTCTTGTCAAAGTCGCTGGGGGGCGCCAGAAGTCCGGCCTGGACCAGGCGGTCAAGGACGTTGTTCTCGGCCTGCTGAACCCACATGCGGCTGGCCTGCAGCGGAGTCATGTCCTGGGCCTCGTTGCTCTGGTCCACGGCGCCTTCCACCTCCACGCTCACGTTTTCGCTCTCGCGGGTGGGCAGGGTGAGGCTGTAGCCCCAGAAGTGAGTCTGGGCGCGCAGGCCGGTGACGTTCTTGCCCTCGCCACGCTGCGACTCTTCCACGTAGATTGCGACGGGCAGCCAGAGGCCGGGCTGCATGTTCATGCGCCAACTGTCGAAGTGGAAGTACTCCTTGTTGGCGTCTTCGCTCTTGCTCTCGGTATAGGTGCCGTTGAAGCGGACGATGTTGCCGTCCTGGTCCTCAATCCACACGCGCCCGTAGAAGCGGCCGGTTCCGTTGACCTTGGGGTGCACGTCAAATTCCCAGGTGCGGATGCTGCCCAGGAACTCGCGGCGCACGTAGCTGAAGACGTAGTGCTGCTGGTCAAAGCCGACGGGGTCAACGAACATCATGTCCATGAAGCCGTCGGTGTTGTAGGTCTCGCGGTCAAGGTGCAATGCCCTGCCAATGTTGGTGAAGGCCGCCAGCGAGCCCTTGAAGAAGCCGTGCTGGTTCTTGGAGCCCTTTGCCGAGTACGGCTTGTCGGTGAAGGTCTTGCGGAAATCGACGCGGCTGAGCATGTAGGTGTCGTTGGTGGGAATCTGGTAGAGCTTCACATCTGGCTTGGTGTCCTGGATGTAAGTTTCCACCAGCGGGGTGCGCTGCTGAATGTTCTTGATTACGATTTTTTCCCGTGCAATCGCCTTTTCCACCAGGGCAGCCTGTTCGGCGGTAAGCTGATGCGCTTGCTCGTACTTGGGTTCCTTCTTGGCGTATGCGGGCGTCAAGCTCAGTACCAGCACCAGGAAGGGGAGGGAGGACTTCCAAAACTTCATATCAGGCTCCTAGGTTGAGTGCGTTTTCGGTTCGTACCGTTATCCCTCTGCGGGGCTGTCGGTGCGGGTAAAAAATCCTTGCTTTTGCCGAGTTGGCTAGGCCGTCTGGAACTTCACAATAATGTTTGTGGTGTATTCGACCGGCTGACCGTTTCTGGTTGCCGGCTTGAAGCGGTAGGTTGGTGCGGAGCGGACAGCGGCTTCATCCAGCCCATGACCCAATCCGTGCAAAACACCTTGTACAGTCATGGTACCGGCAGTGGTGACGGTGACGCGCAAGACCACTTCGCCCTGGATTTTCAGTTGCAGCGCTTCGCTGGTGTATTCGGCCTTGGCATAGCTGACCAGAACTGGCGGGGTGGTTGTGTTTTCCGGCTTCACGGCCATTGCAGGGGCGGCGGCCTGTTCCATGACGGGCATTCCGGCGGAGGCTACCTTGCCTGTGACGCCAGTTGGCGCCGTTCCAACGCCACCGGGGATTCCGGCTGAGGCTACCTTGCCCACGACACCGGCGCTGGAGCCGGCCTTGGTTCCATTGCCAAAGCCCGTGGAGCCCACGATGCCCTGCGGGGCCTTGGCCGGGCCGCTGTTGCCGCCATAGGGGTTGCCGATTGCAGCCACCGTTGCCGGGCGGGTCGCGTTGGGGTTGGGGGTTACGCCGTTGAGGTCGCCAAAATGAACCGGAGCGGTGGAGACCTTCTGCTGCGGTGTGAGTGCCGGAGCGGCTGCCGCGGCCAAGGCCGCCTTGGGCTGGGGAGCCAGGGTAACCACTGGTGCCTTGGCAGCAAGCTTCAGCGGATTGTCCTGCACCTTGATCTGCGGAATTTCTTTAATCTCAGGCTTGACTTCCTGCTTTTGTACAACAATTTTGGGCAGATTCACCTTGAGGACTTCGGGCTTGGGAGGTTGGGGAATATCCACCTTGGGAGCGGGCGGAATTTTGACCTTCACCTTGATCTCGGGCGGTTCGCTCACGGGAAAGACGATATCCATGCTCTCCATCTTTTTCACTTCGAGCTCATGGTGAGCCAGCGTGCCAAGGAAGATGAAAAGGGCAATTAATCCACAATTAATGATTGCGCTCGTCAAAATTGACGCCGGATTGCGCTCCGGCTCTGGCAGCAATCCAAAGCGGGCACGGCCAGTGTTGGGGGAAGATGACATAACCTGAGTCCTCGTACACGGGGCTCTCGGCCCCGATTGTTCCGGCTGCCGCCGGGTTTTCAAACCATCCGTGCTGCAAATTGCGATCTGGCGCGCGCAAAAGCCGCCAGAGCGTCATATCTTAAAACAAACGCAACCTTGCTGCTGATTTTAGCTTCCGATACGTCGTGGAGAGCAGCGGCAGCAGCATGATCTCGTTCCATATCGTTTCCTTGAACGGAACGGCCATCCTACAGTTCAAGGCAATCAGGGAACCGACACTCCGAGTGCGGGGCACCCTCCGCCAGGCAATTGAAGCTAAACAATGCCACCCGTGCGGTTTTTGCCCGTCAATCCTGCTGAGGCATGCCGCGTGAGTAGCGGTCTGTAAACAGTACGCTGCAATCGAATGGAAAACCGACAACTTCTGTACTGTTCTGCCTGCTTGATAGACTAAAGTTAAACCAAATCGCTCAAAAGAGGTCAAATTTTTTATGAAGATCATGGTTACCGGCGGCGCAGGGTACATCGGTGGTACCGTTGCAGGACTTCTCCTCGAACGTGGTCACCAGGTCGTGGTGGTGGACAATCTGTGTCATGCGCAGCGTGCGATGGTCCCGGCAGGAGTCACTTTTGTAGAGGCGGACGTGGCGGATCGGGCAACGATAGAGGGGCTTTTTCGTGCGGCGACAAATGAAAACGCTTCCTTCGACGGCGTTCTGCACTTCGCCGCGCTGATTGAAGCCGGCGAATCGATGCAGAAGCCGGAGATCTACTTCCGCAACAATACCGCCTCCACGCTTGCCCTGCTTGAAGCGATGCACGCCTGCGGGCCGAAGCGCCTGGTTTTCTCCTCCACTGCCGCCGTTTACGGCGAGCCGGAGGTCGCGCCCATCCCCGAAACGGCAAAACTCGCCCCGACCAACGCCTATGGCGAGTCCAAGCTCCTCACCGAGTACATCCTGCCCTGGTTCCACCGCGTCCACGGCCTGCGCTCGGCATCCCTGCGCTACTTCAACGTTGCCGGCGCTCCGGAAGTCGGTGGCAAAGGCTCCGGCGTCATTGTCCGCGGAGAAGCCCACGAGCCCGAATCGCACCTGATCCCTCTCATCCTCGATGTCGCCCTGGGCCGCCGCAAGTCCATCAAAATCTTCGGTGACGACTACCCGACCCCCGACGGCACCTGCATCCGCGACTACATCCACGTCTCTGACCTTGCCGATGCCCACCTGCTCGCCCTGGAAGCGCTGGAATCGCCCCGCGCCGCCGAGCACCGCCTGATCTACAACCTCGGCAACGGCTCTGGATTTACCGTGCGACAGGTGATTGACTCGGTCCGCCGCGTCACTGGCCACTCCATTCCGGTGGAAGAGTGCCCCCGCCGCGATGGCGACCCGGCGGTGCTGATTGCAGCGAGCGAAAAGGCCATCGCCGAACTCGGCTGGAAGCCCCAGTACACCCAGATTGATGACATTATCCGGACAGCTTGGGTCTGGCACCAGCAGCGCCACGCCAGCTAGATCCGCATCAAATCAACCTTCCCGGGCCCCCACATCTCCTCGCTCTTGCTGCCGGGAGATGTGGGAAGCCAAAGCCCCAAACCTCTCAAAAAAATTAACTTGACATCCCCCGCCATCTGCCTTGAAGGCTGGTTTCCAATCCAACTTTCCCAGCCGGAACCTCGCTCTGTCTCCCGCGAGTCCCATCCGTCTGCCACTTGAGGTCTTTCCATGGCATCCAATCCCAATGGCGGCACTGCAGCCGGCCACGCAGCCCGTACCGTCGCTCTTCAGGACGCGTCCTCGCTCTCCCATGTCATCCTTGCCTCCTCGGCCGGCACCCTCATCGAGTGGTACGACTTCTATCTCTATGCAATCCTTACCGTTGTCCTCTCCAGCCAGTTCTTTCCCGGCTCGCTCGCTACCGGCTTCCTATTCTCACTCGGTGCACTCTGGGCAGGTTTTGCGGTTCGCCCGTTTGGTGCGGCCTTCTTCGGCCACATCGGCGACCTCATCGGCCGCAAATACACCTTTATCGCGACCCTGAGCATCATGGGCCTCTCCACCTTCGGAATTGGCCTGCTGCCCACCTATCAGAAGGTTGGCCTGCTGGCCCCGGCAATCCTGGTTGCCCTGCGCTGCCTGCAGGGCCTCGCGCTGGGTGGGGAATACGGCGGCTCGGCCACATTTGTCGCGGAGCACGCCCCGGAGCACCAGCGCGGCCTCTACACCAGCTTCATCCAGACCACCGCAACACTCGGTCTTTTTGCCGCTCTGATCATCGTGCTCGTCGTGCGCGTGCAGCTCGGGGACGCCGAGTTCCAGGCCTGGGGATGGCGCATCCCCTTCCTGCTCTCCCTCGTACTCGTCATCTTCTCACTCTGGATTCGCATCCGCCTGAAGGAGTCGCCGCTCTTTGCCAAGCTCAAAAAGGATGGCAAGACCTCCAAGTCCCCCATCACCGCCATCAGCAAGCGCAACTGGGGACTGATTGCCATCGCCCTCTTCGGCGCCACCGCCGGCCAGGCCGTCGTCTGGTATACCGGACAGTTCTACGTCCTCGTCTTCCTCACCAAAACCCTGGGCGTCAACTACAAAGACGCCTACACCATGATTGCCATCGCCCTCGCCTGCGCCACGCCCTTCTTCATCCTCTTTGGCTGGCTTTCGGACAAAATCGGCCGCAAGCCACTGCTGCTGACCGGCTGCGCCCTGGCAGCCCTGACCTACTGGCCCATCTACCACGCGATGGCCGGCGCCGTGACCAAGGTTGGCACGGTCGTCACCGTCAACCAGCCGGTGATGATCGGACTCATCTTCCTTCAGGTGCTTTACGTGACCCTGGTTTACGCGCCGATTGCGGCGCTGCTCGTGGAGCTCTTCCCGGCCCGCATCCGCTACACCTCGATGTCCATTCCCTACCACCTGGGCAATGGGGAGTTCGGCGGCCTGACCCCGCTGATGGCGACGTGGATTGCCACCTGGTGGCTCGCGGCCCACCCCGGCGATCCCAATGCAAAATTCATGGGTCTCATCTGGCCCATCTCCGTCGCCACCATGACGTTCTTCATTGGGCTCTTCTTCCTGCCGGAGACCAAAGACCGGCGGATATGGGACGAGGCGTAGGGCAGGGGAGCGGCCCGCAGGACTGAACATGGGTGCCCCATGTCCCGCTTTTGGGACATGGGAACCACCACCGGAACCCACCGCCTCAATCGGACACGGCTCGGTCCTGCTAAAAAGAAGTACATTTGTAGTTACAAAAGAAGCTACGTTTGGGGTGCAATCAACCTGTGGACTTCGAGTGGGACCCCCTGAAAGCCGAAGCCAACCTGCGCAAGCATCGCGTTACCTTTGAATTTGCCACTGGAGTCTTACTCGGTCCCAACCGGCTCGACGAGAAGGATGACCGCGACTACGACGGTGAACTGCGCGAAATTGCAGTCGGTCGCATCCAGGAGTTCATTCTGGTGGTCGTCGATACCATGCGGGGAACTACAGCCCGCATCATTTCAGCAAGGAGGGCCACGCGCCATGAGTACTTCAAATACTGGAACGGTCAGGTTTCGGCTTGATCCCAACAACCCGCCAACCATGACCGAAGAGCAGTTGCAGGCTCTTCGCGACCTCAGAGACGAAGAAATCGACCTCAGCGACATCCCCGAGCTGGACGAGAAATCCGGCTGGCGTCGCGTCTCCGACCTCGTCCCCGCAGAAAACAAACAGCAGGTCACCCTCCGCCTCGATGCCGATTTGCTTGCCTTCTTCAAAGGCACCGGCAAACGCTACCAGAGCCGCATCAACGCCGTCCTGCGCGAATACATGCTCTCCCAGCAGCCGGCGCCCAAATCGCGCTAGCGCACGAGTCCCCGCACATCCCCATCCGTCATCCCCAGCAGATACAGCAACCCATCCAGCCCCAGGTGATTCAGGCTCACCGGCGCGGTCGCGCGCACCAGCGGCTTTGCGTGGAAGGCCACGCCCAGCCCGGCGAGTGCCAGCATGGGCAGGTCGTTGGCGCCATCGCCCACGGCCACCACCTGGTCCAGCGCCACGCCCTCGTGCTGGGCAATCTCACGCAGCAGTTTGGCCTTGCGCGCTCCGTCCACAATCGGTGAGTTCACCTCGCCCGTCACCAGGCCATCGCGGAACTCCAGCACGTTGGCGAAGACATGGTCCACGCCCAGCCGGCCACGCAGGCTCTCGCCGAAAAACGTAAATCCGCCCGACAGCACAGCGGTTTTCACACCCAGTCCGGCCAGCGCCTGGAACAGCCTCTCCGCCCCTTCCATCAGGGGAATCCGGTCCAGCAGCTCATACACCCGCGCCTCGGGCAGTCCCTTCAGCAGCCCCACCCGCCGCCGGAAGCTCTCCTGGAACTGAATCTCACCGCGCATTGCCGAGGCGGTAATGGCCACCACCTGGTCGCCGACGCCGGCCATCTTAGCCAGCTCGTCAATCACCTCGCCCTGGATCAGGGTAGAGTCCATATCGAAGAAAAACAGCCGCCGATTGCGCCGCGCAGCCGTCTCCCGCTGCACGGCCACGTCCACGCCCACCTGGTCCACCAGTTCGCGCAGCCGCAAACGCAGCTGTGGCTGATTGCGCAGCAGGCCCTCGGCCGCCAGTTCCACTGCGCCGTAGCCTGCGCTGCCATCGCTCAGTTGCCGCCGCGCTGTCACCGTAAGTCCGTGTTCGGCTACCAGCGCCGTCGCTGCTACCACCACGGTCTCTGGAGCAGTCCGCCCCAGCACGGTTACCACATACTGTTCTTTCCCCAGGCTTTCTGTCACATCCATCCCTTTTGCTGCGCGCAAATCGCCATTGCGGCAGCACACAAATCACTCTCTAGCCTACCAGCGGCCAGTCCCGGCTATCTGCGCATGCGGTCAATCCAGCACATACCAAACAGGCTCCAGCCCTCTACACTCACAGGTAGGAGCGTCGAAAATGCCCTTGGGTCCATCCACTTCCGCACTGATTGCGCTGCCGCTGCATGGTCGCCGTCCCAACTTCCGGCGGCGATTCCTCGCGTGTTTCACAGCCCTGGTTCTGATCGTCTCCTGCCCCAGCTCTCCCGGCTACTCCGTCCTGACCCACGAGCAGATTGTCGATCTTCTTTGGCGTGGCCAGATCAAGCCCATGCTGCTTGCCCGCTACCCAGCCACGACCCCCGACGAACTCCGCCTTGCCCACGCCTACGCCTACGGCGGCTCGCTGATTCAGGACATCGGCTATTACCCCTTCGGCAGCCACTTTTTCTCTGATCTGGTTCATTACGTCCGCAGCGGAGACTTCGTCACCAACCTCCTTACCCAGTCGCGGGACGTGAACGAATACGCCTTTGCCCTTGGCGCGCTTGCCCACTACGCCTCCGACGTGGCCGGCCACCCCGCCGTCAATCGCGCCGTCGCCGAGCGATTTCCCAAGCTAAAGGCTCAATTCGGCCCGGAAGTCACCTACGTGAACAGTCCCAAGGCCCATATTCAAACCGAGTTCGGCTTCGACGTCGTCCAGGTTGCCCGCCAGCGCTTCACCTCGGACGCCTATCACGATTTCATCGGCTTCCAGGTCTCCACCCCGGTTCTGGAGCGGGCCTTCCGGGCCACGTACGGCATACCCCTCAGTGACGTGATTCCCAATCTCGACCTCTCGGTAGGCAGCTTTCGTTACTCCGTCAGCAGGCTGATTCCGGAGATGACCCGCGTCGCCCTTTTGCTCAAGAAAGATCAGATCGTCAAGGAAGATCCGACCATGACCCGGCGGCGTTTCCTCTACCACCTCAAACGCGCTCAGTTCCGCCGCGAATTTGGAACGAAGTATCAGCAGCCCGGCGCAGGAGCCCGCATTCTGGCCTTCTTCCTGCGCATTGTCCCCAAGGTTGGTCCGTTCAAGGCGCTTGACTTCAAAATGCCGACCCCCGGCACGGAAGACCTGTATATGCAGAGCGTCAACAACTCCGTTGAAAGCTACGGGTTGCTGCTCCAACAGTCGTCCTCCCGCCGCTTTCAGCTCGACAACCGCGATTTTGATACGGGACGCGAAACCCTTGCCGGCGAGTACTCCCTGACCGACGATGCCTACGCCACCCTGCTCGATCGCCTGGCCAGGGAGAAATTTGCAGACCTGACGCCCGAGCTCGACGCCAATATCCTGGCTTTCTACCTGACACCGACTCCACCGGCCTTCGCCGTAAAAGACCCCGCGCGCTGGCAGCAAACCCTTGCCGACCACAGCAGCCTGCGTGCCTGGAAGCCTGGAACCGTTGAAGTTGGCGGCCCCAATGCGGATTCCCGGCCAACTTCCCTTCCAGTCGTCAGTCCAACCCCTCAGAGGTAATTTCCTTGCGTTCACGCTTTCCCCAGTTCAGCCTCGCACTCGCCGCCATAGCCTGTGCCTTCCTGGCCCCCTTGACACTCGTTGCGCAGCGCTTGCCTGTGGATGCCCAGGCCGATTTCATCCACCGCATCGATCTCTCAGTCGCCGCACGCTTCCACTCCCTGGCCGGCTACACCGTGCAGGAGCACTACAGCATCTTCCGCAACGCTGATACCGCACCCGCCGCTGAAATGACCGTCGCCATCGTCTATACCCCGGAGAACGGCAAGCAGTACACCCCCATCTCGCAGTCCGGATCCGATGTCCTCCGTCATTTGATCTTTGACAAAATCATCGCCTCAGAGCGCGACATGAACCTCGCTTCAGCCCGCGCCGGCTACTTTATCAATTCCGATAACTACGAGATGCAGGTTCCCGGTGAAACTGTCCTGCGCGACGGCCGCGCCTGTTACCTTGTGACACTCAAGGCCCGCCGCAAGAGCCCATACCTCTTTGACGGCCGGGCCTGGTTTGATGCCCGGGACGCCTCCATCGTCCATCTTGAAGGCACTCCAACCCAGGCCTCAAGCTTCCTCACTTCCAATACCGTCGTCGCCCGCGACTATGAGAGTCTGCAGGGCATCCCCATGGCCACTCGTGCCCAGGCCAATACTCACAACTTCCTCTTTGGCGACACTGTGCTCAAAATCGACTACGTTGGCTACCAGTTGCAGTTGACCCCGGCCGCGCTGCCGGCGGAAGTTTCCTCGCGCCGCCGCTGACCGGTACAGCGCCAGAACACCCCCGGCTCTGCTTCTTCCTGCCCAATCGGGCCCTCTCTGCGCCTTCGCCGAGCCGCGTCTTTCCTGCAAAATCCTGAATTTCCTCTCCCCTCACTTGCCCATCGTTAGCTCTACCCGCTATCGTTTTCTCCGCACGCCTGTCGCAGCTCTCGCGACCCGGGCACGACTCCAGCCCCTTCCCAAAAGGACCCTTCATGGCCACGCCCATCAGCTCGCTTTCCAACAACGACCTCGAATCCAGCCTCCGCGAAACACGCGTCTTCCACCCGTCTGAGGAGTTCGCAGACCAGGCCCACGTCGGCTCCTTTGCCCAGTACAAGGCTATGTACGACCGCTCCATTGCAGATCCCGAAGCCTTCTGGGCTGAGGCAGCTACCAATCTCGACTGGTTCGAGCCGTGGTCGAAGGTGCTGGAGTGGAACCTGCCCTGGGCCAGGTGGTTTGTCGGCGGCAAGCTCAACCTCAGCTACAACTGCGTTGACCGCCACGCCCTGGGCGCGCGCCGCGACAAAACCGCCATCATCTGGGAAGGTGAACCCCACGTTGACGGCAAACCCGACGTGCGCAAACTCACCTATGGCGAGCTCCACCTGGAAGTGCAGAAGTTCGCCAACGTTCTCAAGGGCCTCGGCGTCAAAAAAGGTGACCGCGTCGCTGTCTACATGGGCATGACCCCCGAGCTCGTTATCGCCCTGCTGGCCTGCGCCCGCATC
>CAIVDV010000050.1 GCA_903904755.1 uncultured Acidobacteriaceae bacterium | reverse complement strand
TCGGGTGCTTCTCCTTGTGGAACAGGTTGTCATCCCCCAGCTCCAAGTCAAACAAATTCCGCGGCGCAATCCGTGCCGGATTCTTGTCGTCGTTCTGCCTCCCCGGCGCCGCCAGCGAAATCAGTGACGACCGGAACTCCGACACCGGGCACACACTCGGCAGCGCCACAGTCGGCGTCGCCCGCTGCCCGTTGCACATGAACCCCGCCTGGAACTCCTGATCCGCCGTGAACGGATTCCCGTACGGATCCTGCATCAGCACTGCCGGCGCGCCATCCACCGTCGTCGACTGCGGGCAGTCGTTCCCCGCCCCGGTCCCATAGCACGGACTCGCCCCGGCTACCTGGCCAGAGTCAAACCGCCAGTTAAAGCCCAGCCACGGCAGCTTCTTCGTCGGCTGATACTGCACGTGCGCCGTCTCGTTGAACTTCTCGTCGTGGTCAATGCGGAAGGCCGAGCTCGTCGCGCCCGGATTCGGCACCGTCCCCAATCCACTCGTCTGCGGCGTAAAGAACCGCGCCGCCACTGACGAGAACACCACCTGCCCCGAAAATCCCTTGTGCTCCGGGAAACTCAGCCGCCCATCCAGCCCCGGAATCTTGGAGTTGTGCCACCCAATCGGAAATGTAATCGGCGTCGCACCCAGCACGCTGAAGTCATACGCATTATGCGTGTACTTCCACACATAGTCCCCTGAAAACACCGCCCACCGCCCAAAACTCTGCTGCAGGCCGGCGTGAAAGTCATTCCGCAACCCCGGCTGGTTCGGTGCAGATACGCAGGGAATCAGCGCAGCAATCACCGCCGAGTCGCAACCCCGGCTGGCCAGAATCAGGTTCTCGTTGAACGGGCTCTCCAGAGTCCTCGCGTAGCTCAGCCGCAGCACCGTCCCCGTCCGCTTCACCTGGTAGCTCACCCCCACCCGCGGCTCCAGTTGCCGTCCCTTGGCCAGCCCGTTATACAGGTCCCCGCGCAGCCCAAGATTCGCCGACCACGGCCCCGCCGTAATCGCATCCTGAATATACGCCGCCCCCTCTTTGATATCCGTATGCCCGCGGAAGCTGTAGTACCCGCCGCCCTGGGTCAGGTCATAGGGCAGCAGCGTTTCACAGGCCGTCCCCGGCGTCGCCACTCCGCCCGCCTCGCACCCCAGATTCCCAATCAGCTTCGGATCCACAATCGCCAACCGGTCGCTCTCATCCAGAAACGTCTGCTGGTAGCTCACGCCCAGCTTGATGTTGTGAATCCCCCGCGTATGCGTCAGGTCCGAGTGCACCGCCGCATTCATCAGCGTGCGATTCTGCCCAATCGTCTCCTGCTGCAAGTTCACCGGCCCCAAATCCGCCAGCGGATTCCCGCTCGGGTAGTAATGGAAGTCATCCCGCCGCAGCGCCCCACCCACATTCAGCACCGTCGTCGGCGACACAATCCGCGTCCACGTCGGCGCAACATTCACCGTCACAATCTGCGCCCGCTGGTCCGCCGGACCCACGTTCCCCAGCCCGTCCGCAATCGCCTGCGTTGCATTCTGCGTGTCATACGAGTTCGGCGTCTGGAACCACGACCGCGTATACCCCAGATTCAACCGCCAGGAATTGTTCGCATCCTGCTGATAATCCATGCGGTTGAAGATGTTCTCTTCGTTCCCCTTGTCATGGAATACCTTGTACTCCGGCCCGTCCAGGAACCGCCCGCTGTTCGAGCCGCCCAGCGAAACAAAATTCCCCCACTTCGCCGTTCCAATCGCAAAATTCGCACCCACACTCGACGACCCAAAGCTACCGTACGAACTCGTAATCTCGCCCTGCGGCGTCGTCTGCCCCAGCCCCGACCGCGTCGTCGCCACAATCACCAGGCTCGTCTTCCCGCCATACTCCGCCGGCGGCGCGCCCGGAATCACCTCAATCGACTGCACCGAGTCCAGCGGTATCTGGTTCGAAAATGTCTTGCTCTGCTGGTCCGTGATCGACTGCCCATCCACCGAAAACGAGTTCGATGCATGGTCACCCATCCCATGAGCCATGCCATTCGAATCCGCCGATATCCCCGGCGCTGACATCGTCACCATCGACGTCAGAGAACTCGTCGTCGACTCCAGCGGAATCTTCTCAAACGAATCCCGGTCCACATCCGTATGCCCCACCGGATCGCTCTCCACCATATCGCTGGAGGCCTCAACCGTAACCGTGTCGGAACCACCAACAACTGTCAGGGTCACCTTCAGGCTAATCGCCACGGTGGACTGAACCTCAACCGTCTGGGTATTCAGCGAGAATCCCTTCGCGCTCGCTTGCAAATCGTAGCGATTGAACGGAACGTTGGCGAAATTGAACTGACCCATCGCATCCGTTTTGACAGTGCGGTTCAACCCGGAGACAGGGTTCTGCAGTGTCACCGACGCTCCCGGAACCACCGCCCCAGTGGGATCAGTCACAACGCCGGAAACGGTGCCCGATGCCCCGGTCTGCGCCAGACCAGACATCGAAACCGGCATTAGAAATGCCAGAGAAAGAAGAAGTGAAAAATGAATGCGGCGAAACATCATGCGGTAAATTTCCTCAGGTTGCTGAAATGCGGAACAGAGGCCTCGCCAAAATCCACGGCGGGCTCATCGGCAAATTCAGTTCTGAGGTGGAGGCCGATTGAACAGCTCATACCGCCAAATCGCCGCCCGCGGCCGTGCCAGCGCAAGCTTCTGCGTAAAGCTCGCCCGAACCGCTATCAGCACCGCCGCCACCACAGCAACCGGCGCCGCCGAGTGCATCACCACGCACACCGGACAATGGTCCGCATCCGTATTGAACGGATGCGTGTGCGCCACCTGCACCAGCATCAGCAGCACCGCCACCAGCAGGCAAAACAGCACCAGCACGCGCGAGTCCGCCAGTGCGGAAGCGACTCCGCGCCGGTTGTCCCTGCGCAACTGGAAGTTTCTCTGCATGCGGTTCAATGTGAGCTGTGGGGTAGTGCCCTTGCTCAAGGATACACACGATTAGACGCACGGCAAACCGGTTTTGGTGCGCCGCACCCCGCCTTTTGCGCAATCTCCAAGGCAATACGCCCCAATAGGAAGACAATCCACCCGCGCAATCGTCTAAACTTGCGACGATGCGACACCAAACCCACCTGCGGCAACGGGCCTCCCTCGCCCTCTTCCTGGTCGCCGCTGGCTGCCTTTTTTCCCCCGCCGCCCTCGCGCAAACCAACGAAGACCGCACCGGAAAACCCCTCCCCGTCCGCACCGAGATTCCCGGCGTCCAGGTCAACCACCGCCTCATCCTCAAAGACGGCACCTTCCAGTTGGTCCGCAAATACGAAGTCATCGCCGACCGCGTCCGCTACATCAGCGTTGAACGCGGCGGCGAGTGGGAAGAGCTCCCCGCCGACCTCGTCGATTGGAAAGCAACACAAAAATGGGAGGCCCAGCAGGCCGCACTCGCTGAAGACAAATCCCCCGCCATGCAGGAAGCCGCCGCACTCGACAAGGAAGAAGCCACCGAGCGCGAAGACCAGCGCAACCGCATGCCCGAAGTCGCCAAAGGCCTCAACCTTCCCGACGCTGACGGCGTCTTCGTCCTCGACGAATTCCAGGGCACGCCCCAACTCATCGAACTCGAAGCCACCACCGGCGACCTCCAACTCGTCAAAATGAAAGGCGTCCAGGCCGTCCTCCCCCTTGGCGGCCAGCGCGCGCTCTTTGAACTCGAAGGCGCATCCTCAAAAATCAGCCTCCACGTCAACGAGCCTTCCCTCTACCTCAGCCTCGACACCGACGAAAAGGCCGACCAGGCCGAACACGTCCTCAGCCACTCCATCACCGTCGACACCCACGGTGCCGGCGCCACCCGCAACCGAAAGCAGGGTGCCAGTTCCCCCTCCGCCGGCTTCGCCATCGTCCGCGTCGACCAGCGCAAGGCCGTCCGCATCGTCGGCCAGGTCCACCTCGCCGCCGGAACCGCCGTCCGCCAGGAAGACGACGTCATCCCCACCAAAGCCGAAATCCTCCCCGGCAAACACTGGCTCAAACTCACCCCCACCCAGCCGCTCACCATCGGCGAATATGCCCTGGTCGAAATCCTTTCTGACAAGGACATCAACGCCAGCGTCTGGGACTTCCAGGTCAACCCCCGCGCCCCCCTCAATGAAAACGCAACCGGCCCCATCGAAAACCGATAACTACATACCAGGTAGCTGCAAACGATCCAGGAACTGCCTCACCGTAAGAACATCCATGCCCGCGTAGTTGCCAAGCCGCAGAATATGTCTGTCTCCGCTCACAATGCAGTCTGCTTGAGCGGCCACCGCACACTCCAGAATCCGGTCGTCATCTGGATCATCGGCAATCACCTGCAAGGAGAAAGCAGGCTTGACGACGACCGCCGCCTCCCGGATTCGCCTCAGCGAAACTTCAATATCTTCCGCCTGCACCCGGAACTTCTCCTTCAACTTCTCTTCGAGCTCCTCCAGAATCGCCTCCGACGCCACCAGTTGGAACGCCCGCAGCAGGGCCAGATCCAGAAACGTCCCCGGAACCCCGCCGAACAGCAGCGCAGAAATATAAATATTGGTGTCGGCAACCACCTTCATCGGCTTCGAGCAGCTCGAAACTCGTCGGACATCCGCTCAACATCGGCTTCACTCATCACGCCAATCGCCTGCCCGTGAGCCCGCGTACGCCCCAGCAGCGACTGCCAGTCCCGATCCTGAACCATGTACTGACGCAGTGCTTCGCGAAACAACTCGCTCATCGTGCGGTGTTCCCGCTCCGCGCAAACCTGCGCCTTCAGCAAAAGGTCAGGAGGAAGTGTGATTGAAACAGTCTTCGCAATTCGCATACTTGTCATTGTACTGCAATGCCAAACATGGATAAACCATGACAGCTTCCAGATCAATGACGCGAATCCCGCATTCTGAACCTCTCCCCCTCCCCGTGACCCCCATCACTGCCATTTATGGGGCCAAATGGAATAAGAGTTCTGTGGGGACTCTTTCTCAAAGCGTCCCTGCGCGAAACCTGGCCGATGGGAAGTTCCCATTTCCCCCGGCCGGAAAGAACAGGAAACGCGCGTATGACCCAGTTGATTGCTGAAACAGCCCTGCTCAACTTCCAAACCGAGTGGAGCCGCCTGAACCTTCCCCCGCATGTCATCGAAGTCCTCAGCGGTGCCCCGTCTATCCAGGTGCCTGAGAGCCGCGCCGACCTGCTCGACTGGGCCCTCGGCCGCACCAGCGGCACCACCGACTGGCGTCTCGGCAATCGCGACGACCACGGCGTCTACGAATCCATCTTCCAGGTTCCCGGCAACGGCCGCATCACCGAAGCCGTCATCACCAAGGCCCGCAACGGCCTCGCCATCAACTTCCCTGACCCCTCCATGCGCCGCCGCGACCCCGACGCCATGGTCATCGGCGACAACCTCCCCACCGACAAGCCCACCTACCAGGAGCGCTTCGGCGTTCCCTTTGCCCAAACCCGCCAGGCCACCCTCGACTGGCTCAAAACCCAGGAACTCGTCGTCGTCCCCTTCTACGCCGGCCCAGACAAGCTCGGCTACGGCGCTCTCGCCATCGTCCCCCGCGCGGCTGCCTTCTTCGCCGCAGCCCTCGCTGACCTCCAGGGAATGATCCCCAAGAGCCAGACCCCCGACAACTTCCGCCTCTCCGGCGGCGTCCTCTTCGTCGCCCCACCCTTCCGCCACACCCACTTCTCCGGCAAGCAGGTCGTCGTCCACGACCGCCAGGAGACTCACCAGGAAATCTTCGCCTACAACCTCTACCCCGGCCCCAGTGCCAAAAAAGGCGTCTACTCCATGCTCCTCGACATCGGTGAGCGCGAGGGCTGGACCACCAACCACTGCGCCGCCGTCGCCGTCGTCACCCCCTACGAGAACCGCACCGTCATCATGCACGAGGGCGCCAGCGGCGGTGGCAAAAGCGAAATGACCGAGCACATCCACCGCATGGAAGATGGCCGCCTCCTCCTCGGCCGCAACGTCCTCACCAACGAGGAACGCACCCTCAACCTCCCTGAAGCCTGCCACCTCCTGCCCATCGCCGACGACATGGCCTGCGCCCACCCCAGCCTGCAGGGCCGCAGCGGCCGCCTCACCCTCGCCGATGCCGAGGCCGGCTGGTTCGTCCGCGTCGACCACATCAAGGCCTACGGCACCGCGCCCAACCTCGAGCGCGCCTGCATTGAGCCCCCCCAGCCCCTCATCTTCCTCAACCACTACATCGTCCCCGGCGGCACATGCCTCACCTGGGAACACATCGAAGACGCCCCCGGCAAGCCCTGCCCCAACCCCCGCGTCGTCCTCCCCCGCAACATGGTCGAAGACGTCCTCACCGGCCCCCGTCAGGTCGACGTCCGCAGCTTCGGCGTCCGCTGCCCCGCCACTCATCGCGAAAGCCAGCTCTACGGCATCCTCGCCATGCTCCACATCCTGCCCCCCTCCCTCGCCTGGCTCTGGCGTCTCGTCGCCCCCCGCGGACACGCCAACCCCAGCATCCAGTCCAGCAAGTCCAAGGAGATGCAGTCCGAAGGCGTCGGCAGCTACTGGGCATTTGCTACCGGCCGCCGCGTCGACCAGGCCAACCTGCTCCTCAACCAGATCGTCGACACCCCGGAAACCCGCCACGTCCTCATCCCAAACCAGCACATCGGCGCATGGAAAGTCGGCTTCATGGCCGAGTGGATCGCCCGCGAATACCTCGCCCGCCGCGGCTCTGCCCGCTTCGGCCGCGAGCAGCTCGACGAAGCACGCCTGCCCCTGCTCGGCTACATCCCCAAGCAGATTCGCATTGAAGGCTCCCTCATCCCCCGCGTCTTCCTCAAAGTCGAAGAGCAAATCCAGGGCGGCCAGGATGTCTACGACGAGGGCGCTCGCAAGTGGCAGGAGTTCTTCGCCCGCGAACTCAAGCAGTTCCTCGTCCCCGACCTCGACCCCCTCGGCCGCAAAATCATCGAAGCCTGCCTCGACGGCGCACACCAGGAAGACTACTGGAAGCTCATCCCCCACGCCATGTTCCGGGAAGAATAACCCAGGGCGATTCAAAACAGAAAGGGCGACCGCCATGGTCGCCCTTTTGCTGCTTCGGTCAGGACTTCACTCCCGCACCGCTATCCCCAGCGCCTTCATCTTCCGGTACAAATGGCTCCGCTCCAGCCCCAGCAGCTCCGCCGCACGGCTCACATTGTTCCGCGCCTCTTCCAGCTTCTTCAGGATGTAATCCCGCTCATATGCATCCCGCGCCTGCTGCAGACTCGCAAAGTCATCCGCCGGACGCGCCGTTGCCCGCTGCGTCAAGGGCGGCAAATGCTTCCGCTCAATCCGCAGCGTCCGCGGATTCAAAATCAGCACCCGCTCCACCAGGTTCCGCAGCTCCCGCACATTCCCCGGCCAGCTATGCTCACCCAGCACACTCAGCGCTTCCTCGCTCATCTCCACGCGCGGCCGACCGTACTGCCGCCCAAACTCCAGCAGAAACTCACGCACCAGCGGCGGAATATCCTGCTTCCGCTCCCGCAGCGGAGGCACCGAAAACGGCACCACATTCAGCCGGTAAAACAGGTCCTCGCGGAAGTTCCCCTTCTGAATCTCCTCTTCCAGATTCTTGTTCGTCGCCGCAATAATCCGCACATCCACCCGAATCGGCTGCGCCCCCCCAATCGGCGTAAACAACTGCTCGTCCAGCGCGCTCAGCACCTTGGCCTGCGTCTTCAGGCTCATGTCGCCCACTTCGTCCAGAAACAGAGTTCCCCCGTCAGCCCGCTCCAGCGTCCCCCGCTTCTCCGCCGGAATATTCTGCGCCGCCCCCGACACTCCCAGTTGCGCACCCAAATGCGCACCAGGATGCGCCCCGTTCCTGTATCCAAACAGCTCCGCCTCAATATGCGCCTCGGGAATCGCCGCGCAGTTCAGCTCCACAAACACCCGGTCCTTCCGCAAACTCTCTGCGTGGATCGCCCGCGCAATCAGCTCTTTTCCCGTTCCCGACTCGCCATAAATCAGCACCCGCCCATTCGTCGGTGCCATCAGCCGAATCTGCTGCCGCAGCGCCTTCACCGGCACGCTGTCGCCCGTCAGCGAACTCTGTACACTGAACTGACGCTGAAACTCCAGATTATGCCGGCGCAACCGTCGCGCCTCGGCCGCATTCTTCAGCACAATCAGCGTCTTTTCCAGCGAAAGTGGCTTCTCCAGGAAGTCATACGCCCCCAGCTTCGTCGCCCGCACCGCCGTCTCAATCGTGCCGTGACCGGAAATGATGATCACCTCCGGGCGCGACTCCGCCGAAAACGCATGGATATCCGCCAGCACATCCAGCCCATCCCGGTCCGGCAGCCAAATGTCCAGCAGCACCACGTCATACGGCGCGTCCTGCAGCAGCGTCATCGCCTCCGCTGCCGTCGCGGCCGAAGCCGCAGAGTACCCTTCCTCGCCCAAAATATCCTCAAGCGACGCCCGGATCTCCGCCTCATCATCAACAATCAATACATGATTCATATCTAAACCTTGGATACCTGCTCTGGGGTTTCGGCCGCTTTTCCGGCAACCTGTGCTTCTGCAGCGCTCTCAACTGGAAGTGTATCGAGAACCGGCAGCGTGACAAGAAATCTCGCGCCCTTCGGCGTGTTGGACTCGGCCCGAATCGAGCCCTGGTGATCCTGGATAATCTTCGCCGCAATCGAAAGCCCCAGACCCGTGCCCCGCTGCTTGGTCGAGTAGAACGGCAAAAAAAGCCTCTCGCGAATCTCGTCCGTCAGTCCGTGCCCGGTGTCGGCAATCTCAATCTCCACCGATGCGGCATCTTCCGTCAGCCGCGTCTCCACCGTCAGCACCCGCAGCAGGCTCCCCTGCATCGCCTCGGCGGCATTGTCAATCAGGTTCGCCAGCGCCCGTTGCAGCGCCTGCCCATCCGCCATCACCTCTGGCAACTCCGGGTCCAGCGTCTTGCGCAGCTTGATGTCATCCAGCCGGTCGTGGAACAGCGTCAGCGCATTCTCCACAATCGCGTTCACATCCGCCGGGTTCGGTCGCGAAGCCGGGAACTGCGCCAGTGCCGAAAACTGGTCCACCAGCGTCCGCAGCGTCGTCACACAGCTCAATATCACCTCGCTGCACTTCCGAATCACCGCCGGCGACTCCTCCGTCGTGCGGTCCAGGTGCCGCCGGATTCGCTCTGCCGAAAGCGCAATCGGCGTCAGCGGATTCTTGATCTCATGCGCCACCCGCTGAGCCACTTCCTTCCACGCAAGCTGACGCTGCGCCCGCAGCAATTCGCTCGTGTCTTCCACCACCAGCACGCTGCCAAACCCCAGCCCGCGCGCCGCCAGCACCCCGCCCAGCGCAAGCCGCGCGCTCGTCACCGTCATATGCAGATTCCTGCCCCGCAACTGCGTCTGCATCTCCAGCGTCGCCGTCCCCATCCGATGGCTCCGCCGAATCACCCGGCCCAAATCCTCCGCGCAGTCGGGCGCAAATACCGAAACGATCTGCCGGCCAATCAGGTTGGCCACCGCCGTCTCGCCCAGCATCTGTGCAAAGGCCTGGTTCGCCAGCAGAATCGAGCCAAATGCATCCAGCGTCACCACACCGCTCGGAATCGTCTCCAGAATCGTCTCCAGCTCGCGCCGCCGGCTCTCCAGCGCCAGGTTCGCCGCCGCCAGTTGCTCCCGCGCACTCTCCGCCACCTCGCGGCTCTGCTGCAGGTCCCCAGCCATGTGGTTAAAGGCGCGCATCAGCTCCGCCATCTCCCCGCTCGACTCAATCGCAACCCGCTTGTCCAGCTTCCCCTCGGCAATCTCGTCCATCGCATCCGCCAGCGCTTCCACCGGTCGCGTAATCTGCTTCGACAGGAATAACGCCAGCCACATACTCGAGAAAAACACCAGCGCCGTAATCAGCAGAAGCATGAAAAAGTAGGTCTCGCGAATCCGGTTCCGGCTCCGGAACAGCGTCCAGTACTCAATCGTCCCCGCGCGAATCCGGCTCGCCGTCTCGCTCAGCCCCTGCGGCATCGGCAGCCCCACCACCACAATCCGTCCCGCCGGCGTCATCGCCTGACCCTCAACATAATCCCGCTGGTTGATTACCAGCACCGGCTCGTCGCTGCGCACCGCCACCGCCAGAATGTCGGCAAACAGTGGCCCGTGCAGCGCAGACTCAATCGGCTTGCCATCCGTCAGCCGCAGCAGCAGGCTCCGCGGCGAACTCTCCGGCGGCAACTGATAACCCAGAATCCCATGACGGTTCCCGTCATATACCGCCACATAGCCGCCCTCCAGCGTAATGCTCCGCGACCGCAACACACTGTCCGCCGTCGCCTCGTCCCGGTCCACCGCCGACGAAGCGGCAATCGCTTCCGCCTCCAGCCGCGCATTCGTCGCCGCATAGTGCGCCAGCTCTGACACTACCCGGTCCGAATCCGATCGCAGCTCCGCCGTCGGCTGCGAAAACCACCGGTCCACACTCCGGTTCATCAGCGCAAAACTGTACAGAAACATGAACGCGGCAGGAGCCAGCGAAATCAGCGCCGCCCCCAGCACCAGGCGCGTCCTCAGCCTCGAACCCAATGCCCGGCTCCGCTGGTCCACAAACAGCTTCAGCAAATTCCGAATCAGCAGTACCAGCAACAGCAGCAGCAGCAGAAAGACGACGATCGACAATCCGCTGAAAACAAGAATTTCGTCTGAGGTCTGCGGCGTCAGTTGGGGGATATTCCTGGGGTTAAACGCGTTCAGCGCAATAATGGCCGCCCCAACCACAAACGCCCCCGCAGCAAGCAGGAAGACGGTGCGGCTCCGCGCGCTGCCAAAGAATGCCATGGCCAGATTATAGGCCGTCCCCGTTTAAACCGGCAGGCAAACGCATCTCTTCAGATTCGCTCTTTCCAAGATTCTCAGCCCACCCACCGTCAGCGCAGCTCTGCCGGACGCATGATCCGCAGCAGCGGATGGCCACCCACATTCTGCAGCGGAAAGTAAACCAGATGGGTGCGGGCATCCACTGCAACGGTATGCGCAAATGGCATGGTCAGCGAGCCAATCTCTTTCAACTCCCGGTCGGCAACTTGAAACACCGTCACATGCCCCGACTCTGCCGAAACATAAAGCCGCTTCAGCCCCGAATCATATGCCACCACGTCCGGGTCTTCCCCTACCGGAACCGTCGACAGAACCCTCATCGAATTGAGATCGACGAGCGCCAACCTGCCGTTCTCCTCCCCCGCAACAAAGGCGAGATGGTCCTCCGTATCCAACGCAATCCCGTGAGGATTCCGCAGACCGGGCATCGGGTAATGGCCAAGTACACCATTCGTCGCCGGATCAATCGCAACAAGCTCGTTCACGCCGTGCACAGCCACCAGGATATGCCCGGAAACCGAATCGTAAACCGTATTGCCTGCACCGCCACCCAGGGGAATATTTGCCAGCAGTTTCCCTGTCGTTGCATCCAGCACCGCATCCACATTCCCATGCTCGTCCGAGACGAAAACCTTGCCCTCCCTTGGCGCGTACGCCAGCCCATCCGGATACGTGATCGGGCCACCGGTCGCCACCGTTTTCAGCGTCACGGAATCCACAAAAACCGCCCGGTGGTCCCCGGTGGCAGAGGCAAACACGCGATCAATCTCAGGAACCGCAAGCACCCCATGAACCCCTTTGAACCCGTCCAGATTGGCAACCACCGTCCGCGAGGCCGTATCAAAAACCACCAGCTGATCCGCGTTCATGTGCGAAATGTAAAGGCGGCTCCCCGCTGAATCCAGGCTTTGATAATCAAACCGAACCGCAGCCCCCGGCATCGGAATATCCGCAACCTGCACCAGAACCGCTGGCCCCGCTCCCAACGCCTGCGCAAGAGCTGAAACAAAAGGAGTTGCCACGGCAACCAGGAGCATCAACGCAGAAACCCCGGCTCGTACCCCGATAAAATTGGAAACCTTCACGTCGGATCTCACCTCAACAACCCCTGAATTATAGGCGGATTGCTTTAGGCTGGAGTCAATCGGTCTCGCACCCTTCGCGATTCCACGGGAGACAGCATGAACGAGCTCGGTCGCGCACTCATCGGCAACAGCGCCTTTGCCCCCGCAGACCACATCGTCGAGGGCATTGACGACCAACTGGCCCAACAAAAGCCCGCAGGCGCGACCCACTCCATCTACGAAGAACTCTGGCACATGGACTTCTGGCAGAAAATCACCCTCGACTGGGTCAGCGGCCGCCCTACCCCCTACCCCGAGCACGCGTCACAGGGATTCCCCGCAGACACCACGGAATCCTGGCCCAGCCTCCGTGACCGTTTCCTCGCCGGAACCCAAAACGCTGCCGCCGTCGCCAGCGACCACGCCCGCCTGGAAATCCTCGTCGCCTGTCCTCGCATCGGAGAACCCGATCGCGTCATGACCGTCCGCGACCAGTTGGAAAGCCTCGCTGCTCACAACGGATACCACCTCGGCCGCGTCGTCCTCCTGCGCCAAATCCTCGGCGCCTGGCCCCCACCCAGCGGCGGAGACACCTGGTAACTCCTGAGCCCCCTCTCCAGCCTCAAATCTGCGAACACTCCAGCGGAGACAGCACTAGATTCGTGATGTTACTCACCGTTGGCTCAAAGGCATAACGCGGATCAGCGGAAAGCCGCTTCCAATCGGCGTTGTTCCGAAAAGCCTCCCAATGCACGTTCAGCGACTCCAGGCTCTCCATGCTCAGCATGTACGTCAGGCTCGGCAAGCGGGGACCAATCAGCGTGTCTCCATAGAAAACCGACTGCAGCCCCGCGCTCTTGAAAATCTCAAACTCGCCCTTGTGGAACATCTCAACTTTGCGAACATGGTCTCGGAGCGTTGGACTCTCGTAGGTCCTTAGCTGGAAGATCCGTTTGCCTCGCGCCACCGACGAGGGCGGCAGCGTCAGCTTCGGCCATCCCTCAAAGGCAATCAGCAACGAACTCTCAATCCGCTGGAACGACGGAGAAGAAGCCGGTGCATTCCAAAACGCGTCCGCAGCCTTCTGAAACTCGGCGTCTTCGGCCAGATGCAGATCCGCGGTGACAAGAGCCTCAACTGAGCTTCCAGGGATTAGCAGCGTGTACGTCGGGGTCTCCGGCCCAATGTCGATGGCGAATGCCCCAATCGGGCCAAAGCCCGCTCGCGTCAGTGCCGGAATAAGGGCGTCGGCAAAGTAGGCGCTAGCCAGTTTCGTCTGCGCCCCGTTTTCCAGCCTGTAGTGCCGAATCTGGTAAAACTCGCGCCCTGTTCCAGCCTTGCCCTGCGCATAGGCATCGGAAACCATCGCCAGAGCCGAGGCGCCCAGCGAAGCCGCCAGAAATTGTCGACGTTGCATTCCGCAATCTCCTTTAGCCCAGCACCTCAGCCGGCGCAGTCCACGTCCGCCCCTGCGACTCCGCCACTCCGCGGTGCGTCAGCTTCCCGCGATACACGTTCAGCCCCTCAGCCAGCCCCGGATCCTGCCGCAGCGCCGCTTCCGCCCCAAGGCTCACAATCCGCGTCAAATACGGGAACGTCGCATTCGTCAGCGCCAGCGTCGATGTATGCGGCACCGCCCCCGGCATATTCGTCACGCAGTAGTGCACCACCCCATCCACCACATACGATGGGTCGCTGTGCGACGTCGGCCGCGCCGTCTCCACGCACCCGCCCTGGTCAATCGCCACGTCCACTATCACTGACCCCTTCTTCATCTTGCTCACCATGTGCCGGGTCACAATCTTCGGCGCAGTCGCGCCCGGAATCAGAACTCCCCCAATCACCAGGTCAGCCTCCCGCGTCGCCCGCGCCAGGTTGTAGCTGTTGCTCGCCAGCGTATTCAGACGCCCACCAAAAATATCGTCCAGTTCCCGCAACCGGTTCAGGTTCACGTCCACCAGCGTCACGTGCGCGCCCATGCCCACAGCAATCTTCGCAGCATTGGTGCCGACAATCCCGCCGCCAATAATGCACACATTCGCCGGCGGAACCCCCGGCACCCCACCCAGCAGAATTCCCCGCCCCCCATGCTCCTTCTCCAGGTACGCCGCACCCACCTGCACGCTCATCCTGCCCGCCACTTCGCTCATCGGCGTCAGCAGCGGCAGCGTATTCGCCCGGTCCCGCACCGTCTCATACGCAATGCCAATCACGCCAGTATCCAGCAGCTTCTGCGTCAGCTCCGGCAGCGGCGCAAGATGCAGATACGTGAACAACACCAGCCCCTCGCGGAAGTACGGATACTCACTCGCCACCGGCTCCTTCACCTTCACCACCAGGTCACTCTTGCCCCACACATGCCCGGCATCGCCCACAATCTCCGCGCCGTGGTCCTGATACTCATGGTCTGGAAAGCTCGACAGCAACCCGGCATTGGTCTCCACCAGCACCGTATGGCCAGCATCAGTCAACGCCTTTGCCCCGGCCGGGGTAACGCCTACCCGCGCCTCGTGGTCCTTGATTTCCCTGGGAACGCCGATAATCATGAGTCTCTCCTTTAATCCTTTTACCGCTGGAAGACATTGTAGCCCCTGCCACAACCTGCCATCCCAACCCGCAACCACGAACTTCATTGCCTCAAAAGTGCGCCTTTTTCTTCCTGTTTTCATCTGACAAGTGCATTCTGAAAGATATGCCCAAGCGTAGCGTCACCCTTTCCCTCCTCTCCCTCTCCCCCATCCTTCTTCTTTCGGCACTTTTCCTCGCTTCCCCAACTCTTGCCCAGGCGCCCACCGCCCCCACCGCCGAACCTTCCGCCGTACTCACCCACATTCAGGCCATCCTCCCCGACGGCCGCGAAATCCGCCCCGCCGGCTCCTGGATTCCACTCGCTCCCTACCCCTTCGCCATCGCCCTCAACTCCGACGGCTCCCAAGCCGCCATCCCCTCCATCGGCTTCCCCTTCGCCCTCAACGTCGTCTCCCACCCAAACCAAACGAATCCAGCCCAGCCCACCGCCACCGTCCGCCGCCTGCCCCCCGGCGAAGAGAATGACCCCGCCGTCGAAACCCACGCCGGCCTCGCCTACTCCACCGATGGCACCCTCCTCTACGTCGCCACCGGCAACTCCGGCAAGGTCGCCATCTACACCACTTCCGACTGGAAGCAGACCGCCCAAATCGTCCTCGACGCCAAAGTTGGCACCACCGACTTCACCGGCACCTTCGCCGCCACCGTCACCCTCTCCGCCGACGGCAAAACCCTCTTCGCTCTCGACCAGGGCAACTGGCGAGTCGCCGTCGTTGACACCGCCACCAAAACCGTCATCGCCAGCATCCCCACCGGCCGCTACCCCTTCGGCCTCCAGCTCAGCCCCGACGGCAACCGCCTCTATGTCACCAACATCGGCCTCTTTGAGTACACCCTCATCCCCGGCGCAGACAAGGATCACGTCGTCACCACCGGCCTCCACTTCCCCCCCACCGCCTACCCCTCCCGCGAAGCCCGCGAAGGCACCACCGTCGAAGGCAAGAAAATCGCCCCCCTTGGCGACGAAAACGACGTTGCCGGCAGCTCCCTCTGGACCTATGACATCCACGACCGCGAGCACCCAGCCATCACCGCCAAGCTCCGCCTCGGCGACAAAATCACCGACGCCAAAGGCGCTACCGTCGGTGGCGGCGCACCCACGGGCATCGCCGTCGATTCCGACGCCGTCTACGTCAGCCTCAGCCACCAGGACTCCGTCGTCAAAATCACCCCCGACGGCACCAGCGTCCTCGCCGAAGCCGCCCTCACCCCCTTCACCGGCCCCAACTTCCTCGACCCCCAGGGCCATCCCCTCCGCGGCGTCATGCCCAGCGGCCTCGCCGTCCGCGATGGCCGTCTCTACGTCGCCGAATCCGGCATTGATGCCGTCGCCATCCTCGACTCCGCCGCCATGACCGTCCTCGAACACATCCCCGCCGGCTGGAATCCCTCCGCCGTCCAACTCTCCCCCGACGGCAAAACCCTTTACATCGTCAACACCAAGGGCAAGGGCGCAGGCCCCAACGGCGGCAAGGAACACACCCCCGGAACCCCCTCCTATGTCGGCTCCCTCGAGTACGGCGGCCTCGGCGTAATCGACCTGGCCACTCTCGAAACACCCCAAACCCTCACCGCCCAGGTCCTCGCCAACAACACCCACGCCCTCACCCCCAATGCAGCGCTTCCCCACCTCAAGCACTGCTTCCTCGTCATTCGCGAAAACCGCACATTCGACGAAGTCCTCGGCGACATCCCGGGCGTCAACGGCGACCCCACCCTCTCCCGCTACGGCCTCGACGGCTGGGCTGAGGAATCCGCCGCCGCCAAACACCTCGAAATCACCCCCAACATCCACGCCCTCGCCGCCCGCTTCGCCATCAGCGACAACTACCACGTCGACTCCGACGTCTCCGCCGACGGCCATCGCTGGGTCGTCGGCATCAACCCCACCCCCTTCTTCAACACCGCCTGGTCCTCCGGCTACGGCGGCCGCCGCGCCGACTTCGCCGGTGCCCCCCAGCCCGGCCGCCGCGCCATGTACGGCGGTGCAGACGCCCCCACCCCCGACGATCTTCCCCAGTTCGGCTCCATCTGGGAGCACGTCGCCAACTCCGGCCAGGGCATCCTCAACTACGGCGAAGGCCTCGAAATCGAAGGCAACGCCGAGGTCGACGGCACCGCCCCCGAGGGCCAGCGCCTCTTCCTCAACACACCGCTCCTCAAGCCAATCTTCGAGTCCAGCGACCGCCGCTACCCCACCTTCAACCTCGGCATACCCGACCAGTTCCGCGTCGCCGAGTTTGAGCGCGACTTCACCCGCCGACTCAAGGCCGGCAAAATCCCCGGCCTCATCGTCATCCGCCTCCCCAATGACCACGGCACTGAGGCCCGCCCCGCCGACGGCTACCCCTACCGCGCCAGCTTCATGGCCGATAACGACCTGGCCCTCGGCCGCATCATCGACTTCCTCTCCAAAACCTCCATCTGGAAGGACTCCGCCCTCTTCGTCACCGAAGACGACTCCCAGGGCGGCGTCGATCATGTCGACGCCCACCGCAGCCCCTTCCTCCTCGCCAGCCCCTGGGTCACACCCGGCTCCGTCAGCCACCAGCACAGCTCCATGGGCTCCATCACCCGCACCATAAACCGCCTCCTCGGCATCGGCTCCCTCAACCTTGAAGATGCCCTCGCCGGCGACTTCACGGGAGTCTTCGCCGACTCCCCCGATCTCACCCCCTTCACCGCCGTCCCCAGCGACAAGCGCGTCTTCAATCCCGCCCTGGCCAAAATCGCCCGCCCCAAAACCAAGGCCGAAGCCGCCGCCCTCCGCGACATGGACGACGCCGAGGAGATTCAGAAAGAAGTGGAAAAGAGCAAAGGCAAACTCCACAAACCCGACAACGACTAACCTCGCCTGAGACGGCGAATTCAGGGAATGGGGAATAATGGGGAGATGCGACACGCGCCTCCCCACTCCCCTTCGCTGGGGACCATCGGAATCGACTTCGGCACCACCAACAGCTCCGTCGCCCGCGTCACCCCCGACGCACAAATCCAGCTCGTCCAATTCCCCCGCCGCGACGGACTCACCGAAAGCTTCCGCAGCGTCCTCTACCTGGAGCGCATCCGCGAGGCCGGCCACCTCCGCATCGGCTCCTGGACCGGCCCCACCGCCATCGAGCAATACCTCGAAGCCGAGAAAAAAGGCCGCCTCATCCAGTCCCTGAAGAGCTACCTCAGCGCCAGCAACCTCAACGGCACTGAGATACTCGGCCGCCACTACTCCTTCGAGCACCTCATCGCCCGCATCCTCACCGACCTCCGCCTCGAAGCCGAGCGAGCCTTCGGCCATCCCATCCGCAGCGCCCTCGTCGGCCGCCCCGTCCGCTTTGTCGGCGCCGAATCCGACTCCGACGAAGCCTTCGCCATGGCCCGCCTCACACGCGCCTTCGAGCAGGCCGGCTACGAGCAGGTCGCCTTTGAAATGGAGCCCATCGCCGCCGCCTACGCCTACGAGTCCACCCTCGACCACGACGAACTCATCCTCATCGGAGACTTCGGCGGCGGCACCAGCGACTTCTCCCTCCTCCGCGTCGGCCCCGGCATCCGCAATCGCGGCCGCCTGCCCCAGGATCTCCTCGGCACCAGCGGCCTCGGCCTCGCCGGCGACGCCTTCGACGCCCGCATCGTCCGCAAACTCGTCAGCCCGGAACTCGGCGCAGGCTCGCTCCTCCACCCCGCCATCAAACAGCTCCCCGCCGTCCCCAGTTGGATCTACGCCAACCTCGAACGCTGGCACTACCTCTCGTTCCTGCGCACCCGCAACGTCACCGAGCTCCTCAAAACCGCCCGCATCCGCGCCATCGAACCTGACAAAATCGAAGCCCTCATCACCCTCATCGACGAGGACCTCGGCTTCCAGCTCCACCAGGCCGTTCAGCGCCTCAAATACGCCCTCTCCAGCGACGAATCCGCAGAATTCCGCTTCAACGACGGCAGCCTCTCGCTCCGCATCCCCGTCACCCGCGCCGACTTCGAATCCTGGATCGCCGAAGACCTCGCCGCCATCGAAACCTGCGTCGACACCCTCCTCACCACAACCGGCATCAACCCCGCAGACGTCGACCGCGTCTTCCTCACCGGCGGCACATCCTTCGTCCCCGCCGTCCGCAGCATCTTCACAACACGCTTCGGCCCCACCCGAGTCCGCAGCGGCAACGAATTCACCTCCGTCGCCCGCGGCCTCGCCCTCCGCGCCGCCGAACTGCCGGATGCATAACGTTCAGGGCTCCTTATCCCTCACTTCTTCTTGTACTTATCCAACTCCGCACGGCATTTCGTCAGCTGTGCCGCAGCTGCCGGGTCGCCCAGACTTGCTGCCTGCTCGCGATTCGCCACCATCTGCCCCAGAACGCTGACTACCTCTTGCAACGCGGGCCTCTCCTTGGGCGTTGCAAATGCATTCACGTACCCATCCAGTGCTTTGGCACGCTTCTTTGTCAGTTGTCCGTACTGCGTCGTCAAATCGGTCAGTGCGATCTGTTGGCGTCCGTCCTCAAGAGATTTTTGCAGCGCCAATACCTCGGCTCTGCCCTCGCTCATCACACGCGTGTCATCTGGCGAAACCGCTTCGTTCTCACTTTGCAAACGATCCATCAGCTTCTGACGGTCGTCCAGTAGCCCCCAATACGTGGTCAGATTGACTGACCGCTGCTTCCACTCTTCCTGCGTCGTAGGAGCCTTCTTCCGCACCTGCGCTTGAATCTCCGTTAACCTGGGAAGCTGCACCATAAGTTGGCTTTCAATCGCTGCCACATCCTCCTTATGATGTTGCTGTGTGAGCTTCTCAATCTCAGGCACAATGGCTTTCAACTTCTCCCCGTAAACTCCGGCCTGTGGATCGATCTTTCCCGCCGCCGTGAAATCAGCGCGGTTCTTCTGCAGTTGCACCAGTGTCTCTTTTACTGTTATCGCGTTCAGAAGCCTTGCGTACGTCGTCCCGTCCCCGGATTTATACTTTGCTTCCGCATCTGCAAGTCTTGACTTAAGCACTTCGAAAGCCAACTTCAAATCAACCAGATTTTCATAGGCCGGAATCACAATCCCCCGAGCAATCGCCTCCAAAATCTCATCGGCTGACATCGACCGGTAGTTCGCTCCCAGCATGTATTTAATCTTTCCAGCACCCGCGAACACGTTGTTATTTGGGTTCAGGATAAGCTCAACCCGATCCTCCCTGAAGTCCACACCCTGAACCAGAACGGTTGTTCCCGGTTGAATCTGCCAGGCGAGGGGTCCATTCACGTAGTAGCGGTTCGCGTCAAAAAGAACCCCCAGATCAATCACGCCCTGGGGAACTGGATAGAAGCAGTTTGCCCGCGCAAAATATCGCACGGATCCATCCGCGTAAAGCTCCGTGTCCACCGCCTTGATGGCATCGTTCCGCACCGAGTTCGGACACGCGACATAACTGCCAACCACGATCTTCGTCGTGAAGGCTTTCTTCATCAACGCTGACTTCACCTCCCGCTCTACGTCGGGATTCTTCTTTGCCCCGTAGGCCGCCGCAGATGCAGCGGCCACAAACAGGCACAACAACAGCTTCAGCATCCGATTCATAGCATCCCCTTACTCAGTCTCGGATTCCTCAGCCGCGGTCAGCCGGGCCCAGTTTCCGCCAGCAGCCTCTGCAAGCAGAAAGAACGCCGCAGCCGACGCGATTGCGAGAATGCAAGTCGCATAGATGTGTGTGTCCCCTGGCAGTGACCGCTGCATCACTGCAATCGGAATCAGCCACAAAATCGGCGCAACAAATCCAGCCAGCGGATGCAGGCGAGACAGCCCATACGCTGCGCCGGCAATTAACACCGCCCCCGATATCAGCAGGATGTACTCGAAGAGGTTCGGAGAACCTCCATCGCCATCTTTAGCGAGCAGGAGCAATCCCACAGAGCCCGGAAACTTCACCGCTACCAGCGCCGCAGTACCTAGAATTCCTGTCCATATCCCGCTTCGCAGGCTGTACATCGCCGCCGCAACAGGAAGGCCTAGCAGCAGGCCTCCCCAGATTCCTTCCAGGGTCACGTGGTCTCCAAACGTCCGCTGCCCAAGTGTGACAAGCAGCCAGACCGCCACGAAAATCCACACCGGCATGCTCCAACTGAAGTCCTTGTCTTCTTCGGGAATGAAGGTGACATTGCTCTGCACCGGCAGTTGCTTCTGGGTGCGCACCTGCGCAAGGTACAGTTGTGCCTTCTTGTAGAAGGTTGCCAGCTCATTAAACTGCTGCCGCCGGAAAGACGTAACCGAAGCACGTGCCCGCGGGAACGGCATCTGCGCCAGCGGAGTGCTGAACTTGATAGACAGTATCCTGCTCTCCAAACCCCACATCAACAGAATCAAGGCAATCGGGTTCGTGCGGCCAAAGAGCCAAATCCCTATCAGAATCAGCAGCCAGTTCGAATAGCGGCGCCAGGTGACGGAGTGAATATCATCCAGCGCGATGCCAAAAACCGTCCGGCGCGAGAAGAACCAACTCAGCCGAACCTGAATGATTCGCTTGTTCGTCAGCCGCAGCCACACACTCGACCACCAATGCGAGACCTGAATCTCTTCCAGTTGAATCTCGCCCTCAAGCCACTCCGGCAGGAACGTCTCCTGCTTCAAACGGCGGAAATTGATGGTCATCACCAAGCAGAAGAGAATGATTGCCAGGAGAACGAATAGTCCAGTCGTCAACCATGTCATCGGCACTGGGAAGAGATGGGCAAGTCCCACAAGAATGGCATCTCGCGCAATCGCCGCTGTACCCGGATCAGGCACCTCCACCCACTGTGCATGAGGAATCCTCGGCCGCTGCACGGATACCTCTGCGGGTGCTGGCTCCGCCGCCTCCTGAACCTGCGCCGGTTCCGCTGCCACTGGCTCCTCTACCGCTAGCCTACCCACGGGCCGTGGCGGATATGCGTCAGGGAATCCGTTCAGCATCGGAAAAAGCGAACTGATCTTCCACGAACCAGACTGCTTTTCAACGACTGCAACCACGTGATGCTCGGTACCCCGGATGCGAATACCAATCAGGCACCTCGCCGTGTTTCCCTTGAAAAGACTGCCAAATTCATCTTCCGATAAATAGTTACACTCCTTAATCGTCACCTTCGGGTCAAGCCCGGAATCCTTCAGGAATGCTTGCGCCGACTCACGGCCATTCCGCACCATAAAATCCTGCGGATTATTCAACTCGGAAGACGAAATCCCGGCGATGGTCTCGCGTTGTTTCGCCGTCAGTTGCGGCAGTCCAATGCTCTCCAGAAACGCCACCCGCTCCGGCGTCAGCGATGCTGACAACGCTGCCGGTGATTTCAGCGCGCTCCGGTCCTCTTCCGGCAGCAGTGCGAATCCTTCGTGATCCGTGAACGCCTGGATGTCCCTGTTCTCGCGGAAGGCCCGGGGATCAGCAATCTTCGACCGCTCATCGGCGGTTAGCGCCTTCAGCCCCTCGTCAAAAACGAAGTCGCTGAACTTCGCCCGGTCATCAATCAACTGCATCTTTTGCTCGGCTGGTAGCGCCCCTAGGGCATCATGGCCCTTCTTGCTGATCTCCTCAGCAAGGCTCTGGTGCTCCTTCTCCGCAGCAACCCTCGCTCTCTCGCGATACTGCTCCCACTTCGGATCAGCCAAGTCATAGGCTTCCTGATAGATACCGCGTACTTCCCGATACTTAGCCTCGCCGAACTTGCCGACAAAGTTTTGAAAGAGCGCCTTGCTGGAGGACTTTTCCATGGTCGCCAGATCGACACGAGATTCCGCATCAATAAACCCGGCTATGGACTTATCCGGACTGGAAGTTGCTCCTCCGTTGCTCATAAGCAGGAGTCCAACCCCAACAACAGCAGTAATAACAGAAATCCCAAGAATTGGGTATAACTTTACTCCGGTCATGTAACACCTCTAACCAAGTTCTCCGAGTGATGGGTCGATAGAACAGTGTGCCCAAAACCGGCATCTGTCTGTGAGCCCGGTCACAGTTGTCATGGATACTGAAACTCCGGAGACCTCGCGTCAACTGCGGTGAACACGCTCCTGACATTACGCGTCAGATAGCAAGGAACCCCAGGCATACTCGCAATTCCGGTTACATCTGCAACAGCAGTTCTGCAGCGAACCTTCATGCCCCCCCAACGCAAGACGGCCCGCTGCATCGCAGCGGGCCGTCCCGGTTCATTCACAATCGTCCAGCCTACTCCCGGACAACCGCCGGCGTCGTCAGCGCGCCCAGGTCGCTCGCCATCCGCTCCGTCGTGAAGGCGTCAATAATGTCGCCTTCCTTCAGGTCGTGGAAGCTGCCAAACCCGATGCCGCACTCCATGCCGTTCGTCACTTCCTTCACATCGTCCTTGAACCGCCGCAGAGAGCCAATCTTGCCCTTCCAGATCTGCTCCCCACCACGGCTGATGCGGACTTCCGCATCGCGGCGAAGCACACCGTCCAGCACCCTCGATCCGGCAACTGTGCCGACCTTTGGAATGCGAATGACGTTGAGAATTTCGCCACGGCCAAGGTAGTTCTCCTTGAAGGTCGGGTCGAGCAAGCCAAGCATTGCCTTGCGAATCTCGTCCTGCAACTCGTAAATAATCGAGTGCAGTCTGATTTCCACATTCTCCTGCTGGGCAAGTTCGGCAGCCTTCCGCTCGGGACGTACGTTGAAGCCGATGATGATCGCGTTCGAGGCCGAAGCAAGCAGAATGTCGCTTTCGGTAATCGCGCCCACACCAGAGTGAATAACCTTGATCCGCACCTTCTCGGTAGACATCCGGATAAGCGAGTCGGCAATGACCTCCACCGAACCCGTAACGTCGCCCTTGATGATGATCGCCAAATCCTTGACGCCCGCCTGACGAATCTGCTCCGCAAGCCCTTCCAGCGACACGCGGCTGCTCTTGGCAAGCTGCGCCTCGCGCTCCTTCATCTTGCGGTACTGCGCAATGCCCTTCGCCTTGTCGCGGTCGGCCACAACCAGGAAGGTGTCGCCGGAATCCGGCATCCCTTCCAGTCCCAGCACTTCCACAGGGGTCGACGGGCCGGCTTCCTCAATGGCCCGGCCGCGGTCATCAAACATCGCGCGAACCTTGCCAAACGTGTTGCCGACGATAAAGCTCTCATTCACGCGCAGCGTACCGTTCTGCACCAGCACCGTCGCCACCGTACCGCGTCCGCGGTCCAGCTTGGCTTCCAGCACAGTACCCACAGCCTTGCGGCCAGGGGTGCACTTCAGCGCGGCAACGTCCGACACCAGGCAAATCATCTCCAGCAGCGCGTCCAAACCAATCCGCTTCTTCGCCGAAACAGGAACGTACACAACATCGCCGCCCCACTCTTCGGGAACCAGGCCGCGGTCAGCGAGCTGCTTCATCACCTTGTCCGGATTCGCATCCGGCTTGTCAATCTTGTTCACGGCCACAATCATCGGCACGCCTGCAGCCTTGGCATGGTCAATCGCTTCCAGCGTCTGCGGCATCGGCCCATCATCAGCCGCCACCACAATCACCACAAGATCAGTTACCTTGGCACCACGGGCACGCATACGCGTAAACGCTTCGTGACCCGGAGTATCCAGGAAGACAATCTCGCGGCCCGAAGCCGGCGAACCTTCCTTGCTGAACCGCACCTTGTACGCACCAATGTGCTGCGTGATGCCGCCGGCTTCCCCGCTCACCACATCCGTCTCACGAATGGCATCGAGCAGGCTCGTCTTGCCATGGTCAACGTGACCCATCACCGTGACCACAGGCGAACGCGGAATCTCCAACTCGTCAATGTTGTCGCTCTCCAGAATCTCTTCGATTGCCTGGTTCGCGATTTCATCTTCGTAGCTGATCACAGTAGCCGCCGCGCCAAACCGCGAGGCCACATCCTTCACCATCTCGGCATCCAGCGACTGGTTCACGGTCACAAACACACCGCGCATCAGCAGCACGCCAATCAGGTCCTTCGCGCGAATCTCCAGCTTCTCGGCCAGGTCCTTCACGCTGATCCCTTCCGTCACCGTAATCTCGCGATTCACCGGTGGCGGCTCGTTGCCCAGGTACGCACCACCAAAACGCGGCGGCGGTACAAAGCCCTTCATCGGGCCTTCCTTCGTCTTCGGATACTGCTGCTGGCGTCCACGGCCCTTCGCAGGCGCATTGCGCATGGGACGGCCTGCCTCAGGCGGCGGCGCTCCACCCGGTGCGGCTCCAAAGCCACCCGGACGAGGCGCGCCAAACCCACCAGGGCGCGGTGCCCCAAATCCCGGACGTCCGCCCGGGCCACCAGGGCCTCCGCCGGGCGTAAACCCTGGACGTGTCGGATGCTTGGGACGAGGACCACCCGGGAACTGACCCGGCGCTCCGCCCTGCGGGGCAAATCCACCCTGCGGACGCGGCGCAAATCCGCCAGGCCCCTGATTGAATCCTTGATTGAATCCAGGCCCACCCTGCGGACGGCGATCGAAAATTGGCTTGCCACGCTGGATTCCCGGACCTCCAGGGCCTCCCTGCCCACCCTGTCCCGCGGCAGGAATCGCCGACGGCGGTGGCGGCGGTGGCGCCTTGTACACAGGACGCGGCCCGGTCTGCGGCATCACAACCTTGCGCACAGGCACAGCCGGCGCTGCAGGAACTTCCGGCGCTGCAGGAGCCGAAACCACCGGCTCGGCAACCACCACTGCAGCTTCCGGTGCAGCAGGCACTTCAATAACAACAGGCTCAGCCTTGGCCACAGGAGCTTCCACAACCGCAGCAGCAACAACCGGCGCTGCCTCAGGCGCGGCAACTGGTGCCGCGGCAGGAGCAGCCGGAACCTCCGGCACCACCACAGCCGCAACAACGGGCGTCTCAACCTCAACCGGCTTCGGCGCAGCCACCACAACGGCAGGCGCTGCCTCAACCGCCGGGGCGGTCGGGACGGCTGGTGCTGCGGGGGCCGCAGTCACCGGCGGCTTCACCACCACAGTCTTCACCGGCTGCGCAACCGTAACTGCGGGCATACCTGGCCGTGCTATCACCGGCGCGATGCCGGCAGGCCGGGCAATCACCGGCACTCCCGGGCGAACCACCGCAGCCGGCACAACAGCAGCCGGCGGACGCTGCTGAGGAACAATAATGCGAGGCTCAGGCCGCTGTGCCACTGAGGCCGGCGTCACAACGCGCGGCGCAGGGACAGGCGCTGCAGCAGGGCGCGCCACAAACGTCGGCGCTGCCGGTGCTGCCGGACGAGCCACAACGGCGGGAGCCGCACTCGGCGCAGCCGGGCGCTGGGGATACTGCGCCAGACGCTCCGTCTCTGCCTTCTTCGCCAGAATCGCCTTCAGCACATCCCCAGGCTTGGAGATATGCGAAAGATCAATCTTCGGCTGCGGGCCGGCATCGTGACGGGAGCTCGAGGCCGATGGTGCCGGCTTCGTTCCTCGCTGGAAATGCGAACGAACTTTCTCCGCCTCATACTCCTCAATGGAGCTCGAGTGGGTCTTGCCGTTCGCCATATTCATATGCTCAAGCGCTTCGAGAATCTCTTTACTCTTGACTTCCAGCTCGCGCGCCAGATCGTTAATTCGAACCTTGCTCATCCGCCTCTTTTCGTTGTGTTGCCCACTGCCTCGGTTACATGGTCATAGCAACCTCACCGCGAATCATCCACAGCCAATTGCTATTATCCCTTGAAAATTGCTGCACAAAGTGACGCATATTATGCGTCGCCCTGCACTTCATCCGTCTTTTCTTCTGCAACCGGCACTTCTTCCGCCGCTGCTTCAACTTCTCGGTCGGCCGCTGCTTCCGTAGCCGCTTCAATCGATGGCTCAATCGCGGGTTCCGTCGCGGGCGAATCGCCGGCAATCTCTTCCGTCACCGTCTCTTCACTCACCGAAACATCCGTCGACGGCACTTCCGCAACCGCCGCAGGCTCAGCCGATGCCGGCCGCGCCTCGCCCTCTTCGTACTGACCAAAGTAGTGGCGAACCGCAACACTGATGCGCTCCAGCGTCTTCTCGCCAATCCCCGGAATCTCTTCCAGTTGCTCCGGCGTCATGTCTGCCAGCGCTTCCACCGTCGTAATGCCGGCAGCCACCAGCTTGGCCGTAATGCTGTCGCCCAGTTCGGAAATCTGCTCAATCGGCGTTGAAGGCCCACCAGAGAAGCCAGTCATCTGCTGCTCCACTTCCTGGCGCTTCTCTTCCTCGCTCTTGATGTCAATCTTCCAGCCCAGCAGCTTGGCAGCAAGGCGAACATTCTGCCCCTTCTTGCCAATCGCCAGCGAAAGCTGCGTGTCGTCCACAATCACTTCCAGTTGCTTGTCCGCCAGGTCCAAAATCGAAACCCGGCTCACCTTCGCAGGCTGCAACGCCTTCTCGGCAAAGGTCGTGATCTCTTCCGAGTACTCGATGATGTCAATCTTCTCCCCGCGAAGCTCGCGGATAATCGACTGCACACGCATGCCCTTCATGCCCACGCACGCGCCCACCGGGTCCACGTCCTTGTCCCGGCTCATCACCGCAATCTTGGTGCGCTCACCGGCCTCACGCGCAATCGCGCGAATCACCACCGTGTTGTCGTAAATCTCAGGCACTTCCGACTGAAACAGGTTCGACACCAGCTCCGGCGCAGCCCGCGAAACAATCACCTGCGGCCCCTTCGCCGTCCGGTCCACCTTCAACAGCACCACGCGAATCCGCTCGCCAACCGTGAACGACTCCAGCCGCGACTGCTCGCGCTTCGGCATCCGCGCCTCGGCCTTGCCCAGGTCAATGATGATGTCCTGGCCTTCAATCCGCTTCACCTGCGCTGAAAGCACTTCCTTCTCGCGGTGCGCGTACTCGTTGAATACCGTGTCGCGCTCAGCTTCACGAACCTTCTGGAAGATCACCTGCTTGGCCAACTGCGCCGCAATCCGGCCCAGCGGTGCCGTGTCCTGGTAGAACCGGATCTCCGTCCCAGGCTCCAGCTCCGCGCCATCCGCGAGAGCCTTCGCATCCTCAATCGTCACCTGGTTCACCGGGTCTTCCACGTCATCCTCGGTCGCCACCACGGTCTTGTAGGAGTACACCTTGATGACCCCGGTCTCCTTGTCCAGCTCGCCGCGCATATTCTCCTGCGACTTGTAGTACTTGCGGGTCGCCAGCGCGTACGCCTCTTCCACGGCGCCGACAACAATCTCGGGGTCAATGTTCTTTTCGCGGCTGAGCAACTCAATGCTCTGATACAGGACGCTTGCCATAACGTTTCTTACTTCCTGGTTCCGGCCTGCGCAACTTCGGCGAGGCCTGGTTTTGAATTCTGTTGCCCCGCGCTCTCTGCCGGGGCGGACATGGGACTCTGACTCCTCCTGGAGCCGCGTCCGTTTCGGTTAAAACTCCGGCACCAGCCGGGCTAGCTCAATATTCGTGCGGGCTATCTCCACCGTGGAAACCCCGGCCTTCCGTGACTTCGAATTCTGCCGCGTCGCGGTCAAATCCAGCGTCAGCACATCCGCAGCTACGGTCACAAGACGTCCCTGCCAGTTGCGATTGTTGGCAATCGGCTCAAAGGTGCGAATCTTCACCAGCAACCCCTGAAACCGATCAAAATCCCCAGGGCTCGTCAACTGCCGGTCAAGCCCCGGAGAGCTCACCTCCAGCAGATACTCTGACTCCGGCCCGATATTCTCAACATCCAGAAGCGTGCCAAAATCCCGGCTGAACTCCGCGCAATCCTCATGCGTCAACCACGAAAGCTGCGCCGGATTCAGCTCGCCCGTCGCATAACGCTCCGGAACAGCGCCCTCTTCCAGCGTTCCATCCGCCAGCTCGGCCAGCTTCAATGCCCGCCCGGCTCCATCTTTTTCCAGATAAACGGCCAAAACACGGCTCTTGCCCTGCGTGGTGAATTCGAGTTCGACCACTTCAAGTCCCAGAGACCCTGCCACCCGGTCGGCGGCTGCGCGCATTTCGTCAAGCTTTACGGCCATGTTCTGCGATTGTGCCCAATTCCGGCAATTCCACTCAGGAATCACGTTTTTGTTGATAATGAGAGACTTAACCTGCCTCGGAACACCTTCCACCTGTGCCCAACTGCCCAAGTTACGTCCAAAGAAAAAGTGGGCTGTAAGCCCACTCCTCTCTCCGCCAGCCGGCAAACCCACGGCATACCTGGCGGACAAATTCGTCTGCTCTATCAGAATACGTCCATTCGCCCGGAAATTCAACGCGATTGCTGACAATTCACACGCCACAGCCGCGCCTAAGGAACGAAGTAGTCGCCGCTGGCCCCCACCTGGCTCACCGTCGCCACCACTGGCGTTCCCAGCCCCGGAGGATAGCTCGAATCCACCACACCCTCAAACCATATCGCCGTGCTGCCTGACACTGGCGCTGCCGGGAATCCCGCTATCCCCGAAAGATCCGGAACCGCCACACTCGTGGATGCGCCTTGGTGCGCCGCCGTGCTCAAAACATCCAGTGCGTAGGTTGTCGTTCCCGAGGTGTTCCACCGATAAATCACCGCGTCCGAAATACTCCCGCTGCGGAATCCCGAGTACGAAATCGTAAAGCTCGGCCACGCCGCCGCAGTCGGCGCAACCGGTGCAAACGCAGCCGGAAACACCACCGCAATCGGCTGTGCTGCGGTAAAAGTTTGCGACACGGTCATCGACTTGGACGGTGTTCCCGTCGCAATCACCGTCGAAATCACCGAGTAGGTGTCACCATTCTCCAGCGCCCCCGCAGGCAGCGTCGGATACGCCGCCCCCCCGGTCGTCAGCGTCGCCACTCCTGCCGTGCCCAGCACAATGCTCGCAAACGACATCGGCCCCTGATACCCCGCCGGAACATTGCTGTAAGTAATCGGCTGCGACCCGACCTGATCCGCCGCCCCCAGGCTCACCGCACTGCCACCATTCACCGCGCCCGGTGCCGTCTGGCTCCCCAAATCCTTCGCCGCCTGCAGGTGGAACAGGCTGTCATACGCCAGCACTTCCACCCTGTCCGCCCCGGTCGGCGCTGCAATCGAGAAGCTCCCCGCATTCGACGCCACCGCACCCGCAACCTCGTTCGTGCCGTTGAATGCCAGCACCTCCACATTGCTCGTCCCCGCAATCGCCGACGCGTCCACGCTGCCCGTCAATGTCCCCGTCGCAAACCCGCTGTTGCCGTTCCCGCAACTCTGCGAAAAACTCGTGCCATCCGTCAGCGCCGCCTCCCATACATGAACAAAGTTCTCCCGCAGATTCACAGGAGCGGCCAACTGCACCGGCGGGCACACATACGCCACAGCATAGTTCGTCGTCCCGCTCGGCACACCCACCGTCAACTTCCCGCCCGACAGGCTCGCCGCAGCAAAATTCCCCGCCCCCACCTGCGTCGCCACCGCAGTCGGCGCACTTCCGTCAAACACAATCGTCACATCCGTCGGACTGCCCCCGCCCCCGCCGCCACATGACCCGCAGGAGGAACTCCCACCCGACCCTCCGCAGCCCGCCATCATCGTTAGAACCGCGCCCAACCCAATCCCTCGCAGGGCAGACACAAACATCAATCTCAAATTCTGAGTCATATGTTCCTGATTTAAGAATGAAATAATCATCGACTGAAAGTTAACCGCGATTTTATGCCGTCCCCAAACCAGATGCAATAGTCCTCACCCACACCAAACGCAGTTCGCCCCTCTTGACGACAGCCATACAACGTATATACGCTAGTCTCGTGGATTGCCAATTCCTTTACCACGGCCAAGTCTTCGTCTGGGACGCGGCAAAGGCCTCCGTCAACGTGGCAAAACACGGCATCCGCTTTGAAACAGCGTGCCAGGTCTTTTTTTGACCCATTCCTTGCGTATCAGGATGCCACCTCCGGAAGCGAACAGCGCGCGGCCGTCATCGGGTTAACGGAGGACTGGAACCTTCTCTTTGTTGTGCATATCTTGCACGACCGCGACACCATCCGAATCATCTCGGCACGCCCTGCCACCTCGCAGGAGAGGAAGACATATGAAGACAGTGAGTGAACGAATCCAGCAACGACTCCGCAAAGATCGCCCCATGGCCATCATCAGCCTCCGCATGCCCGAAGATGTGATTGAAGATTTGAAGGAGATCGCCCCCGCATTGGGATTCTCCGGCTACCAACCCCTCATCCGCGCCTACATCGGCCAGGGCCTTCGCAAAGACCGCGCGCGTCTGGAAAACTCCCAACTCCAGGCCCTGACCGAAAGCCTCCGCAAACACGGCATCACCGACCAGGTCATCTCTGCCGCCATCGCCGAAGCACAGTTAATCCAGGCATAAAATTCTTGCCATTCCCGCAACTCGTCCTTTTGCTAGACTACCCCAGTCATGCCTTCCCCAAACCCCGCCCACACCGCCGACTCCATCGCCGCCACCCGCGCCGCCATCCTCGCCCAGTCCACCTCCCACGCCGCTGATTACCTCGCTCAGGCTCACGCCCGCCCTGTCGCTCCCACTCCCGAGGCCGTCGCCGACCTCCCCGCCCTCTGCGGTGACCTCCCCGACCACCCCACCGCCCCCTCCGCCGTCCTCCAGCAGCTCCACCTCCTCGGCTCCCCGGCCACGGTCGCCAACTCCGGCGGACGCTACTTCGGCTTCGTCAACGGCGGCATGGTCCCCGCTGCACTCGGCGCCGCCATCCTCGTCAACACCTGGGACCAGAACGCCGCCTTCCAGGTCCAGTCCCCCACCGCCGCCGCCCTTGAGGCCACCGCCATCCGATGGATCGCCGAACTCTTCGGCCTCCCTGCCTCCACAGGCGGAGCCGTCGTCACCGGCGCAACCATGGCCAACTTCTCCTGCCTCGCCGCCGCCCGCAACGCCCTGCTCACCCGCGCCGGCTGGGATGTCGAAAACGACGGCCTCTTCGGCGCGCCCCCCATCACCGTCGTCGTTGGCGACGAGGTCCACAGCTCCCTCATCAAAGCCCTCGGCATGCTCGGCCTCGGCCGCCGCCGCATCATCCGCGTTCCCGTCGACTCCCAGGGCCGCATGCGCATCAATTCCCTTCCCCGCCTCGACGACCGCACCATCCTCTGCCTCCAGGCCGGCAACGTGAACACCGGCAGCTTCGACCCCGCCGCCGCCATCCTCCCCGCCGCCCGCGATTCCGGTGCCTGGATTCACGTCGATGGAGCCTTCGGACTCTGGGCCGCCACCTCCGACCACCTGCGCCACCTCACCGCCGGCTACTCCCTCGCCGATAGTTGGGCCACCGACGGCCACAAATGGCCCAACATCGGCTACGACTGCGGCATCGCTCTCCTCCGCGAACCCCAATGGCTCAAAGCCGCCATGTCCATACAGGCCGCCTACCTCCAGCAGGACGGCCCTCGCGAGCCCTCCCAGTACAATCCCGAACTCTCCCGCCGCGCGCGCGGAGTCGAGCTCTGGGCCGCCCTCCGCTCCCTCGGCCGCGCCGGCCTCGCAGACATCGTCGACCGCACCACCGCCCACGCCCAGCGCTTCGCCTCCAGCCTCCACGCCGCCGGCTTCCGCATCCTCAACGATGTCGTCATCAATCAGGTCCTCGTCGACTTCGGCTCCCCCGCCCACACCCTCGCCACCGTCGCCCACCTGCAACAGGAAGGCACCTGCTGGTGCGGCTCCACCCTCTGGCAGGGCCACACCGCCATGCGCATCAGCGTCTCCAGTTGGGCCACCACCGACGCCGATGTCGAACTCTCCCTCGCCGCCATCCTCCGCGCCGCCCGTCAGGGTTAACTCCTACCAAACCCGCCTCACCCCGAACGCATCCAGTTGCGCGTCCGGGCTCACAATCGCAATATCCCCGCTCAGCGCCGTCGCCGCCAGCATCCGGTCAAACGGGTCCCGATGCTCCGCCACCAGCCGCCCCGCCCGCAGCGCCATCCCCGTGTCCATCCCCACCTGCCGGTACCCCGCCCGCTCCATCACCGCCAGGTACTCCGCTTCCAGTTGTTCCGCACCCGACAGCTTGCCCAGCCGCACCTTGGTAGCAATCTCCCACGCCGATATCGCCGAAACCAGGATCTCATTCTGCGGATCGGCAATCAGCCCTCGCGCCTTCTCGCTCAGTGCCCCCGGCGTCATCGTCGCCCACAGCAGCGTGCAGGTATCCAGCAGCAGCTTCACGGCTACTCCCCGCCTTCCCACTGGCGCAGTTCATCCTCTGCCATCGGCTCAAAGAAGTCGGCAGGCAACGCAAATCCCGGCGTCTCCAGAGCCCCCAGCCGCTGCTTCACCACCGGCGCAACCGCCTCCAGTCGAGCCACCGGAGTCCGTTCCCGCCCGCTCGTAATCACCACAACCTCGCCCTGCTGCGCCTGCTGCAACAGCCGCGAGAGATTTGTCTTCGCTTCAAACACCGTACTCGTAACCATGAAAACATCTCCTGCTAACCTATCCTAGCTAACCCGCTGGCAAATGCCAACACCCAACCAGTACCCAAATCACCACGCTGAGGGTCCATCGCACTTTACCGCGAATTCAACCGTCCACTCTTGACCGTTCCGATACAATAACGGGAAGCCCCGAGGCCGCCACGCGAGCATCTCGCTCCGGCAAAGCCGGGGGCACTGGAATCCTATGCTCACCAATTCTTTGCCCGAAGCCCTTACATTCGATGACGTCCTCCTCATCCCCGCCTATTCGGACGTGGTGCCCAACCAGGTCAGCACCCAAACCCAGCTGACCAAGGCCATCACCCTCAATACCCCGCTCCTCTCCGCCGCCATGGACACCGTCACCGAGTCCCGCATGGCCATCGCCATGGCCCAGCAGGGTGGCATAGGCATCGTCCACCGCAACCTCTCCATCGCAGAGCAGGCCGGCGAAATCGACAAGGTCAAGCGCTCGGAAAGCGGCATGATTGTCGACCCCGTCACCATCGGCCCCGACCAGCCCATCGCCGCTGCCCTCGACGTCATGCGCCGCTACAAAATCTCCGGCGTCCCCGTCACCCAGGGCAAAAAGCTCGTCGGCATCCTCACCAACCGGGACCTCCGCTTTGAAACCCGCACCGACATCCCCGTCGGCGACGTGATGACCAAAGCCGACCTCATCACCGTCCCCGTCGGCACCACCCTCGACGAGGCCGAGCTCATCCTTCACAAGCACCGCGTCGAAAAGCTCCTCGTCGTCAACGACCAGTACGAGCTCAAGGGCCTTATCACCGTCAAGGACATCCAGAAGAAACTCAAATACCCCAACGCCTCCAAGGACGAAAAGGGCCGCCTCCGCGTCGGCGGTGCCATCGGTGCCACCGGCGACTTCCTCGAACGCGCCGCCGAGCTCATCCGCAACCGTTGCGACGTCCTCGCCATTGACTCCGCCCACGGCCATTCCACCCGCGTCCTCGAAGCCGTCACCGCCGTCAAAAAGGCCTTCCCCAATATTGGCCTCCTCGCCGGCAACGTCGCCACATACGAGGGCGCCATGGCCCTCATCGACGCTGGCGCAGACGCCATCAAGGTCGGCATCGGCCCCGGCTCCATCTGCACCACCCGCATGGTCACCGGCGCTGGCATGCCCCAGGTCACCGCTATTGCTGAGGCCTATCGCGCTGCCAGCCAGCACGGCATCCCCGTCATCGCCGACGGCGGCATCAAGTACTCCGGCGAAATCTCCAAGGCCATCGCCGCCGGTGCCAGCTCCGTCATGATCGGCTCCCTCTTCGCCGGTGTCGACGAGAGCCCGGGCGAAACCATCCTCTACCAGGGCCGATCCTTCAAGAGCTACCGCGGCATGGGCTCCCTCAGCGCCATGAGCCAGGGCTCCGGCGAACGCTACTTCCAGGGCAAGGAAGATCTGGCCGAGGCACAGGAACGCCGCCCCGATAGCCTCACTCGCCCCGAAGCCACCGGCTCCAACCGCCTCGCCAAGTTCGTTCCGGAAGGCATCGAAGGCCGCGTCCCCTATCGCGGACCCCTCGAATCCATGATCTACCAACTCGTCGGCGGCCTTCGCTCCGGCATGGGTTACGTCGGATGCTCCACCATCCAGGAACTCCACCAGAATGCCCGCTTCGTCCGCATCTCTTCCGCCGGACTCCGCGAGAGCCACGTCCACGACGTCATCATCACCCGCGAAGCTCCCAACTACCATGTCGAGTAGCTCGGAGCCAACCATCGGAGACCTCCGGATAGCTCGTTGGCACGCGTGGTGGCCCGTCGCCCTTTGGCTTGCGGTCATCGCATTTGAGTCTTCTCCCATCATGGGCGCGGACCACACCTTCGAGCCTCTCCGACGAGTCTTCACCTTCTTCCACGGCCCCTACTCCTTCAACCAGTGGTGGGCCTGGCATCAGGTCATCCGCAAAATCGGACACGTCATCGGCTATGGCATCTTTGGCGCTCTCCTCTTCCGCGCTTGGTGGCTGACCCTCCAGGCGCGCAGCGTCAGTTTTCCCAGCCGCGTCCTCGCATGGACACTCACTCTTCCCTGCGTCTTCGCCATCGCCTCCCTCGACGAACTCCACCAGCTCTTCCTCCCCAACCGCACTGGCCTCTTCAGCGATGTCCTCATCGACCTCGGCGGAGCACTCCTCGCACTCCTGTTTACCGCCTCCTGGAGACCCAAATCCCTCCCTTCCGGCCTCGGTACCCTCTGATTTCTGCATCCCCGGGGCTGCTTTGGCCATCTGGAGTAGAGGCAGTTTCTAAAGCTCCACCCCCTGCCATTCTTAATGCGTCATAGTTTGAAAGGAAGTTCATGGGAAGTACTGCCCAGGCACTAGGTGGGGATGCCCCTCTCGTCGTGCCAGAAAAGACCGAGCGGACGGTCAACAATCCATCTCCCTCCGTGCTCAGCCACGCCCACTGGAAGCCCCGCGCCAACCCATGGGCCATCGCTGCCACCGTCGCGCTCGCCGCATTCATGGAGGTGCTGGACACTTCCATCGCCAACGTCGCCCTGCCTCACATCTCCGGCGACCTCGGCGCCAGCACCAATGAAGGCACCTGGGTGCTCACCAGCTACCTGGTTGCCAATGCCATCGTCCTGCCCCTCGGCGGCTGGGCCTCCAGCGTGCTCGGCCGCAAAAACTTCTTCATGATCTGCCTCTTCCTCTTCGTCATCTCCAGCTTCCTCTGCGGCATTGCACCCTCCCTGCCCATGCTCCTCGTCTTCCGGGTCATGCAGGGCGCCGGAGGCGGAGGCCTTCAGCCCATGGCCCAGGCCATCATGGCAGACAGCTTCGACGACCGCCGCCGCGGCATGGCCTTCGCCCTCTACGGCCTCGTCGCCGTCCTCGCTCCCTCCATCGGCCCCACCCTCGGCGGCTGGATTACCGACAGCTACAGTTGGCGCTGGATCTTCTACATCAACATCCCTGTCGGCGTCCTCGCATACTTCCTCGTTGTCCGCCTCGTCGAAGACCCACCCTGGATCGTCCCCGACCGCAAGCGCCTCTTCAACATGGACTTCGTCGGCCTCTCCTTCCTCGTCATCTCCATGGGCGGCCTGCAAATCATGCTCGACAAGGGCGAGGAAATGGACTGGTTCGCCTCCCGCTTTGTCTGCTTCTTCGCCTTCCTCTTCGTCGCCGGCATCATCGGCCTCGTCGTCTGGGAGTGGCGTCACAAGGCCCCCCTCATCAACCTAAAGCTCTTCAAGAGCTACAACTTCGCCATCTGCTGCTTCCTCATGATGCTGGTCGGCGGCGTCCTCAACGCCAGCACCGTCCTCCAGCCACAGTTGCTCCAGCAGTTGCTCGGCTACACTGCCACCGAATCCGGCAAGGCCCTCACCGCAGGCGGCTTCTCCCTCGTCTTCGTCATGCCCTTCGCAGGCTGGGCCGTCGGCAAATTCCCCGCGCGCTACATCGCCGCCGTCGGCTTCTGCTTCTTCGCAGCCAGCTTCTGGTTCACCACCACCCAGCTCAGCCTCGGCATGACCTTCTGGAACGCTTCGCTCCTCCGCGTCGTCCAGTTGGCCCCCATCCCCTTCTGCTTCATCTCCATCACCACCGCCGCCTACATCGGCACCCCGCGCGAGCAGAGCAACCAGGTCGCCGGCCTCATCAACTTCGTCCGCAATATCGGCGGCTCCATCTTCATCGCCATCACCGGCTCCCTGGTCACCCGCCAGGCCATGCACCACCAGGCTCTCCTCCAGGAGAAGATGACCTCCGCCAACATCCCCTTTGACCAGTACACCAAGGGCGTTGGCGGCTTCCTCGGCCAGCACTTCGGCGGCCCCAACGGCGGCGGAATGGCCATCGGCTCCATCTACGGCGAACTCCAGCGACAGGCCGGCATGCAGGGCTACATCGACGTCTTCAAAATGCTCTTCTGGATGGCTCTCGGCATGATCTTCCTCGCCTTCCTCCTCAAGCGCAACCAACCCGCCGCCGCAGGAAAAAGCGACATCGCCATGCACTAAACCAAAATCCAGGTCCCAACAAGCAGGGGAGCGCCCACGCGCTCCCCTGCCTTTTTTCTCGCTCCGAGCGAACCCGACGGGTGCCCCATGTCCCGCCTTTGGGACATGGGAGTCACAAATCTCTCGCCCTTGGGCCACTGCCTTTCGGCTTGCCATTCCGGAATGGACTTCCGCCCACAACAAAAGGGCACCCCAATCGGGATGCCCTTTTGCCTTCGCTTCTCGTCAGAGAAACCCCGGCAACTACGCCGCGGCTTCTTCGCCCGCTTCGGTCTTCTGCTTCTCCAGCTCTGCTTCCAGCTCGGCGCGCTTCTTGGCCTTGATGTCGGCAGACTTCTGGCGCTTCTTGTCCAGTTCCTTCTCCGCGCCCAGCAGCTCGATGAAGGCCTTCTCGGCGCCATCGCCCTTCTGGAAGCCCGTCTTCACGATCCGCAGGTACCCGCCCTGGCGATCGCCATAGCGCGGCGCCACGGTCTCGAACAACCGGGTAACGCTGATGTCGGTCATCAGGAACGACAGTGCCTGACGACGGGAGTGCAGATCGCCCTTCTTGCCCAGGGTAATCATCTTCTCAACCAGCGGACGAACTGCCTTGGCCTTGGCCAAAGTGGTCTCGACGCGGTCTTCAAGAATGACGGAGGTCACCAGGTTGCGCAGCAGCGCGCGACGATGACTCGTGTTCCGTCCCAGTTTGTAATTTCCGTTGCGATGACGCATGTTGTTGCTCTCTTTCCCGAATTCCGGAATTTTTGTGGCCGCCAAGCTTGCCCGGCCGAATCTCTGGTCAAACCAAACTGAAGGGCGGGTCAGGCCTGCACCCAACCCACCCTCACAGGTTTAGAAGTTCTCCGTCTCCGTGGGCAACTGCATGTCCACAGAGTCCAGCAGATCGTCCTCGTCGTCAAAGCGGCTGAAGCCACCCGCAAGCGCGGCCGAAGGCAGAATGCTGGTCGGTCCCGGAACGGCATTGCCGCTCTCGTCAATCTTCATGCCCAGCGACAATCCCATCTGGGCCAGAATTTCCTTGATCTCATTCAGGCTCTTGCGGCCAAAGTTTTTGGTCTTCAGCATCTCCGCTTCGGTCTTCTGAACCAGCTCGCCGATCGTCTGAATGTTCGCGTTCTTCAGGCAGTTGTAGCTGCGGACACTCAGTTCCAGCTCTTCCACAGAGCGGTTCAGATTGTCGTTGCGCAGCAGCAGACCGCCAACCTCACCGTGAGTATCGGTTGCCAGCTCTTCCTCGAAGTTGATGAAGATGCTCATGTGGTCCTTCAGCAGCTTCGCAGCCAGGCCAAGTGCATCGGCCGGCAACACAGCGCCGTTGGTCCAAATCTCGAGCGTCAGCTTGTCGTAGTCGGTAATCTGTCCCAGACGAGCGGCTTCAACCAGGTAGTTGACGCGCCGCACCGGCGAGTGGACCGAGTCCACCGGGATGAAACCAATGCCGAGATCGGCGTCGAAGTTCTTGTCCGCCGAAACGTAGCCGCGGCCACGCTTCAAACGCATCTCCATGTCCAGACGGCCACCCTCGCTCACCGTCGCAATGTAGATATCCTTATCCAGAATCTCCACGTCGCCGTCGGCTTCAATCATGCCCGAGGTGACAATGCCCGGTGTATCGGCGCGCAGGTAAAGCGCCTTCGGACCGTCGCCGTTGAGCTTGAACGGGATCTGCTTCAGGTTCAGGATGATGTCGGTCGCATCCTCAACCACTCCGGTAATGGACTGAAACTCGTGCAGCACATCTTCAATGCGAACTGCGGTCACGGCTGCGCCTTCAATCGAGCTCAGCAGCGTACGCCGCAGAGCATTGCCGATCGTCGTGCCGAAACCCCGCTCAAAGGGCTGCGCGCTGAACTTCCCAAACTTCTCGGTAAGCGACTCGGCATCCACTGCCAAACGCTTGGGCTTCTGAAAACCTCTCCACAACATAGCTTCTTCTCACTCTTCCCACGCGGCAGGCGTCGCGATGCATTTTGCAACGGCCGCGCAAGTTCTCCTTCGGTTGGATTGATTTCGCCGGCTGGCAGCGGGTCACGCTGCCAGCCGGCGCTGGTCTTACTTCGAGTACAGTTCGACGATCAGCTGCTCGTTCACCGGCAGGTTCACGTCTTCACGCTTCGGAAGGGCAATAATCGTGCCCGTCAGGTTGGCAAAATCCACGTTGATCCAGCTCGGCGCAGGGCTCTGCTGGGCAAAATCGCGCGAAGCTTCAATCGTAACCAGCTTCTTCGCAACTTCACGGATGGCAACCACATCGCCCACTGAAACCTGGAACGAAGGGATGTTCACCTTGCGGCCGTTCACTTCCACGTGACCGTGACGAACCACCTGGCGTGCCTGGCGGCGGCTGATCGCAAATCCAAGACGGAACGCAACGTTGTCCAGGCGGCGCTCAAGCTGCTGGATCAGCAGCTCGCCGGTAACACCGGTGGCGCGGCTGGCCTTCTCATAGTAGGCGCGGAACTGGGTCTCAAGGGTGAAGTAGATGCGCTTTGCCTTCTGCTTTTCGCGCAGTTGCAGGCCGTAGCCCACAATCTTCGCCTTGCGGCTCTGGCCATGCTGGCCAGGAGCAAAATTGCGCTTCTCAAGCGGGCAGCGATCGCTCGTGCACTTGGTGCCCTTGAGGAAAAGCTTGGTGCCTTCACGACGGCAAAGGCGGCATACGGGGCCGGTATAGCGGGCCATGATTTCTCCTGAGTTCGGATGACGGCAGGTTTACGCCTAAGCTTCATCCCTGCCCGAACAAGTTTTGGCGGCATGGAAGCGCACTCGCGCTCCCATGCCGCAAGGTTGAGTTAGACGCGGCGGCGCTTCGGCGGACGGCAGCCGTTGTGCGGCACTGGCGTAACGTCCCGGATGGAACGTACGTCCACACCGGCGGCAGCCAGGGCGCGGATAGCGGACTCACGGCCAGATCCCGGTCCGGAAACGCGAACGTCCACGGCGCGCAGACCGTGATCACGGGCGGCGTTGGCGGCGTTCTGGGCTGCCTGCTGGGCCGCGAAGGGAGTTCCCTTGCGCGATCCACGGAAGCCGAGCGATCCAGAGCTCTTCCAGCTCAGGGTGTTGCCCATCGGGTCAGTGATGGTCACAATCGTGTTGTTGAACGTGGCCTGAATGTGCACGAGACCAAATGGCACATTCTTGCGCTCACGCTTTTTGAACTTCTTGTTCTTGCCGGCCTTGCCGGCTGCGTTCTGCTGCTTAGCCATTACTTGGTCGCTTTCTTCTTACCGGCTACGGTGCCGCGACGCGGCCCCTTGCGGGTACGTGCGTTGGTGCGGGTACGCTGGCCGTTCACCGGCAGCGAGCGCTTGTGGCGCGTTCCGCGATAGCTCTGGATGTCCATCAGGCGCTTGATGTGCATCGAAACGTCCTTGCGCAGGTCGCCTTCGACTCCACCCTCATCTTCAATCACCTGACGGATACGGTTGACCTCGTCCTCACCAAGATCCTGGATCTTCTTGAACGCATCCACGTTCGCCTTCTCCAGAATGCTCAGTGCACGCGGGTTCCCGATGCCGAAAATGTACGTGAGCGCGATACGTGCCTGCTTGTTACGCGGCAGATCGACGCCAGCAATACGTGCCATGGGTGTCCTTCATGCTTTCGGTTGTGTGCCCCCGGCCTCTATCCGGTCCGCACGGGTTGGGCGATTCTTGTCTCCGGGGTTCAACGCAAGCCTTGGTCGAGCTCTCGCTCCGGCTAACTAGCCCCTTGGGCGGTCATGCTGCAATCCTTCACAGCCCCTGCCCCTGGAAACACTCGCGAATGCCGGGGCTTAACCCTGGCGCTGCTTGTGCTTTGCGTTCTCGCAAATGACACGCACCACACCACGGCGGTGAATGACCTTGCACTTGTCGCAAATCTTCTTTACTGATGCACGAACCTTCATTTGCTTTTACGTCCTTCTTCCCTGCGCACCAGAAACTCCGATGCACAAAGCCTGTTGTCCACACGCCCTCACGAGCGCAGGAAACTACTTGTAGCGATAGACGATGCGACCGCGGGTCAAGTCGTACGGGCTCAGTTCCACTGCCACTCGGTCCCCCGGAAGAATACGGATAAAGTTCTTCCGCATCCGCCCCGAGACATGGGCCAGCACCTGATGATCGTTTTCCAGCTTCACCTTGAACATGGCGTTGGGCAAAGTTTCCAGCACCACCGCCATTACCTCAATCGCGTCTTCTTTCGACAAACCTGTGTTTCGCTTCCTCCGGGGCGTACCTGCTGCTCCCGGCCTGTTGTTGCCTGTTCAACTACGCAGTCAGGACCTTGGCGCCATCCGCTGTCACAGCAACCGTGTGCTCAAAATGAGCGCTCATGCTGCCGTCAGATGTCACCGCTGTCCAACCATCCTTCAGAACCTGGACCTGGTGCTTGCCGGCGTTCACCATCGGCTCAATTGCCAGCACCATGCCCTCCTTCAACTTCAAACCCTTGCCGCGAATCCCGTAATTCGGAATCTGCGGATCTTCATGCATGTGGGTCCCAATTCCGTGGCCCACAAAATCACGCACCACGCTGAAACCCTCTGCTTCAACCACTTCCTGCACCGCCGCGCCCACATCGCCCAGCGTCGCTCCCGGCTTCACCGCCCGGATGCCTGCTTCCAGGCTCGCCTTGGTCGCGTCCAGCAGCCGCTGCGTCCGCTCGTCAATCGAGCCCACAGCGACCGTAATCGCAGAGTCCCCGTAATATCCGTCCACAATCGACCCACAGTCGATCGAGACAATGTCGCCTTCCTTCAGCACTCGCTTCTTTGAAGGAATCCCGTGCACCACTTCCTGATTGATCGACGTGCACAGCACTGCTGGAAATCCGTGATACCCCTTGAAAGCCGCCTTCGCGCCCAGCTCTTTCAGCTTCGCTTCAGCAGCCTGGTCCAAATCCATCGTCGTGGCCCCCGGCTTCACATGGTCCCGCACGTGGTCGAGCACCTGGCGCACCACCGACCCGGCAACGCGCATCTTCTCGATCTCTCGTGCTGACTTCAAAATGACAGCCACAGTCCCACTTCCCGTTCGCTCTTTCCCTGCTTGTACGCTGGAAAGACACAAGGCCGAGGAGGTTCGCCCACCGCATCCGCTGATGCTACTGGCGAAGCTTCTCCACGGCAGAAATAATTCCAGCAGCCACTTCGGCCACCGGCAAATCCCCATTCACCTCAACAAACCGACCCAGTCCGCGATAATGCTCCACAACCGGCGCGGTCAGATTGGCGTAGGTGCGCATACGCCCCTCATAACAAAGCTCTGTATCGTCGCTTCGCTGTACGAGGGTAGCTCCGTCATTGTCGCAGACACCGTCCCGCAGGGGTGATTGCAGGTAGATGTTATAAATCCGCTGACAGACAGGGCAATTCCTGCGCCCGGTAATACGGCGCAATAACTGATTGTAGTCCACTTTGATGCTCACCGCAACCACGGGGAGCGCGTCGGCCGCTGAAGCAAGCTGCTCATCCACCCAGTGCGCCTGGCCCAGCGTGCGAGGAAATCCATCCAGAATGAAGCCGTTCTTCGTATCCGGCTCCGCCAGCCGTGCCGCCACCATCTCGTTCACCAGGCTGTCCGGAACCAGTTCTCCGCGCTGCATGATCTCGTGCGCCATGCGCCCCAGGTCGGTGCCCTGCGCAACATTGCCACGCAGCAGGTCTCCCGTCGATATCTGCGGAATCCCCCACAAGCGGACAAGTTCCTTGGCCTGCGTGCCCTTCCCGACACCCGGCGCTCCCAGCAGAAGCAAGGGGCCAGGCCGGACCGCAGCCCGGTTGGGAGTGCCCGGAGCAGCGCTTGCCGCTCCAGGCGTGACGACGGTGGACATTACCAGGTCTTCCTTCCGCGGATGCGACCGGATCGCGGCGAGAAGCCGTCATAGTGACGCATGATCAACTGCGACTCGATCTGGTTGGCGGTATCCATGGCCACACCCACAACAATCAGGAGCGACGTGCCGCCAAAATAGAAGTTCATGTGCAGGCCGCTGGTGATGAAGGCGGGCAGGCGCTCAAAGATGCCGCCAACCAGCCAAAGGTGATTGAGATGGAAGCCGGAAAGCAGGAAGGTCGGCACCAGAGAAATCAGAATCAGGTACAGGCCGCCTACCAGGGTAATACGGGTCAAAATGTCGTTGATGTAGTCCGAAGTGCGCTTGCCCGGCCGGATACCCGGAATGAAACTCCCGCTCTTGCGCATGTTGTCCGCAATGTCATCCGGACGGAACACAATCGAAATGTAGAAGTACGCGAAGAAGATGATGAAGAACATGTACAGAATTTCGTACCACGGCTCGCCCGGCTGCAGGTTGGCCATGATGTTCGACAACACCTTGTTCGACTGCACCGCGGCTATCTGCGAGAACAGCAACGGAGCCGAAAGAATCGAGCTGGCAAAAATCACCGGCATCACACCACCGGAGTTCACCTTCAGCGGCAGGTGCGAGCTCAAACCACCCAGCATCCGGCGACCAACCACGCGCCGCGCAGACTGCACCGGAATGCGGCGCTCACTGCGCTCCACAAACACGATGAAGGCAACCAGTGCAATCATGGCAACCAGCAGCAGAATCACGCCCACGCCCGTCAGTGCGCCCCATGCATCGGTGCGAACCTTCTCGGCCAGGTCGGCAATGCCGCGCGGCAGGCCCACAACAATACCGGTAAAAATCAGCAGGCTCATGCCGTTGCCAATGCCACGGTCGGTAATCTGCTCACCCAGCCACATGATGAAGGCCGTACCGGTGGTCAGCGTCAGCACCGTCAGCAGAACAAACTTCGGTCCGGAAATCAGCGTCATGCCCTGGCTCGAAAGGCCAAACGCAATCGCAATCGACTGGAACGCAGCCAGAATCACAGTGAGGTAACGGGTCCACTGCGTAATCTTGCGGCGGCCCAGTTCCCCTTCCTTCTGAAGCCGTGCCAGCGGCTCGTACACCACTGTCAGCAGTTGGAAGATGATCGACGCGGTGATGTAGGGCATAATCCCCAGCGCGAAGATCGTAAACCGGCGCAGGTTGCCGCCCGAGAACATGTCGAGCAGGCCCAGAGCAGAGCCGCCCTGGGTCTTGAAGAAGATTTCCAGCAGCTTGGAGTTGACGCCAGGCGTGGGCAGCTGGGCTCCCAGGCGGTACACCGCCAGAAGGCCAAGCGTGAAGAGGACGCGCTTGCGAAGGTCCGGAATCCGGAAGATGTTTAGAAACTTATCGAACATGGCTTTGCGATCTACTCCACGGCCCGGGGGGCACGTTTCAGCTCTGGTTTCAGTCGCCGGCAGGGAGAAATCGATTGCCCCGTTACCGGCTCGGAACCTGCAGGCTCCATCCTATCGTCTGGAGCCTGCAATTGTCCTGTCTCTCTGGGACTACTTCGTCACTTCCGCACCGGCAACGATGGCCTTGCCACCGGCCTTCTCAATCTTTTCCGCGGCAGTCTTGGAGAACTTGTGCGCCGTAATCGTCACCGCTGTCGTCAGATCGCCATTGCCAAGGATCTTGATCAGTGCCTTCTTGCTCGAAGCAAGACCGAGCTTCTTGTAGTCGTCCAGGGTAATCTCGCTCACGCCCACCGCCTCGATACGGGTCAGGTTGATGACCGTGTACTCCACGCGGAAGATGTTGGTGAAGCCGCGCTTCGGCAGCCGGCGGTGCAGCGGCATCTGGCCGCCTTCAAATCCACGCATCAGGCTCGAACCTGAACGGGAGCCCTGGCCCTTGTGGCCGCGGGTTGAGGTCTTGCCCATGCCTGAGCCCATACCGCGGCCGACACGCTTGCGCCCGGTGTTTGCCTTCTTGGGCGCGCGGAGATTGGATAGATTCTTTGCCATTGTGTCCTCGCTCATGCGCCGGCTGCGCCCGCAGGCTCCGCCGACTCGCGTTTCTGTGGCCAGCACTCCTCGGAGCCTGACCGGGTTTCACACCAAAGCCCTGTCCCAGGGGAACAGGGCAAAGTGCGTGGCTACCGGCCTTCGGATGAGTTCCCTCACCCCGCCGGAACTGCCGGACTAGTCCGCGAGAATGCGGACCAGGTGAGGAACCGTGGCCACCATTCCGCGAACGGAAGGGTTGTCCACGCGCTCAACAATCTGGTTGAGCCGCGTAAAGCCGAGTCCCTTGATAACCAGCTTGTGCTTCACCGGCGTCGAAATGGCCGACCGGTAATACTGCAGGCGAATCTTCTTGGTTTCCGTCATGATCCTAGAGCTCCTCCACGGTCTTGCCGCGCATGGTGGCTACTTCCTGCCGGTCGCGCAACTGCACGAGGGCATCGAAGGTCGCCTTGATCACGTTGTGGGGGTTCGCGGTGCCCAGGCTCTTCGTCAGAACGTTCTGCACGCCAGCCGAGGTCATCACAGCGCGCACGGCGCCGCCTGCAATCACGCCGGTACCTTCCGGAGCCGGCTTCAGCAGTACCTGGCCAGAACCGTAACGGCCCAGAACCTGGTGCGGAATCGTCGTCTCGGTCAGGTTGATCCGGACCAGATTCTTCTTGGCCGACTCAATCCCCTTGCGAATCGCCTGGGGAACTTCCTTGGCCTTGCCCGAACCGTAGCCAACCACGCCGGCTGCCGAATCGCCGATCACCACCAGCGCCGCGAAGGACATGTTCTTGCCGCCCTTGACGACCTTGGTCACGCGGTTGATGGCCACCACCTGATCCTTCAGGTTGTACTGGTTGGCATCAAGCTTCTTGGTAAAAATTGCCATTGCTCTTCCGTTTCCTTTCGGGCTGTCCTCAACCGAACTCGCCCAAATGCTCATTCCATCCCAGAATGGCCGAAGTTAGAACTCCAGCCCAGCCTCGCGCGCCGCATCCGCCAGGGACTTGATACGGCCGTGATACAGGTAACCACCGCGGTCGAAAACCACCTTCTTCACGCCCTTCGCTACCGCCCGCTCCGCCACCAGCTTGCCGACTTCCTTCGCCGCGGCAACGTTGCCCCCGGCAGCAATCTTGTCGGCCATCGTCGAGGCGGAAACCAGCGTCAGACCCTTCGAGTCGTCTATGACCTGGGCATAAATGTGGTTCAGCGAACGGTACACGTTCAGGCGCGGACGCTCGGTGGTTCCCGAAAGCTTCTCGCGAATGCGGTTGTGCACCCGGCTGCGGATCAGATTGCGCTTTGTCTTGGTAATCATGCTCTTCTTTCCTATCAGCGGAGCCGCCCCGCGGCCCCGTTCGGTTGATGGTTCAGCTGCCGATGTCAAACCGGCAGCTTATTTCTTACTTGGAGCCCGACTTGCCGGCCTTCTTCTTCAGCTTCTCGCCGGTGTAGCGGACACCCTTGTTTTTGTAAGGATCCGGCTTGCGCAGCGAACGCATATCCGCAGCAACCTGACCAACCTTCTGCCGGTCAATGCCCGAAATGCTCAGGTGCGTCTGCTTCGGATCAATCGTCACCGAAATGCCGGTCGGCAGCGGGAACTCAATCGGGTGCGAGTAGCCCAGCGTGAACACCACAGTGTTCGTGCCCTTCAACTCAGCGCGGTAACCAATGCCGACAATGTCCAGGTCCTTGGTCCAGCCCGTGGTCACGCCGGTAACGGCGTTGTACACCAGCGCGCGGGTCAGGCCATGAAATGCGGCGGCCTTGTCGTCCACACGAGTCACGTGCAGAACCCCGTCCACGGTCTCAAGACCAATGCCCGGAGCAATCAGTGCGGTCATCTTGCCCTTGGGGCCTTCGACCAGAACGGTGTTGCCTTCGACGGTGTACTTCACGCCTTTGGGCAGCGGAATCGGCTTCTTGCCAATACGAGACATCTTTTTTCCTTGAACGGCTTGCGAGTCCCGCCAAAGGCCTGCGCCCCCTGCGTTCCACTGCAGCCCCGGTACCATAAGCACCGGTAAAACCTGAAACAGCCAAACCTTACTAGTCTACCGGAATCCAGACGGTTGTGCCTTGCAGCCCAACCAAACCAGTTGGCACCCGGGAATCAGCCCTAGGTGCCGCAGGAACTACCAGACTTCGCAGAGAATCTCGCCACCAACGCCTTCGCGGCGAGCCTGGCGGCCAGTCATCACGCCCTTCGGCGTCGTCAGAATCGAGATACCCAGACCACCCTGGACGCGCTTGATCTCATCGCGGCCGATATAGACACGGCAGCCGGGACGCGAAATGCGAGCCAGATCACGGATGGCAGCTTCGGAACCCGCGCCGTACTTCAGGTACACACGCAGAATCGCCTTGCCTTCTTCTTCCTGGGTCTTGTAGTTCGAGATGTAGCCCTCTTCCTTCAGGATGCGGGCAATCTCGGTCTTGAGCTTCGAAGCCGGAACATCCAGCTTCTGGTGGCGCGCACGGATCGCATTGCGGATGCGGGCCAGAAAATCGGCAACAGGGTCGGTCAGACTCATTCCTTCTCCTTCATTCCCCGTTCGCTCCAGCCAGCCTCAGCCGGAGAACCTGCGGAAATGTTTGCTGGCCTTGCAGCCAGGCGTTTGTCCGTGGCACCCGGTTCCCCGGATGCCCCAAAACTTCTACCAGCTCGACTTCACCACACCGGGAATCTCTCCCTTGTGGGCCAGCGAACGGAAGCACAGACGGCAGATGCCAAACTTGCGCAGAAAAGCGCGTGGGCGTCCGCACAGCTGGCAGCGGTTGTGTTGGCGGCAGGCAAACTTCGGCTTGCGCGCATCTTTCACTCGTTTTGCAGTGGTTGCCATATTTCCTCTTGTCTCCGAATCCCGTTATGCGCCCACGCGGAACGGCATGCCAAAATGCTTGAGCAGTGCGCGAGCCGAAGCGTCATCCCCAGCCGTGGTCACAAACGTGATGTTCATGCCCTTCAGCTTCTCCACCTTGGAATAGTCAATTTCCGGGAAGATCAGCTGGTCACGAAGACCCAGCGTGTAGTTGCCCCGGCCGTCAAAGCTCTTCGATGACACGCCGCGAAAATCACGGACGCGCGGCAGAGCCGTGGTAATCAGGCGGTCCAGGAACTCGTACATCGCGTCCTGCCGCAGGGTGACCATGGCGCCAATCGCCATGCCGGCGCGAACCTTGAAGGCCGCAATCGACTTCTTCGACTTCGTCGTCACCGGCTTCTGACCGGTAATCGCAGCCAGATCCGCTACCAGCGGGTCCAGCAACTTGGTGTTCTGGGTGGCCTCGCCAAGTCCCATGTTCACCACAATCTTTTCCAGGCGCGGAACTGCCATGATGTTCTCAAGGCCCAGTTCCTTCTTGAGCGCCGAGCGAATCTCGGCGTTGTACTTCTCTTTGAGACGTGCTGCCATTGCTCTCTACTCTCTCTCTCCCGGTCCCGGAGTAGCCGACCTCTTGCGAGCTGGCCGTGTACCGTTGCGGAAGCGACTGGCTGGCGGTTTACACCCCAGCCGGGGATCGGGGATGGTTGCACCTCAGCCGGCCCTGCAGCCGATGAGGCAGGAACTACTTCTTGGTCGCGAGCGTCGCGCCGCACTTCTTGCAAACGCGGGTCTTCGACGTGCCTTCAACCTTGTAGCCGACGCGAACCGGGCCGCACGAGGGGCAAACTACCGCTACGTTCGAAACATGCAGCGGAGATTCCTGCTCGGCGATGCCGCCCTTGGTGTTCTTGCCAGACTTCGAGCTGACGGTCTTCTTGACCATGCGGACATGCTCGACCAGAACGCGGTCCTTGTCCGGGAATACCCGCAGAACGCGTCCGCGCTTGCCGGCATCGGCCCCGGTGATGACCTCGACCGTGTCATTGCGATGAATATTCAATCCAGCCATTTCTCTCTCTCACCTGCCGCGTCCGGACGTCTGTCCCTTGCGACCTTTTCAAACTCTGCCCTGCCCGGCCCGGCTTAGATAACTTCCGGCGCCAGCGAGACAATCTTGAGGAACTTCTTTTCGCGCAGCTCACGAGCCACCGGTCCAAAGACGCGGGTGCCAACCGGCTCGCCACTCTCGTTGATCAGCACAGCCGCATTCTCGTCAAAGCGGATGTAGGTCCCGTCCTTGCGGCGGTATTCCTTGCGCTGGCGAACGATAACGGCCTTCACGACCTTGCCCTTCTTCACGGTTCCATCCGGAGAAGACTCCTTGACCGCGGCGGTCACTACATCGCCGAGAGAGGCCTTCTTGCCCGAAGATCCACCGAGGGGAAGGATCACCTGCAACTTGCGCGCGCCGCTGTTATCGGCAACCGCAAGCATTGTTCTCATCTGTACTGCCATTTGCTGTTCTCCTTCCGCCCTGGCTCACGCGGCGCCTTCTGGCGCGACGGGCTGGACAGCTTGATTTCCTGCTTCCGGCATCCCTGCCGGAATTTCACCCGGTTGCCGATTACTTGGCTGCCGGAGCCGATTCCTCAATCTGCGAGAGCGAGGAACGGCGAACAATCTCTTCCAGCGACCAGCGCTTCAGCTTCGACAGCGGACGCGACTCGCGAATGCGAACCACATCGCCAATACGGGCCGAATTCTGCTCATCATGCGCATAAAACTTCTTGCTGCTCTTGATGATGCGCTTGTACTTGGGGTGAGCCTTGCGCATCTCGACTTCGACCACAATGGTCTTCTGCATCTTGGTCGAGACCACCTGGCCTACCTTCTCATTGCGCCGCGAGCTCTGCTCGGCAGCCTGCGTTACTTCCGTCGTGGCCGTCATAACTATCGGGCCTCCTTCTTGGACTTGGTCCCGGGTGCAGCTACGCCCAGGGCGCGCTGACGGGCTACCGTCTTGATGCGGGCGATGTCCTTGCGCAACTCGCGCAGCTTCCGAATGCCCTCGTTCTGGCCCAGCTTGGCCTGGAAGCGGATGCGGAAAAGCTGCTCGGCTGCGGCAGCCTCCTGCGTCTTCAGTTCCTCATCGCTCCAGTTGCGAATCTTTGCTAATTCCATCGTCTCTCTCCGCGGGAGATCGGCGCTCTCGCCCATCTCCGCCTTTTCCATCTGCCTCGGATTCCCTTCGGAACCCTCAGCCAATCTTCAGCCCAATTACTCGGCTGCTTCCGGCTCCACATCCTTGATCACCGCAGGACGCTGCACAAAACGCGTCCGCAGCGGCAGCTTGTTGGCCGCCAGGCGCATCGCTTCCTGAGCAATCTCAGGCGCCACGCCTTCCATCTCGAAGAGAATCTTGCCAGGACGAACTACCGCCGACCAGTGGTCGAGCGCGCCCTTGCCCGAACCCATTCGGACTTCGGCCGGCTTCTTGGTGACCGGCTTGTCCGGGAACAGGCGCAGCCAAACCTTGCCGCCGCGCTTGATAAAGCGCGTCATCGCGATACGGCTGGCTTCAATCTGGCGATCGGTAATGTAACCGCACTCCAGCACCTTCAGCCCATACTCGCCAAACGCAAGCTGGGAGCCGCGCCATGCCTTGCCGCGCATCTTGCCCTTTTGTTGCTTGCGAAACTTGACCTTCTTTGGCATCAACATAGCGAAATCCTCAACATTCCGCTGCCGGCAGCCCTGTGGACCACCCGGCAGATTTCCGAATTGCTCTCACCCCGCTTCGGGCGGCTCTCACCGCCCCCGGGAACGAGGCGGTCTAGAATACCGACGTACCAATCTGGCTCGGCTGGCGACGCTTCTGCTCGTAAATGTCGCCGCGGTAGATCCAGGTCTTCACACCGATGATCCCGTAAGTGGTATGCGCTTCCGAGAAACCGTAATCGATATCGGCGCGCAGCGTGTGCAGCGGCAGGCGACCCTGGAGATACCACTCCGAGCGGGCGATTTCGTTGCCGTTCAAACGGCCCGAAACACGCACCTTGATCCCCTTGCAACCGAAACGCAGGGCCGAGTCCACGCTCTTGCGCATCGCCCGCCGGAAGCCAACGCGCTTTTCCAGCTGCAGCGCGATGTTCTCCGAAACCAGCTGTGCGTCAAGCTCCGGCTTGTTCACTTCCAGAATGTCGATGAAAACATCCCGGTTGGTGCGCTTGGAGAGCTCAGCCTTCAGCTTCTCAATCTCCGAACCCTTGCGGCCAATGATGATGCCCGGACGCGCGGTGCGGATGATGAAACGCAGCTTGTTGCCCGGACGCTCAATCTCAACCGAGCTGACGCCTGCGGCCTTCAGCTTGTCCTTGAGCTCTTCCTTGAGCTTCACGTCTTCCACCAGCAGCTTCGCGTAATCGCGGGTTGCGAACCAGCGCGAGCGCCAGGGCTTGTTTACTCCCAGCCGGAATCCATAAGGATGGACTTTCTGTCCCATACGTTGCCTCTCAAACTCTCTTGGCCTACGCGGCCGTCTTGGACTTGGTCTTCTTGCCCTTGGTCTCTTCCACCAAAGGCCGCTCGGCCACCGTTACGATGATGTGGGTAAGCCGGCGCTGATAACGGAAGGCACGGCCCATCGGGGCAGGGCGTATCCGCTTCATGCGGGGACCGTCATTGGCGATCGCCGTCTTGACGTACAGATTGTCAACATCCAGATCCAGACCGCGCTCGTCAGAAAGATACTTCGCGTTGTCCAGTGCCGATGTCAGCACCTTGTGGATCACCGGAGCAATCCGCTTCTTGGTAAAGGCCACCGTCTCCAGCGCCTCCTGAACCCCGCTGCCCTTGATCAGGTCCAGCACCAGGCGCGCCTTTTGCGGGGACACGCGCTGGAACCTGGCTTCGGCCCGAAATTCGTTCGTCTCGACTGCCATACTCTGCCTTCCTCTTGATGCGCCACCAGCTTCTCAGCCGGGGCGGAAACATTCCCTGAATCTTGGGCGACGGGACTAGCGCGCCTTGGCTCCGGACTCGGCAGCCTTCTGGGTGTGACCCTTGAAGGTGCGGGTGGGAGAGAACTCACCCAGCTTGTGACCAACCATGTTCTCCGTCACGTACACCGGAACAAACTTCTTTCCGTTGTGAACGGCAATGGTGTGACCCACAAACTCCGGGAAGATCGTCGAGCGCCGCGACCAGGTCTTCACAACCTTCTTGTCGTTGGCGGCATTCAGAACTTCCACCTTGGTAATCAAGTGCGTGTCCACGAAAGGACCCTTCTTGGTTGAACGTGCCATGATGACTCCCTATCCTTCCCTGGTCCTTACTTCGTCCGGCGGTTGACGATGAAGCTGTCAGTCCGCTTGTTGTTGCGGGTCTTGTAGCCACGCGTGGGCTGACCCCACGGGGTCACGGGGTGACGGCCGCCTGATGTCTTGCCTTCGCCGCCGCCGTGCGGGTGATCGACAGGGTTCATCGAAACGCCGCGGTTGGTCGGGCGAATGCCCTTCCAGCGGTTGCGTCCCGCCTTGCCGATGGCCACGTTCTCGTGGTCGGTGTTCCCAACCTGGCCAATCGTCGCCATGCAGTCCACCAGCACCTTGCGGGTCTCGCCAGAGGGCAGCTTCAGCAGTGCGTAGTCGCCTTCCTTGGCAACCAGCTGGGCCTGCGCACCGGCCGAACGCGCCATCTGCGCGCCCTTGCCAGGACGAAGCTCAATGTTGTGCACCGTCGTACCAGCCGGGATGTTCTTCAGCGGCAGCGCGTTGCCAACCAGAATGTCAGCCTCCGGCCCGCTCATGATCTTCTGCCCCACCTTCAGCCCAACCGGCTGAATGATGTAGCGCTTCTCGCCATCCAGGTAGTGGATCAGCGCAATGCGCGAGCTGCGGTTCGGATCGTATTCAATCGTCGCCACCGTGCCGGGAATCCCGTACTTGTCGCGCTTGAAGTCAATCAGGCGAAGCTGGCGCTTGTGCCCGCCGCCGTGGTGACGCATCGTCAGGTCGCCCGAGTTGCGGCGGCCGCCCGTACGCTGGCGGGTTACCACCAGTGCCTTGTGCGGCTCATTGGTCGTGATGTCGTCATTGACCAGCGTCGTCGTAAAGCGCAGCGTCGGCGTAATCGGTCTGTATGTCTTGATTGCCATCGTCTGTTTCCCTAGGCATCCTGAAGCCGCCTCTCAGCCTCTCCAGTTGCCCACGTTTCTCCGGGGTCTCAATTCTGCCACCCCGATAATTCCTGCTACCTGCCGTCAGCAATTAGTAATTGCTGACGTATTCCGGCATCTTTTCACCGGCGGCCAGGCGAACATACGCCTTCTTCCAGTCCGGCTTGTAACCGGTAAACTTGCCACGGCGCCGTTCCTTGCCCAGAACGTTGGCCGTGCGAACACCGGCAACCTTGACCTTGAAGAGCGCCTCAACAGCGGCCTTCACCTCGGTCTTCGAAGCATTCGGAGCCACGTCAAACACCAGCGTGCCTTCGGTTTCCTTCACCGCGAGTCCCTTTTCGGTAATCAGCGGCTTCTTAATCACGTCGTAAAGGTTCGGCATTATGCCACCTCCTTCTGGGCGGCCAGCTTGCGCTTCGAGACCGTCTTCTTCAGGCTCTCGCCCAACTGCTCAATCGCCGACCGCGTGAAAATCGCACGCTCGTAACGCAGCAGGTCATACGGGTGAACCTCGTTGTTCAGCACCAGCTCAACCCGGTCCAGGTTGCGCACTCCCAGAACCAGTCCGGGGGTCAGCTCCTTGCCGTTTTCCACCAGCAGCGTGGTGCGGTTGGCTTCCAGCTTGTCCAGGGCAGCGCGGTACGCCTTGGTCTTCGCCGGAGCAATCTCAAAGCTCTCCACCACCGTCAGCTTGCCGTCGGCCAGCTTCGATGCCAGTGCTGCACGCAGTGCGCCCAGCAGCTTCTTGCGCGGGAAAGCATACTCGTAGCTGCGCGGCTGAGGTCCGTGAACCGTGCCGCCGTGGCGCCACAGAGGCGAACGAACGCTGCCGATTCGGGCGCGGCCGGTTCCCTTCTGCTTCCACAGCTTCTTGCCCGAGCCGGCCACCAGCTTGCGATTCTTGGTGGCGTGGGTGCCCTGACGCATCGCGGCGCGATAGTGCTTCACCGCTTCCCACAGGAGAGCTTCGTTGACCTGTTCCGGAGCAAAGACCTCGTCGGCCAGCTCCACAGTGCCCACTACCTCTCCGTTCAAATTCAATACATCGACTTGTGCCATCGTCTTCTTCTTTCCCCAGGGGCCCTTGCCCCTTACCGGGTGGAAACTTGTCTGTCAGCTGCGGGAACAAGGCATACTGGATGCGCTGTCCCCTGGGCCGGCTTACTTCTTCTTGGGCGAAGCCTTCTTCGAAGCCTTCAGCGGATCGACTGTGCCCGAACCGGCAAAACCACGACGCTCGCGCGGCGGAGCCTTCGGCTTCGAAATCAGCACATAGCCATCCCGTGCGCCCGGAACCGCGCCCTCGACCATGATCAGGTTCTCTTCCAAATCAATGCCGCGGATGCGCAGGTTGCGGACCGTCACCTGGTCCACGCCAAAGTGACCCGGCATGCGCTGGCCCGGGAAGACACGCGACGGAAAGCTCGAGGCGCCAATCGAACCCTGCACCTGGAACATGTGGCCGTGCGACTTGGGGCCGCCGCCGAATCCGTGACGGCGAACCACGCCGGCAAAGCCGCGTCCCTTGGAGGTGCCGATTACATCGACAAACTTTTCATCGGTGAAGATGTCCACCAGAACGCGGTCGCCCGCCTTGGCAGAACTTTCACCCTCGGCCAGGCTCTCCAGGCCCACTTCCCGAATCTCCTTGACCGGGGGCGCGTCCGCCTTGGCAAAGTGACCCGCCAAAGGCTTGGTCACATTGGCAGCCTTCACAAACTCAACCAGGCCAATCTGTGCGGCTTCATAGCCGTCCCGCGCTGCGGTCTTGATCTGCGTAATCACGCAGGGACCCGCCTGCAGGACCGTGATTGGGTGAACGTCACCCTTCTCATCAAAGACCTGCGTCATGCCGATTTTCTTACCCAGAATTCCAGTGACTGACATAGTTCCCTTCCCTCATCATGCCCCTCGCAGGAGGCACTGCCGGAGTTCGTGTTGCGTTACTTCTCGAAAGCCTTGATCTCGACATCGACTCCGGCAGGCAGATCCAGCTTCATCAGCGCATCCACCGTCTGCTGGGTCGGTTCGAGAATGTCGATCAGACGCTTGTGCGTGCGGATCTCAAAGCTCTCCCGAGACTTCTTGTCCACGTGCGGCGAACGCAGCACGCAGTACTTGTTCTTCACCGTGGGAAGCGGAATCGGTCCAGCTACCTGTGCTCCGGTACGCTTGGCCGTCTCGACAATCTCACCCGTGGAGGTATCGAGCACCCGATAGTCGTATGCCTTCAACCGAATTCGAATTCTCTGTCCTACCATAACCTTCCGTCTTCCCCGCGCCGGAGCTGGCCTCCACCTGCGCGCTTACCCTTGAATCCTGACTTCCAAAACTCTGTCTTCCAATCGCCGCCCGCCAATCTTTCAGGCGGGCGGCAACCAGGTGCAACTGTTAGGCGATGATTTCGGAAATCGCGCCGGCGCCGACGGTGCGGCCGCCTTCACGAATTGCGAAGCGCAGGCCCTTTTCCATCGCAACAGGAGTCTGAAGTTCAATCTCCAACTGGATGTTGTCGCCAGGCATCACCATCTCCGTGCCATCAGGAAGCTTCGCCGTGCCGGTCACGTCCGTCGTGCGGAAGTAGAACTGCGGGCGGTAGCCGTTGAAGAACGGAGTGTGACGTCCGCCTTCTTCCTTCGACAACACGTAAACCTCACCCTTGAACTTGGTGTGCGGCTTGATCGAGCCAGTCTTGGCCAGAACCATGCCACGCTCCACGTCTTCCTTCGGAATGCCGCGAAGCAGCAGACCAGCGTTGTCGCCGGCCAGACCTTCGTCCAACTGCTTCTTGAACATTTCCACGCCCGTCACTACCGTCTTGCGCGTCTCGCGGAAGCCGACAATCTCAACTTCTTCGCCAACCTTCACCTTGCCACGCTCGATACGGCCCGTAACCACCGTGCCACGACCCGAGATCGAGAAGATATCTTCGATCGGCATCAGGAACGGAAGGTCAACCTTGCGGTCAGGCTGCGGAACATACTTGTCCACCGCCGCCATCAGCTCGTCGACCGAAGCTTCCCACTTGGGATCGCCATTCAGCGCGCCCAGAGCGGAACCACGAACCACCGGCAGATCGTCGCCAGGGAACTGGTACTTCGAAAGCAGTTCGCGAACTTCC
>CAIVDV010000049.1 GCA_903904755.1 uncultured Acidobacteriaceae bacterium | reverse complement strand
GTCATGTGAAAGGCCTCTGTCTGGGTGTAAAAACTACTTCTAGACAAAGCAGTTATGACACACATTCGAAGGCCTTTCCAGCTTTTTTTGAATATTTCTATATCTCGATACTGACGCTATGGTGAGAAATGCGGGCTAGCTCCGCTGCCCTTCAGCTCCGCCAGTGCAGCTCCACCGGCCCATCCAGCGGATGCTTCCCCGTACCCTCCAGCCGCGCCTGCTTCAGCGCGAAATACCACTTCGCCGGCTTGTCCGCGTCGTCAATCAGCATCAGGCTCGGATTATGCCTCAGCCCCTCCGCCTGCTGCATCATCGTCACCGTATCCTGCGCCACAAACTGCGCTCCAAACCACTTCGCAATCGGCACCACAAACGGCACGGAATAAAACACATTCCACGCCGCCACCACATCTATCCGGCAGGTCTGCGTCGTCATCGGCGTCACCGTCGTCAGGCTGGTAAACCACTTCGGCCCGCAGCGAATCGTCTCTGACCGCCGGTTCGGCAGCACAAAATCAATCGTCGTCTCCACCGGCTCGCCATACACGCCCAGCAGCTTGTACGGCGCACTGTTCCCGCTCGGCGCATGAGCGCTCATCCGGAAGCCCTCAGGAATCGGCTCAAACTTCTTCGTCTTCTCGCGAATCGATCCCCGAGTCCGCCACCACCACGCCTGGTGCACAAACGGCCCATGCGCCGGGTCCATCAGCCCCACTATCCCGTGGTCCACATTCAGCGGCAGATCCGCCGTCAAATGCGCCGTCTTGTACTTCTCGCTGAACTTCGGCAGCTCCGGCACCGACGGCAGCTTGTCGGTTTCCAGCTTGCGCCCCGCGCCCGGCCCCGGCACATACACCCACGCGTGCCCATCCCGCTCCACGCACGGAAAAGCCTGCGCATAGATCTTCGTCGCGTCCAGGTTGTCAAAGCTCGACAGCGACGGAATCGTCTCGCACCGCCCCCCGCACGGCTCAAACTCCCACCCGTGGTACTTGCACGTCACCCGCTCGCCGTCATACCAGCCAGCGCTCAGCGGAATCCCCCGGTGCGGGCAGGCATCGCGCATCGCCCACACCTTGCCATCCTTCCGCCGCCCCACCAGCAGCGGCAGGTCCATCAGCATCACCTTGTGCATCTTCCCGTCGCGCAGCACATCGGTCCGCAGCGCCGGATACCAGTCGTCATAAATCAGCGTCGCCGTCGGCCCCTGTATCGCCGCGCCACTGGGCGAAATCGTCGTAAACATCGCTCACCCCACGTACTCGTCAAACTCTATCCGTAAAACGTTCTCAGTCCCTGACCCCTGACCCCTGATCCCTGATCCCTGCCAGTCGTCCATCCCTCAACACAAACCGCTCCCCCCGCCACACAATCTCATCCCCGGCAAAGCCGCCCACCCAAATCGCAAAGCCCGCCAAATCCCGCGCTGGCAGCAGCCACAGATTCCCCAGCACCTGGTGGTCGCCCAACACCACCGCGCCCACCTGCATCGCCACCCCCAGCCGCAGAAATACCACCAGACTCAGCAGCCACAAACTCCACAGGCTCCCGCCCGAGGCCAGCACATTCATCAGCGCCAGCGGAAGCATGTGCGTAAAAATCAGCCCCGCGTACCCCCACTTGCGGCTGTCCCGCACCGTCCGCGCCCAGCGAATCTGGTGGCTCCAGTAGCCGCGCCAGTCGTAGGCAGGCACACTCGTCTCCACCACCTCGGCAGCCAGCCTCACTTCAAACCCGGCCTTGTCAATCCGCGCACCCATCTCGTAGTCATCCGCCAGTTGGTCCACCAGCGCTTCCAGACCGCCCGCGGCCTCCAGCGCATCCCGCCGCACCGCCAGCGTCGAACCCAGCCCAAAATGCATCCCGCCTTCCACCACCCGTGAGGTCAACACCCCGGCCATGAAATCCGTCGAAATCCCCAGCGCCTCCAGCATCGACCACATCGTCCCATGCGCCCGACCCCGGTACAGCGCCGTCACCATCCCCACCGGCCGCGCCGCCCGCTTCGGCAGCCCAAACTGCCCCATCACCCGCGTCAGATACTTCGGCGACACCAGGATGTCCGAGTCGTTGATTAGCAGATGTTCGTAGCTTGCCTCCGGCAGCATCTGGATCAGGTTGGACACCTTCCCGCTCGTCCCCAGCCGCTCCGGGCAAATCACCAGCCGTATCGCCACCTCTGGAAACTCCACCATCAGTTCCCGCACTGCGGCTACTGCGGCATCGTCCTCGCTGCCGGCCCCAAAAATCAGCTCATACCGCCCCGGATATGCCTGCATAGAATGGCTGCGAAAGGCCTCCATCATCCCGGTATCAAATCCCTTGACCGGCTTCAAAATACTTACGGCAGGCGCGGTTTCGGCAGTCACCTCCGGCACCCGCCGCCGCGTGTACGCCCGGAAGCTCATCGCCGCAAACAGCGCCAGCAGGTTGTACCCCATGCTCGCAACCACCAGCACCGTCGTCGCCCCCGCCACCCAATGGGCAACGGTCACCAGCCCCGCCGTCGGGCCAATCACAAACGCGTGATGAAAGAGCAGCTTCAAAAAGAGCATCCCAAACAGTGTAGAGCCAGCCACTCCCTCGTTTTCTATTCCCCCCACCGCACTTCCCCGCTACACTACCCACATTCCCGGCCCAGCCGAATCCTGAGGTCCCGCCACCGTGCCCAAATCCCTCGCCTCACTTTTGCTTCCCTTCATTGCCGCAGTTTCCCTCGCCCAGCCCCCGCCGGCCCGCCTGCCCATCCCCACCACCCCCGGCAGCACCTTCGACCTCGCCTGGCTCGGCTCCATCGTCCGCCTCTCCGATCCCCAGATCGACCCCGTCGGCAAAACCCTCGCCGTCGTCGTCACCCACAACGACTACGACCACGACGTGAACGATGCAGAAATCCACCGCATTGATTTAGCCACCGGAGCCGACCGCCAGCTCACTCACCAGCGCCACCACGCCAGCTTCCCGCGCTGGTCCCCCTCCGGCAATCGGCTCGCCTTCCTCGCCTGGGACGCCGACAAGCACAATCAGCTCTTCCTTCTCGACCTCGCCGGCGGAGACGCCCTCCAGCTCACCCACTCGCCCACCTCCATCCAGCAGTTCGCCTGGCGGCCCGACGGCTCCGCCATCGCCTACGTCGCCCAGGACGAAGCACCCAAAAAGACCGGCGCCGACTCCTTCGACGACGCCTTCCCCGTCGGCGACAACGACTTCCTCGTCAAAACCCACGAGTTCCCCTCCCACATCTGGCTCGTCTCCACCACCCTCTCCGGCGACGAGGCCGCCCCCGCCAAACGCCTCACCTCCGGCTCCTGGAGCCTCCCCGTCGCCTTCCCTCCCGGCCCGCCCGCCTCGCCCATCGCCTTCACCCCCGACGGCGCAAAAATCCTCTACGAGCGCGACGAAAACACCTACTCCGGCGACCGCAACCAGGCCAGCCCGCAACTCCTCGACCTGGCCACCGGCAACTCCACCCCTGTCACAACACACACCAAAGACGCCAGCTTCGCCACCGTCTCCCCCGACGGCCAGCACATCGCATACCTCTACCCCCGCGATGGCATTGAGCGACACTACAACGAAATCTACCTGGTCTCCGGGCTCTCCGGCGACGGCTCAAATCTCACCCGCCCCATCGACCGCGACTTCTTCCGCGCCCTCTGGACCCCAGACTCCAAAGCCATCCTCACCGGCGCCAACGACGGCGTCACAGCCGGCCTCTGGCTCGTCCCCCTCACCGGTTCAGCCACCCGCCTCAACCTCGCAGGCATCACCCCCGCCACCGGCTACTGGCTCGATGCCAACCTCGGCCCCATGGGCCAAATCGTCTTCGTCGGCACCCGCCCCCACCACCCCGCCGAGCTCTACCTGCTCGACTCCCCCAATGCCGCCCCCCGCCAGCTCACCAGCTTCAACTCCGCCTTCGATTCCCTCGCCCTCGGCAAAACGGAAACCATCACCTGGACCGCGCCCCTCCCCGCCCCAGACCCCAAAACCGGCAAGCTCCCCAAAGATGCCAAACAGCTCACCGTCAACGGCCTCCTCACCTACCCGCCCCACTACACCCCCGGCAAAAAGCTCCCCCTGGTCCTCTACATCCACGGCGGCCCTACCTCGGCATCGAAAGACACCTTCTCCGTCTGGGCACAGCTCATCGCCGCCCAGGGATGGCTCGTCTTCGAACCCAACTATCGCGGCAGCGACAACGAGGGAGACGACTTTGCCTCCGCCATCGTTGACGACTCCGGCGATGGCCCCGGCCGCGATACCCTCGCCGGCCTCGAACTCCTCAAACAGCGCGGCATCGTCGATGAGGCCAACATCGCCGTCACAGGCTGGAGCTACGGCGGCTATATGACCAGTTGGCTCATCGGGCACGCCAGCTTCTGGAAAACCGCCATCGCCGGAGCACCCGTCACCAACCTGCTCGACCAGTACAACCTCTCGGACTCCAACGTCATGCGCGCCGCAGCCATCGGTGGCAGCCCCTACATCGGCGACTGGATGCAGCACTTTGTTGCGCAATCGCCTATCACCTACTACAAAAACATGATCACGCCCACCCTCATCCTGCAGGACACCGGCGATTACCGCGTCACCATCACCCAGGGTTACGAGCTCTATCACGCACTCAAAGACCGCGGCATCCGCACCGAGTTCTACGCCTACCCCATCGGCGGCCACTCCCCCGCTGACCCGGTTCGCATGCGCGATGTCTACCGCCGCTGGATCGAGTGGCTCGACCAGTTCCTGCCCCACAACTGACCTGCGCAAACGCAACCAGGGCGGACCCCCAAAGGTCCGCCCCTCACAACTTCCGCTAACTTGCCGACTTGCTATGCGCGAAGCGCGCTGACTTGCTTACTCGTACCGCAGCGCCTCAATTGGATCCAGGTTCGATGCCTTCCACGCCGGATAAATCCCAAACACCAACCCAATCGCGCACGACACCGCAAACCCAAACAGCACCCAGAACGCCGACAGCGACGCCGGCAACCCAATCGGCAGAAGATAAATAATGCCAGTGATAATTGCGCCAACCACAATCCCCGTCACACCGCCAATCGCGCACAGCGTTATCGCTTCCATCGTGAACTGCGTCAGAATCGTGCGCTTGGTCGCGCCCAGCGCCTTGCGAATGCCGATTTCGCGCGTACGCTCGGTGACCGACACCAGCATGATGTTCATCACGCCCACACCGCCCACCATCAGGCCAACGCTCGATACCGCCAGCATGAAAATCCGCAATCCCATCGTCAACTGATCCCACAGGCGCGAGAGCGAGTCCGGCCCGAAGATCTCAAAGTTGTCCGGCGCTTCCACCTTCACCTTGCGGCGCACACGCAGCAGTTCGCGAATCTCCTCTTCCACTGCGGCCTTGTTCTTGGGGTCGTCATACTTCACGCTCACCCACAGGTCCTTCTGCTCCGGATGCAGCGTATTGAACGTGCCCATCGGGAAAAATACCGCGTTGTCCTGCGGATTCTTGCCGCCGCCAAACGGCTGCTTCTCTTTGTCCATCACGCCGATGACCGTATACAGCCCGGTCTCCACGTTTACTTCCTTGCCCACAGCCGGCTCCGCGCCAAACAGCCCTTCCCAGGTATCGTGGCCCAGCACGCACACCTTCGCCGCGCGCTGGTCTTCGTCCTCGGTAAACAGGCGTCCTTCCAGCAGCGTAAAGTCGCGCACATCGGCCAGTTGAGAACTGTCGCCCTGCAGAATCGCGCCGGAAACCTTCTTGCCCTGATACTTGACTGCCACATCCCCCACACGGAACTGCGCCTTCACATACTGCTTGCCGCCATCGGCCGCCACCACGTGCGGCAGCGTACGTAGCGCCGCCACGTCTTCCACCGTCAGCTTCTTGCGCGTCAACTGCTCCGTCGTCGGCCGCACACCAATCACTGGCAGATGAAATACCCAGAACACGTTGTTCCCCAGCGAACTCACAAAGTCGCCCACCCGCGAGTTCAGACCATTGATGATTGACGAAATCGCAATCACGCTGGTCACGCCAATGACGATGCCGAGAATCGTCAGACCCGAGCGAAGCTTGTTCGCCCGCAGCGTCTCCAACGCCATTCGTACTGATTCCCGCGCCTGCCCCTGTGCCATAAACTCCCTTTCGACCTCAGTCGATCCCGCTAACTTGCTAACCCGCGCAGCGCGCCAACTCGCTGCCTCCTACATCTCCGACCGCAGCGCCACAATCGGGTCCAGCTTCGCAGCCTTGCTCGCCGGATACACACCAAAGAAGATGCCCGTTCCCGCAGCCATCACCAATCCAAGCAGAATCGAAACAATCGAAACCGATACCGGAATGCTGAACAGCATCGTGATAATCGCTGCCACGCCCGTTCCAATCGCAATCCCAATCGCGCCGCCCAGCGTCGCCATCAGCGCAGACTCAATCAGGAACTGACGCATCAAGTCTTTCTGCTTCGCGCCCAGCGCCTTGCGGATGCCAATCTCCCGCGTCCGCTCCGTCACGCTCACCAGCATGATGTTCATAATCACAATGCCGCCCACCACCAGCGAAATTGACGCCAGCCCGAAGACAATAATCGTGAACAGCTTCGAAATCTGCTTCCAGATATCCAGGAACGTGTCGTTCGTCTCCAACTGGAAGCTGTCTTCCGCATTCGGAGCATCGTGCCGCCGCGACCGCATAATCACCCGCACCTGGTCCTCGGCCTGCTCCATCACCGCCGTATCCGAGCCCGCCCGCGCATACACCACCATCGAATCATTGGTTCCGTATGTCGCCTGGTAGGTCGTTATCGGCACCGCAACCCAGTTGTCCTGCGACTGCCCGAATGTCTTGCCCTGCCGCTCGCCTACGCCCACAATCGTGTACGGCACTCCATCCACGCGCAGCTCTTTCCCTATCGGATCGCCGTCGCCCAGAATGTTGTCCACAATGTCGTAACCCACCACCGCATCATGCGTGGCATGTTCCACATCGGCATCGGCCAGCGCGCGGCCCTCGTCAATGTTCACGTTGTTCAGCTCGAACATGTTCGCCGTGTATCCGCGAATCTCGGTGTTCGTGCTCGACTGACCGTTGTGCACCACATTCGTGCTGCGGTCCAGGAACGCGCCAACTTCCTTGCAGGAGGTGCAGCCATCCCGAATCGCCTCGTAGTCCTCAATCCGGATGATCTTCCGCTTCTGGAACTTGAAGTACTCCTCAGGCCCCATAATCACCGACGACATCCGCGAGACCGTAAACACGTCCGCGCCATAACCAGACAGCTTCGACCCGAAGTAGTCATACGCCGTGTTCGTCAGCGTAATCACCATGATGACCGACGCCACGCCCATCACCACGCCAATCACCGTCAGCACTGTGCGCATCTTGTTGGCCCACAGCGATTGCAGCGCGAGTTTGATAGCTTCCGTGAAAGGCATTCCGGTTCCTTGCTTGAAAATGGCAGCGACGCACCCACGGCCGTCCACCGCTGAACAAAGTCTAGCAGCGAACCAATCCCATGGGTGGCACTCTTCCCGTTACGCATTTCCACTCTTTCCGGTTCCCCACCCCCCACTTTCATCCCGCCAAAAACCCACCTGCACCATTTTCAGTGCAGCATCGCCTCCCTTCCCATGCCTGACTTCCATGGAACAAACAATGACCCTCGTCCGTACCTCCCTCTGTCGTCTACACTGACTCAAATTGAATGCCGCCTCGGCACGGGCCTTGCTCTCCGCCCTGCCAGGTCCGCCCTCACAGCTTTCCCGTCACTCTCAGAAAGTCAGCCCCCGGAGGCTCCATGCGCATCGCTCTCTCCTTCAGCCGGTCTGTGGCCCGCACCCTCACCCTCGCCGCCATCAGCCTCGCTTCCCTCGCCGCCCAGGCCCAGGCCAACCCGCCCCTGCTGCTGCAATCCCCCTCCCTCAGCCAGTCCTCCATCGCCTTCCGCTACGCCAGCGACATCTGGACCGTCGCCCGCTCCGGCGGCGAGGCCACCCGCCTTACCTCCAACGGGCATATCGTAGGCGGCCCCTTCTTCTCGCCCTCCGGCCAGGAAATCGCCTACACCGCTCAGGTCAACGGTGGAACCGACGTCTACGTCATCTCTGCCCAGGGAGGCATCCCCCACCGCGTCACTTTCCACCCCGAAGGCTCTGAAGTCGTCGGCTGGGCGCCGGACGGAAAAAGCGTCCTCGTCAGCGCCTCCTACACCAGCCCCCGCCACTTCCCCCGCCTCTACGCCATCAACGCCGACGGCTCCGGCATGCCCCGCCAGCTCCCCCTCTATCAGGGCTTCCGCGGCAGTTACTCCCCCGACGGCCAGTCCGTCGCCTACGAGCCCGTCGGCCGCTGGGAAGATGCCTGGAAGGTCTACTACGGCGGCCAGAACTTCCCCGTCTGGATCGTCAACCTCAAGACCCTCGACCTCGAAAAAATCCCCTCGGAAAACACCACCGACCTTGACCCCGTCTGGGTCGGCCAGTCCATCTACTTCCTCTCCAACCGCACCGATGGCACCACCCCATACGGCAAGCGCGGCCCCATGTCGCTCTACCGCTACGACAGCCGCACCAAGACCGTCTCGCTCGTTGAGAAAAACTCCGGCCTCGACCTGAAATCTGTTCAGGCTGGCCCCGGCGCACTCGTCTACGAGCAGTTCGGCTCCATCCACCTCCTGGATCTGACCGACAACGGCGACAAGACCGGCGCCGACCACACCGTCTCCATCTCCATCCGCGGCTCACTTGCCAACCTGGAACCGCACATCGTACACATCCGCCCCGATGAAGTTCACGACGCCGCCATCAGCCCCACCGGCCAGCGCGCCGTCTTTGAGGCGCACGGCGACATCTTCACCGTTCCCGCCGAAAAGGGCGATGTCCGCAACCTCACCCAGACCCCCGGCGCCGCCGAGCGCACCCCCGCCTGGTCGCCAGACGGCAAGTTCATCTCCTACTTCTCTGATGAGTCCGGCGAATACCAGCTCTACCTCCGCGACCAGTCCGGCCTCACTCCCCCTGTCGTCGTCTCCCTCGGAAAGGAGACCACCTACTACTCCAGCCCCACCTGGTCGCCCGACTCCAGGCACCTCGCTTTTACTGACAAGCACCAGCGCCTCTGGTACGTCGATGTCCCCTCAAAGGACGACAAGGGCAACCCCACCCCGGCCGGCCAGCCCGTCCTCGTCTACCAGGGCAACAGCTCCATGTTCGGCGGCGGAGACATCACCCCCAACTGGTCCCCGGACTCCAAGTGGATTACCTTCATCCACCCGGCCGACAACTACCTCAACACCGTCTTCGTCTACAACCTGCTCACCAAGGTGACCACCCAGGTCACTGACGCCATGAGCAACGCCTCCAGCCCCGTCTTTGACCCCGGCGGCAAGTACCTCTACTTCCTCGCCTCCACAGATCAAGGCCCCTCGAACAACGGCATCGACATCGGCTCGCTCGACCGCGCCACCACCAGCGGCGTCTACGTCGCCGTTCTCGCCAAGGACACCGCCTCGCCCATCCCCCCGGAGAGCGACGACGAAAAATCCAAGGACGACGCCAAGCCGGCTGACGTCAAATCCGAAGCCAAACCGGACGCCAAGCCCGATGCCAAGGCTGCTGACGGCAAAGATGCCGGCAAGGATGCAGCCAAGTCCGCCGACGGCAAGGCTGCCGATGCCAAGCCTGAAACCAAAATTGACCTCGACGGCATCGGCACCCGCGTCCTCGCCCTGCCCATCGACCCCAGAAACTACCTCACTCTCGCCGTCCCCAAGACCGGCACCCTCTTCCTCGTGGAGGGTTCACCCTTCGGCCGCTCCTCGGCTGAGCGTGATATCCCCGTCAACCTCTGGCGCTACACCACAGAGAAGCGCAAACTGGAAACCGTCCTCTCCGGCATCGACGTGCTCACCTTCTCGGCCGACGGCAGCAAGTTCCTCGCCGCCCAGCACGGCTCCTGGTCCATCGGCGCCACCGACGATCTCCACCCCGACGCCACTCCCGGAAAACCCATCAACACCGGCGACATGACCGCCACCGTTGACCTGCGCGCCGAGTGGCGGCAGGAGTTCTACGAAACCTGGCGCATCGAGCGCGAATTCCTCTGGGATCCCGGCACCCACGGCATCTCCATTCCCAAAATCGAGGCCCGCTACAAGCACTGGCTCGACGGGCTCGCCAGCCGCAACGAACTCACCTACCTTTCCAACGAGATGCTCGGCGAAATCAACATCGGCCACATGTTCGTCCGTGGCCCCCACACCCCCGACATGACGCCGAAAACCGGCCTCCTCGGGGCCACCTACTCCACCGCCAACGGCCGCTTCCGCTTCGACAAAATCTACATCGGGCAGGACTGGACCCCCGGCACCGCCGCTCCGCTCACCGTCCCCGGCCTCAACGTCCACTCCGGCGACTACCTGCTCGCCGTCAACGGGCGCGAACTCCACGACGGCGACAACCTCTACTCCTTCTTCGTCGGCACCGCCGGCCGCCAAACCGTCCTCCACATCGGCCCCACCGCCGATGGCAAAGACGCCCGCGACATCACCGTCACCCCGGTCGACAGCGAAGACGACCTCCGCTACCTCGACTGGATCGAGTCAAACCGGCACAAGGTCGATGAACTCTCCGGCGGCAAGGTCGCCTACGTCTACATGCCCAACACCGGCGGCCCCGGATACAACTCCTTCAACCGCTACTTCTACGCACAGCTCAATAAAAAGGCGCTGGTCCTGGACGAGCGCGGCAACGAGGGCGGCTTCATCGCCGACTACGTCGTGGAAGTCCTCAACCGCAAGCCGCTTTCGCTCTTCATCAACCGCGACGGCACCCCAATGCTCGATCCCGTCGGCGCCATCTTCGGGCCCAAGGCCATGCTCATCAACGAGAACTCCGGTTCCGGCGGCGATGCCATGCCCTGGTACTTCCGCAAAAACGGCCTCGGCAAGCTGGTCGGCTCCCGCACCTGGGGCGGCCTCGTCGCCATCGGCGGCTTCCCCCGCCTCATCGACGGCGGCGCCGTCACCGCTCCCCACACCGCCCTCTACGGGCTCACCGGCGAGTTTGAGGTCGAAAACCACGGCATCGCCCCCGACATCGATATCGCCATCACCCCCAAAGATTTCGCCGCAGGCCACGACTCCCAGCTCGAAGCCGGCGTCAAAGCCGTCCTCGACGAACTCGCCGCCCACCCCCTGCCCACCTACCCCCCCCTCCCCCACCCCAACTACCACCAGAACGACGGCCTCGGCAAACCCTAGATCCACCCTAACCAACCAGCAATCCCAGGGGGGCGTCCACACCGGGCGCCCCTTTTCCTTTCTGTCACCCATTCACCTACCGCCGGGTGCCCCCGGTCTGGATTCTCAGACCGGGGAGTCACCACCCTCCCAACCGCAGCAGCCCCTGACCCCTGACCCCTGACCCCTGACAAAAATACTTGTTGCAACGAACATCTCCTCTCCTGCATCCAATTCCTGTACGCCAAAAAGGAGCCTCACCATGTCCCTTCGTCAGGTCAAGTCCATCTCCCAGTCCACCCCCACTCTCGAAGGAGCAGGTGTCCATCTCCGCCGCGGTTTCGGCTTTGGCAAAACCGCCGACTTCGACCCCTTCCTCCTCTTCGACGACTTCCGCGGCGACAAACCCGCCGACTACCTCGCCGGCTTCCCCTGGCATCCCCATCGCGGCATTGAAACCATCACCTACGTCCTCGCCGGCGAGGTCGCTCACGGCGACTCCCTTGGCAACCACGGCCGCATGACCGCGGGCGACATCCAGTGGATGACCGCCGGCTCCGGCATCCTCCACCAGGAGATGCCAAGAGGCGACGCGCTCGGCCGCATGCATGGCTTCCAACTCTGGTCCAACCTGCCCGCCTCGCTCAAGATGACCGCTCCCCGCTACCAGGACATCCCCTCGGCAGCCGTCCCCGAGGTCACCGAAGACGACGGCACCCACGCCCGCATCCTCTGTGGCGAGTTCTGGGGAAAGCGCGGCCCCGTCGAAGGCGTCGCCACCGATCCCCGCTACGTCGATATCTCAGTTGCGCCCAACCGCCGCCGCACCATCCAGGTGGAAACCACCCGTCACGCCTTCGCCTACGTCTTCGCCGGCTCAGGCACCTTCCGGGATGCTTCCGCCCCCCAGGCCGTGCTCACGGAATCCGCCATCGACCCCAACGCCGCACCCGTCTACGACGCCACCAACCACTCCCTCGTCCTCTTCGACCAGGGCGACGAAATCACCGTCCAGGCCGGCCCGGAAGGCATCCGCTTCCTGCTCGTCTCCGGCCAACCCCTCAACGAACCCGTCGCCTGGTACGGCCCCATCGTCATGAACACCCAGGCCGAACTCCAACAGGCCATCAGCGAACTCAACAAGGGCACCTTCATCAGGCACAAGTGATCCACTCGCGCCAAAAAGGCACCTCACAGTCCACCCCAAACGCAGGAAAGCCCGCCATCTCGGCGGGCTTTTCTGCAATCACTTGCTTCCGTCCCCAGGTGGAGGCTTTTGGCCCACGTTTCCCGGCGGCTCGTGTACTTATCGTAGGCTTCCCATTGAAAATGTAAACCACAAAGGCCTTCATTCAAGCTGCCCGAACTTCCCTCTCCGTAGCGAGATTGGGAACATACGAGGCTGCGACTGGGGCTTCTGGCGACAACGATCCCAGCGCTCTGGCCTTGTATGCCTGGAATGCACAGGTCTCGGCCGCATTCCTCGCCCCCCTTCACATCTGCGAAGTAGTTATCAGAAATGCTGCAGCCGAAGTATTAGAGTCCATTTACGGCCCAAGATGGCCATGGGAGCAAACGTCCGTCCTCAGTTTGCCAGACAATCATGGAGTTCGCTACAGCCCGCGCCGCGACCTTACGGGCGTTGCTGCCCGGCAACCGTCCACAGGCAAGGTAATCCCCGAATTGAAGTTCGCTTTCTGGCAGCAGTTATTCACTCACCGCCATGATGTGCGCATGTGGGACTCCCATCTACTTCGGGTATTCCCTGGCCACCCTCAGGGATCGACCATCGTGCGCCTGCGAAACAGGATCTTTCAGGATCTCGATGAGCTCGGAAACCTCCGAAATCGAATCGCTCATCATGAACCAATCTTTGCTCGAAATCTCTGTGCGGACTTTGAGCGTATTGTAGGGCTCGTTAGCCTCCGCTCCGCCCTCATGGCTTCGTGGATGGTTGCGAATCAGGATGCATCCCCCCTCTTGGCAAGCCACCCAATATTTCGCGGTGGAAGCTTGTGGACACCGCAGCACGAGGAAATCGCAAAAGTCGCATATCAAATTTGGCGCAGACGTGGGAATCGCACTGACCGCGAAGTGGAAGACTGGCTTGCAGCCAGGAAACATCTTGGTCTGGCAATCTGAATCCCCGCCCGCCTACTCACAAATCGACGTAATCGTCATCGTCTGGTTATGCAGCCGGCACACCTCGGTATTCCGGAACGGCGCCAGCTCCCCATACGAGTAAAACCCCGTCATCACCGCCGTCGGCGAAAGCCGCTTCTGCACCGCCTGCAGTTCGCGCTCCGTCATCTGGCCCATCACCAGCCGCCGGCCCACGCAGCTCACCACCAGGCACAGCGCATTCTCCGGCTTGCACCCGCTCATCGCCGCGTCCGCCGCCTTGCCTGAGCTGTCAATCAGCCGCTCCACCTCGGTACCCATCAGCCGGCAAAAGCTCCCCTCCGGCACGTCCCCCGCAAAGGTCAGGCTCTGCTCCTTCTGGTCCACCGCCAGCAGCGTCCGAATCACCGGCTCTTCCTGCAGGTTGGCCCGCACGCTCAGCGGAAACACCAGCCCGCTCCCCGGCAAAAACTTCGCCAGCTCGCCCAGGTACCGCGTATACACCCGCAGCGCCGGCTCGTAGTCCACCTCGTACACCACATTGCCCACCGAGTGCGTTACCAGGCTCTCTTCGCCAAACTCCCGCCAGCCCGCGTAGCAGCCAGTGGTCACGGTCACGCCGTACAGCCCCAGCAGCGCCACACGGTGTTGGGCCGCCGGCCCGTTGGCCATCACCCACGTGCTGCCAAACTCCACCCCGTCGCCGGCCAGTCCCCCGGTTACAGGAACACCCAGCGTCACCAGACCCCGCGCCAGCTCGCTCCCGTTCACCGTCAGCCCGTCTGACAGCACAAATACATGCTTCAGATCCTTGCGCTCCAGCTCTTCCACCAGCCCCTTTGACAACCCCGCCGGGTCTTCGCTGCCTGGCACATCCATCCACACCACGCCCGTATGCCCGCGCTCAAACGCAATCGCGGTAACCTCTACCGTGTCGTCGTAAATCTGCGTACCGGTGATGCTCCCCGAGGAACTGCAACCAAGAATATCGGCCGTCGGAAACACACTGCGCAAATGCTCATAGCACTCCGGCGTCCGAAAATAATCAGAGCTGGAGAAGACAAGAACCAGGCCTGTTGCCGTGACCGATAGGGGAGGAGTATCCCAGCCGCCGTTTCTCGTCCAGCGGAACTGGTTGGATTTCATCCCGCAATCTTCCCCCCGATGCCCATCGCTCGTCAAGCAACTCCAGCACCTGTTCTCTACCACTTTTGTGGTGTCGCCGCTTCCCACCCGCCGCCGGAGACTCATCGTTTCGCGCTGCGCTTTCAACGCCTCCGACAATAAGAATCACGAAAATTAAATGGCTTTAGTGATATCTTTAGTCATATTTCCAGGCGCACGCTGGGCCAATCCGAGAGCAGAGAAAACCTCAGTCTGCGCGCTCACTCTCGACCGAACTGTCCGTCCCGGGGAATTGCAATGTCACGCCAAGCAGAAGCGAATCTTGCCGCACTGATTGAAAGCACTGAGGATCTGCTCGGTTCCGTTGACCTGCAATATCGCCTGCTGGCATTTAACGGCGCATTCCGCAAGTACATTGAGAATCTCTTCGGCATCACGCCGCAAATCGGCATGAACCCCCAGGAAATGCTCCCACCTGAGCGCGCCGCCAACTGGCCACGCTTCTTCCAGCGCGTTTTCGACAGCGGCCCCTACCGTCTGGAATACCTCCTCGAAAACGGCCGCACCCTCGAACTCGCCTTCAACCCCATCCTCGTCGACGGCAAAATCACCGGCATCTCCGTCTTCGGCAAAGACATCACAGCCCTCAAGGCCGGCGAAGACTCCCGCCGCTTCATGGAAAACCTCGTCCAGACCTCGCAGGACGCCATCGTCGCCTATGCCCTCGACGGCAAAATCCTCACCTGGAATCGCGGAGCAGAGGCACTGCTCGGCTACACCGCGCAGGAGGCAATCGGCCGCCACATCGCCAGCATCGTCACACCCGAACGCCAAGCCTACTTCCAGCAGACCACTTCCGAAATCATCTCCGGCGTCGGCACCTCAGACCGCGAAGTCTTCGTCATCTCCAAAGACGGCCGCCGCGTCCCCTTCTCCATCACCTCCTGGCCGCTCCGCAACTCCAGGGGCGAAGTCACCGCCATCTCGCTGATTGGCCGCGATATTTCCATCCGCTACGAAGCGGAAAGGGCCAAGGCCCTGCTCGCCTCTATCGTTGAGTCTGCCGGCGACGCCATCCACGCCCTCGATATGGAAGGCACCATCCTCTCCTGGAACAAGGGCGCTGAGAACCTCACCGGATACACCGCGGAAGAAGCCATCGGCAAATGCGTCTCCATGCTTGTCGCCCCGGAAGAGTGGGTAAATCTCCCCGCTCGCTTCCAGGTAATTCACGAAGGAAAAAACCTCGGCCCCATCGAAATTGTTGTCCAGCGCAAAGACGGCACCCGCGTCGACTCATCCCTCTCTTCTTCGCCCATCCGCAATGCCCAGGGCGTCATCGTCGGCGCTTCGGTCATCGTCCGCGATATCCGCCAGCAAAAGCTCCTCCACTCCCGCCTCGTCGAGGCTGAACAGAAATACCGCACCATCTTCCACGGCGCACTCGAAGGCATCTTCCAAACCTCTTTCGAAGGCCGGGTCATCACCGCCAACCAGGCCGCGGCAACCATGCTTGGTTTTGACTCGCCAGAGCAGATGATTACCTCGGAGAACAGCCACCGCGACCGCGTCTGGGCTGACCCCGCAGAGAGCGCAACCTTCTTCGATTCCCTCAAAGCCAACAATCGTGTCCACGCCTATGAGTGCCGCTTCCGCCGAGCCGATGGCTCAACTCTGTGGGTCTCCCTCAGTTGCCAGTACGTCTTCGACACCCAGGGGAATCCACTTTTCCTGGAGGGATCCTTCCAGGACATCAGTGCCCGCAAAGCCGCCGAAGCGGAACTCGCCCTCGCCCTCAACAAACTCCGCGTCAGCGAGAGCCGCTATCGTTCCATCTTCCAGACCAGCCCCGATTCCATCGCCATCAACCGCGCCGACGACGGCACCTATCTCGATGTCAACGACACCTTCGTCGCCACCACCGGATTCTCCCGCGAAGAACTCATCGGGCGTACCTCCATCGAGATTGGTGTCTGGGCCAATCCTGAAGATCGGGATCGGCTTGTCCACGCCCTGCGCCGCGACTCAGTCTGCCAGAATCTCGAAGCCCGCTTCCGCAGGAAAACTGGCGAGACCTTCCACGGCATCATGTCCGCTTCCATCCTGGAAATCGACGGCATCCCCTGCATCGTCTCCATCACCCGCGACATCTCCGAAATCAAGGCCGCCCACGAGCGAATCCGGACCCTCGCCTTCTACGACACCCTCACCGGCGTCCCCAACCGCCAGTTCCTTCTTGACCGCATCCGCCGCAACCCGGAACCCGAACAGCAAACCCGCAAAAGCCGCGCACTCCTCTTCATCGATCTCGACAACTTCAAGGCCATCAACGATACCCTCGGCCATCCCGCCGGCGACCTCCTGCTGCAACAGGTCGCCCACCGCCTCACCGCCTGCGTCCGAGACTCCGATACCGTCGCCCGCGTCGGCAGCGACGAGTTCGCCGTCATGCTCGAATCCCTCAGCGAGGGTACCGGCGACGCCGTCCCCCAGGCCCGCACCATTTGCGAGAAAATCATCGCCGAGCTCCGCGAACCCTATTACATCGGCAACCATATCTGGCACTGCACCTCCAGCATCGGCATCATCCTCTTCGGCAGTGAGCCCGAGGATGCACTGGAAGCCCTGCAACGCGCAGAGATCGCCATGTTTCAGGCCAAGGATGCCGGCCGCAACACCATCCGCTTCTTCGCCCCATCCCAGCAGGCCGCCATACAGGCCCGCGCCCAGCTCGACGAAAGCCTGCGCGAAGCCATCAAGCGCCGACAGTTCCAGCTCTACTACCAGCCCCAGATTGAAGGCGATATCCTCACCGGCGTTGAAGCCCTCCTCCGCTGGAAGCACCCCGCCCGCGGCATCGTCATGCCCGGCGAATTTATCTCCCTCGCCGAAGAAACCGGCCTAATCGTCCCCATCGGCGAGTGGGTGCTGGAGGCCGCCTGCCGCCAGATCGTCGCCTGGGCAACCAACCCAGCCACCGCGCATCTCACCGTCGCCGTCAACGTCAGCGCCCGCCAAATCCGCCAGCCCGACTTCGTCGACGGTGTCAAAGCCGTCCTCAAGCGCACCGGCGCACAGCCACACAACCTTCGCCTCGAACTCACTGAAAGCGTCCTCTCCCATTCGGTCGAAGACACCGTCGCCAAAATGAACTCCCTCCGCACCCTCGGCATCCGCTTCTCCCTCGACGACTTCGGCACCGGATACTCCTCCCTCTCCTACCTCAAAATCCTCCCCCTCGACCGCGTCAAAATCGACCGCGCCTTCGTCCGCGACATCCTCGACGATGCCGCCAGCGGAGCCATCGCCAACACCATCATCTCGCTCGCCCGCGCCCTCGACCTGCCCGTCATCGCCGAGGGCGTCGAATCCGAAGCCCAGCGCAACTACCTCCAGGGCCTCGGCTGCAACTCCTTCCAGGGATACCTCTTCAGCCCCCCGCTTCCCGTCGCCGACTTTGAAGCCTTCCTCGCCCGCTTCCCCCAGCGGTAGCCGCGCCACTTCCGCTCGCCCCAGGCCCCATTCCCGCGCAAATCCGATATCCTTCTCCTGTCTCGTCCGTCTCATCCCCAGCACCACCCCAGGGAGAATCCCGCCCATGCCCCACAGCCCGCGCATCGTTCGCCGCTGGCTCTCCCTCGCCGGCCTCTGCGCGGCTCTCCTGCTTGCCTTCCCGCACCCCCTTCGCGCCCAGCTCGAGGAACTGCCGCCGCCACCCGCCCCATCAGCCTCAGACACCCCCGGCCCCCTCGTCCCCGTCCGCGGCACCGTAGTCAACGCCGCCACCGGCCAGCCCCTCCCGCGCGCCCGCGTCACCGTCCCCATCGGCCACGTCATCGGTACCCTTACAGACGGCGAAGGCCATTTCGAATTCCCCGCCATCCCCTCCGGAACCTGGACCTTCGGCGCATCCAAACCAGGATTCTCCGAAGTCAACACAGAGAATTCCTTCGCCCCGCACAACGTCCGCGTCTCCGCCGAAATGGCGCCCCTCTCCCTCTCCCTCTATCCTGAAAACGCCATCTACGGCCAAATCTCTCTCTCCACCGGAGTCCCCGCGCAAAGCTTCCGCGTCCAGTTGCTCAAGAGCACCATCAGCGATGGTCGCACCAGTTGGACCGTTCACAGCACCAACCTCGCCACCCCGCGCGGCGACTTCCGATTCTCCAACCTCAGCGACGGCACCTATCTCGTCCGCTCCCTGCCCGAGTTTGAGAATGACCACGCCGAGCTCTCCTCCTGCTCCCCAGACACCCCTCCCGCAATGGACGCCTACGCCCCGGTCTTCTACGACAACACTGAGGAGAACACCGGTGCCGCCCGCATCGAGGTCTCCGGCGGCCGCAGCGTCAGCGTCAACCTCGCCCTCAACCAGACCCGCTTCCACCTCGTCCAGATTCGCTTCCTCCACGTGCCCAACGCCCCCGGCGCAAACTTCAACACCGAGCTCACCTCTCGCACCGGCCTCTCCCTGCCCTACGCCCTCCACCAGGAAAAGGACCACACCCTCTGCACCTACCTGCCCGACGGCGCGTACACCTTAACCGCCTCGGGAACCGCCCCGTCAGACACCCCGGACTTGGTCGCAACACCACCCAAAACATTCGCCGGCATCCTCGACTTCACCCTCCAGGGCCAGCCCGAGCGCAACCTCCGCCTCGCCCTCGGCCCCGGCACCTCCTCCCAGGCCCACTTCCACTACCTGCCCGCCCCTCCCCCCGCCAAGGCCGACAAGCCCTCCGGCGCCGACTCGCACGACGAAATCGGCTTCCGCGGCAGCGATGAACCACTCAACCTCTCCGCCACCCCCGCCAACGGCCTGGAACATACCCACCTCGATTCCTCCCAGGCCGAGATGTCGCCCTCGGGCATCTGGCAGTTCAACACCCTCCCCCCCGGCCCCTACTGGATTCATGCCACCGCCGGCCAGGACGGAGTCTGTGTCGGCTCCGTCACCGCCGCTGGGCAAAGCCTCACCCGCGTCCCCTGGCTCGTCGGCCCCTCCGGCTCCGGCCCGCCCATTGACGTTGTCCTCCGCACCGACTGCGCCAAACTCAACCTCCAGCTCCCGCTCGGCGCGCCCACTGACCCCTCCGGCGCAGTCTCCATCTACTACGTCTACGCCATCCCCGAATTCGACTCCCCCGACGGCATCCACGAAACTCGTATCTCCCCGCTCGAAGATCAGTCCGAAACACTCCCCGACCTGCCCCCCGGCCCCTACCGCGTCTTCACCTTCCTCTCCCCCCACACCATCGAGTTCCGCAACCCCGATGCCATCAGCCGCCTCGGCGAGGGCCAGCCCATCCTGCTCGCCCCAGGCGCAACCGCATCCCTCACCCTGCAGGTCATCCAGCCATGACCTTTCAAGCCATGCCCCGCCGCCTGCTCTGCGCCCTCGTCGCCGTAGCCATCGCCTGCCTGCCCGCCTGTGCCCAAAGCCCGCAACTCCCACCAACCGCGACCCAGCCCAAACCCGCCACACCGGCCGGCCCCCTCTACCCCATCGCCGGCGTCCTTACCGACTCCACCTCCAGCGAAGGCATCGCCGGAGCCACCCTCACCCTCCTCGGCGGCCAGCCCCGCCATGTCATCCAGACCACCCAATCCGACCCCCAGGGCAACTTCGCTCTCAACCCCGTCCCCGCCGGCAAATACAGCCTCGGCGCCTCCCGCCGCGGCTACATGACCTCCGCCTTCGACCAGCACGACCAGCTCAGCTCCGCCATCGTCACCGGCCCCGGCCAGGACACCGAGCACATCCCCTTCCGCCTCAATCCCGGCGCAACTATCCGCGGCGTCATCACCGACGACTCCGGCGAACCCGTCCCCGCCGCCAACGTCCTTCTCATGCGAAAATCCCGCTTCGGCGGCCAGGGCGAGCACTTCGTCAAATCCATCGCCGGCCAAACCGACGACACCGGCCTCTTCGAGTTCTGGAACCTCGTACCCGGCACCTACTTCCTCGCCGTACGCGCCACTCCCTGGTACGCCATCCACCCCACCCTCAGCGACCTCCGCAACGAAACCGACGACCAGCAGCGCGCCGCCATGGCCGCCCTCGATGTCGCCTACCCGGTCACCTACTTCGACGGCACCACCGACGAGGCCTCCGCCTCCCCCGTCACCATCCAGAGCGGCGACCACATTGAGGCCAACCTCAGCCTCCACGCCGTCCCCGCAGTCCACCTCACCATGCGCCTGCCCGAGAGCAAGGGCTACACCCCCATGCCCACCCTCCACCAAACCATCCTCGGCGAGGACGAAATCGCCAGCGTCACCAACATGTCGGTCGGTGCACCCGGCGACGGAATGGTCGAAATCACCGGCGTCCCACCCGGCCAGTACTCCATCCTCACCGGCAACCCGCCCCACGCCACCGAGCTTGACACCACCGGCTCCCAGGACGTCGATACCTCCGCCGGATCCCTCTACCCGCCCGTCACCCTCAACTTCCGCATGGCTGACGGCACCCCGCCGCCGCACTCCCTCCGCGTCATCCTTGTCCCGGAAAACCTCGGCCTCAACCAGCCGGACACCACCGCAGACTCGCCCGCTCCGGCCCAATTCCAGTCAGTCCCGCCCGGCCGCTGGCACGTCATCGTCCTCAGTCAAACCTCCGCCATCGCCGTCGTCTCTATCCAGACCGGCTCAGCCCCCACCTCCGACAACCGCATCACCGTCCGCAACCGCCCCGTCACCGCCACTGTCAACCTGGCCATCGGCAAGGCCAACATGGAAGGCTTCGCCCTCAAGGACGGCAAAGGCCAGCCCGGCGTCCTCGTCATCCTCGTCCCCGCCAACCCCGACGCCCACCGCGACCTCATCCGGCGCGACCAGTCGGACTCCGACGGCAGCTTCGTCCTCCCCTACGTCATCCCCGGCGACTATTCCCTCATCGCCATTGAAGATGCCTGGGAGCTCGACTGGGCCAAGCCGGAAGTCCTCAGCCGCTACCTGCCCAACGCCATCAAGGTCACCATGCCCGCCAACCCCGGCGCCACAGTCCACCTCGGCAAACCCGTCCCTGTGCAGCCGCGCTAAACCCGCTCAGCCCCGCACCAGCTCCTCGAAAACCAAAGCCGCACCCACCGGCTCCCGCCGCAGCGTCACCACTGTAATGTCATCCTCCTGCCCAAACCGATAGGCCGCATCGGCAATCTCAGCAGCTTCTTTCCCCGCGATACCCGCCGTCCGCTCAAAGCCAAACAGCTCTCCCGCCTCGCTCATCGCTTCCACCACGCCATCGGTCACCAGCGTCAGTTGCTCTCCCCGGTAAACTGCTGCGGCATAATCATCACCGCAAACGGCAGAATGAACCAGCCCTCCCGCCCGTGCCGTTTAATCCCCAGCACCACCACCGCAAACAGCAGCAGCAGGCACACAACCCGGATGCCGGTAGAAATCCCCTGATACATCGCCTGATTCCCAAACTCAGTCGCCCCATCGAACATGTAGGCGTCCTGCAACAGCCGCAAAGCCGCATGTGCCACCGTCGCCGCCGCAATCCCCCACGGAATCCACTTCGGACGCCGGAACCGGAACCACACCCACCACACCAGCGCCCACCCGCCCAGCATCAGCAGATCCAGCACCACATCGTCCACCAGCAACTGCGCCCGGATATCGAGCACACCGGAATACGCCAGCAGCAGCGTCACATTGTAGAGTCCGGTCACAAACAGCATCGAGCCAATCCACCCATACACCGGCTCGTCACGGTCAAACAGCTTTTGCCCCCACGCCAGCATCGCCACCAGGAACAGCAAAAGCAGCTCCATCGGGGGATACGCTTCCTCCTGCAGAATCCGGAATTTCTGATTCAGCAGTTGCGCGCGAATCGCATCCGGCCGGCCCAGGCTCGGTCCGCCCAGCAATCCCCCTTGTGCACCCATTCGCAGCAATCCCGTAGCACCCGCCCACACCCGAATCGCCAGCGTATGCTCCACCACCCCACCGCCCGCGCCCTTGCCCGTTCCCATCGGAAGCAAGTGCGGCGAGTGCACTGTCGAAAGCGCGCCCCGCAGTTGTCCATCCTCGGTAAAGCCACAGCTCCCCACCAGCTTCCCGTCCCAGAACATCTGGTAGGCATCATTCCCCTCAGACATCTCGGCAATCGCAAGTTCCCCATCCTGGCCGTCCGTCAGCGGCACCTGCATCCGGTACCAGGCGTACCCCAGGTACCCCTTGTGTCCGTACTTTGACCAACCGCCATTGCTAAAGCTCTCGTAGTAGCTGGCGGCGAGCTGATTCGTGTCCTGCGTCAAAATTACCGGCTGCCAGCTTCCGTCCCGGTAGCCCGGCTCCGCCCACAGCGGCACACCCGTCGCCGGGTCCATCGGAGAATCCCCCGCCATGGCCCGTCCAGCCGCACCGTCGCCTGGTCAAATTGACACCACCCCAGCCACCACCTGCGTCTGCACGGAAAGCGACACACTCGCCCGCGCCTGCCCCTGCACCGCCACCGGCGCGGCCCACACCACCCCAGCCACAATCGCCATCAGGGGAAGACGGAAAGCTTTCAATCGAACCTCGGCGAACTCGCAAACCTTCCACGAACTATACCCGCCAGCCGCATTCGGACGCCATCGAATTCCCTCGTCCCGCGCGCTCGCCTACCGCCCCGAGCTGCCAAAGCCCTTCTCGGCCCGGCCGCTCTCGCCCAGTTGCTCCACCGGCTGCACCTGCCCCGTCAGCACCGGCACCGGAATCATCTGCGCAATCTTGTCCCCGGCATGGATCGCGATTGCCTCCAGCCCCAGGTTGGTCAGCAGAATCAGCACCTCGCCCCGGTACCCGGCATCAATCACTCCGCCCGTCACCGCCACGCCCTTCGACGCCATGGACGACCGGTCCCGCACCAGCAACCCCAGGCCGTGCCCCGTAATCGGATGCCGCGCCTCCACCGCAATCCCTGTGCGCAAACGCACCGGCACACCCGGCTTCAGCTCCGCGCCTTCAAGCGCAAAAACGTCATAGCCCAGGTCCTCTCCCGGATGCGCAACCTCCGGCAACCGGGCTCCCTCTTCGAGCAGTTTCACAAGCAGCATGTCCAACATCTTAGCCGCTCGCGCCCTGTACCGTCCCACCCAAATCAGACCGCGCTTCCCATCTTCCCAGCTGAATCAACCCTTGCCAAATCCCGCCTCCGCCGAAACTGAAGGCAACCGCAAAAACTGCCGATAGTTTCCTTCAGGAGACAACATGTTTATGAAATTGACCATCGGCCGCAAGCTTGGTTTCGGATTTGCCGCAGCAGGCCTCCTCATGCTGGGCTGTGTCGCCATCGGGCGCATCGCCCAAATCCGCGCCAGCAAAGTCACCGCCGCCATCGAGCAGACCTACGCCATGGTCAACGACCTGGAATACCTCACCTCCTACGCACGTGCCGTCACCGTTGCCCAGCGCGCCTACCTCATCTCCGGCGACGAGTCTGCCGCCGCCGGAATTCCCGCCCTCAGAGCCGATGCCGACATCGTCATAGCCCGCGTCTCCGAAGAAACCCAGTTCGACCCCGACCTCGCTGCCCAGTTCGCAGACTGGCGCTCCGCCGTCATGGAGCGGCGCACCTACGTCAACAAGCTCAACCAGGCCCGCAAGCAGGAGGGCTTTGACGCCGCAAAGGCTCTCTTCGATACCGGCCAGGACGATCGCCTCCTCGCCCGCATGATTGGCGACACCCAGGCCATGAAAGCCAAGGCTCTTGCCAGGGTCGAGGCCCTCAAAGCCGATGACACCACCCTCCAGAACAACATCCTCCTGGCAGAAGCCATCTCCATCGCTGTAGCCCTTCTCCTTCTCACCGCCGTCGCCTGGGCGCTTTCCCGCTCCGTCCAGCGCAACGTCAACATCTCCGTCGCCCTCGTCGAAGCCATGGCACAAAAAGACCTCTCCATCGCCGACGGCAATCCCGCCAGCGCCGACGAACTCGCCACAGCCATCCACTCCATCAACGCCATGAAACACGCCATGGCCAAGGCTCTCCGCGATGTCGCCGCCTCCTCGGCCCAGGTCGCCAGCGCCGGCGTCCAAATCGAAGCCAACGCCCATCAAATCTCCGCCACCACCCACGAAGAACAGCGCAATGTCAGCCAGTTCGCCTCCGCCCTGGCCGAAATGAATGCCACCGTCCAGGAAGTCGCCGAACACGCCGAGCGCGCCAGCCAGGATGCCAACACCGCCGTGCAAAGCGCGGAAACCGGCCAAAAGGTGGTCGAACAGGCTCACATCGCCATGACCCGAATCCGCGAAACCGTCATGAGCTCCTCCCAGGCCATCACCACTCTGGGCAAGGAAACCGAAAGCATCGGCGAGGTCGTCCGCATCATTGAAGACATTGCCGGGCAAACCAACCTCCTCGCCCTCAACGCCAGCATTGAAGCAGCTCGCGCCGGCGTCCACGGCAAGGGATTTGCCGTCGTCGCCCAGGAAGTCCGCGCCCTGGCCGAACGTACCGCACGCTTCACCAAAGAAATTGACGGCAAGATCACCGTTGTCCAGCAGGGTGCCGACCGCGCCGTCCAGGCCATGCACCAGGGCGAAACCGTCGTCAACGAAGGCGTCGCTCGCTTCTCCCAGGTCTCCGGCGCACTCGACCAGATGCTCCAGCGCATCGGCGCCGCTCAGCACGGTATCCAGATGATCGCCACCGCAACCACCCAGCAGTCCGCCGCCACCGGCGGCCTCACACAGAACATGCACTCCATCGCATCGGAAGTCGACCTCACCACCGAGCAGGTGGACCAGACCGCAGCCGCCTGCGCCGAACTCGCCCAACTCGCCTCCAACCTGCAACACGTCGTCGATGCCTTCCGGCTCCCCGACCAGCGCAAATCCCTCCGCGCCTCCTGACAACCCCCCAAACGCAGGCCGGCCCCGTGAGCTTTCACCCCCGGGGCCGTCACATAAGCAAGTGAGCCTGTAAGCCGAATTCTGTCGTGTGCGGTCATTCCTCTAGGCGCCGTGTTGCCACGGACGCTCATCAGCAACCTACCCGGAGGTTTCGGCACGTGCTCAAGCCGCCTGTCGCGTACCGGGCCGATACGCTGCGCGGCCTGGCTCTTGCGGCCTGCGCATCCCTCCCTATTTGGTCTTGCTCCGTGTGGGGTTTACCATGCCCCGAACTTTACAGCCCGGGCGGTGCGCTCTTACCGCACCTTTTCACCCTTACCCCAGCACGCAGAGAGCAAGCTCCCTGCGGGTCGTCTCCGAGGTCCCGGAAAGGGGCGTCGAAGAGTAGCCGAGGCGGTATCTTTTCTGTGGCACTGGCCGTCTTTGAGCCTTCAAGCCCAAATCCCGGACGTTATCCGGCACACTACCCTGCGGAGTTCGGACTTTCCTCCCCCGGCAGTCCAAAGGTCTCTCAACCCCCAGCCACCGGCAGCGACCGCCCAGCTCCCTTGCTCCCTCTATTCTACCCGGATTTCAAACCTCAGGCCCGGCGCAGCTCATCCGGCAATCCGTCCACCACCGCCACAATCAACCGCCGCAGCTCCGGCGCGTCCACCTGCACACTGTCCCAATCCGTAATCGGGTCAACCGTGGAGTACCCGTGAATCACCCGGTTTCGCATCCCATATACCTGCGCGAACGGAATCTCGGGATGGGCCTGCGAAAACTCCGGCGCGGCATCCATCAACTGCTTCGCCGCCTCGCCCACCACGGCGATATTCCGCACCACCGCATCCTGAATCAGTTGGCTCGCAAGAAACTGCTCAAAGCTCAATCCCGCCGTGTACAGCCCAACCCGGCCCAGAGCCTCCAGCATGTGCAGCAGGTACTCCTTCGCCCGATTCTCATGCCGGTTCATAGCACCGCCGCCTCAGCCAGCCTCTCTTCCCGGAATCTCGGATGCAAATCCCCCGGCGTCCGCAAATCCACCTTCACCCCGGTCGCCTTTTCCAGCTCATCCTGCACCCGCACCATATCCAGCAAACTCGTCTGCGGTCCCGGATCCACCAGCAAATCCAGATCGCTCCCCTCAGTATCCTCGCCCCGCACCACCGACCCAAACACGCGCGGATTCGCCATCCCCGCTTCCAGCACCAACTGGCGGATCCGCTCCCTGTGCAACGGCAATATCTCTGAGGGCCTCATGCACCTACCGTAATCCGATTTCGCCCGCACCAACCCCAAATTCGCACCGCGCTCACAGCTCAGCGGCGCCTACTCAGCCCCCTCTTCCTTGCCACCCATCGACTTCCGCAGGAAGAAGATCGCCCCCACCATCACCGCAATCAGCAGTCCCAGCACCAGGAACTCGCGCATCGCCGCATCAAATATCGACTGTCCGCCACTGGCCCACGCTTCCTTGCTCGTCATCGCCTCAGCCTGCATGCCCAGCACCAAAATCCGCCGCAGGCTCGCAATCAGCCCCACAATCAGGAACGGCTCCACCACCAATTTGTGGCTCCGTATGGAAATCCGCAGCGTATGCAAGATCTCCAGCAGCATCAGCACCAGCAGCAGCCGGTCAATCAGCTCAAAAACCGCCTCAGTCCCGGTCCAGTTGTGCACCGCGCTCACCAGCAGCGGCCACGAGCCCGCAATCCCCAGCACCGCCGCGCACGCCAGCAGCGTGCCCAGCAGGATGTAAATCACCACCTCGGCCAGCGAAAGCCAGTCGCAGTACCGCGCCCGTATCCGCGTCTCAAAAATCTCCAGCGCGGTCCCCGCCGCTGCCTCGTGTCCATGGCTGTGTTCGGTCATCGCTTGGCTTCCTCCAGCCGGGCTCGCCTGTTTCAGGACGCACCGGCGCGTTGCGCCTCTCCCCCTTCAGGCTCTGCCAAGTGTAACCACATTTCCCCGCGCCGCACTACTCCGCTTTGCCCACGGTACCTTTTGTGTAAGCCTCCTGCAGAACCCCGAAGGCCTTCTTCTTCTCCCCCTGGTCGCTGATGAGGCCCTTCCGGTTGAACTCGTCCTGCACACCCGCCAGCGGCCGCCGCGGCGACCGGAAGTCCATCAGTATCCACGGGCTCATCCCCCGCAGTTGCCCAATCCGGTTCAGCATCCCCAACTGGTGCCGGTACACATTCGCCTGGTACTCCTCAGTCCAGCGGTCGTTGTCGCCCCCATGCAGCCCCGCCTTCGCATCCGCGCCAAACTCGCTCATAATCAGCGGCTTGTCATAGGCAATCCGCCAGTCCGTCTTGTCCGCCGTCTCCGGATGCTGCTCATACCACCCGATGTACTCGTTCGTCCCAATCACATCCAGCGCCGCGCCCAGCGGATCATCCACAATCTTCGTCGTCCCTTCCGCCCGCACCAGCAGCGCCGCCGTAATCAGCCGCGTCGGGTCCAGCTCCCTCGCCCTCGTCGCCAGCCCGGTAATGAACTTCGTCCGCGCATCGTTGATGGGTGTCTCGTTCGCCATCGACCACAGCACAATCGCCGCATGGTTCCGGCTCGTCCCAATCTCCTCCTGCAGTTGCCGCTCTGCCTTGGCATACACCTCGGGCTTGTCAAACTGCACCGCCCAGTACACCGGATTCTCACTCCACACCATCAGCCCCATTCGGTCCGCCGCACGCAGCATCGTCTCGTCATGCGGATAGTGCGCCAGCCGCACAAAGTTGCACCCCAGCTCCTTCGCCCACCCCAGCAGCGTCTCCGCGTCCTTGTCACTGTTCGCGCGCCCCGTCCGGTACGGCGCCTCCGCATGGACGGATACCCCACGCAGAAACACCGGCTTTCCATTCAGCAATATCTCCGACCCCTTCACCTCAATCGTGCGGAAGCCGATCTGGTCGGTCACCGTATCCGCACCCGCCTGAATCGCCACCCTGTACAGCTTCGGATGCTCCGGCGACCAACGCTCAAGGTTGCTGCTCACCGTCAGGAACTTCGCGCGCCCCTGTTCGTCCAGCACTCCCTCGCCGATTGCGTGCAATTCAGCAATGGCAACCTCAACCTTGTCGCCAGCCTTCCCACCCGCCACATGCACCCACCCCTCAATCACCCCCGGCTCGGTCCTGCTCAAATGCACATCGTACTGGTCAATAAACCGCTCCGGCACCTCAATCAGAGACACCGCCCGCGTCAGCCCGCCATAGTTCCACCAGTCGGTCTGCGTCGTCGGCACCGCATCCTCATGCCGCGTATTGTCCACCGCCGCCACCACAAAGTTCCCACCCGCCTTCAGCGCTCCCGTCACCTCGCAGTTGAAGGCCGTAAACCCGCCCTCGTGCTCGCAAACCTTCTTCCCGTTCACCCAGAACAGTGACCGGTAATTCGCCGCGCCCACATGCAGAAACACACGGTCCCCCGCCTTCGCCGTGTACTCAAAATCCCGCTCGTACCACATCAGCCCTTCGTACCAGAAAAACTCCGGCCTCTGCGTATTCCAGTCGCCCGGAACCTTGATTGTCGCCGCCTTCGAAAAGTCATAATCAATCGGCCCCGTATCGCCCGGCTTCGCCTTCTCGTTGGCAAACCACCCGCGCGTCAGCTCGTGCCCATGAAAGTCCCGCAACCCCGTCTGGTACGGGTCGGGAATCACATGCCAATCCCCATTCAGCGAGGTCGCTGGCCGCACATCGGCCCCCGTCAGCACCACCGGCGCCTGCGCTCCCGCACCCACCGCACCCGCCACAATCATCACCGCTGCCGCAAAACCAAATCCACGCATTCCGCAACCTCCTCGGGGCGCGCTTCAGCTCTATTCAACCGATTGAGCGCACATAAAATCCCAGCGGCACTATCCTAAACGCCGCGCCCATTCGCTGGCGAATCCTCCCATCTCTGCCATCCCGACAGCGGCACCCCAAAACAGAAAAAGGGGCACCGCCCGCAGGCAGCGCCCCCATCCTTTCTTTCATGCTGGGCGCGGTTACATCCCGCCCAGATACTGCACGTGCACATACGTCCCCAGCCGCACGTTGTAGGCAAGGTACCAGCCCGCGTGGTCCGGGTCGTCGTAGATCACGATGTCATCGCGATCCCAGAACCAGCCGTCGCAGAAGCCAATTTCCCCTGGGAAGACGCTCCCCGCCCTTCCAGTCCCGTTTATTGCAGTAGTTTTCTACTGCATTTGCAATAGAAAACTACTGCAATCCGGCGAGACATCCCAACCACGCACAATCCTGCCCACGCTCTTTGCAAGGGTGCGAATTCCAGCGAAGCGGGGTGACCTCGAAGCGCACCGCCCCAAAAACCATGCGGCGCAACCCCAATCGGAGTTGCGCCGCCCGTTTCCTTCTCTCGTCTCTGCCTTACCCCTGCCGCTTCCACGCATACAGCGGAAACTTCTCCGCCAGCTCCGACACTTCCAGCCGAATCTTCTCCAGCGCAGCGTCGTCCGTACGCGCTTCCAGCGCCCGCCCAATCCACTTGGCAATCAGCTTCATCTCGTCCACGCCCATGCCGCGCGTGGTCAGGGCCGGCGTGCCAATACGGATGCCCGAAGGCTTCAGCGGCGGATTCGTATCGTACGGAATCGCGTTCTTGTTCACCGTAATCCCGGCCTTGCCCAGCGCCAGCTCCGCTTCCGACCCATACATCCCCTTCGAGAACACATCCACCAGCATCACGTGGTTGTCCGTGCCGCCCGAAATAATCCGGTAGCCCAGCACCTGCAGCTCCGCCGCCAGCGCCTTGGCATTGGCCACCACCTGCGCCGCATACTCGGCAAAGCTCGGCTGCAGAGCTTCCTTGAAGGCCACCGCCTTGGCCGCAATAATGTGCACAAGCGGCCCGCCCTGCTGCCCGGGGAAGACCGCCCGGTCCACAGCCGCCGCCAAATCCTGCTCGCACAAAATCAGCCCCGACCGCGGCCCACGCAGCGTCTTGTGCGTCGTCGTGGTCACTATCTGCGCGTGCGGCACCGGCGAGGGATGCACCCCACCCGCCACCAGCCCCGCAATGTGCGCCATATCGATCACCAGCTTCGCGCCCACCTTGTCGGCAATCTGCCGCATCCGGGCAAAGTCCCATATCCGCGAGTACGCGCTCGCCCCGCCAATAATCGCCTTCGGCTGCTCCCGCACCGCAATCGACTCCAGCTCGTCGTAATCGATCGTCTCGGTATCCTTGCGCACCGTATAGAAGGTCGGCCGATACAGCTTGCCGCTGAAGCTCAGCTTGTGCCCATGCGTCAGGTGCCCGCCATGCGCCAAATCCAGCCCCAGAATCGTATCCCCGGTCTGCAAAAACGACATGTACGCGCCCGCATTCGCCTGCGATCCCGAGTGCGGCTGCACATTCGCGTGCTGCGCCCCAAACAACTGCTTCGCCCGGTCCCGCGCCAGGTTCTCCACCACGTCGGTAAACTCGCAGCCGCCGTAATAGCGCTTCCCCGGATACCCCTCCGCATACTTGTTTGTAAACACGCTGCCGGCAGCCTCCAGCACCGCTTCCGACACAAAGTTCTCGCTGGCAATCATCTCCAGCCCCTCGTGCTGACGCAGGGTTTCATGGGCAAGGGCGGCGGCAACCTCAGGATCAACCTGGGCCAGCGGCAGGGCAAAGGAGTCAGGAACGCTCATAGTTAAATCTTAACGCGGCACCTGCGCCTGCGAGGCGGCACCTGTCCAAAACCCGGCCCCGAATTCCGTCACACCAACTTCCCCAGCTCCGGATATCGCTTCACAATCCTCCGCCTGTCTTCCGCCGGAAGCTGCCCGAACGGCGTCGGCTTGTCCTGCGGACGCGTCCCCTTCTGGTTCAGCACGTTCATCAGGCTCCACTCCCGCTGCAACCCCTGCGGCTCCTGCGTATGCAGGTCGTAACGCGTGTAGTCAATCACCATCGGCGCCGATCCCTGCTGCCAGTTGCCCAGCGTGGCCAGCCGGAACTCCCGGTTCATGTACCAGCGAATCTCCAGTTCCTTTTCTGACCCCGGCGCGCCCGTTCCCCGGGCCTCAAATCGGTAGTTCAGCCCGGAGTTGTCAGGGTTATGCTTCCGCCACTCCAGCCCAAAGCCGCCTTCCGTCATCACCCGCGTATCCGGCCACCGCTCGCGCACAGCCTGCAGCCACCATGCCAAATCCTCGTTGTGCCCAACCGACACCTCCCACAGCGAAGTCACAAACCCAAATCCATTCAGCGCGCGGCCCGTGTCAAAGTGCATCGCGGTGGTATCCATCATCTCCCGCCGCCCCCGCTCCACACCCAGGTTACCCACCGTCTCAATCGGCCCCACCCCAAGCCGGCTGTTAAACCCGCCCTCGTAGCCCTCCCGCCGCGCCGGCAAAAAGTCGCACGTCCAGCCATCCAGGCACACGCAGTCGATAAAGTCCGCCTTCCCCTGCGCCGGCTTCAGGCAGTGTTCGCGGCTCGGATAATACGGGTACACCATCGCGCCGTCGCCGTCCCCGTTATCAATTCCGTGCTGGCTCCATATCTGCCCCTGGCACACGTGAATCCCCTCATCCTCCGACAGATACCGCTGGCTTGCCGCATCCAGATACCCTGCCACCAGGCATTCCGGACGATACCCGTTCCCCACCATCGCGCCAATCATCCGCAGGGCCGCATGAATCGTCTTGCGGTTGTTCTCCCGCGTGTCGTACAAGGGCGCGTAGTAGCCGCCCGGGATGAATGTAATCTCGTCCCCATACTTGTCGTGATACTCAACCAGCAGCCGACGCGCTTCCACATACTCCTTGCGGGTATCGTGCAAAGCCAGCCAGCTGATCGCCCAGGTCATCCGTCCCCCCGGGCATCCACGGGCAAAGGCCTCCCGCCGCGACCGCACATTCGCCGGGCTGTTGTCGGCAGCTTCATCGTTCCCCAGGTTCCGCGTCGGCGTCACCTCAAGCTGGTTCACCCGCAAAATCGATACATGGGTCAGGAACCGCCCCTCCAGCGGAGCCACCGGCATTCCCCACGCACCCGTTCCCCGCCCACTCACGGCCAACGCCACTGCGCCCCCCAGAAAACTCCGCCTGTTCCAATTCCCCGCCATCGCCGCTGCCCTCACTCGCGCCATCCCAATGCCCTAAGGACGCTACCCGAAATCTTACGGGACCAAACCAGCTTTGTCTTCGCCGCGCTCCGTTATCCTTGGGCAATGACAGGATTCCTTCCCCGGCTGACCATCCCGGCCTTCCTCCTTTGCGTCACCGCGGCCCTCCTGCCGGCCCGCGCGCAAACAACCCTGAAACCCGCCATCGTCGTTGCCGGCTCCCCCGAACTCATCCGCGTCTCCGGTCACTACCTCCACGTCGAAGGCTCCTGGCTCGGCCGCAAAATCCTCTTCTTCCCCGCCCGCGACGGCTCCGCCTGGTACGCCCTTGCCGGTGTCGATGTCCAAGCTCCCGCAGGCCCCTCCACCCTCACAATTACTGCCACGACAGGGTCCACCGTCGGAGAACTCCCCCGCGACCTGTCCCTCCACGTCCCCATCCGCCCCGCCCACTACCGCACCGCCGCCCTCACCGTCGCCCCCGGCTTCGTTGAGCCCGACCCCGCCCAGCAGGCTGAAATCGCACTCGCCGTGAAAGCCAAGGAGGCCGCCTTCGCCCAGGGCTCCGCCAAACCCCTCTGGGCCGGCACCTTCACCCCGCCCGTACCCTCCCAGCCAACTGACAGCTTCGGCACCCGACGCACCCTCAACGGCAAGCTCTCCACCATCCACAAAGGCATGGACTTCCGCGCCCCCGTCGGCACCCCCGTCACCGCCGGCAACAGCGGCCGCGTCCTGCTCGCCCAAAAGCTCTACTACGAGGGCAACTGCGTCATCCTCGACCACGGCCAGGGACTCATGACCATCCACATGCACCTCTCCCGCATCGACGTCCACCCCGGCGATACCGTCACCCAGGGCCAGCAACTCGGCCTCTCCGGCGCCACCGGCCGCGTCACCGGCCCCCACCTCCACTGGGCCGTCCGCTGGCAAGCCGCCATGCTCGACCCCGCCAAACTCCTCGCCCTCAACCTCAGCCACCTGCCCTGACCCACCGGCTTACGTTGCCCGCATCCGTCAATGGCTCAATCTATCCATCATTTATCCATCAAATAACAGTATAATAAACGTATCTTATCGCTCATAAGAGCCATCGGGGGCGTATGACGGCAGGCAACTCGGGCTTCACTCCCGTCTACTCCATCCCGCCCGCCATCGCCCAGGCCCTCATGCGCATTGAGGCTGTTCGCCAGCAGGTCGAACTGCTGCCCATCACGCCCCGCGTCCTCGCCAACCTCCGCGAGACAGCGCGCCTCTTCTCTACCCATTACTCCACCCGCATTGAGGGCAACCTGCTCACCCGGGAACAGGTCGCGCAGGTCATCGTCCACGGCCAGCATTTTCCTGGCCGCGAGCGCGATCAAGCTGAGGTCCTCGGCTACTACGCCGCCCTGGATGAATGCCTCTCGAACCCCCGCGCGCCTTTCACTGAGACCACCATCCGGCGCATCCACGCGCTCGTCATGGCCGGCGGCAAAGCCACCGTTAAGCCCACGCCCTACCGCGATGGGCAAAACGTCATCCAGGTCAGCCGCACCGGAGCCATCGTTTACCTCCCGCCCCAGGCTCAGGACGTGCCGCACCTCATGGGCAACCTGGTTCGCTGGGTCAATGCAGAAACAGACCTACCTGTCCCTCTCATTGCCGCCATCGCCCACTACCAGTTCGCCACGGTGCACCCCTACTACGACGGGAACGGCCGAACCGCCCGCCTCATCACCACGCTCCTGTTGCATCGCGGCGGCTTCGGGCTCAAGGGGCTCTGCGCGCTGGAGGAGTACTACGCACGCGACCTCGCCGCATACTATCGCGCGCTCGATATGGGCCCCTCCCACAACTACTACCTTGGCCGCCCGGAAGCGGATATCACTCCCTGGCTCGCCTACTTCATCGAAGGCATGGCAACTTCTTTTGAGAAGGTACGCGACCAGTCCCAGCGCGAAGGCGATATCCGCATCCAGGGCCCCTCACCCCTCCTGCGCACCCTCGACTCCAAGCAGAAGAAGTCCCTCACCCTTTTCCAGGGCTCCCGCGAAATCGCCAGCAGTCAGATTGCAGATCTCTTCCACATCCAGCAGCAGTCCGCCGCCCGCCTCTGCACGCAGTGGACCCAATCCGGCTTCCTCGTCATCGCCAACCCCTCCCGTAAAGCCCGCCTCTACCGCCTGGCAGACCTTTGGGAAGACCTCTTTCGCGACCAGTAAAACCCCCTACCGCCCCACCATCTCCTCTTCCCGCACTCCCGCCGCCCCGCCCGGCGCCAAATCTCCCCGCATCCCCTTGAACGCCCGATACACAAACGACCCCAGAAACCACCCGTCAATGTACTGATACGGCGTCTCCCCCGTCGTATAGTGCCCGCACGGCAGCAACTTCGCCTCAAAGTCCAGCCGGTGCTCCGCAAACGACTTCGCAACCTCCAGCGAATACTCATACGGGAAGGTCAAATCGTACCGCGCGTACACCATCAGCACCTTCTTGGCCACGTCCTGCAGAGTCTCCCCATTCGGCCCCATGCCAATCCCCGCGGTCCGCGCAAACTTCGCGTAGTAGTGCATCGGGCTCACACCCGCCCACAGATCCCGCATCGCGTCCTGCGTCAGCCCCGCCTCTTCCAGCCCCTGCCGAATATGCCGCGTGCTCTGCCCCGCCCAAACCACATCGCCAAAGGCCGCCGAAGCGTGATTGAACGCATTCACCCGCAACCGCGCATCATGCGCGCTCGCCAGAAACGCGTAACAGCTCCCCAAACTCGTCCCCAGCACCCCAAACTGCTCGTACCCCTGCGCCTCCAGCCAGTCCAGGCAACAGCGGATATCCACCACCGCCTGCCGCGCCGCCGACAGTGTCCGCCCGATATTCGCGCTCACCGCATAGTCGCTGCGCTCCAGTTCCGAGGGCCGCCGAATATCGTGATACGGCTTCGACAGCCGCAGCGCCGACACCCCGAACATATTGAAAATCGACGCCAGCGCATTATGGCTGAAGGCATCCGCATTCCACTGCGGCAGAATCACAATCGCCTGCTTCGGCTTGCCCTCTTGCTTCTTCGGGTTCGCCGGATACCATCGCGCATTTGCCAGGTCGTTTTCCGCGTACTGCGTCCGCTCCGGCGAGGTAAACCGCAAAAACTGCGCCTTCGCCAGCCGCCCATCCGCCGCCAGTTGCTTCAGCCGCGCATCCTTGGCCAGCGTCTCCGGCCGCACATTGGTCGGGAACAGATGCGGCGCGCGCTCTTCCAGCCGATAATCCGTCGGCTTGCGATAGCCAAAGAAGCTGTCGCTGTCGGCCAGAATCGCCTGGTTCGCCTCCAGCATCAGCTCCATCGCCGGCTTGGAATCAATCGCCGGGCTCGCCCCCAGTTTGGCAGCCTGTCCCGCCAGCCCCGCCTGGTGCAGCAGCGGCTCAATCCACTCAAAACCCCACTCCAGCGGACGCACCACGCGGTTCGAGTCGCGGTTGGTCAACCGCGTCTCCCAGTCATACATCCATCGTGCGTAAAGGCGTTTCAGCATGGGGTCTCTCTAATTTTATCAGCGCACCGCAGGTCGCTGCCCCCACAACCTACACCGCCCGCCGCTCCACCCGCGCCCCAATCGAGGTAAACACCTCCCACACAATCGTGCCTTCCAGCCCCGCCAGCTCCTCCACCCGGATGCACTCCTGCCCCTGCCGCCCCAGCAGAACCACCTCATCCCCCGCCGCAACCCCCGGTACATCCGTCACGTCCACCGTCACCTGGTCCATCGAAACCCGCCCAATCACCGGCACCCGCTGCCCGCCCACCAGCACCTCGGCCCGGTTCCCCAAACTCCGCCGATACCCGTCCGCATAGCCCACCGCCAGCAGCGCCACACGCATCGGCTCCGTCGCCACAAAGCTCCCGTTGTAGCCCACCAGCGTGCCGGCCTCAATCCTCCGCAGCCCCACCACCCGCGTCTTCCAGCTCAGCACCGGCCGCAGCAGGCCCCGCAGTTCGGCCACCGTCGCCGGCTCCTCCGGGGCAAACTCCGGCGCAACCCCATACAGCGCCAGCCCCGGCCGCAGCATCAGCCGCATCCCATACTTCGCCGCCAGCTCCTGCAGCCGCCCCGTCGTCTCAGCATCCAGCGTCGCGGCGGAGTTGCCCACATTCAGCCACATCGGCCGCAATCCAGCCTTTCGCACCCCCCCATCCCGCACCCGCGCCAGCACCGGCTCCAGCGCCTCCAGTTGCTCCAGCGTCGTCCGGCGGTCGCTCTCCTCGGCGGCAAACAGATGCGTCATCACCCCATCCAGCCGCAGCGGACTGTCGCCCTCAAAGTGCAGCAGAAAGCTCGCAATCTCCTCCGGTCGAATCCCCTGCCGGCTCATCCCCGTGTCAATCTCCAGGTGCACCGCCAACGACCCCGCGGCCCGCCCCACCGCACGCGCCGCCTGCTCCATCTCCGCCACCTGCCACGGCTCCCACACCACCACCGTCAGCCGGTTCGCCACCGCCGCATCGCCCTGGAAAGGATACGGCCCGCTGATCACCAGAATCTCCGCCGCCGGGCACACCGCCCGCGCCGCCACACCCTCTTCCACCGTCGTCACGCCCAGCCACCGCGCCCCCGCATCCACCGCCGCCGGCGCGCAAATCGTCAACCCATGCCCGTACGCATCGGCCTTCACCACCGCCAGCACCTCCGCCGCGCACTGGCTCATCAGCAAACGTACATTCGATTCAAATGCCTGGGTATCAATCTCCACCCAGCACGGCCGTCTCGTCATGGCATCTTCCAAACCCCATGGTAAACCGCGCTCCCCCCCGCACAGCCGCACTGTGCGAACAGCGTCTCACAGTCCCCAGGTCCCTGGTCCCTACGTCCCTCAGTCCCCCGCCAGCATCCCCGCCAGCAGCGCCGTCCTCCCCGCCAAGTGCTCCACCACCACGCTCTCGTGCACCGCGTGCGCCCCCTCGCCCACCGCGCCCATCCCGTCCAGCGTCGCCACCCCCAGCGCCGAGGTAAAGTTCCCGTCTGAGGCTCCCCCCGTCGCCGCATCACCCAGCTCCCAATCCAGTTGCGCCGCCAGCGCCAGCGCCCGCCGCAACAGCTTCACCGTACCCCGCGTCCGCTCCATCGGCGGCCGGTTGATGCCCCCCTCCACCACCAGCTCGCACCCGCTGCCACGCGTCGCCTTCAGCCCGGCAAACTTCCGCTCCACCCCCGCCCCGTGCGCCTTCCTGGCAATCCGCACATCCACCTCCGCCCACGCCTCGGCAGCCACCACATTGCTTTTGCTGCCCCCGCCAATCACGCCCACATTCACCGTCGTGCCCCTGACAAGATCCGTAAAGCCTGACACCTTCTCAATCTGCCGCGCCAGCTCCAGCACCGCCGACCGCCCCTGCGTAAAGTCCACCCCGGCATGTGCCGCCTTGCCGTGCACCGTAATCCGCCAGTTCCCAGTCCCCTTGCGCGCCGTCTTCAGCGCCAGCCCCTGCGCCGGCTCCAGCACATACACCGCCGCGCACTGGCCCGCCAGCTTCTCCGTCACCGCCCGCGACACAGGACTCCCCACCTCTTCCTCGCTGTTCAGCAGCACCACCACCTCGCGCTCCAGCATCCCGGCTTCCTGCAGCAGCTCCAGCGCGGTAAACGCCATCGCCACTCCCACCTTCATATCCAGGGTGCCCGGCCCCCACAGCCGCTCATGGCCCGCAGCATCGGGCGCAATCCGGCAAGGCATCGTCTTCAGCGTCCCCACCGGCCACACCGTATCCAGGTGCCCCAGCAGCAGCACACGGGCCTCCGCCTTCGCCCGCCTCGGGCCAAAGCGCAGCTCCAGCACATCCCCCCATGCCTTCTGCTTGTGCCGCTTCACCCGCGCGCCCAGCGCCTTCCCGTGCTCCTCCGCCAGCGCCACACACGCGTCCACAGCCGCCTTGTCGTCGGAAGGCGACTCCACCCGCACCAGCCGCATTGCCAGTTCCAGCAGCTCGGCCTGCTTCTGCCGCGCCCCTGCCAGCAGCGCCCGCATCGGAATTTGTGATCCAGCACCCATCGCGCCTCCAGAAAAACCCGATATCATTATCCCCTTTCGATATCCAACTGTTGCGGCTGGATAAATCCGATGGAATAATCCAAGACAAGGTGGGCCCCTCATGACACCAGAGAACGTAGAGTTTTATAGGAATCTGGTTGAAAATATGAGCGACGGGGTCTACTTCGTGGACCGCCATCGCCGCATCCAGTATTGGAACAAGGGCGCCAACCGCCTCACCGGCTACAAAGCCGAAGAAGTCGTCGGCCGCTACTGCCAGGACGACATCCTCTGCCACGTCGACATGGAGGGCAAAAACCTCTGCCGTGACGGCTGCCCCCTCACCGCCTGCATCGCCGACGGACAGTCCCACACTGACACCGTCTTCCTCCGCCACAAAATGGGCCGTCGTGTCCCCGTCCTTGTTCACGTCGAACCCATCCGCGATGCCAGCGGCACCATCACCGGCGCAGTCGAAGTCTTCAGCGATAGCACCGTCCTGCATCAAACCCAGCGCCGCACCAAGGAGCTTGAGCGCCTCGCCTTCCTCGACGAGCTCACCCAGCTCCCCAACCGCCGCTTCCTCGAAATGTCCCTAACCCGCATTTCTCACCATAGCGTCAGTATCGAGATATAGAAATATTCAAAAAAAGCTGGAAAGGCCTTCGAATGTGTGTCATAACTGCTTTGTCTAGAAGTAGTTTTTACACCCAGACAGAGGCCTTTCACATG
>CAIVDV010000048.1 GCA_903904755.1 uncultured Acidobacteriaceae bacterium | reverse complement strand
GGTGGCCAATTCCGTGTGCGCCACCCACAAATCCTCTTGCCGCTCTCGATGTTGCCGCTTGCCCATCGCCATACCGTTTAGACGTTTTCAAGCTCGTCCCGTACTGGCGCAGAACACGACTTTTACCACGGGCTGCTAGGGCGTGAGTTTTACACCGGGCAGAGGTCGGCGTCGAGGTCGTCGTGGTTGTCTTTGGCTTCCCAATAGGCGCGGGGGAGGTTGAAGGCATCGAGGAGGGCGGCGTCGGCGCGGAGGGGGTGGCGGCCGGTGCGGGTGAGGGGATATTCGGGGACGAGGGTCCATTCAAACTGGCGGGCGCAGGTTTTGAGGAGAGCTTCAAAGGCGGTGCGGAGATTGCCCTCGTTGTGGGCGTTGGCCTGGGCAAGGGCTGCGAGCTCCCGGTAGTAAGCCTTGACGGGGGCGTGGGAGGCTTTGAGGGAGAGCTGAGGCATGGGGCAAGTGTAGCGGAGGCGGGGTTGGCGGGGAAGTGGCTGGGGTGGTGCGGGGTGGGATGGAAAGGGTAGGGGCAAAGGCAGAAGCAGATTCCCTGCGGGATGACAACAAGAAAAGCAAAGGCAAAGGCAGAAGCAGATTCCCTGCGGGAATGACAACAAGAAAGGCAAAGGCAAAGGCAGAAGCAGATTCCCTGCGGGAATGACAACAAGAAAGGCAAAAGCAAAGGCGGTTCGAGCGTTGCTCGAATGCGTCACCGGTCCCCAGGTGCGAGGGACCGGTGGCACCCGACGACGGGGATGGTCGATTTGGGGACACGCGGGTCCTTCGGCGCGCTGCGCTTGCTCAGCATGACCCATCTTTCTACACATCAGGATGCCCCCCTCGATATGACTGCATCCATTGTGCGCTTCTCCGGAGGAATTCCCGGCAGGGGTGGAGTGGTTTTTGTGGCGGTGGAAGTGGTTGATTGAGTGGAGGTTCCGGGTATTGCGGAAGTTTTGGGGGCTTGACAAAAGCAGCAAGTCAGCCGCGGCTGCGCCGCGATAGCGAGTCAGCAAGTCAGCGGGGGTAGTGGAGGTTGGGGCCGAGCGGCTTTCGATTGGGATGTGAGGGCTCGGGATTGGTTACTCCCACATCTGCAGGCAAGGGGCACCGACAGATGTGGGGCGCATTGGATTCACTCGTGGGCGGAGAGTCGGCAATACGCCGTGGTTAGGGAAAGGTTGTAGGTTGAGCTGGGGACACGCGGGTCCTTCGGCGGGCTGCGCTTGCTCAGGATGACCCTTCCTGTAGTTTCGTCAGAGGTGGATGGCGGGGAGCGGTGGGGTGGTATTCTCAGCTTTCAGACCATGTTTATTGAAAAGCAGCACATTCACTTTATTGGCATTGGCGGGATTGGGATGAGCGGGATCGCGGAGATTCTGCTGAACCTGGGGATGCGTGTGTCGGGGTCGGACCAGCGGCGGACGGCGATTACGGACAGGCTGGCGGGGCTGGGCGCGGAGATTCACGAGGGGCACCGAGCGGAGAACCTGGGCGACGCGCATGTGGTGGTGACGAGCAGCGCGGTGAGCGCGACGAACGCTGAGGTAGTGGAAGCGCGGGTGCGGAAGATTCCGGTGATTCAGCGGGCTGAGATGCTGGCGGAGCTGATGCGGCTGAAGTACGGGATTGCTGTGGCGGGGATGCACGGGAAGACGACCACCACGACCATGGTGACGAATGTGCTGGCGGCGGGCGGGCTGGACCCGACGGTGGTAGTGGGCGGCCGTGTGGATGCGTTTGGATCGAATGCGCGGCTGGGGAGTTCGAAGTACCTGGTTGCGGAGGCGGATGAGAGCGACCGATCGTTTTTGAAGCTGTCGCCGATTCTTGCGATTGTGACGAACCTGGACCGGGAGCATATGGACTGCTACCGGGATATGGCGGATGTGGAGCAGGCGTTTCTGGAGTTCATGGACAAGGTTCCGTTCTATGGAGCGGTGACGGCGTGCGTTGACAATGCGCTGCTGAAGGCGATATTGCCGAAGGCGCGGCGTCGGGTGCTGACCTATGGACTGGCGGCGGAGGCGGATTACCGGCTGGAGATATTGGGCAGGGCGGCGGAGAATTCGGAAGGGTTTGCGCGGTTCCAGGTGGTGACGGCGAAGGGCGTGTTGGGGCCGTTTGTGCTGCGGGTTCCGGGTCAACATAATATTTTGAACGCGACGGCGGCGGTGGCGATTGCCGACCAGTTGGAGATTTCTGGCGAGCAGATTGCCGAGGGTCTGAGTAACTTCCGCGGGGTGGACAGGCGGTTCCAGTTGCGTGGGCGGGCAGCTGGCGTGGCGGTGGTGGATGACTATGGTCACCATCCGACGGAGATTGCAGCGACGCTGGGGGCGGCGCGGGAGTGCGGATACCAGCGGGTGCATGTGCTGTTCCAGCCGCACCGGTATACAAGGACGCGGGATTTGCTGGCGGAGTTTGCCGGGTGCTTCCAGTTGGCGGATACGGTGACGGTGCTGCCGATTTATGCGGCGAGCGAGGAGCCGATAGAGGGGGTGCGGGCGGAGTTGCTGGTGGAGCGGATGCGGGGGGTTGAGGCGAGCTATGCGGCGGACTTTGCCGAGGGAGTGCGGCAGGTTGTGAGCCGGGCCGAGGCTGGGGATTTGATCTTGACGCTGGGGGCGGGGAGTGTGAGCCAGTTGGCGCCGATGATTTTGGGGGAGTTGGAAAAGCGGGGTTAGCGCTTAGCGAGTTAGCTGCGGCTTCGCCGCAATAGCAAGTTAGCAAGTTAGCGGCCCCGGTCTCAGAATCGAGACCGGGGGCACCTTGAGATTGCTGGAAATATTAAGTGTTAGTAGAGTGAGCCGTCCGGCTGGGAAGAGCGGACGGTTTTGTTGTGTACGGAGAGGGTGTAGGGGGTGCCGTCGCCGGTCCAGGTGCGGAGGTTGAAGGATTGGCCGGGGCTGAGGCGGATGGTGGGGGTGGGGCCGCAGGTGAGTTGCGACGGTTTCTTGCCATGAGGCTCGGTGAGGCCGCAGTTGTTGTTGGCGGTGAGGAGCCATGTGCTGGTTTGGCCGGTGGCGGTGGCCTGGCCGTCGGGGGTGACGAGGAGTGCGCCGAGTTCGTCGATGGCGATGGCGTGGAGGGCGGTGGGGTTGGGGATGGGCTTGCCGTCGGGTTCCTGGATGTGGGCGAGGAAGACGAGGAGGCGGCCCATGCGGTTGCGCATTTTGAAGTGGGAGTCGGTAAGGATGCCGGTGAGGGCGGGGATGTGGAGGAAGTCTCGGATGAGGGTGATGCGGGGGCCGGTGGGGTCGGCGAGGGCGAGCTTGGAGTCGAGGGCGGAACCGTCGGGCGGGTCGCCCTGGGCCGAGTAGGCGTACTCGCCGAGGACAGCGAGGCCGGCGCTGGTGCCGCCGAAAGGGATGTCGCGGGCGATGGCGGCGTTGAGGGCGTCCTGGACGGGGGTGCCCTGCCAGAAGTTGATGTAGTTGGCCTGGTCGCCGCCGGCGATGAAGATGGCGGAAGCGTGGGCGATGGCGTCGGCGGGGAAGGGGTCGAGAGCGGCGGCGCGGGTGGGGAGGATAAGGGTGGCGACGGAGTTGACGTGGCAGAGGTCGCGGACGTAGGGGTTGTAGGCATCGGTGCCGCGGGCGCGGAGGATGAGGAAGTCGCCACCCGCGGCGTGGTCGCAGAGAAAGCGGAAGGCGGCGTCCTGGTCAGTACCGCCGCCCATGAGGGCGTAGCCGGGTGTGGGGGTGACGGGGAGGTTGGCGGGGTTGCCGATGCGGATGTACTGGTAGGGGGTGGTTTGAGCGTGGATGAGCGGGAGGCAGAGGAGGAGGGCGAGCGTGAGGAGCGGGAGGCGGCGCGGCATGGAGCCAGAATACTCTGGTTTGGGCGGAGAGGGCGTTACCGGAGGGGTTCGGGGGGAGTGGTTGTGTCTTGCCGGGAGCGGGCGGGGGAGCTATGGTGAGAGCTGGCGATTCTCTCACGACCCTGCTCGGGCGTGACGACAAAGAGCTATCCAACTCGCGCGGCACTGTGGGATGAAGATCCGCAGGAGCCGGTAGCAGCACCCGCCACGGGACGCGGCGGCTGGCGTGCGCCTGCGGCAAGCCGGCGTGCCGTGGCCGCATCGCGGCAGGAGGCGTTGCCTGGTTTTGCGGATGAGGTTGAGGAGCCGGTAGTTGAGGTGCGGGCCGAATTCGGTGGGCAACGGGTACAGCGGCCGCGACGGCCGGTGCGGGAGCAGGCGGTGACGACGAGTGCGGGGCCGGTGGCTGCGCCGCGGCCGCTGCAGTCGCTGGCAAAGCGGCATGGCAAGCTGTTCTGGTATGGGCTGGGCGCGGTGGTGCTGCTGGTTGGGGCGGGGCTGACGGTGGCTGGAATTGCCGTGGACCGGTTCCTGATACACGATGCGCATTTCCGGATTCCGGACGCCCCGGCGATTGAGACGAGCGGGCTGACGGAGGTGAGCCGCAGCGAGGTTCTGCCGGTGTTTGGCGAGGACATAGGGCGGAACATCTTTTTTGTGAGCCTGCGGCAGAGGCGGGAGCAACTGGAAGAGATTCCGTGGGTGAAGCAGGCGACGGTGATGCGGCTGCTGCCGGCGCGGCTGAGCGTGCAGGTGGTGGAGCGAACGCCGGTGGCGTTTGTGCGGGTGGGCCAGCAGGTGGAGCTGGCGGATGCCGAGGGCGTGATTTTGAAGATGCCGCCGGAGATGATGGCGGGGCACCACTATTCGTTCCCGGTGGTGACGGGGATACAGCCGCAGGATGCGCTGAGCGTGCGGAAGGCGCGGATGGCGCAGTATATGCGGTTTGTGGCGGAGCTGGACCAGAACCATCAGCACTTGAGCGACCAGGTGAGCGAGGTGGATGTGACCGACCCGGAGGACCTGCGGGCGGTGATGCCGGAGAAGGGCGCGGATGTGCTGGCGCACTTTGGCGAAGCGGATTTCCTGAGCCGGTGGCAGGTGTACCAGGCGCATATCGGGGAGTGGCGGCAGCGGTATCCGAAGCTGGTGGGTGTGGATTTGCGGTATCAGGGGGAGGTGCCGCTGGTGATGTCGAACGATAGCGGTGCAGGTGGGAATGTGCCGACGCCGACGGGTTCGGCAAGCGCGCCGGCGAGCCCGGCTGTGCAGCCCAAGCCGGTGGCGGGAGCTGTGGCGACTGCCGTGCAGCCCCAGGCGAGTGCGGGCAAGGCGTTGGCCGGCGCAGTGACGAAGGCTGGCGGAAATGCGGATGGGAAGACGGTTGCGAAGCCGGGCAAGACGGTGCCGGCGGCGAAGAAGGCAGTGGTGAAGAAGAAGCCTGCAAAGAAAGGCAAGCCAGCGGTGAAGACGGCCAAGGCCGAGCAGGCTGCGAAGGCGAAAAAGGCTGCTGCTGCGAAGAAAAATGCGCTGGCGCATGCCGGGGTGAAGCTGAGCCCGGCACATTCGAGCGAGATTCAGGGACAATAGGGAAAGAGGCTAGGAAAGAAGGGGAATGAGCCAGAACGACGCCAATCTGATAGTTGCACTCGATGTGGGAAGCGCGTATACGCGCGCGCTCGCTGTGGAGATCAACGAGGGAGCGGTGCGTTATCGGGCACATGCCACGCTGGAGTCGCACGGGATGCGCAAGGGCTTGATTGCGGAGCTGGGGCCGGCGGCGCGTGTGATTAAAGCGGTAAGCGACAAGGTGGAAGCGCAGGCCAAGGTGAACTATGGGGAGTGCCTGATTGGGGTGGGTGGGCCGCATATCACGGGGCTGAATACGACGGCGGGGCTGAGCTTTGGCCAGCGGATGCGGGAGATTTCAAAGGACGATGTGACGGGCGTGGTGGAGCGGGCGCGGGCGGTATCGCTGGGGCCTGACCGCGAGATTCTGCACCTGCTGACGCGGCAGTTTGTGCTGGACGACCAGCAGGGGATTTACGACCCGGTGGGGATGGTGGGCGCGAAGCTGGAGGTGGATCTGCATTTGTCCACGTGCAGCGGGAGCGCGATGCAGAGCATTGTGACCTGCGCGAACCGGGCCGGGATTGAAGTGAAGGAAGCGGTGTTTGAGGCGATTGCGGCGGCGGAGTCGACGCTGACGGCCGATGAGCGGGAGCTGGGCGTGTGCATCCTGGATATTGGGGCGCACTCGACCGAGATTGCGGTGTTTTTCGAGGGAGCGGTGGCGCACACGGACAGTATTCCGCTGGGTGGGCACTCGCTGACATATGCGCTGGCGCGGGAGCTGCAGATTGACCTGCGGATGGCGGAAGAGCTGAAGCTGCGTTATGGGCATGCCGAGGTGACGGCGTTGCCGCAGATGGACGAGATTGAGATTCCTGCGCCGTACAACATGGTGATGAAGCACCGCAAGGTGGCGGAGATTCTGGAGCCGCGGGCGTGGGAGCTGTTTGAAAAGGTGCGGCAGAGTTTGCGGGATGGCGGGGTGCTGGAAGCGCTGGGGTTTGGCTGTGTAATGACGGGCGGCGGCGCAGTGCTGCCGGGGCTGCAGTATGTGGCGGACAGCGTGTTGCACGTGCCGACGCGGGTAGGCGGGCCGGTGCAGTTTTCGAAGATGCCGGCGGAGCTGAGCCACCCGGCGTATGCGACTCTGGTAGGGATGGTGCTGTACGCGCACCGCCGGAAGATGAATAATCCGGCAGTCACGAGGGGACCGCGCCGATGGTGGCGGGCGCTGCGGGCAGCGAGTTTGTAAGCAACAGGACTGAGCGAGATAAGCAATTTTTCCGGAGGCAACAGAGCAATGAGTCATCCAGGCAGCCAGTATCCCAATACTTCCGCTTCGCCGGACAGCATGGGAATTCAGTTTCATGATGAGGTGCCGCACGGAGCGCGGATCAAGGTAATCGGCGTGGGCGGCGGCGGCGGCAACGCGCTGAACCGGATGATTGATGCCCGGGTGGAGGGCGTGGAGTTTATTGCCGCGAATACGGATGTGCAGGCGCTGAAGCTGAGCCGGGCCAGCGTGAAGATTCAGCTGGGAGTGCGGCTGACGAGTGGGCTGGGCGCGGGCGCGAATCCGGATATCGGGCGGCGTGCGGCGCTGGAAGACTCGGACAAGATTATTGAGGCGCTGGAAGGCGCGGACATGGTGTTTGTGACGGCGGGGCTGGGCGGCGGTACTGGCACGGGGGCTGCGCCGGTGATTGCCTCGCTGGCGAGCGAGATGGGGATTTTGACGGTTGCCGTGGTGACGAGGCCGTTTGCGTTTGAAGGCAAGCGGCGATTGCAGCAGGCGGAGCGGGGCATGGCGGAGCTGCTGGAAGCGGTGGACACGATGATTGTGATCCCCAATGAAAAGCTGCTGGCGGTGGCTCGGGATGCGGGGTTCTTTGAGAGCTTCAGGATTGCCGATGATGTGCTGCGGCAGGGCGTACAGGGGATTTCAGACATTATTACGATTCCGGGCATCATCAACCGCGACTTTGCCGACGTGAAGACGACGATGGCGGGGATGGGGTATGCGGTGATGGGGACGGCGATTGCGACAGGGCCGAACCGCGCGATTGAGGCTGCACACGCCGCGATGGCGAGCCCGATGCTGGAAGAGGGCGCGATTGACGGAGCGCGGGGCATCCTGATCAACATTACGGGTTCGAGCACGCTGAAGCTGTCGGAAGTGAATGATGCGAGTTCGCTGATCCAGTCGAGCGCGCATGAGGACGCGAACATCATCTTTGGCGCGGTGCTGGACGAGAAGATGGGCGAGCAGGTGAAGATCACGGTGATTGCGACGGGCTTCCGGGAGCAGATGCCGGAGCGGCGGGCGAAGATGCTGGAGGTTGCGGCGACGCCGGTGGTGAGTGTGCCGGTGCTGGAGCCGGAGCATTGGATGCAGGAGGCCCCGCCGGCACCGCCAGCGCCGCTGCGTTTTCTGAGCGAAGAGGAGCCGGAAGAAGAGCTGGAGCCGGAGTTTGACGAGGAGCCGTTTGCGGCGATGCCTGCGCCGCTTCCCGTTGTGGAGCCGGCAGAGCCTGTGATTCGGTATGCGCCGGACCCGGATGTGACGGTTCCGCCGCCGGCGAACTACCGGCCGCTGTCGGTAGAGCTTCAGGAAGAGGTCCCTTCGCCGGAGGCGTATACGCCGCGGTTTACGTATGAGGATCCGCAATCTCCGCCGACGCCGCCAGCGCCGCCGCGGTTTGCCGAGCTGGCCGAGCAGCCGGCACGTCCTGAGCCGGGTGGGGGAGATAAGCGGGAAGTGGAGTTGCCGCGCTTTCTGCGTCAGGACCGCTATTAACGCATTTCAGGAAATACTGTGGTCTCGCAGCATCGCTTCGGTGTGGTCTTTCTTTGATAGAAAGGCCACGCAATCTTCTGCTGGTCGGTCTACACCTTCTCCTAAAATGCTCCAGGGGTTAGATTCAACCGGGGCAGCAGTTGAAGTGGAAGTGACGAGGGATTGCTTGTTCCGGGACAATTTGTTGCCGGGGTGGGCAATCTCTCGTTGCGTGAGGGGCCGGCAGCGAGTAGATTCCGAGGTAATGGGTAGTGGCACGACCACCGATGCCGGAAGTGTTGGCAACTTGTGAGGAAGCCGGTGCAGGCGTGGAAGAAGAATTCGCGGCACCTTGGCTGAATTGACTGGAAAATGCAGCCGAAAAGACTGGTATGGTTAGAAAAAGCCAGCTTTTCTGTTCGTGAATTCTGGAGCGCCGGATTGAGTTGGAGTTCCAGGGGGGCAGGGACAGGTTTGTTGATGACGGGTGCGCGGCAGAAGAAAGACGACAGAAAAAGAGCCGCGGCCAGAAGTGATTTCCTGGAAAGAGGATGAATTTCTTGAAGAGAATCCTGCTGATTGCCGGTTTGTTAACGTCGATGGTGGCCACGCCCTGCGGTTGGGCGCTGGATATTCCGCAACACCTGCACCGAAGCCACAATGCCAAGCTGGTGGAGCCGCACAAGGGTGGGCACGCAGCCAAGACGGGTGCGCGGGTTGAGGCGAAGACGGCTGCGAAGCCTGCCGCAAAAGCCCAAGTGAAGGCCGGGGCGGCTCCGGTGCGGAAGAGCCGCACGGTGAAGGCAGCGGGAAGCGCCAAACATCACTACTACGGCGAGCGGTTTACGGCAAACTCCTTTGTGGATATGCAGGGCGAAGGCGACGTGACGGGTGGGGAAGACCCGGCGGTGCGGGCGGCGGCGATTGACGCGCTGGGGAATATGAACGGGACCGCGGTGGTGATTAATCCCGCGAACGGGCGGATTCTGGCGATGGTGAACCAGAGGCTGGCGCTGAGCCCGGGAGCGGAGCCGTGCTCGACGATCAAGCTGACGGTGGGCATGGCGGCGCTGATGGAAGGGCTGATTACGCGGGATACGCCGGTGGATTTGGGCGGATTCCGAATGAACCTGACGGAGGCGCTGGCGCACTCGAACAATCTGTTTTTTGAAGAGATGGGCCGGGAGCTGGGCTTTGAGCGGGTGCGGCACTATGCGCGGCAATTTGGGCTGGGCGAGCTGGCGGGCTGGAAGATTCCGGGCGAGCAATTGGGGATGTATCCGGACCAGGAGATTCCTGCGGCCGAGGGCGGCGTGGGCCGGATGTGCAGCTTTGGGCAGGGCGTGAGTTTGACGCCGCTGCAACTGGGCGCCTATGTGGCGGCGATTGCCAATGGGGGGACGCTGTATTACCTGCAGCATCCGACGAATCCGGTGGAAGCCGCAAGCTTCCAGCCGAAGGTGAAGCGGAAGCTGGAGATTGCGAAGTATATCCCGGAGATGCAGGACGGGATGGCGGGTGCGGTGGAGTACGGCACGGCGCGGAGCCTGAGGGTGAACTTCCACGAGCTGCCGGTGTTTGGCAAGACGGGAACGTGCTCAGACAACGGGACGCGGTTTGGGTGGTTTGCATCGTACAGCGATACGCCGATGGGGAGCCTGGTGACGGTGTTCTTCCTGGAGGGAGGGCGGCCGGTGTTTGGCCCGAGGGCGGCAGAGCTGACGGGGCTGTTTTACCGGAGCCTGTGGGACCACAACTACTTTGGGGACAGGGGGCCGGTGCAGGCCAGCGCTGCGGTTGTTGGCGGGGAGCGTGGCGGGCGGTAGAGGCTGGTTTGGGTTTCAGGGACGGCTCCGCTGCGGCGGGGCCGTTGCTGCGTTTGTGAGATGGATGGCGGGGATCGAGCTTCGCTCGATTGGGGTTGGCATTTGCTATCCCACCCTTTCGGCAAAGTGCGCCGAATGGATGGGGCACGCAGCTGGAGTGGAGGCCGTGATAGCCAAACCCCGGTCTCCAAAGGCAAGGGACCGGGGCACCCGAATTTTGGTTTTTGTAGGAAGGGAATTCCGCACCCAGGAGCAACGTCGCGGCATCCTATGGGAAAGACTGCTGGCTGGGGTGATCAGAGGTACGGATGTCGTTGCCATACGGAATTCTTCTTACATACGGGTACCTGCTGATTTTCGGGTGGGTTTTGCTGGAGCAGCTGGGGTTGCCGTTGCCGGCGACGCCGGTGTTGCTGGCGGCGGGGGCGCTGTCGGCGACCGAGCACATGAGCTTTGGGCTGGCCCTGCTGGCAGGCGTGGCGGCGTGCCTGGTGGCCGATGTGAGCTGGTTCTACTTTGGGCGGCGGTTTGGGCACGTGGTGCTGCGGATCATCTGCAAGTTTTCGCTGGAGTCGACGGTGTGCGTGCGGCGGACGCATGAGTCGTTTGGGAAGCGGGGCGCGTATACGCTGCTGTTTGCCAAGTTTGTGCCGGGGCTGAGCGTGGTGGCTCCGCCGGTGGCCGGGCAGACGGGGATGCCGATTGGGCGGTTCCTGGCGTTTGATGCGGTGGGCGCAACAATCTGGGTGGGAAGCCTGCTGCTGGGCGGGCGGCTGTTTGGGGATGCGCTGGAGCGGGACCCGAGTTTGCTGGATACGGCTGGGCGGTTTGCCGGGGCGCTGCTGGTGCTGGGCGTGCTGGGATTTTTGGCGAGCCGGATATGGAGGCGGCAGAGCTTTTTGCGGAAGCTGGGCAAGGCCAGGCTGGAGCCGGTTGACCTGAAGGCGATGATGGATGCAGGCGAAGAAGTGTATATCGTGGATTTGCGGCATCCGCTGGAGCTGGTGAACGACCCGTTCACGCTTCCGGGGGCGCATCATGTTGCGCCGGAGAAGCTGAAGTTGCAGGCGGGCCAGATTCCCATCGACAGGGAGATTGTGCTGTTCTGCACGTGCCCGAGCGAGGCGACGGCGGCGAAGACGGCGATGGATCTGGCGAAGATTGGAGTGAGCCGGGTGCGGCCGCTGCGGGGCGGGTACGAGGAGTGGAAGCGGCTGGGGTATGCGCTGGATCCTGTTGCCGGGGAGGCGATTGGGTATCGGTGAGAAGGAGCCGGCGGAGTTTGCGGATGGCAGGGTCTGGGGACTCTGCCAATGGTGTTTTTGGGGTGGTGATTCCCCGGTCTCAAAATCGAGACCGGGGGCACCCGGAATTTCTCTGGGGACATTAGGTAGGGGTTTGCGGTTTAGCGAGTTAGCCGCGCTGCGCGCGATAGCAAGTTGGCAAGTTAGCGGGCGGGGTGGTTGGATGGGGTGGAAGTGGGGGTTGGGGGTGGGGTGATGGGGGGTGGGGTGAGTGGATAGACTGGATGGGATGGGCTGGAGGGATGGCCCCGTGGGAGTGCGGCTGTGGCGTATAGCGACCTGAGAGAGTGGATTGCGGTACTGGAGAAGGCGGGAGAGTTGGTGCGGGTGAAGGAGCCGGTGTCGCCGCGGCTCGAGATAACGGAGATTGCGGACCGGGCGTCGAAGGCGGGGAGCGGCGTGCGCGGGGTGAAGGGCGCGAAAGGGTATGCACCGGGCGGGCCGGCGCTGCTGTTTGAGAATGTGGTGGGGCATCCGGGGCATAAGGTGCTGATCAACCAGTTTGGGTCGGAGCGCCGTATGGCGCTGGCGCTGGGAGTGGAGCGGCTGGACGAGATTGCCGAGCGCATCCAGGGGCTGATGAACGTGAAGGCTCCGGAGGGATTGTTTGACAAGCTGAAGATGCTGCCGCAACTGGGCGCGTTGACGGCGGCGTTCCCGAAGACGGTGAGCGCCAAGGATGCGCCGTGCAAGCAGGTGATTTTGAAGGAGAACTTCAACCTGCTGGATTTCCCGGTGTTGACGTGCTGGCCGCATGACGGGGGACCTTTTATCACGCTGCCGTGTGTGCATACCAAGGACCCGAAGACGGGCAAGCGGAATGTGGGCATGTACCGGATGCACGTGTATGACGGGCAGACGACGGGGATGCACTGGCAGCGGCAGAAGGTGGCTGCGGAGCACTATCGGGAGCGGCTGAGGGCAGCGGCGACAGCGAATGCCACGGAGGACCCGAAGGCGGCGCGGGTGGCGGCGATGGCTGAGACGATGGGCGGGGCGTATGCGGCTGCTGCGGGGAATGTGGGCGGGCTGCCGCAGGTGAAGTTTGGCGAGCTGAAGGGCTCGCGAATGGCGGTGGCGGTGGCGATTGGGACCGACCCGGCGATGACCTTTGCGGCGATTGTGCCGGCTCCGCCGGAGGTGGAGGAGTTCATGATTGCGGGCTTCCTGCGGGGCAAGGCGCTGGAAGTGGTGAAGTGCGAGACGGTGGACCTGGAGGTTCCCGCGAACAGCGAGATTGTGCTGGAAGGATATGTGGAACTGGGCGAGATGCGGACGGAGGGGCCGTTTGGCGACCACACGGGCTTCTACACAATGGAGGACCAGTATCCGGTGTTTCACTTGACGTGCATTACGCACCGGAAGGACCCGATTTATGCGGCGACGATTGTGGGCAAGCCGCCGATGGAAGATGCGTGGATGGGCAAGGCGGTGGAGCGGATATTTCTGCCGGCGATGAAGATGACGATTCCGGAGCTGGTGGATATCAATCTGCCGCCGGAGGGGGTGATGCATAACCTGATGCTGGTGTCGATCCGGAAGAGCTATCCGGGGCAGGCGCGAAAGGTGATGAACGCGATCTGGTCGCTGGGACAGGCGATGTTTACCAAGTGCATTGTGGTGGTGGATGAGGACTGCGATGTGCAGGACTACGGCGAGGTGGTGCTGCGGGTGACGAACAATATCGATCCGGAGCGGGATATCCAGTTCATGCTGGGGCCTGTGGATACGCTGGACCATGCGAGCCGGTTGCCGAATTACGGGTCAAAGATGGGCATTGACGCGACGCGGAAGTGGGCGGGGGAGGGATTTACGCGGCCGTGGCCAGCGATGGTGGAGATGGACGAGGCGACGAAGGCGCGGGTGGATGGGATTTGGGGGAGGCTGGGGATAGACCGGTAAAAAAGGGGTCAGGGATCAGGGATCAGGAGAGCCCGTGGTCTTTTTAGGTCGGGGTCAGTGGGATGGGGAGAGTTTTACGGGGCCGGAGAAGGGGATTGTGCCGGTGACGGGGGCAGCGGCTTTGCCGTTGTAGAGATGGGTGACGCCGAGGGTGATGGTTTGGGCAGCGAGGGTGGCGGCGCCGGTCCAGCGGTCGAAGCGCGGGAGGTCTGGGGCGGCGGTGCCGCGTTGCCAGTCGAAGTCCAGGGTGCCTTGGGCGGAGGCTGCGAGGTCGTGCGCGGTGGCTCCTGTGGCGGTGAAGTGGGCAGCGCCGGAGATGCCCTGGCCGGTCCAGCGCGGTGCGGGGGGGCCGAGGAGCGTTGCGATTTGGGCGGGATTGAGGCCGCGGAAGTCTGCCGTGATGTCGGCGGAGACGAGGTCGCCGTTGCTGGTGAGGTCTCCGCCGAGGTGGGTGGTGCCGGCGAGGAGGGCGGCGTCGAGGTTGTCGATGGTGAGAGCGCCGTTGTGGATGTGGAGGTCGGCGGAGAGCTTATGGAGTGCCACGGTGCCGAGGGTGAGGGTGTCGGCGGTGACGGAGAACCTGAGCACGGGCCAGGAGGGCTTCTGTTGGGAGCGCATGCGGTCCATGAGGGGGGAGAGGAGGGATTTGGGCGCGGGCGCGCCGAGGAGGGCGGTGCCGAGGCTGGCCGCGTCGAGGGTGGCGAAGTGGAGCTGGATTTGAGGGACGCAGGGGGTATCGGAGTCCTGCGGGCAACTGAGCGGGCCGGAGACGACGGCGGTGCCCTTGATGGAGGTGCCGGGGATGTTGTTGAAAGCGAAGTCGGAGTTGAGGGTAAGTGCGCCGGGGGCGAGAGTGAGGGCGGCCTGGGCGAGGTCGAGGGGGTGACGGAGCCAGGGAGCCTGCCAGCGGGTTTTTCGGAGGGTGAGGGAGCCGGTGAGGGAAACGCCTGTGTCGGAGGCCGGTGGAGTCCAGCGGCCGTCGGAGACGAGGTTCCAGTCGGCGGTTCCGCCGGCGAAGCCGTCGGCGTCGTCGCGGGTGGTGAGGCCGAAGGCGTAGGCGAGGTCGCGGAGGCGCTCAGTGGGCGCGGAGCCGGAGAACTGAACATGGTAGCCGGGCAGGGCGAGGGTGCTGTCGATGCTGAGTGCAGGAGAGGCGCCTGCGGGCTGGACATCGGGTGAGGTGGCCAGCGGGAGGGAGAAGCGGGTGGCGAGCAGGAGCTGATTGTCAGGCCCGGCGGTGGGTGCCCAGGTGACTTTGGGGAAGGTGAGGGGCTGCTTGAGGAGGCCACCGCGGAGCTCGACGTTTTCGACGGTGAGGGATCCGGTGAGGGGGAGTGCGGGCGCTGCCGGTGCGGCGGCGTGGTTGCCGCGGCGGGTGGGGGGCGGCTGGGAGACGACGGGCTGCCAGACGAGGCTGCCGTTGATGGAGCCGAGGGCCTGGATGCCGGGGGCGAAGCCACTTCGCAGGCTGCGGAGGAGGTCGAGTCCGGCCTGGACGGGGATTTGCTGGGCGGTGAGGGTGGCCTGGCTGGTGGAGGGGCCTGAGCCGGCGAGGTCGGCCTTGATGGCGAGGTGGCCGGAGCCGACGGCGGTATCGCAGGCGAGCTGATGGAAGGCGTTGTGGTCGTGCTGGTAGACGAAGGCGCAGTTGGCGTCGAAGTCGAGGGCTGTTTCAGGAGCGAACTCGGCACGGCGGACGCCGGTGGCGCGGAGGCGGGCGGTGGTGTGGAGTGCCTCGGCGGTGCCTTCCATGTGGAGGTCGGCGAGGAGTGCGCCGCGCCAGCCGGCATCGGAGCCGAGGGCGAGGCGGGAGAGCTGGCCGAGCTGGGCGTCGCGCCACTCGAGGTCGATTTTGACAGGGACCTGGCGGAGCTGTGGAGCGGCGTGGAGGGTGCCTTCGAGGCGGACTTCGCCGGTGCCGTTGTCGGCCTCAAAGCTGAGGTTGGAGTCGGTGCGCTGGGGCTGGCCCTTGAGGCGGACGCGCCACTCGCCGGGCTGCTCCTGCCAGAGGCTGATGTCGGCGTTGGTGACGGCGAAGGGGCTCTTGACATAGCCCTGCTTGAGGTTGATGCGGGAGTTGGTGGCCTCAAGGTAGGGGAAGGCTTTGCGCTGGCTTGCGGGGGCTGCGGAAGCCGGGCCAGTGAGTGCGGGCTGGGCGGGACCGAGCATGAGCGCTTCGAGGTTCCAGCGGCCGAAGTCGTTGCGGACGATGTTGAGGCTGGCCTCGTCGACGGAGACGCGGGAGACCTGGAGCTTGCCGCGCCAGAGGGAGAAGAGGTCGACGTTGGCGACGACGGTGCGGGCGGAGAGGATGGGCTCGATGCCCCAGGCGGGGTCTTCAGCGACGGTGAGGTCGTGGAGGACGAAGCCGGGGAGGGGGAGGAGGCGGAGCTCTACGCCGGAGAGATGGACGCTGCGGCCGAAGGAGCGGGAGACGATTTCAGTAATGCGGCGCTGGTAGCGGCTGATGTTGATGAGGGGCGGCAGGACCAGGGCAAGGATGATGAGAACGACGAGGATGACTGCGGTGAGGAGGCTGCGGCGGCCGCGACGGGAGGGAAGGCTGGGCGAGGCGGATTGAGAACCAGCAGAGTCGTTCATGGCTACTTCACCAGATGAAATGTACGCTTCCAGCGTGTGTCAGAGAAGAAGCGGATGCCGACGTGCGCGAACCACTGGAGGCGATCGACGAGGTCAGTGTGATTGATCTGGTCGTCGGGGGTCTGGAAGGACCAGTAGTTGAAGAGGGGGCGGCCGACGATGTTTTCGCGGGGAACGAAGCCCCAGAAGCGTGAGTCGAGGGAGTCGTGGCGGTGGTCGCCCATCATGAAGTACTTGCCGGGGGGTACGACGAGGTCGTTGCCCTGGATGTGTGTGGGGAGCTCGAGGTCCCACTGGCCGGTGACCTGTCCGCCGGCGTCGAGGGTGGAGATGGCGGGGAACTCGTCGATGTAGGCCTGGTATGCGTCGCGGGGTTCCTGGTCGGGGTGGAGGGCGGCCTGGGGCTCGTTCTGGGCGACACCGTTGAGGATGACGACGCCATTGCGAAGGTGGATGTGGTCGCCGGGGATGCCGATGCAGCGCTTGACGAGGAAGAGATCGGGCTCGCCGGGCTTGAGAAAGACGATGATATCGCCGCGTTTGGGTTCGCGATAGTGGACGAGGGGCATCCAGGAGGAGCCGGGGGCGATGGTGATGCGGTCGACGAAGAGGTGGTCGCCGACGAGCAGTGTCTTCTCCATAGAGCCGGATGGGATGACGAAGTTCTGGGCGAGGAAGGTGAGGACGAAGAGTCCAATGACCAGGACGGAGCAGACGCTGGCGAGGGCTTCGAGCGGGGTTTCCTCGACCTGTGCGGGCGGTTCGCTGGAGGCCGTGGGGGTGCCGGCAGGGTTGATGGCATCCTGTGCGGGCGAGTTTTCCGGAGTCTTTCGGGAGGGCTTGGCCATGTGTTCTGGGTCTTTGTCCTGTGTGCGCGATGCCGGAACGGGGGTTAATGCACGACGTGGAAGAAGCGCTTCCAGCGGGCAAAGTCCCTGACGTGTCCGAGGAAATCGGTGTCGTGTCCGAGTCTATCATCTGGGACGTTTGGAGCAGAGATGGTGGAGGGCTGGGGAAGGATATCGACCTGCGCGAGATCGGTGCGGGAGGGGCGGTTGAGGGAGAAGTAGATGACGAGCGGGCGGGCGAGGATGTGGGTACGGGGGACGAAGCCCCAGTAGCGGGAGTCGCGGGAGTGGTTGCGATTGTCGCCCATCATGAAGTACTGGCCGGGAGGGATGATGAGCTCGCCGCCGGAGGTCTGGGCCTGCATCTGCTTCCACCAGGCGGGCGCGACGCGAGGGTCAGTGTAGTTGCTGGTGGGGAAGTGGTTAAGGAAGGGGTTGTCGGGGATGGGCTCGAAGACGGCGTAGGGTTCATCGAGGGGAGCGCCGTTGATGAAGACCTGGCTTTTGTCGATGCGGAGGCGGTCGCCGGGGAGGCCGATGACGCGCTTGACGAGGAATTCCGCGGGGTTGACGGGGGAGTGGAAGGTGACGATTTCACCGCGCTGGACGGGGGCGTAGGGGAGCATCCAGTTCCAGTTGCCGGCGGGAGCGAGGGTGGAGCGGTTCATGAGGAGGAAGTCGCCGACGAGGAGGGTGTGCTCCATGCTCTCAGAGGGGATGACCATGGGCTGGGTGAGGAAGGTGAGGACAAAGAGGGCGACGACGATGGTGCGAAGCATGGAGGAGACGGCTTCAGGGAGGCCGTGAACGGGCTCGGGGTGGACCGGGCGGGGAGTGGTCATGGCTTTCCGCTCCCAGTGGCTGCGCCGGCTTGCGCGGCGGCGAGGTATTCGAGGGCGGCGCGGGCGGCGTCCTGCTCAGCTTTCTTGCGGGTTCCACCGACGCCGCTGGCGATGGGGGGGCCGAGGTCGCCGTCGGGGAGGCGGAGGCGGAGTTCCACCTGAAAGCGCTTGCGGTGGTCTGGGCCTGATTCGCCGACGATGGCGTAGACGGCGGTGGCGGAGTGATTGGCCTGGAGATGTTTCTGGAGGGCGGATTTGTGGTCGCCGAGTGCTGCGCCGGAGCGGAGTTCGCGGGCGAGCTTTTGGGCGGCGGGGCCGAGGACCTGCTGGTGGAGGAAGTTGGTGACGGGTTCAAGGCCACCGTCGAGGTAGAGAGCGGCGATGACTGCTTCGATGGTGTTGGCGAGGATGGCGGCCTTGCGGCGACCGCCGGAGCGCTCTTCTCCCTTGCCGAGGCGGAGGTGCTGGCCGAGGGAGATGCTCTGGGCAACTTCAGCCATGTTGCGGCGGCTGACGAGCTCGGCGCGGAGGCGGGTGAGTTCGCCCTCCTGCCAGTCGGGGAGGGTCTCGTAGAGGCCTTCGGCAACGACCATGCCGAGGATAGCGTCGCCGAGGAATTCAAGGCGCTCGTTGTCGAGGGAGACGGGGCTTTCGGGGCTGCCGGTGGACTCGATGGCGAGCTCGTAGGCGAAGGAGGAGTGGGTAAGGGCGGTGAGGAGCAACTGCGGGCAGGCGAAGTTGTGGCCCAGTGCCACCTGGAGGCGGGCGATGTCGGATGCCGGGCTGGATTGCGGTGTCACGAGTGCCTCTTGAGCAAGCCTAATCCATGGTAGACGCATGAGCGGAGCCATGGGGAGGGTCCGCTGGGGGAAAAGGCTGAAATAGGGGGCGTTTTGGGGCCTGATTTGTGGCGAATCAGGGTTTGGGCGGGGCAGCAGGCTTGGGCTGGGGGGCTGGTTTGGCGGCGGGTGCGTCGTCGTCCTCGTCATCGTCGGCTGAGGAGGCTGGTTCGGCTTCGCAGGAGTGGCCGTTGACGGAGTAGGCGGTTTTGACGCCGCGTTCTGCGGCGAGGCGGGTGTCGAGCTGGCCGTCGCGGACTTCGAGGGCGGCCTTGTACTCGCCGATGGCGGAGTCGCGGTGGCAGTCAAGGTCGAGCATGCGGCCGAGGTAGATGTGGGCCCAGGCGCGGATGCGGGGGGCGGAGGTTTGGGTGACGGCTTTGCGGAAGCCGTTGATGGCCTGCTCGGGCTGGCCGGTCATGGCGGCGGCGCGGGCGAGGATGAAGTTGGCGCGGCCGGCATCGACGGAGGTGTCAGTAGGTGCGACGCGAAGGGCTTCCTGAGCGAGGGCCTGGGCGGTGCGGGTGTCGCCGGCGCCGAGGCGTGCTTCGGCCAGATCGAGGCCGGTGAGCTTGCGGGGAGCGATGCGGCGGAGGGGGTCGCCGTCGGCTTCCTGGTCAAACTCGACATGTTTGATGCGGTTGATTTCGTGGTCGATGTCCATGGTGTAGACGAGCTCACCGATGGTGTCCTTGAGGCTGGCGGGGTCTTTCTCGAAGTTGACGATCTGCTCGTAGAAGTAGGGAGTGAGGACCCAGCCCTGGGTGGTTTCGTGGCGGACGCGCGTCTGGCGGACGGCTTCCTGTTTGGCGGAGATGACGCCCTTGTCGTGCTCGATTCCTGCGAAGTCGGAGCGTTTGGCGTCGGGGGGGAGGACGTAGTTGGCGATGCCTGTGTCCATGGTGCGGGCTTCAATGGCCTTGATGAGGCACTCGATGGTGAGGTCGACGATGTCGGAGCGGTACTGGTACTCGAGGGGCGCGTCGTGGACGTATTTGAGCATGGGGAGGAAGCGGTCCATGGCGGTGGCGCGGGAGTAGAGGAGCGGCTCAATGATGTAGTGGAGGTAGGTGTGGCGGACGTCGGCCATGCGGATGGTGCCCTGGACCGGTGAGGCGACGACGACGAAATCGGGGCCGTAGATGCGGGCGTTGATGGTGCGGGGAGAGAGGAGTGGTTCCACGACGACAAGGAAGCGGCGGCCGTCGTAGGTAGAGGCCGGCATCTTGAGATAGACGTTGGTTCCGACAATCATTTTTGTGAGGGGATCGTGGAGGGTGTTGACGATTTCGTCGTAGGAGTGGCGGTTGGTGAGCCAGATGCCGTGGAGGTCGACGGCGAGAGCGAAGTCGCGGAGGAGGGGAAGGACTTCGACGACCTGAGTGGCGTCGGGGGGCATTTCCGGGAGCTCGGCGGAGGTTTCCAGATCGGGCGGGGGGGTGAGGTAGAGGGCGAGGGAGATGTACTGGGTAACGTCTTTGACGGAGCCGGTCATGCGGTGCTGGGCGATGAATGTGCAGAGCTTGTCGCGCTTGTCGCGGGCGGACTCGCTGGTGGTGAGGGCGGCGTTGATTTGATTGCGGACGTGCTGGCGGATGGGGTCGGAGTCTGCGAGGCCCTCGTCGTAGCCGCAGGAGTTAAGGGCGGAGGCCATGAAGAATAGGGTCTCCGAGGGGACGAGCGAGATGGCGGGACCGGCGGGGTCCACGAGGGAGGGAGCTTTCTCCTTGGCATAGACGGGGGCGTTGCCGGAGGTGGAGCCGGAGCTGCTTTGCTGGGCCTGGGCGAAGGCGGAAAGGGAAAGCAGAGAGGAGAGAAGAAGGAGGGCGGAGAGCTTAGCGCTGCGGATTGGCATGTTCACGAGCATCACCAAGGAGTCTAAGGCATTTTGGTGGGGATTGGTTAATCCCGGTGGGGGGATGGGTGGATGGAAGGGTGGGAATCCCCGGTCTCAAAAACGAGACCGGGGATTCCCGGAGCGTGCCTTGTGGGAGAGACGGATGGGGGTGGGAATGGTTGGCAGGGGAAAGGCGGGCGGTTGTTTTCCGGAGTGGTACGGGCGGGGTGGATTGGGGGGGATTTCCGAATGGGGGCGTGGTAGGCTCCAGCCAGAGGCAGATACCCGGTGGCGTTTCAACCCCCAAGAGAGAAGGTACCCCGACCGGCGCGGCGGGTGGTTCCGCGCGCGAGCGAGAGGCCCGTGCCGGGCGAGGGGGATGGGGGCGGATTCCGGCCGCCGCAGGTGACGCGGGCGCTGGTACCGGAGCGTGGACGGCGGAAGCTGGCGGGGCGGTTTATTTTCGGGATATTGTTTGCGCTGGCGGCGTTGACGGGGTCGCTGGCGGGGCTGACGCTGGTGTACTCGGTGGATTTGCCTCAGATTCATGACCTGGAGCGGTACCGGCCGTCGACGATGACGCGGCTGCTGGACCAGAAGGGGCGGCCGTTTGGGTCGTTTGCGCTGGAGCGGCGGGTGGTGGTGAATTACGAGGATTTTTCGCCGGTGCTGCGGCAGGCGGTGATTTCGATTGAGGACAAGAATTTTGAGTCGCACTGGGGGATCAATGTCTTCCGGGTGGCGGGCGCGGTGTGGCATGACATCCGGTCAAAGGGGCGGGGGCAGGGCGCTTCGACGTTGACGATGCAACTGGCGAGGAACCTGTTTTTGTCGAGCGAGCGGACGGCGGCGCGCAAGGTGCAGGAGGCGTATTTGTCGATCCAGATTGAGCGGTCGTTTACGAAGGAGCAGATATTTACGCTGTACGGGAACCAGATTTACCTGGGGCACGGGCAGTACGGGTTTGAGGCGGCGAGCGAGTACTACTTCAGCAAGCATGCCAGCCAGTTGACTTTGACGGAGGCAGCGCTGCTGGCAGGGCTGCCGAAGGGGCCGGTGGCGTACTCGCCGATATTGAATCCGGAGAAGAGCTTGAAGCGCCGGAACCTGGTGCTGACGGAGATGGAAGAGGACAAGGCGATTACGCACGCACAGGCGGAGGCGGCGCGGGCGATGCCGCTGGGGCTGAATATTCCGCAGCCGGAGCTGGGGGTTGCGCCGTGGTTTGTGGAAGAGGTAAGGCGGGAGCTGGAGAAGCAGTTTGGGACGGAAGAGGTACACGAGGCGGGGCTGACGGTGGAGACGACGCTGGATGTGGACCTGCAGACGGTGGCGAACCATGCCGTGGTGGATGGGGTGGCGACGTATGAGCACCGGCGGGGATGGCAGGGTGCGGCAAATCTGCTGACGCAGGGGATTGACCCGGATACATACAGGCACCCGGACTGGGCGCTGAAGATTGGGCCGGGGGATTATGCCCATGCGGTGGTGACGAGCGTGCTGCCGCTGGAGATCCGGGCGCGGGTGGGGCAGCAGAAGCTGGTGATTACCCCGGAGGGGTGGCAGTGGACGGGGAAGGCGCATGGGGATGACCTGGTGAAGCCGGGGGACCTGATTTACGTGCAGATGGGCGCCGGGATGGAGGGGACGGCGCGGAAGGCGACGCTGGAGCAGGATTCGGGTGCGCAGGGCGCGCTGATGGCGATCGATAACACGACGGGCGATGTGCTGGCGATGGTGGGGGGTCGGGATTACGCGACCTCGCAGTTTAACCGCAGCACGCAGGCAGAGCGGCAGACGGGGTCGAGCTTCAAGCCGTATGTGTACTCGGCTGCGGTGGAGGCGGGCGTGAAGCCGGAGGATATTGTGATGGACCGGCCGGTGAGCTTTGGGGCATATACGCCGCACAACTACGAGAACGACTACAAGGGCGCGATGACGGTGCTGAATGCGTTTGCGGAGTCGAGGAATATTCCGGCGCTGATGCTGGCGAACCGGGTGGGGATCCACAAGGTGATTGATATGGCGCACCGGTTTGGGGTGACGTCACAGATTCCTGCGTACTTGCCGGTGGCGCTGGGGGCAGTGGAGATTACGTTGCAGGAGCAGGTGGCGAGCTACTCGGTGTTTCCGAATGACGGGATACGGGTGACGCCGCGGTTGCTGAAGCGGGTGCAGAATGCGGACGGGATTACGTTGTGGGAGGGTGCTCCGGAGGTGAAGGAAGTGCTGGGGCAGGATACGGCGCGGACGATGATGCGGCTGCTGCGGGAGGTGACGCGGGCGGGGACGGGCGCTGTGGCTTCGCAGCTGAATCATCCAGTGGGGGGCAAGACGGGAACGACGAGCGATTACACGGATGCGTGGTTTCTGGGGTTTTCGCCGTCGGTGACGTGCGGGGTGTGGGTGGGTTTTGACAGCCGGCAGTCGCTGGGCGAGAAGGAGACGGGGGCGAAGGCTGCGCTGCCGATCTGGATGACGTTTATGAAGGCGGCGATTGCGGGGAAGGATGGGGAGAAGTTTCCGGGGGATGGGGAGGCGGCGGCTGCGGCGGCGAAGATTGGGGTGGTGGCTGCGTCGCCGGTGGTGAAGGCCGGGGCTGCGGCGGCGAAGCCGGCGGTGGCTGTGCCGGGTAAGGTTGCTGTGGTGGCGGCTGCGGCGAAGGCGGATGGGAAGGCGGCGGTGCCGGTGGTTGTGGCTGCGAAGCCGGTGGCGGCGGGGGATGCGGGGAAGGTTCATGCGGCGCTGCCGGTGGGGAGCGTGCCGGTGGTGCCGAAGGCGCCAGTGAAGCCGGCTTTGCCCAGATAGGGGAGAACGGCCTCGGGGCATAGAGCCCCTTGGTGGAAACGCTTCGATGGGTTTGGACCGGCCCGACTGAAGTCGGGCCCTTTCAAGGCGGGTTCGAGCTGTGCTCGCATGCGGCCCACCCATGTCGCAGAGGCGCGCCATGGATGGGGCACCCACTTAGGGCTTGAATGACGGCGTGATTCGGTTGCGGTATTTGTGGTTCACCGGTCCCCAAGTGCGAGGGACCGGTGGCACCCGCGTTCTCTAATCCGATACGAGACCAGGAGATACGAGACCAGGAGATACGAGGCCAGGGGACACGAGACCAGACAAGTGGTGGAAGCGAAGGGCCTGGCGGATGTCTTGGCCGATTTGGGTTTTGAGGGCCTCGGGGGTGGGGAAGCGGCGTTCGTCGCGGAGGCGGTGGAGGAAGGAGAGTCGGAGAGGTGTTTCGGGGGTGAGGGTGAGTTCGTTGCCAGGGGTGGGGTGGTAGTTGAGGAGGTGGGTTTCAACGGCGAAGCCGGCATCGGCGAAGGTGGGGCGGTGGCCGATGTTGGTGATGGCCTGGAAGGTGGGGGCGGAATGCAGGCCATTTTCCCTGGCGATTTCCAGGCTGGTTTCAGAGCCGTCGCCGATGGTCATGCGGGTGATGTAGACGCCGGGGGCGGGGAGGAGGCCGGGGTAGGGGGCGAGGTTGATGGTGGGGACGAGGAGGCGGGAGCCGATGCCGCGGTCGCGGACGGAGGTGGAGACGATTTGGAAGGGGTGGCCGAGCATCCAGCGGGCCTGGCGCAGGTGGCCGGCGGCGACGTGTGTGCGGGTGGCGGAGCTGGAGATTTCCAGGCCGTGGGTGGTGAGGGGGGCGTGAATGTTGAGGTGGAAGCCGAACTGATGGCCGTAGGCGGCGAGTTCGGTGATGCCGGCTTCGGCGCGGTGGCCGAAACGGAAGTTGCGGCCCTCGTGGAGGGCGAGGACGCCGAGGCGGCGCTCGAGGATCTGCTGGACGAAGTCGAGGGCGGAGAGGTCGGCCAGGGCGGCGTCAAAGGGGAGGACGAGGGTGGCGTCGATTCCGGTGGCGGCGAGGAGGCGGAGGCGCTCGGGGATGAGGGTGAGGAGGCCGGGTGCCTGGGCCGGGCGGAGGAAGTGCTCGGGGTGGGGATCGAAGGTGATGGCGATGGCGCGGGCGTGGCGGTGCCTGGCATCGGCCAGGGCGGCGGCGAGGAGGTGCTGGTGGCCGCGGTGGACGCCGTCGAAGTTGCCGATGACGGCAACGGAGGGGCCGAAGTTGGCGGGCAGCTCGGCGAGCGAGCGGTAGACCTTCATCCGGCGAGCCTCACGGGGACGGTGAGGCCGTCGTGGGCGAGCTGGAGGTGTGGGGGGAGCTGCTGGTTGGTGGCCTGGTGCGGGAGATCGTGGGCGATGTGGGTGAACCAGGCCTGGCGCGCCCCGATGCGCTCGGTCCAGGCGATGGCCTGATCGAGGGTGGCGTGGCTGGGGTGGGGATGGCGGCGGAGCGCGGAGAGGACGATGGTCTCGACGCCTTCAAGGAGGGGGAAGCTGGAGTCGGGGATGGCGGAGACGTCAGTGAGGTAGGCGGTTGCGCCGAAGCGGTAGCCGACGATGGGCATGTTGCCGTGGAAGATGGGCACGGGGGTGAAGTGGACACCGTGGAGGGGGACGCCGTCTTCCGCGGGGTGGAGCTGGACCTTGGCGCGGTTGGGGTAGGTGGCCGAGGGGGAGAAGGTGTAGGAGTAGATGCGCTCGAGGACGGAGCGAGTTTCGGCCATGGCGTAGAGGGGGATGGGGCCGGACTCGTGGAAGTGGGCGAAGGAGAGGGGGCGCAGGTCGTCGAGGCCGAGGATGTGGTCGGCGTGGGAGTGGGTGTAGAGGACGGCGTCGAGACGGTGGATGCGCGAGGAGATGGCCTGCTGGCGGAAGTCGGGGCCGGTGTCGATGACGACGGAGCGGGGAGTGCCGGCGGGGCAGGTCCAGCGGAGGAGGATGGAGGGGCGGAGGCGCTTGTCGCAGGGGTCAGTGGAGGAGCAGACGGCGCAGTCGCAGCCCACGGTTGGCACCCCCATGGAGGTGCCGGTGCCGAGGAATGTGAGGGTTCCGTCCATAGAATCTCCGAACTACCTGCGGGGGCCGCCCGGAGGCATGGGAGGCATGGTCTGGGTGGAGATCATGCGGAAGAGTTCGACGAAGGTTGCGCGGAGTTCGTAGAGGACGGTTTGGATGGTGCGGGATTCCTGCTCGGAGACGGTGCCGGCGGTGCGATCTGCGACAACATCGAGGAGGTCGATGGTTTGGCGCGCGCCGAGGATGTCGATGCGGGGGCGCTGGCCTTCGGGGGTTCCGGCACCCATCTGCATCATGGCAGAGAGATAGAGCTGCTGGACGAGGTGCTCGAAGCCGATTTTTTCCGGTGCTGGGGCTGCGGGATTCTGGGCGCGGACGAGGTCGTTGAGCCGGTCGGCGGCGGCGAGGTAGGTCTCTTTGAGGGCGAGGGACTGCTCGGCGTCGGGGACTGGGGGAAGGTGCGCGGAGTCGTCGAAGTCTTCGGCGGAGAGGGATTCGACAGGGACGGGGCCGGCGGCGACGGGCTCTGGCTCTTCGGCGGGCGCGGATTTCTGGGGCGGCTCAACGAGGGTGAGGCGGGGTGTCGGCTTGGGCTCTTCGGAGACCGGGGTCGGCGGTGCGGCGGGTGCTGAGGTAGTCGGTGAGTCGTCGGAGTCGCGGAGTTTGCGGCGGTCAATGACGGTGAAGCGGGGTTTCTGGTCGTTTTCGGAGTGATCGCTCATGTCTGGTTCTGATTTCTCGATGGCGGCGGTGCCGCAGGGGTTTGAGTTCAGGAGAGTTTGGGCGGCCCGGAGAGGACGCGGGCGGAGCCGGTGGAGAATAGGAGCGTTGGGTTGCCGATTTCGGCTTCAGCCCGGACGACGGCGAGAGCAAAGGCGCGGCCGTCGGGGAGCTGGGTGACGGAAGAGAGGATGGCTGCGGGCTTGGAATCGTCTGCAGCGCCGGGCTTGCGGAGCTCGGTGCCGGAGGAGGGGAGGGGGGTGCCGGGGTTGAGGGTTAGCTCAAGCTGGCGGAGGTGGCGGTGGACCTGGCCGCGGGAGCGGATGCGCTCGACGATTTCCTGGCCGAGGTAGCAGCCCTTGGCGAAGTGGAGGGCGCGGGTCTGGGAGGTTTCCTGGGGCAGGTCCCGGCTCTCAATGTCGGTGCCGTAGAGGGGGACGCCGGAGAGGATGCGCAGGGATTCGATGGCCTGATAGCCGACGGGTGTTGCGCCGGCTGCGTGGAGGCGGTCCCAGAGAGCAGGGATGTGCGCTGAGGGTGCCCAGAGGGCGAACTGGGGGGTAATGGGGGAGTAGAGGCGGTGGATGCGGATGGGGAAGCCTGAGAAGCAGAGCTCGACGCAGGATTGGGATTCGCCTTCGGGCAGCGCGGGGGCTTTGAGGCCGAGGGAGGCGAGGAGGGGTTCTGCGCCGGGGCCGGTGAGGCCGAGGGCGGAGTCGGGGGAATGGGCATCCGGCGGAAGGAGTTCGACATCGTCCATGATGATGAAGTGGTCAAAGTGGGCGGCGAGGACGGGGGCCTGGCTGGCGGAAGTTTCAAGCCAGAGGCGGTCGGTAATGCGCCAGATGGTGGCGTCGCCCTGGATGCGTCCCTGGGCGTTGAGGACGAGGTTGTATGCGCCGGCGCCGGAGGGGAGAGCCTCGACCATGTTGGTGACCATGCCGGAGAGCCATCGTTCGCGGTCTTCGCCTCGGATTTCGATGAGGCGGAGCCAGCCGAGGTCGTGGATGGCGGTGCCGTGGAGGAGTGCTTCGGTTTCGGTGTCGGGCGCGTCCAAGCTGAAAGGGGTCAAGACACCCTGGGCGGCCACCGTTGGGAGTGCGAGGTGGCTGGCGAGGGGAGTTGGCTCGGGATTGCGAATTTCCGGGGTTTCGATAGCGGGAAGCATAATCGTCGGTAGGGTTGATTATAGCGGGTGGGCAAGTTCGGGGTGTATTGGTTTGACCGCGGGGCCGGGAAGCGGCTGTTGGCGGGACGGAAACGAGGGAAGAGATTGAAGCGAATGGCGATGGCAGGGAAGCGATGGGGATGCGGGCTGGCGATGGTGCTGGCGGGCGCGATGGGTGTGGCGCAGCAGCCGGCGGCGAAGCCGGAGACTCACCTGACCCCGGAAGAGGCGAAGGCGCTGTTTGCGAGCGTGGATGAGCTGGCGAAGTTTGCCGCAGGGGAGACGGGGCTTCCGCTGAAGCATGAGGTGAAGCGGACGCTGACGAGCCGGGCGGCAGTGGAGACGTATCTGCGGGAGAAGTTTGACGAGGACGAAGACAGCAAGCGGATGCAGCGCGGGGAGATTGTGCTGAAAAAGTTTGGGTTGCTGGACCGGGATTTCAACCTGAAGCCATTCATGCTGGAGTTGCTGAAGGAGCAGATTGCGGGGTACTACGACGCGAAGACGCGGACGGTGTACATGCTGGACTGGCTGGATGCGGAGGAGCAGAAGCCGGTGCTGGTGCATGAGCTGACGCATGCATTGCAGGACCAGCACACGGATTTGGTGAAATTCAGCGACCAGACGCCGGAGGAGGCCAGCCACAACGTTGCAGAGGACAACGACCACCTGGAGCGCGACGAGATGGACACGGCGCGGGATGCGGTGCTGGAGGGCCAGGCGATGGCGGTGTTTCTGGATTACTCGCTGAAGCCGCTGGGAAAGAGTCTGGTGGGGAATCCGGAGCTGCTGGATACGCTGATGAGCCAGATGAGCGGGACGGATGACTCGCCGGTACTGGCGAGGGCGCCGATTTTGCTGAGTCGGTCGCTGTTGTTCCCGTACCAGGACGGGCTGAGCTTTGAGCAGGATGTGTGGATGGACAAGGGGCAGAAGGCGGCGTTTGAAGGGGTGCTGGACGCTCCGCCGGCGTCGAGCTGGGAGGTGATGAATCCGCGGGGATATGAGGCGGGGAAGCGAGGTGCGGTGCTGAATATGCCGGATATTCATCCGCTGGTGGACGGGACGTTCCGGGCGTATGACATTGGGCAGGTGGGCGAGCTGGATTTGCAGATTCTGGTACAGATTCTGGGTGGGGAGCAGACGGCGCGGGAGCTGACGCCGGCGTGGGATGGGGGGATTTACTGGGCCGGGCAGAAGTTGACGGCGAAGACGGTGGCGGAGCAGGCGAAGACGGATTCGATTGGGCTGCTGTACTTGTCGGCGTGGAAGAATCACAAGGCGGCGGAGGTGTTTGCGCGGCTATACAGCGAGGGGGTGGGTCGGAAGTACTCTGGCGTTTCGCTGGACAAGGAGCACGCCGAGGCCGGCGAGACGCTGTGGGCGACGGCGGAGGGGCCGGTAGTGATTAAGGTAAAGGGGAAGTATGTGTTTGTGGCGGAGAGCTTTGGGCTGGAGACGGCGCGGAAGCTGGGGGAGCTGATGATTGACGGGCAGGGAACGGGCGAGGTGAAGATGGCGCGGGGCGAGGGGCTGAGCGCGCCGATGGTGCGGTGGATGGGGGGGATGGGGATGATGAAGGCGGGGCTGAGGCGGGGACGCAGGGACCAGGGACCAGGGACTAGGGACGTAGGGACTGGGGACTAGGGACGTAGGGACATAGGGACTGGGGTTTGCGCGTCGGCGGGGGCTTCACCTTTATACTGAGGGGTCTGGAATTGGATTGGCCGACCCTTTTTGCGGGGCGGCGGAGAGGGTGGATTCGAGTGGCGAAGGCGGAGATTGGGATTATTGGCGGGTCGGGGTTGTACTCGATGCCGGGTTTGACGAATGTGCGCGAGGAAGTGGTGGAGACACCGTTTGGCGCGCCGTCGGATGCGTTTGTGCTGGGCGAGCTGGAGGGGCGGCAGGTGGCGTTTCTGGCGCGGCATGGCCGAGGCCACCGGCTGCTGCCGAGTGAGCTGAACTTCCGGGCGAATATCTACGCGATGAAGGCGCTGGGAGTGGAGCGGATATTGTCGGTTTCGGCGGTGGGTTCGCTGAAGGAAGAGCACAAGCCGACGGATTTTGTGATTCCGGATCAGTTTATTGACCGCACGTTTGCACGCGTCGGGACGTTTTTTGGCGAAGGGATTGTGGGCCATGTGGCGTTTGGCGACCCGGTGTGTGCGGTGGTGGCGGAGGCGGCGGAGAAGGCCTGCGCCGAGGTCGGTGTAGTGGGTAAGCGGGGCGGAACGTATATCTGCATGGAAGGGCCGCAGTTTTCGACGAAGGCGGAGTCGAACCTGTACCGCAGCTGGGGCGCGGATGTGATTGGGATGACGAACCTGCAGGAGGCGAAGCTGGCGCGGGAGGCGGAGATTTGCTACGCGACGGTGGCGATGGTGACGGACTATGACTGCTGGCATCCGCATCATGATTCGGTGACGATTGAGCAGATTGTGGCGGTGCTGCACCAGAATGCGGCGAATGCGGCGCTGGTGGTGAAGGCTGCGGTGGCTGCGATGCCGGTGGAGCGCGGCTGCGGGTGTGTGAATGCGGCGCAGTTTGCCGTGCTTACGCAGCGGGATCTGATTCCTGCGGCGACGAAGGCGAAGGTTGCGTTGCTGTGGGGGAAGTACCTTCAGGGATAGGGCAAAAGCTTCCCTCAGGGGCTAAAGCCCGTATGGGTTGGCTGTCTTTGTGCCGGGGTTAAAACCCCGGCCTACCGCGAAGGCGAGTTCGCAAGAAGGCCAGCGCGGTTTTGGAATAACTGGAAGCGGGATTCGAAACGAGGTAATGGTTTGGCGATTACGGTGGTTGGCAGTGTGGCGTTTGACACGATTGAGACTCCGGCGGGACGGCGGGAGCGGTGCCTGGGCGGGGCGGCGACGTATTTTGCGCTGGCGGCCAGCTACTTTACTGAAGTGCAGGTGATTGCGGTGGTGGGCGAGGACTTTGGGCCGCGGCAGGAGAGCGTGTTCAAGGCGCGGGGGATTGATCTTCGCGGGCTGGAGCGGGCACGGGGCAAGTCGTTTTTCTGGGCCGGGAATTATCTGGAGAACCTGAACGAGGCGAAGACGGAGACGACGGAGCTGAATGTGTTTGGGGATTTTTCGCCGAAGATTCCCGAGGCGTACCTGGGGACGGAGTTTCTGTTTCTGGCCAATATTGATCCGGTGCTGCAGAAGCGGGTGCGGGACGCGATGCCGCAGGCGCGGATGGTGTGCGGCGACACGATGAATTACTGGATCAACGACCATCGGGATAACCTGCTGAAGGTGCTGCCGGGGCTGGATGTGCTGCTTATCAACGACACCGAGGCGCGGCTGATTTCCGGCGAGACGAATGCGCTGCTGGCGGCGCGGGGTGTGCTGGCGCTGGGGCCGAAGGCGGTGGTGGTGAAGCACGGCGAGTACGGCGCGACGGCGTATTTTGGCGAGGGAAGCTTTGGCAGCAAGGATGTTCCGCGGCCGTTCCGTTCGCCGGCGCTGCCGCTGGATTTGGTGGTGGATCCGACTGGGGCCGGGGACAGCTTTGCGGGCGGGTTCTTCGGGTATATTGCGTCGCAGAAGGAAGTGACGCCGGCGGTGGTGCGGCGGGCGATGTTCTACGGGGGCGTGATGGGGTCGTTTGCGGTGGAGAAGTTTGGCACCGAGCGGCTGCAGGGGCTGAGCCGGGCGGAGATTGATGCGCGGTTTGAGGTGTTCCGGGAGTTGACGCATTTGGATTAGGGACCAGGGACGCAGGGACTGGGGATTGGATTGAGCTGCGCTCGGTTGGGGTTGGAACAAAGGCAGCGAGTCAGCCTCCGCTTCGCGGAGAGAGCGAGTCAGCAAGTTAGCGGGATGGCCGCGGGTGGGACATATGCGGGTTTGGGCGTATGCTCTCTTGGAGGCGGAGACGATGGCTAACGCGAAGTCCATTTGGGTGAGCCGGCGGGAAGAGTGGCTGGTGGCTGCGGGCGCGGCGGTGCTGGCGGCAGCTGCGGTGGTGTGGAGCTGGTTGCATCACGCTTTTCTGCTATACGGGGACGCGGAAGCGCATACGCACATTGCACGACGATTGTTTGATTCGCACCGGCCGGGGCTGGGGCAGCTGGGGTCAGTTTGGCTGCCGCTGCCGCATTTGCTGCTGATGCCGTTTGTAGCGGTGGATGGGTGGTGGCGCTCGGGGTTTGCGGGGGCGATACCGAGCTCGATTTGTTATGTGCTGGCGTGTGTGGGGTTGTACCGGCTGGCGCGGCGATGGATACGCCCGGTGCCGGCAGTGGTGGCGCTGGCGGTGTTTGCGCTGAATCCGAGTCTGCTGTACCTGGCGACGACGGCGATGACGGAGCCGCTGTTTGTGGCAGAGCTGGTGTGGACGGTGGAGCTGCTGGCGGCGTGGCATGCGCGGCTGGATGCGCCGGGGAAGCAGAGACTTTGGCCGCTGTTTGCGGTGCTGGTGGCGGCGGTGCTGACGCGGTATGACGGATGGATTTTGGCGGCGCTGGCGTGGGCGGTGATGGCGCTGATTCTGAAGCGGCGGGGGCGGTTGCTGGAGGGCAGGTTTGTGCTGGCGAGCGTGGTGCTGCTGGCGGCTCCGGTGGCGTGGATGGCGTACAACCAGGTTCTGTTCGGCGACTGGCTGGACTTTGTGCGGGGGCCGTACTCGGCGAAGGCGATTGAGCTGAGGACAGCGAATGGGGCGATGCCTCCGCATCCGGGATGGCATAATGCGTGGGTATCGGCGCTGTTTTTTGCCAAGGCGGCGGAGCTGGATACGGTGGCGGTGGGCTGGGGCTGGGTGCTGTGGCTGATGATGCTGCCGGCGATGGATTGGGCGTGGCGGCGGAAGGCAGGCGGCGAGGGGCGGGTTCTGTGGACGCTGCTGCTGTGGCTGCCGCTGCCGTTTTATGCGTACTCGATTGGGTGGGGGTCAGTGCCGGTGTTTCTGCCGGTGTGGTGGCCGCAGTCGTTCTACAACACGCGGTACGGGATGGAGCTGTTGCCGGCACTGGCACTGTTTGTGGGGTTCTTTGACCACGGAGGATCGTTCCGGGAGCATCACGAGGGGCTGGACCGGCTGGTGACCGTGGTGCTGTTTGTGGCGGTGGTGGTGAATGCGGCGGTGCTGATGTGGCAGGGGCCGTTGGTGATGGTGGAAGGGGAAAAGAACGCGGCGGCGCGCGGGCGGTACAACGGGGAGATTTCGGCGGTGCTTGGGAGTTTGCACAAGGCTGCGCCGGATATGCCGCTGCTGCTGGATACTTCGACATTTCCATCGGTGGTGCCGCGGGCGGGAATGAGTTACAAGCAGACCCTGAACGAGAGCGACAAGGAGTTTTTCAAGGCTGCGCTGGATGCGCCGTCGGCGAAGGCGGGGATGGTGCTGGCGTTTGCGGGCGATGAGGTTGCCGAGGCGGTGAAGGCGCATCCGGAGGGGTTGTGGGTTTGCCGGGAGTTCCGGGCGGCAGGGCAGCCGAATGCAACGCTGTATGTTGTGAATGGATTTTCCGATGTTGCCAGTTCGTACAAGGACTGTGAGGCTGAGCAGGGGCGGTGGTAGCATCGGCAAAGGCTGGGCTGGCTGAGGGCCGGAAAGGAAGCGGCAGAGGATGACATCTGGAATGACAGGGATGCTGGGGCAGCCGCTGAGTTTTGGGCTGCTGGAACAGTGGCTGGTGGGCAATGACGCGGTGATTCGGCTGCTGGTGGCGAGTTTTCTGGGCGGCGTGATTGGTCTGGAACGGGAGTTCAAGAAGCACGCTGCGGGGGTGCGGACGAATATGCTGATCTGCATGGCGTGCGCGTTTTTTACGCTGCTGAGCGGTGTGATTGCCGGCGAGACGGGAACGAACAAGGGGCAGATTGCTTCGAATATCGTGCAGGGAATCGGGTTTCTGGGGGCCGGGCTGATTCTGCATAATCGCAGCCGGGTGAGCGGGATGACGTCGGCGGCGTGCGTGTTTGTGGTGGCGTCGATCGGGATGGCGACGGGCGCGGGTTTGTTTGCGCCGGCGGTGGCGGCAACGCTGCTGGTACTGATTGCGCTGACCCTGGTGGGTGTTCTGGAGCAGAAGGTGAATCTGAAAGCCTACGCGATGGTGTACGAGGCGCGCGGGACGGATGATGCTGCGATGCTGACGTCGATTCTGGATGCCCTGGACAAGCAGGGCGAGCGGCTGAAGAACGTGGAGCGGGACACGATTGGTACGCTTGAGCGAGTGAGTTTTGGAGTGACGGCGACGAAGAGAGAGCATCAGCGGCTGCTGGCGCAGCTTTTGCGGGAGCCGGCGATAGATGTGATGAAGACTTACCGAGATCCGGAGGAAGAATAAAGCTTTGATTCCCTATGCGAAGGCACATGCGTGCGGCAATGATTTTTTGATTATCACGGACGAGGATGCGGCCGGCTTTGACAAGGCGCAACTGGCGATACGGCTGTGCGAGCGGAACACGGGTATTGGCGCGGACGGCATTGAGTTTTTTACGTGGACAGGGCCGATGGCGGGCAAGATTCAACTGTTTAACGCGGATGGATCGGTGGCCGAGATCAGCGGCAACGGGACGCGTTGCGTTGCGGCGTGGATGGCCGAGGAAGTGGATGCGCAGGTGGGCGACGTTCTGATGGTGGAGACCGACGCGGGAGTGCGGGGGTGCACGCTGAAGGAGTTTCGCGACCGGGAGATGGACGGGCCGACGTGGCTGGTGACGACGGACATGGATGTGCCGGAGTTTGAAGAGCAGACGGTGGAGCTGGCCGACGGGACGGAGATTGACGGGGTGTTTGTGTCGATGGGCAACCCGCATTTTGTAATCCTGGTGGACTCGCTTGAAGAGAAGGAAGATTTGCGCCAGGGTGCGACAGTGGAGCAGATGGACTTCTCGATTGGGGAGCGGAGCTGGCAGGATGTGGGTGAGGAGATCTGCTTCCATCCGGATTTCCCAGAGCAGACGAACGTAGAGTTTGTGCGGGTGCTGGGCGGTCGCGGAGGGGTAGTGGACCAGGTGGCGCTGCGGATTTTTGAGCGTGGCGTGGGGCCGACGACTTCGTCGGGGACCGGGACCTCGGCGACGGCTACGGCGATGATTGGGGTGTATGGCGCGGGGTCGCCGCTGGATGTGGTGGCGCCGGGCGGGGCGCAAATGGTGGAGTGGGCCGGTGAGGGGGAGAATCTTTTCCTGACCGGGCCGGCGACGCTGATATGCCGCGGAGAGGCCTGGTAGCCGTGACGGAATTGCTGAAGCCACCTTCGGCCGCGGTGGGAGTGAAGGCTGCGGTGATATCGCCGGCATCGACGCCGGAGCAGGCGCGCGTGGAGCGGGGCATGGAGGCGCTGGAGCAACTGGGCTTTGAGCCGGTTGCGGCCCGCCATGCGCTGACGCGAGGGCCGCTGTATTTTGCCGGGACCGAGGAGCAGCGGCTGAAGGACCTGAACGATGCGCTGGCCGATGACGCGGTGCGGGTGGTGTTTGCGACGCGCGGCGGGTATGGGAGCAACTATCTGCTGGAGGGGCTGGACCTGGATTTGGTGGCGGCGCATCCGAAGCCGATTTTCGGGTACAGCGATTTGACGGCGGTGCAGGTGGCGCTGCTGGATACGCTGGGGTTGCCGAGTTTTTATGGGCCGATGGTGTCGCCGGATTTTGCGCGGGAGAACGGGGTGCATTTGAGCAGCCTGCTGGCGGCGCTGGCGGGGGAGCCGTACACGGTGGGCAACCGCGAGGGGATGAAGCTGCTGCGGGCGAGCCATGAGGCCCGGCCGGTGCGCGGGACCCTTTATGGCGGGTGTTTGTCGATATTGGTTTCGCTGCTGGGAACGGCGTGGGAGCCGCAGACGGAAGGGAAGCTGCTGTTTCTGGAGGATGTATCGGCCAAGCCGTATCAGGTGGACCGGATGCTGTGGCAGTTGCTGCAGGCGGGGAAGCTGGACGGGGTGAAGGGGATTGTTTTTGGCGAGATGCTGGATTGTGTTTCGCCGGGAGCGAAGCCGGATTTGATTGAGGACGTGATTCTGCAGGCACTGGCGGAGTTTGACGGGCCGATTGCGTTTGGGTTGCGGAGTGGGCACGTGAGCGAGGGAAATGTGACGCTGACGCTGGGAGTGGAGGCGGAGTTGACGAGCGGGCTGGAGCCGCAGTTGAGGATGCTGGAAGCGGCGGTGGAGCGATGAGCGGCTCACGTACGGTGCACCTGATTGGGATTTGCGGAACGGCGATGGCGTCGCTGGCGGGGTTGTTGCGGGAGAAGGGGCTGGCGGTGACGGGGTCGGATGCGGCGGCGTATCCGCCGATGAGCGACCAGTTGGCGGCGATGGGGATTCCGGTAATGGAGCCGTATGCGGCGGCGAACCTGGATGGCGAGCCGGAGCTGGTGGTGGTGGGCAACGCGATAAGCCGGGGAAACCCGGAAGTGGAGCGGGTGCTGAACGAGCGGATGCGGTTTACCAGCATGGCGGAGATTCTGCGGCAGGAGTTTTTGGAGACGCGGGAGACCCTTGTGGTGGCCGGGACGCATGGGAAGACGACGACGACGAGCATGCTGGCGTGGATATACCAAACGGCGGCGGGGCTGAAGGCGGGGCTGGAGCCGAGCTTTCTGATTGGCGGGGTGGCGGAGAACTTTGCGACGAGCTATCAGTTGCGGTCGACGAGCCGCTTTGTGCTGGAAGGCGACGAGTACGATACGGCGTTCTTTGATAAGGGGCCGAAGTTTCTGCATTACTTTCCGCTGCGGCTGATACTGACGAGTGTGGAGTTTGACCACGCGGATATTTATGCCGACCTGGAGCAGGTGAAGACGGCGTTCAAGCGGCTGGTGAACCTGGTGCCGGGGCGGGGGCGGATTGTGGCGTGGGACGGCAGCGCGAATGTGACGGAGTGCGTGGCCAGGGCGTTTTGCCCGGTGGAGCGGTACGGGTTCACGGAGGGCGCGGATTGGCAGATTCGGAACCTGCGGTTTGAGGCAGGGCGGAGCCGGTGGCAGGTGTGGCACGAGGGCGCGCTGTGGGCGGAGCTGGAGATGGGGGTGGCGGGTGAGCACAATGTGCTGAATGCGACGGCTGCGGCGGCGCTGGCGGCGGGCGACGGGGTGCCGGTGGAGGCGGTCCAGGCTGGCCTCAAGAGCTTTCTGAGTGTGAAGCGACGGCTGGAAGTGAAGGCGCAGGTGGCCGGGATTACGGTGATTGATGACTTTGCGCACCATCCGACAGCGATACGGGAGACGCTGAAGGCGCTGCGGCAGGCTTGGCCGGGGCAGCGGTTGTGGGCAGTGCTGGAGCCGAGGTCGAATACGTTGCGGAGGAATGTGTTCAAGCGGGAAGTGGCGGAGGCGCTGGCGGGCGCGGACAGGGTGCTGATGGCCGGGGTCTTCCAGATGGAGCGGATTCCGGTGGAGGAGCGGTTGCATCCGGAGGAAGTGGTGGCGCTGGTGAATGAGGCCGGCGTGCCGGCGAAGCTGCTGGCGGATGTGGATGCGATTGTGCGGGAGTTGACGGCGGAAGCGCGGGCCGGGGATGTGATTGCGATTCTCTCGAATGGGGGATTTGGCGGGATCTACCAGAAGTTGCCAGCGGCGCTGGAAGCGCGTGCGGCGGAGGTTGCGGGATGATTCTGCGAATGGTGCGGACGCTGCTGGCGTTTGCGGCGGTGATTGGGATGGGGACGCCGGCGGGGTTGATCTTTATCCCGTGGTACCTGGTGACCGGGAACCTGATGCCGCTGTACCGGGCGGCGGTGGTGGTGGTGAAGACGGCGCTGTGGCTGGCGGGGATACGGGTGCATGTGGAGGGACGGGAGAATATTCCGGCGGGGAAGGCGTGCATCTTCCTGTCGAACCATGTTTCGAATCTAGACCCGCCGGTGCTGATTCCGCTTATACCGAAGCGGACTTCGGCGTTTGTGAAGAAGGGGCTGATGAAGCTGCCGCTGCTGGGGTATGCGCTGAAGCTGGCGAAGTTTGTGCCGGTGGGCCGGGACGGGAATGTGCAGGGGGCACAGGAGAGCGTAAGGCAGGCGCGTGAGGTGCTGGACCTGGGGATACACATCATCACGTTTGTGGAAGGGACGCGGTCCAGGACGGGTAAACTGCTGCCGTTCAAGAAGGGGCCGTTCTTTTTGGCGCAGGAGACGGGGGCGCCGTGTGTGCCGGTGTCTATTTGGGGCACGGAGACGATGATGGCGAAGGGGAGTTTCTGGCTGCATCCGGGGACGGCGGAGGTGCGGTTTCACAAGCCGGTGCTGCCAGGGGAGTGCGCTGACCGCGAGGAGATGATGGCGGAGGTTCGGGTGCGGATTGCCGGGGCGCTGCCGGAGTGGATGCGGGGGTGAACGCAGAGATCAGAGGACAGAGATCAGAGATCAGTTGGATCGAGCTGCGCTCGATGGCGGTTTGCCTATTGGGGGTAATCCCCGGTCCCCAAGTGCGAGGGACCGGGGGCACCCGGGGCTCGGAATGATGGGGAGTACTAAACTCTGGGGGAATTAGCGGACGATGGCTGCGTAGCCGTCGTTTTGGAGTTTTTGGCGCATGGCCTGGGCGTCGGCGCGGGTGGCGAAGGGGCCGACCTGTATGTGGAGGAGGTTATCGCCGGACTCGTGGCGGATGGAGACGGGGTAGCCGCGTTTTTTGAGGGCGGAGAGGAGGAGGTTGGCGGTTTCCTGCTCAGTGACGGCGGCGACCTGGACCATGATGGGGGCCGGGGGCGGGAGGGCGGCGACGACGGAGGGCGCGGGGGCGGGACGGGCGACGGATGGGGTTGGCGTGGCGGGCAGGGCGGGAGACGGGGTGGCCAACTGGGGGGTTGCCGGGGGAGCGGTGGCCAGGGTTGCCGTCTGAGGCTGTGCGGGGGCCGGAGTGGGTTCGGCGGGCGGAGTGGTGATTGCGGTGGGGTTGCCGGGGTTGGTGGCGGCGGGCTTGGGACGGGCGGCGGAGGCGGCTGCGGAGACGGGCTGCGCGGCGAGGGGGTTGCCTGCGGGCTCGCGGCGTCCGAGGGAGTAGCCGAGGCCAAAGAAGCTGCCGCAGAGGACGACGAGGCCAAAAAAGAGGACTATGAGCGTGGTGGCGCTGACGGTGAGTTCGGTATCAGCGGTGGGCGTTTCGGGGACGTATTGTTCTTCGTCGTCTTCGTGAAAGGCGGTGCTCATGGTGGGTGTCCGGAGAGGAGCGGGTGGGGTTTGATGCAACTGCGACGCCGCTGCTCTCCTTTCACTTTACCCGTTCAGGCCGGCCTTGGGAGTACCACTTGAGAGACTCTCCTTGACGAGCGAGAGGAGATCCACGGGGAGGGGGAAGACGATGGTGGTGTTCTTTTCGACGCCGATTTCGGTAAGGGTCTGGAGATAACGGAGTTGCATGGTGAGGGGTTCGGTGGCGAGGAGGTGTGCGGCATCGACGAGGCGCTGGGCGGCTGAGAATTCGCCGTCGGCGTGGATGATTTTGGAGCGTTTTTCGCGTTCGGCTTCGGCCTGTTTGGCCATGGCGCGGAGCATCTGGTCGGGGAGATCGACCTGCTTGACCTCGACGGAGAGGACTTTGACGCCGAAGGGTTCGGTGCGCTTGTCCATGATGTCCTGGATGCGGAGGTTGAGGCTGTCGCGGTGGCTGAGGAGGGTGTCGAGTTCGACTTCGCCGAGGACGGAGCGGAGGGTGGTTTGGGCGAACTGGGAGGTTTGGTAGGCGTAGTTTTCGACCTTGACGACGGCGAGGATGGGGTCGATGACCTTGAGGGTGACGACGGCGTTGACCTTGATGGTGACGTTGTCGCGGGTGATGACGTCCTGAGCGGGGACTTCCATGACGGTTTGGCGGGTGGTGACGCGGACCATCTGGTCAATGGGCTTGAAGACGAAGATGAGGCCGGGGCCCTTGGGCTGGGGGAGTACGGGGCCGAGGCGGAAGATGACGCCGCGGTCGTATTCGCGGAGGACCTTGATGCAGTTGAAGAGATAGAGGGCGATGACGATGACGGCGATGAGGACGGGGTAGCCGATGGAATCCATGGTGGGGCTCCTTGGGTGTCGGGAGAATTGTAACGCGGGGAGGGGTTAGCGGAGTTAGGGTGGTTAGCGGAGTTAGGGTTGGGCCGGTGGGGGACGGGAGGGCGGTGGTTCCCACCCGTCCGGCAGAGTGCGCCGTATGGATGGGGCGCGCGGGCAACAACCGGGAAGCGGGGGTTAGCGGGGGGCGACGGTGAGGATGGAGTCGGAGGCGGAGATGACCTGGACGGGGGTGTTGGGGGGGAGGGGGGAGGGGGAGCGGGCTTCCCAGATCTCGCCCTGGACGAGGACGTGGCCGGGTTGGGGATGGGCGGGGGTATCGGGGCCGATGGGTTCGAGGGTGGTGGCCTGGTGGCCGACCATGGCGGCTGCGCCGAGGAGGAACTTGTGGTGGCGGGCGCGGAGGGCGAGGCGCATGAGGACGAGGGTGAGGATGCCGAGGGTGAGGGAGAGGGAGACGGCGAGCCAGGGATTGACGCGCATTTCCGGGATGGGTGCGGCGATGAGGGTGAGGGTGCCGAAGGTGAGGCAGAGGATGGAGGCGGCGGCGAGGATGCCGTGGGTGGGGAATTTGAGTTCGAGGACGAGGAGGACGAGGGCGGCGGCGATGAGGGCGACGGCGGTGTGGCGGATGGGGAGGAGGTTGAGCGCGAAAAGGGAGACGAGGACGAGGATAGCACCGAGGGAACCGGGGACGATGGTGCCGGGAGTGTTGAATTCGAGATAGATGAGCAGAGCACCGGCGGCGAGCAGGAGGAGGGCGAGGTTGGGGTTGGCGAGGCGGCTGAGGAGGGTGTCGCGGAGGGTGGGGGGCAGGGTGAGGAGGCGGGTGCCGGCGGTGTGGAGGGTGATGCGGGAGCCGTCGAGGCGGGTGAGGGTGCGGTTGTCGAGGGCGGCGAGGAGGTGGGCATCGTCGGGGGCGATGAGGTCAATGAGGCCGGCCTGGAGGGCTTCGTCTGCGGAAAACGAGCGTGAGGTGCGGATGGCTTCCTCGGCGAGGGCGGGGTTGCGGTTGCGGCGGGTGGTGTAGGAGCGGAGGAAGGCATCTGCGTCGTTTTCGAGCTTCTGGCGCATGGTGTCGTCGGGGGGTGCGCCTTCGAGGACGGGATGGGCAGCGCCGGCATTGGTGCCGGGGGCCATGACGGCGAGGTCGGCTGACTCCAGGAGGAAGAAGCCAGCGGAGCCGGCGCGGGCACCGGCGGGGGCGATGTAGAGGATGACGGGGACGGGGGAGGCGAGGATGGCACCGACCATTTCGCGGGTGGTATCGAGGAGGCCGCCGGGGGTGTCGAGCTCGACGAGGAGGGGGGCGTGGTCGGCTGCGGCGGTGGCGAGGGCGCGCTGGAGACGCCAGGCGGCGACGGGCTGGATGGTGTCGCGGATTTCCAGACGATAGATGGGGGGCGCGGGCTGGGCGAAGGCTGGGGTGGCGGCGAGGAGGAGGGCGGTGGAAAGCCAGCGGGCGAGGGGTGAGGCTGCCATGGGGAACCTCGGAGTGGTTAGGGTCAGGGTTGGGGGTCGGTGGGGGGGGAATCGGGTTTGGTGGGGGTGGACTGGGTGGAGTCGATGCGGGCGTCGATGGTTTTGCGGAGGTCGCGGGCGGCGCGGTTGACGGCGTCGAGTTTGAGGGCTTCGCCGGCATCTTCGCGGGCCTGGGGTAGCTGTGAGGAGGAGAGGTCGATGCGGGCGAGGACGAGCCAGGCTTCGGCAGAGGGATGGAAGCTGAGGGCGGAGCGGGCTTCGCGGCGTGCGCTCTCCATGTCTCCGGCGCGTTCGCGGAGCTGGGCGAGGCCGAGGTGGGCGTCAGAGGAAGTTGGGTCGGCGGCGATGGCGGCATGGAATTCGCGCTCGGCTTCGAGGAGGAGGCCGCGGTCGAGGTTTTCGTGGGCGCTGCGGTTGAGGCTTTGGGCGCGGGCGGCGGCGGGGAGAGAGGCGAGTCGGGCGGTCTCGACCTGTTCGAGCATGAGGGCTGCCTGGCGGTAGGCAGCGCCGTCGTAGGAGCGCTTGATGCGCTCGAGGGTTTCAGGGGCGGGCTTGGAGGTGTCCGGATTATTCCAGGCATCCTGGAGGGTGCGGGCTTCAGCGTCAGAGGATTTTTGCCTGAGGCAGCGGTCGAGCTCGGCGAGGGCTTCGGGGCGCTGGCCCTGACGGTTGAGGCTGACGGCGAGGTTGAAGTGGTAGTCGGGGTCGTTGGGGTCTGCGGCGGAGGCCTGGCGGTAGAGGGCGATGGCGTCTTTGCCGCGGCGGCTGAGGGAGACGCCCTGGTTGTTGACGACCTCCGGCAGGGGGAGGACGCGGGCGACGGCGGCGAAGGAGTCTTCGGCGTGCTGGTAGTTGCCGCTGAAGAGCTGGGAGAGGCCGCGATAGAATCCCGCTTCGAGTTCGGAGGGGTCACCGCGGGTGACACGGCCAAAGCTGATGGCGGCGGCCTCGTATTGTTGCGTGGAGAACTGGAGGCGGCCGATGGCAAGCCAGGCGGCGGTGAATCGGGGGTCGAGGTCGGTGGCTCGCTTTAGATGGCGCTGGCGCTCGTCCACGTCGCGCTCGGTGATGCCGCGGATGTACTGCTCAAAGGCGTCGAGTCGGAGGGTGGAGCCGGCAGCGCGGAAGGTTTCTTCAGCGACGGAGAATTTGGGGTCGAGCTGACGAGAGAGCTGCCAGGCGAGGGAGTTGATGAGACCGAGGAGCTGGGAGATTTCGCCGGAGACGAAGACCTCGCGGGTGATGTGGAGGCCGGGGACATCGACGATGCGGGCCTTGAAGGTGATGTGGGAGCCGGTGGCGGCGTAGTTGCCGATGACGATCCAGTTGGCGTCGAGGGTTTGGGCGAGTCTGAGGGAGGTGGCGCGGGAGGGCTGGAAGGTATCGGGGAAGCCGAGGTGTTCGAGGGTGTAGAGGCGGTCTTCGCGGCTGAGGGGGAGATAGCCGGCGGAGGTGAAGCGGGCGTTGAGGATTTCGGGGACGGCCTCGCGGATCCAGTCGAGGTTGGATTGCTCAGTGGATTCGGCGGTGGGGGCGGCGGCGGAGTCTGCGGCGGCGGGGTTGGTGAGGTTGTCGAAGGGTAGGACGAGGAGGATGCGGCCGTGGCCCGGGGCGGAGTCGTCGGATTGGGATGGGTCGGCGTCAGAAGCCTGGGCGATGGCGGCGGGGGCCGCAGAGGCCATGATCCCGGCGAGAAGGATGGCGGCGAGGAGGCGGCGGAATGGGTAGGAGGAAGACACGACAGACTGATTATAGGCGGAGAGTGGTCAGTGAACAGTGAACAGTGAACAGTGGTCAGTGGTCAGTGGTCAGGCGGGCTTCGACGGAGCGGCGGAAGCGGATGACTGCGACCCAGTCGAGGCCGGAGCGTTGTTTGAAGACGATTTGGCCCTGGAGGCGGGCGGCGATTTCTTCGGGGCCGAGGTCGTGGTGCAGGCCGAAGTACTGCTCTTCCATGGAGGCGGAGTTGAGGTGGAAGGGGAGGGGTGGCGGGTCTTCCTTGGTGGAGAAGACGAGGGCGGCGGAGTAGCCTTCGGGGTCCTGCTGGGCGCGGAGGATTTGGGGGGTGGTGAAATCCTCAAGGCGGTAGACGGTGAAGGGGGTGGTGACGTAGCCGAGTTCGGGCTTGGTGAGTTCGTCTGTCGCGGGCCAGGCGGAGAGGACGGTTGCGCCGGGGTAGTTTTTGGTGAGTTCTGCGATGGCGGCCTGGTGGAGGCGGATGACACGGGCGTAGGTGAGGTTGTCCTCGGGTGCGAAGCCGTAGGGAGGGGCGAGGAAAAGAGCGGCGATGAAGGCGGCGGCGGAGAGTGCGACGAGGGCGGGCCACCAGCGAACGCGGGTGCGGAAGACGGAGACGCAGATGACGAGGACGAGGGGGTATACGGGGAGGAGATAGCGGGTGAGGAGGGCTCCGCCGAGGAGGGAGAAGGCGAGGGCGTTGCCGAGGATGAGGATGCCGATGCGGATGAGGGTTTGGCGGGGGATGCCGGGGCGGGGCTGGCCATCGCGGGCAAGGATGGGGTCAAGCATGAGGGCGGCGAGGAGGCAGAGGACGGGGACAAAGAGGTTCATGTGCCCGGTGAGGTGGAGGATGCGGTGACCGAAGGCGGCGAGAATGCGGAGGGGCGTGAGGGTGGAGGTGGCGTTGTAGCGGAGGAACTCCGGGTTGCCGAAGAGGAAGCCGGTTTTGGCGCGGTGGTAGGCGTACCAGAGGGCGAGGGGTAGGATGCAGGCGAGGTACCAGGCGACGTTGGTGAAAGAGCGGCGGCGGGCGGGGCCGGAGGTGCGGAGGGCTTCGAGGAGGGAGATGAGGACGAGGAGAAGGGGGGTGGCGAGGGCGGTTTCCTTGGCGAGGACGGCGAGGGAGAACCATATGGCGGCGGGCCAGATGCGGGAGGGTTGGCCGGGGGTGGGCTGCGGGAGGGCGTAGACGAGGGCCCAGAGGGTGCAGGCAGCGGCGAAGATGTCGGCGTGCGCGAGGGTGGATTGGGCGAACCAGACGGGGTAGAGGGCGGTGAGCAGGAGGGTGGCGAAGGCGGCGGGGGCGCTGCGGGTGACCAGCAGGCTGAGACGCCAGACGGCGGTGAGTCCGAATGCGGCGACGATGAGGACGGCTTCCCGGGTGACTTCCGGGGTGAAGCCGGAGGCCCACCACCAGAGGGCGAGGTAGACGGAGGGGAGCGGGGGGTGGGCGTTGGTGAGGGTGGAGATGGGGATGAGCGAGCCGGTGCGGAAGAAGTCCCATGCGGCGGGGATGTAGTAGCCGGCCTCGTCCCAGTAGTAGGGGAGGCTGAGGAGGGACCAGTGAGCGAGATACAGGGCCGCAAAGATGAGCGGGAAGATCATCCAGAGGGGCAGGGGGCGGCCGGAGCGGAAGAGGCGTGCGCCGGGTACCTGCCACCGTGGTGCGGGCGGCTGCTGTGGGGTGGGGTCAGGCATGGGAAGGCCTTAGTTGACGGTGCCCTGGGGAAAGTCGGGAACGCGGGGTTCCAACTGGAGTTCGCCGAAGGCGGCTTCGTACTGGGCGAGGTTCTGTCCGAGGACGTTCCAGAGGGCCTTGGCCTGCTGGGGGCTGAGGAAGATGCCCTGTTGGTTGCGGATGCTGAGCTGCTCGGGGCCTTCAGAGTTGGCCTGGCCGAAGATGAGGTGGAAGTCCCAGACGGAGACGCGGATTTGGACGCTGTTGGCGTAGTTGTCGCGGTAGTCGGGTGCCTGGACGAGCTGGACGCGGGGTGGTTGGTTGTTCTGGCTCATGGGACAAGAGTATCGCCTGTGGCGGCGGGGAGGCCAGAGGGGAAGGCGGGATTATGGAGCGGTGTAGACGGTGCGGCCACCGACGATGGTTTCGAGAACGCGGATGTGGGCGAGGTCGATGGGGGCGATGGCGAATGGGTCGCGGTCGAGGAGGATGATGTCGGCGAATTTGCCGGGTTCGAGGGAGCCGGAGACGGCGTCCTGATGGATTTCCGCCGCGGCGGTGATGGTGGAGGCGCGGAGGGCCTGGAGGACGGTAAGGCCGGGGTCGGAGCCGAGGCGGGAGGTGTATTTCTCACCGGCAGCGGGGTCGTTGAGGCGGGTGACGCCGACCTTGAGGGCGAACCACTCGTTCAGGGGATCGACGGGCCAATCGGAACCGAAGGCGACGGGAGCGCCGGCCTGGAGGAGGACACCGGCGGGCTCAAGGAGCTGGGCGCGGGTGGGGCCCATGTAGTCGCGGAGCTGGTCGAGGGTGTCGGGGGCCTGCTTTTCCCACTGCATGGAGAGGGCGGGGTAGACGCCGAGCTGGCGGAAGCGGGGGTAGTCGGCGGGGGCGACGATTTCGCAGTGGGCGAAGCCGGGGCGGATGTCGGCGGTGGGCAGGGCCTGGCGCATGGCGGCGACGGCATCGAGGGCCTCGTGGACGGCGCGGTCGCCATCGACGTGGAGGTGGGGATCGATGCCGGCTTTGGCCAGGGCGGTGAGCAGAGCAGCGAGCCTGGCGGGGGGATAGTAGGGGTCGGGGCCGCGGGTGCCGGGGGTGAATGCGGGGTGGCCGGGCGTGCCGGTGTTGACGAGGTAGGGCTCGAGCATGGCGCCGGTGAAGGCGGGGCCGGAGATGACGCCGTCCATGTACATTTTGGCGTTGCGGACGGTGATGGAGGGGGTGGGGGTGAGTGGGCCCTGGTCGTATTTGGCGCGGAAGCCGAGGATGCGGGCGACGGGGAGTTCGGGGTGGTCAGCCTCAGCAGGCTCGATGTGCATGGCGAAGTGGGCGCGGGCGGTGAGCTGGTGGTTCGCGGAGGCGGAGGTGAAGGCGGCGAGGTCGTCTTCGGTGGCGTCGGCATCGAGGAAGCTGGTGACGCCCTGGGCGGCTACGGCCTTGAGGGCGGCGAGCGCGGCGAGGTTGTTTTGGGCCGGGGTCGGGGTGGGCAGGAGGGCGTAGACGGGGTCGGAGGCGGAATCCTGGAGGAGGCCGGAGGGCTGGCCATCGGGTTCGTGCTCGATGATGCCGCCGAGGGGGTCTTTGGAGGCGGCGGTGATGTGGGCGAGGGCGAGGGCGCGGGAGTTGACTAGAACGGTGTGGCCGAAGGAGTCGGTGACGAGAATGGGGCGGGTGGTTTCGAGTGCGTCGAGGGTGAGGCGGGAGGTTTTGATGCCCTCGGGGAGCATGGCCTGCTGGAACCAGGCGACGACGGGGAGGGGGGTGTCTGGAGTGGCTTTGGTGTCGGCGTTAAGGCAGGCCTGGATGCGCTGCTGGAAATGGGGGATGGTGAGGGGCAGGTAGTCGAGGTTGCACTCGAGGAGCTTGGTGCCGGCTTCGAGGGGGTGCATGTGGCCGTCGATGAGGCCGGGCATGAGGAAAGCGCCGTGGAGATCGCGGAGCTGGGTTTTGGGGCCGGAGAGGGTGGCGGGGATGGGGGCAGAGCCGAGCCAGAAGATGCGGCCGTCGCGGATGGCGAGAGAGGTGACGAAGCGGTCGGCGGAGTCGGCGGTGTAGATGCGGGCGTTGGTGAGGATTAGGTCGGCGGGGGTGGCGGGGGATTGGGCGAGCAGGGGGGCGGCGAGGAGGCAGAAGAGGGGAAGAACGACGGAGAGACTTGCTGTGCGGCGACGGGCGGACATGGAAGCGAGGGTAGCAGGCGGGGAGTAGGGAGAGAAAGAGGGGAACGCGCAAGACAGGGGGCTGGGGGAGTGGTGGATAATTGGCGGGTGAATTGGCCAACTGGTTTGGCGCGAAGGAGAGTTGTGATGGTGCGAGGGCTGGGATTGAGCCGGGTTGCGCTGATGGGCGCGGCGGTGATGGTGGCGGGGATGCCGATGATGGCGCAGAACACGACGGAGAAGCCGCTACCGGTGATTGATGTACATGTTCATGCGATGGACGAGTCGTTTCCGGGGATGGGCGCGGTGTGTCCGAATACCTCGAAGTTTCTGGCGTCGGACCCGGCGACGAAGGAGGCTCCGTTCGGGTGGGCGCAGGAGGAGTGCACGCCGAAGCTGTATCCCTCTGCCAAGGGTGAGTATCTGAAGGACATGGCGGCGGAGATGGAGCGGCTGAACGTGACCGCGGTGGTGTTTGGCGACGAGAAGAGCGTGCAGAAGTGGAAGGACGCGATGCCGGGGCGGGTGATTCCGGGAACGAGCTTCAACGAGGGGATGGACCCTGGGGCGCGGGTGGCGCTGGATGAGCTGCGGAAGGATTTTACGACTGGCGGCTTCAAGGTGATGGGCGAAATTGGGTTGCAGTATGAGGGGCTGAGCCCGAGCGACATGAGCGTGGACAAGTATTTTGCGCTGGCGGAGGAACTGGACGTGCCGGTGGCGATTCATATGGGCACGGGCGGATCGGGCCGGGCGAATGTTGCGATGCCGAAGTTTCGCGGGTCGGCGGGGAATCCGCTGCTGCTGGAGGAGTTGCTGGCGCGGCACCCGAAGTTGCGGGTGCAGGTGATGCATGCCGGATATCCGATGATTGACAACATGCTGACACTGCTGCAGGCCAACAGCCATGTGTATGTGGATGTGGCGGGGCTGATCTGGAGCTATCCGATCAAGGAAGTGAACCGGTATATTGAGCGGTTGGTGGATGGGGGATTTGAAGACCGGATCATGTTCGGGACCGACCAGATGGAATGGCCGAAGCTGATGGGGTATTCCATCAGCGTGATTCAGAATGCGGATTACCTGACGCCGGAAGAGAAGCGGGATATTTTGTACAACAATGCGGCGCGGTTTCTGCGGCTGGATGGGGGGAAGAAGTAGGGTTTCAGGGGGCAGGGGTCAGGGGTCAGGGATTCCCACATCTCCCGGCAAAGAGCGCCGGGAGATGTGGGGCACCGAGTGTTGGAATTCTGAAGAGGCCTCTCCCTGGGTGGGAGGGGCCTCTTGCCGTTTGGAGGAGGGAGGGATTCAGGGGAGTTGCTGAAGGTCGAGGGTGATGTTGCGGCTGCGGAGGTGGGTGAGGATGCGGTCGAGGCAGCCGGGAGCTTCGCCGATGAAGGAGGGCGGGGAGATGCCGATGCGGGTGTATGCGCCGTCGAGGATGCAGCGGGCGACGCCGGTGCAACTGAGGCCGGTGGTGCGGGACATGGAACTGAGTTTGAGGTCGTTGTCCCAGGTGGCGAAGAGGGTGTAGGCGAAGTGCTTGCGGAGGCCGGCTTCGGTGCCTTCGATGCGGACTTGCAGGAGGGTGAACTCGTCTTCGTCTTCGCCGGGTTGCCATGAGTCAGGGGTCCAGGGGGTGCCTGTTTCCTGGAGGTTGCGGATGTAGGCGATGTGGCCGGGGAAGCGGAGGGTTTTCTCCTTCATGTTGGGGATGCGGCCGTGCATGGTGGTGATGAGGGAGCGGAGGCCGTCGGTGTTGAAGGCTTCAAGGACGAGGTGGTGGCCCTGGATGTTGAACTCGATGAGCTCAGGCTCAGAGAGAGCGGGCATGGTGACGAGCTGGTTGTTGACGACGTAGCGGGCGGGGCGGGTGTACTCCTCCCAGACGTCGGGCGGGGAGAAGGTGGGGAGGTACTGGTCGGGGCCGGTGCGGTGGAAGTGGAGGCCGCCGACGAGGAACTCGAAGTTCTGGATATCCATGCGGGGTGCGAAGTAGCCGGCGAGGAAGTCGGGGTCGCCGGGGGCGATGCCGCAGTCGACGGCGGCGATGAGGTTGTTGGCGCGGGCGAGGGCGTCGAGCTCGAAGGCATCTTCGGCGAAGAAGGAGATGTCGACGACGTTTTTGCGATTTTCGAGGATGGTGCGGAGGGTGCGGAAGCCCATGTGTCCGGGGACGGCGCAGACGACGAGGTCGGCGGGGGCGATGGCGGCGGCAATTTCTGCGGCGTCGGAGAGGTCGGTGATGCGGGTTTTGACGGGATGGCGGGCGGCCAGGGCATCGAGTGCCTGGCTGTTGATGTCAGCAGAGGTGACATCGAAGTCGCGGGAGAGATCTGCCGCGATGACTTTTCCGACGCGTCCAGCGCCCAGTACGACGACCTTTTGACTCACGATATGCCTCGCTTGGTGGTGGGAATTGGCCCTGGCGGCCACCAGGGAGGAATTGTACCGGGGCCGGGGAGGGATGGGCGAGGGAGGCTGCGGAATGTAGTTCCCAGGGGTTGCGTGGCTTTGCTATGCTTCGCCGGATATGGCAGATACGCCGACTTTGAAGCGGAGCATCGGGTTCCGGGATCTGTTGCTTTTCTACATCGTGAGCGGCCTGAGCGTGCGCTGGACGGCGATGGCGGCTGCGGCAGGGCCGAGCATTCTGGTGGTTTGGGTGGCGGCGCTGACGTGCTTTTTTGTGCCGCTGGCGGCGTGCGTGGCGGAGCTGTCGTCGCGGTATCCGGAAGAGGGCGGGATCTATGTGTGGACCCGCGAGGCGTTTGGCGGGTTCAGCGGGTTTGTGTGCGCGTGGACGTACTGGATGAGCAACCTGCCGTTTTTCTCGGGGGTGCTGTATTTTGGCGCGGCGAGTGTGCTGTTTGCGTTTGGGCCGAAGGCGATTGCGCTGGCGGGCAGTCCCTGGTACTCCATGGCATTTGCGGTGGGGTGGCTGGCGCTGATTACGCTGCTGAACATCGTCGGCGTGGATGCGGGCAAGTGGCTGAACAATGTGAGTTCGCTGGGGAGCCTGATTCCGCTGTCGATTCTGCTGGTGCTGGCGGGGCTGGCGTACTGGCACTTTGGCGCGGCGAACGCGTTTGACGCGGCGAGCCTGACGCCGAAGCTGACGCTGAAGAATGCGGTGTTCTGGTCGAGCGTGTTTTTTGCCTTTGGCGGGGTGGAGGCGGGGAGTTCGATGGGGGATGAGATCCGGAATCCGCGGAAGGTGATTCCGTGGGCGATTGTGCTGGGGGGGTGCGTGCTGGCGCTTGGGTACATTGCCGGGACGGCGTCGCTGCTGGTGGCGCTGCCGAGCGAGGCTGTGGCGGGGCCGGATGGGTTCATGAACGGGATTCGCATCCTGAGCGGGAAGCTGGGGATGATGTGGCTGGTGGCACCGATGGCGCTGCTGGTGGGGTTGAATGCGGTGGGGAGTGCGGCGGCGTTTTTGTCGTCGACATCGCGGTTGCCGTTTGTGGCGGGAATCGACCAGTGCCTGCCGCCGATGTTCGGGTGGATTCACAAGCGGTTTCGCACGCCGTGGGTGGCGATTGGGGCATACGGGCTGGCGGGGATGGTGCTGACGGTGCTGGGGCAGGCGGGGACGAGTGTGCGGGGCGCGTATGAGGTGATGGTAAGCATGGCCATCATCGCGTATTTCCTGCCGTATCTGTACCTGTTTGCGGCGATGATTCGGCTGCAGGGGAGGCCGGCGGGGCCGGAGGTGCGACGGGTTCCGGGGGGGCGGCCGGTGGCGATTGTGCTGGGGGTGGTGGGATTTTGCAGCACGGCGATGACGATTGCGCTGTCGATGGTTCCGGCAGATGACGAGCCGGACAAGTTTCTGGCGGCGGTGAAGGTGGTGGGCGGGACGGTGTTCCTGGTGGGTGCCGGGGTGGTGGTGTATTTGATTTCGCGGTGGAAGTTGCGGTGGCTGGCTGAGAGGGATGGTGCGGAAGAGGGGACTTGAACCCCTATGGGTTACCCCGCCAGATCCTAAGTCTGGTGCGTCTGCCAATTTCGCCACTTCCGCGTGTGTGGAGCCAGCGGGCACCACGGCAGCCTGTGTTGAGTGTAGGGGAATTGGGAGTGGAGGGCAATTGCGGGCGGGTTTGAGGGGAAGAAAATCGAATTGCCCAGGGTTGGGAGGCGGCTGCCTGGGGGAGGGCCGAAGGTATCGCTGCGGTGGTAGGATTTGGTCTTGAGACGGCGCGATGGCCGAATCCACTCCCAAGTTTCGGAGCTTCCCAAATGACATTTCCATTCAATATCGGCAAGGTGGATTGCGTTGCCGGCGAGGTGCCGAGCGCGAGGAACCGTGCCCGGGTTCGGCTGCTGTTGAAGGCATTGATGACGGCTGCTGCGGCGGTGCTGGCGGCTGGCGGGGTACTGGCTGGACTGTCGGCCGGCCGGGTGTATGGGGTGCGGGCGGCGCAGACGGCGACGCTGGGGAAAATTGTGCTGGATGAGCCGCTGAACGGGGCGATATTTCCGCCGGACTTTGCGGTGCCGACCTTTGTGTGGCGGGATGGGTCGGAGGCGGCAAGCCGGTGGACGGTGGATGTGACATTTGAGTCGGGAGCCGGGGCTATCCATGCGGATGCGGCGGGGACGCCGATGAAGGTGGGCGAGATTGACCAGCGCTGTATTTCGAACACGAACAAGCTGCCGGAGCTGACGGCGGAGCAGGCAGCTTCGAGGACATTCAAGCTGGATGCGGCGAGCTGGGCGCGGCTGAAGCATGACGCGGGAACGGGCGCGGTGCGGATTGCGGTGCGCGGGTATGCGGGCGGGCAGGTGGTGTCGGAGGGGTCGGCGACGATCCATGTTGCGACGGAGCCGGTGGACGCGCCGATTTTCTTCCGCGATGTGCCGCTGATGCCGTCGGAGACGGAGAAGGGGTTTATCAAGCCGCTGGCTTCGAGTGCGATTCCGCTGATCAACTGGAGCATGCGGAATGTGGCCGATGAGAAGAGCCATGTGGTGATGACGGATTTGCATACGTGCGCGAACTGCCACTCGTTTGCGGCGAACGGGAAGACGCTGGGGTTGGACATGGACGGGCCGCAGAATGACAAGGGGCTGTACGCGATGGTGGATGTGGCGCGGAAGATGACGATCAAGACGGAGAATCTGGTGTCGTGGTCGAGTTTTCCGTCAGAGAACGGGAGCCCGGTGCGGGTGGGATTCATGTCGCAGATGTCGCCGGATGGGAAGTATGTGGTGACGACGACGCGGCCACCGGAGTCGAAGAGCCAGAATTTCTATTACGTGTCGAATTTCAAGGATTACCGGTTTTTGCAGGTGTTTTACCCGACGAAGGGAATTGTGCAGTGGTATGACCGGGCGGAGAAGAAGCTGCGGCCGCTGCCAGGTGCGAGCGACCCGAAGTATGTGCAGTCGAATGCGGTGTGGAGCCCGGATGGGAAGTATCTGGTGTTTTCGCGGGCGGAGGCACGGGATCCGTTGCCGGCGGATGGAAAGATGGCGGCCTATGCGAACGACCCCAAGGAGATCCAGATTCAGTACGATTTGTACCGGATTCCTTTCAACGATGGGCGGGGCGGCGAGCCGGAGCGGATTGAGGGCGCGAGCCAGAACGGGATGAGCAACAGTTTTCCGAAGGTGTCGCCGGACGGGAAGTGGATTGTGTTTGTGCAGGCGAAGAATGGGCAGTTGATGCGGCCGGATTCGCAGTTGTACATTGTGCCGTTTGCGGGTGGGCAAGCGCGGAAGATGACGTGCAATACGCGGCTGATGAATTCGTGGCACAGCTGGAGCCCGAATGGGCGGTGGCTGGTGTTTTCGTCGAAGAGCGAGAGCCCGTATACGCGGATGTTTTTGACGCATGTGGATGAGAACGGCAATGACTCGCCTGCGATTCCGATTGAGAATGCGACGGCGGCGAACCGTGCGGTGAATATTCCGGAGTTTGTGAATATGGATCCGAGCGGGATTGAGCATATCGACACGCCGGCGGTGGATTTCTACAAGCAGTATGACGTGGCTGCGGACCTGGTGAAGAAGGGCAAATATGCGGAGGCGGTGCCGGAGTGGAGACATGCACTGGAGATGAGCCCGGAGGATGCGCGGGCGCTCAACAACTACGGGCAGACGCTGTCGCGGCTGGGCAAGCGGGAGGACGCGATTGCGGCGTATACGCAGTCCATTGCGGCGCGGCCGGTGTATCCGGAGGCGCAGAACAATCTGGGTGTGACGCTGGATGAGGCTGGGCGCGGTGCGGAGGCGATTGTGCATCTGCGGCTGGCGGTGGAGCAGAATCCGGGGTATGCGGAGGCGTACAGCAATCTGGGGCGGGCGCTGGCTGGGCAGCACAAGTTTGCTGCCGCGGTGGAGGAGTATCAGCACGCGCTGACGATCAATCCCGACTATGCGGAGGCGCACAACAACTTGGGATTTGCGCTGGCATCGGAGGGCAAGCTGGACGATGCGGTGTCGGAGTATCAGCAGGCGATTGCGAGCGACCCGAAGTATGCGCACGCGTTCAACAACCTGGGGCTGGCGCGGGCGATGCAGGGCAAACTGGACGACGCGATTGCGAGCTTTACGAATGCGCTGGAGATCGACCCCGGGTATGGGGGAGCGGAAGGAAACCTGGGACATGCGCTGCTGGAAAAAGGTGACGCCGAGGCTGCAGTGAACCATTTGCAGCGGGCGCTGGAGCTGGGGCCGGAGACGAGCGAGCTGCACTCAAACCTGGCGCTTGGACTGACGCAGAAGGGGAGTGTGGAGGAGGCGGTGCCGCATTTTGAGCGGGCGCTGGCGATGGACCCGAGGAATGCGGATGCGCACGGGTATCTGGGTACGGTGCTGATGATGAACGGCAAGCCGGCGCAGGCGCTGGAGCACTGGCATGCGGCACTGAAGGTGGAGCCGGGCAACGTGCAGGTGCTGAACAACACGGCGTGGCTGGAGGCGACTTCGCCAGATGCGACGCTGCGCAATGGGCGGGAGGCAGTGGTGCTGGCGGAGCGGGCGGTGACGATTACGCATGGGCGTGATCCGCGGCTGCTGAGCACGCTGGCGGCGGCGTGCGCGGAGGCAGGGAATTTCCCGAGAGCGACGGCGACCGAAGAGCAGGCTGTGGAGATTGCGCATGGGGCCGGGGATGCGGCGCTGGAGGCGCAGTTGCAGGCTTCGCTGAGGACGCTGCAGGCTGGGCGGGCGATTCGGCAGCGGTAGGTGGTGCTGCGCAAAAGGAGAACGGGCATCCCGAGGTGGGATGCCCGTTCGGCTTGCTGCGCTTGCCTCTCGGTTTACGGGAGGTAGTAGCGGAAGGAGGTGAAGAACATGTTCTCAATGCCCTTTGCGCCGACCGGGATGGTTTCAGAATCGAGCCAGGCGTTGCGGGTGGCATAGGAGTACTGGAGGCCCTGACGGAGGCGACCGGCGGGACCCTTGTAGAGGTCGTACCAGTATCCGAGGGTACCTTCAACAACCTCGTGAGTGGCGGCGCCGCAGGAGCCGGCGGGATAGAAGCCGGTGCCGGTGTAGGTGGGGTTGCCGGTGGTGGAGCAGCCTGCGTTGGAGGTGAGCGCGGAACCGTAGCCGACGGCAGCGTTGCCGGTGGTGAAGGTGATGGCGCCGGGAGTGCTGCCGGAGGCCGCGGTGAACTTGGCCTTGGTGATGTTGGGCTGGAGACCGGCGAAGGAGGTGTCCTGTGCCGAGTAGGCGTGACGGTCAACGAGGTCGCCGCCGAAGTTGGCGTAGATGACGAGGCGGGGAGTGGGGTTGAACTCGGCGGTGCCGAGGAAGGAGGTGTTCTTGAGGGCGTCGAAGGAGCCGTCGGGCTTGTTCGACATGTCGTTGAGGGTGGTGTTGCCGTAGCGGCCGACACCGTGACCGTACAGGACCTTGGCGCCGAGGTCGAGCTTTTTGTCGAAGCTGACGCGGGCGCTGGCACCGATGCCGCCGAGGACCTTGCTGACCTTGTAGGCGCCGGTGGTGGTGAGGGTGGGGATGGTGATGTTGTTGGTGTCGGTTACGCCACCGTAGAGGAAGCTGTTGTTGGTGATGCCGGGGTAGACGGTTTCATGAGCGAAGCGGCCGATGCCGAAGAGCTCGTAGTGACCGAAGCCTGGATCGATGGCAATTTTGGCAAGGACATCGGGAGCCTTGTTGAAGGTGATGTTTGCCAGATTGGAGCAGAGGTTGAGGTACTTGGTGGCGGAGGTGACGGAACCGGCCGCCTCAGAGTAGACGGTGTAGCTGGCGTTGGAGCAGTTGCTGACAGCCGCGTTGTATGCGCCACCGTTGGCACCGGCCGAGCCGAGCACCGCGTACGGGGTGTTGCCGGCGAGGGCGGCAGTGTAGAGGATTTCAGGGTTTTCCGCGGCGACTGCGACGGCGCCCTTCTTGAAGGACTTGACGACGCGGAAGCCGTACTGGCGAGCCCAGACAAAGCCGGCCGAGTAGTTGGGGTCAATGGCGAGCGGGGTTGCGGTGTTGGAGGGGTCGCTCTTGATGCCGGACTTGCCTTCAGAGGCGAGTGACCAGAGCTGGCCGCCCGCGAAGGTCCAGCCGTGATTGAGAGCGGCTTCCGCAAAGATGACGCGCTGGCGGAGGACGTAGCTGTTGGACTGGTTGGCATTGGAGGTGACGCCGGTGCCGAGGAAGTCGGCTTCGTCGTAGCCACGGAGGGTGCCGAAGGGGGTCTTGCCCTTGGCCTCGAGGGTGATACGGGACTGGCGTGCAGAGCCGTAGAACTCGGAGAGGTTGTAGGCGTCGGCGTGCTCGTAGGGAATGCCGGAGAAGGCGGTGGGGATGTCGCCGCCGGTGGCGTGGGAACGCCAGACGGTTTCCGCAGCCATGTAGCCGCCGGGGGTGATGGTGATGCCCTTGAAGTGCAGGGTGTCAGGGGACTCGATGGCTTTCTTGATCTTGGCCTGATCGTCCTGAATGGTACCGGCGATGGAGGCTTGGGTGCCCTTGAGGTCGGTGACGGTGGTGGAGAGCGCGGTGACGGCAGCGGCGTTGTCGGTGAGAGCCTTCTGCTGCTCAGTGGCAACGGCGGTGGCCTTATCGGCCTGCTGCTGTGCGGCGACGGCGGCCTCCTGGGCCTGCTTGAGCTTGGCGTCGCGCTCGGAGAGCTCGCCCTTGAGGGCATTGATCTGCGATTCCATCTCTTCCTTGAGCTTCTGCAGATCTTCCGAGGTGGCGGCTGGGGCCGGCTTGGGCTTGGCGGTGTGCTTCACGGCCTTCATTTCCGGGGCAGGCGCCTGAGCCTGTGCGGAGTGGAAGCTGACCACGCTGGCTGCGAGGAGCGTTGCGGTGATCACGTTCAAACGGATGTTCATTGTGCCTCTCTCAAGAATGCAATTGCATCGGTGTTGCGTTGCAGCGCTGCCAATTTGGGGGCCTGGCTGGCGCCAACTTCAAGCCTTGCCGGGGTGGTCTGATGTTGCTGACAGACCGGATTCGGCAAGGGACTTTGGTTCGATGAGTCCATACACGGGGTGGATATTCTTTCCCCGAGAATGAGCATTTCAGAGTTGTGTGAATATTCCGCTAATTCACGAGATTTTAACGATTGATGTATGCGGGAAGGCGCGTGATTGGCGGAGATTTATAACTTATGCGTGAATTGTAAAGTGTAAATAAATGATGAAAAATGGAATGACTTTGTGTAAAAAAGGAATGCCGCGAAGTAGAGTGCTTCGCGGTCAGGGTGGAGCGGCAGAATTGGTTCGGTTCAATGCCCGGCGGAGAGGAGGTTGGCGAGGAGGCGCCAGGCGCCGGGGACGAGAGCGGGGAGCTGCTTGTGGAGGGCGTAGGCGCAGTAGATGTAGGTGCCCTGGCCGGGGTGGGTGATGAGGAGCCCGCCGCGCTGGGGATCCTGGCCGTGGTCGGCGGTTTCAGTGAGCGGGGTGTACTGGGGATCCCAGGAGGCGGCGAAGGAGTGGCCACGCTCTTCGACCCAGGCGTTGAAGTCGGTTGGTGTGAGGCGGTTGGGAGAAGCGAGGAGCGGGTTGGAGGGAGCGAGGAGGGAGATGGGGGAATCTTCTTCGACGACCTTTTCTGGGCTGCCGCCGAGATCGATGGGAGCGGGGGCTGGGAAGTTGCTGCTCTGGTACTGGACGATGAGGGTGCCACCGTTGCGAACCCAGGTGTTGAGGCGGTCCTGGGCGGCGGAGAGATCGGCGCGGACGGTGTAGGCGCGGATGCCGACGACGAGGACGTTCCACTGGGAGAGGTCGGCGGAGGCGAGATCCTGCGGGGTGAGGAGGTGGGGAGTGATGCCGAGGGCGCGGATGGCCTGGGGGACCTCGTCGCCGGTGCCCATGATGTAGCCGACCTTGAGGCCAGGTGCGATTTGGGCGTCGACGGAGCGGACGGCGACGGTGGCGGGGAGGTACTGGTTTACGGGGAGGAGGCCGGGATAGCCGATGCGACGCCAGCCTTCAGTGAATGTGGCGCCTTTGGCCTCAACGACGGCGTGGAGGGTGACGGGAGCGTTGCCGGTGGGCTGACCGTGGACGAGGAAGCGGATGGGGTCGGAGTCGCCTGGGGCGGTGAGATTGAAGGTGGCCTGGGCTGGCTCGGCGGTCCAGCCGGAGGGGAGGGTGAGGTGGACGGAGCCGTGGGCGGGCTGCTGGGCGTGGATGGTGACTGAGATGGGGAGGGTGGAGCCGTCAGTGGGGAGGATGGCGGAGGGTGGTTCGGCGCGGAGGCCGACGGCGGGCGTGACGACGAGGGGCTCAAGGACGCCGCCGCGGCCGGGTTCGCGTTGCATGGTCATGACGATTTGGCCGAGGGGGATGGAGAGGCCGTCGTAGAGGAAGCTGGCCCAGGCCTGGAGGGGGTAGGGGGAGAGGGGGTCGCCGCGGAGTTCGGGGCGGGAGAGGTCGTAGACGGGCTGATTCGGGTCGGGGCGGGAGAAGTAGGGGCGGGTGGGTGGCTCTGCTGCGGGGACGGTGGCGGTGAGGGTGGCGTCGGAGGATGGCTGGGCGGGTGTGGTTTGCCAGTCGAGGGAGCTGGTGGGCTGGAGCCAGAGTTTTTCGAGGGTGACGGCGGGGGAGGCGTGGGTGGTGTGGAGGCGAACGTAGAGGGTGTCGCCGGGAGAGACGGTGCGGGAGGACTCGTCAAAGCCGCCGCCAAAGGGACCGGCGGGGGCGGCTTTGGCGGTGCGGACGGTGTAGGCCATGAGGTCGATGCCGAGGGCGAGGCGGAGCGCGGAGTGGAAGTTGGCGACCTTGCGCTGGAGCTCGGCGGCGAGGATGTCACGGTCAGCGGCGGGCAGGGAGCTGGACTGGATGCGGGTGATGAGGGCGAGGGTTTGCTGGCAGCCGGATTTGAGGGTGGGGGCGATGGCCTCAGGATTGGTGGGGATGTAGTGATCCTGGGCCTGCTGGACGGCGGCGGCGATGGAGCGGAGGTCCTGGGTGAGCCAGGCGGGAGCGGGGACGGAGAGCAGGGTGGTGAGGCCGTCGAGATGGTTGGCGGGGATGGCGTCGAAGAAGGTGGATTCCTTGCCAGCCGGGACCGAGACGCGGGAGGCGTAGCGGTGGTAGCTGGAGCCGTCGCCGCCGGAGAGGGCGGGGTTTGCGCCTCCGTTTTGGGATTTCTGCTCGCCCCAGCCTTCGCGGGCGAGTTGGGAGTAGCTGCGGCCGAGGACGGGGTCGAGGGTTCCGCTGGGGATAGTTACGTCAGGGGTGGGGGCGGTGGTGGTCCAGTCTTTGGTGACGTAGTTGTAGAACTTTGCCGGGGCCCATTTGCCGGTGGCGTAGTCGAACATGCGGCCGTCGGTGATGGGTGCGAAGGGGACGCGGGCGTAGATTTTGAGGGGCTTCCAGGGGAGGAGGCCGTTTTTGAGCTGGTCGGGGAAGACGGTTGGGTCGGCGGCGGCGAGGTACGCTTCCTGGGCGATTTCGCCGGAGACCTGGTGCTGGCCGTGACCGTCAGTGATGCCGCCGATGAAGGTGGCGGCGAGGATGAGGGGGCGTTCACGGCGGATTGCGAGGACAACGTCAGAGAGGACGCGGTCGTGGCCCCATTGGCGGAAGGATTCTTCCTGGGTTTTGGAGAAGCCGAAGTCGGCCTGGGTGCCAAAGTACTGGCGGACGCTGTAGAACTGGCCGGCGCGGAGGAGTTCCTGGGTGCGCATTAGGCCGAGGGCGTCGTCCTGGTCAGCGGACATGGCGTTTTGGCCGCCTTCGCCGCGGGTGAGGGTGACGACGGAGGTGCGGACGCCGAGGCCGCGGGAGAGCCAGGTGAGCATGCCGCCGTCTTCGTCGTCTGGGTGGGCGACGATGAACATGACGCTGCCCCAGTTGGAGAGGCGCTTGAGTTCCTGGACGAGGGCGACAGCGCCGCGGTCTTCGGCGAGGGGTTTGGCGGTGGCGAGGGCAGTGGCCGGGGAATCGGCAGACGAGGTGGCCGGTTGCTGGGCGCGGGCCGGAGAGATGGGCGCGAGGAGGAGGGCGCCGATGGTCAGGCTGGCGAAGGTCCGGCGGAGCAGGGAAGAAATTTGCATACTGGCAAAAGTGTACAATCCACGCAGCCGGGTGGAGTTTCGGCGGCGTTTTTTATGACCCAGACGAGCGTGACGAATCCGGCGGAGAACCATGGCCTGGCGCGGCGGATTGGGCTGCCGGCTGCGGTTGCCTTCAACATGATGGACATGATTGGAGTGGGGCCGTTTTTGACGCTGCCGCTGGTGCTGGCTGCTGCGGGGTTTCGGTACTCAGTGTGGGCGTGGGTGCTGGGCGCGGCGATTGCGGTGTGCGATGGGCTGGTGACGGCGGAGCTTGGGGCGGCGTTTCCGCGAGCGGGCGGGTCGTATGCGTTTTTGTCGAATATCTATGGGCCGCAGGGAGCGGGGCGGTGGGTGTCGTTCCTGTATGTGTGGCAGTTGAGCTTTTCTGCACCGCTGTCGATTGCGTCGGGGTGCATTGGGCTGGCGACGTTTCTGGGATTTCTGCTTCCGGGGCTGAATGGGGCGATGCTGAGCGCGCTGCCGGGGGTGCACTGGACGAATCTGGTGGCGGCGGGGGTTTGCCTGGCGGTGGTGGCGCTGCTGTACCGGAATTTGACGTCAATCACGCGGCTGGCGGGGATTTTGTTTGCCGGGGTGCTGGTGACGATTGCCGGAGTGCTGACGAGCGGGGTTGTGACAGGGATGCGGATTCCGGGGGCGTGGAGCTGGGCCGGGGTGGCGGCGTGGCCGACGGCGGGGATGCTGCCGGCACTGGCGACGGCGACGATGATTACCTGCTACGACTACTGGGGGTACTACAACATCTGCTTTCTGGGCGCCGAAGTGAAGCGGCCGGAGAAGACGATTCCGCGTGCGATATTGCTGTCGATTGCGGCGGTGGCGACGATTTATGTGGCGATGAATGTAGCGTCAGTGCCGGTGTTTGGGGCGCAGGCGGCACAGGTGGCGCAGGGTGCCGCGCCGGTGCGGCTGGCGCTGGTGGCGGAGATTGCACAGTCGGCTGGCGGAAAGCTGGCGGGGCAGGCGCTGGCGGCGCTGATTTTGTGGTCGGCGTTTGCGTCGATTTTCTCGCTGCTGCTGGGGTATAGCCGGGTGCCGTATGCGGCGGCGAAGGACGGGAACTACTTCAAATTTCTGGCGGCGGTGCATCACAAGCATGGGTTTCCGCACCGGAGTTTGCTGGCGCTGGGGATGGTGGCGAGCCTGTTCTGCTTTTTCCCGCTGAAGGAAGTGATTACGCTGCTGGTGGTGATCCGGATTGTGCTGCAGTTTCTGCTTCAGCAGGTGGGGGTGATGTGGCTGAGGTACAAGCAGCCGGAGCTGGTGCGGCCGTTCCGGATACCGCTGTATCCGCTGCCGCCGCTGCTGGCGATAACGGGATTTGTGTTTGTGCTGGCGTACCGGCCAAATCCGCTGCGGGAGCTGGGTGTGGCGGGGCTGGTGGGGCTGGTGGGGAGCGTGGTGTACCTGGTGCGGGCGCGTGGGCGTGGGGAGTGGCCGTTCCGGAAGACGGGAATTGCGGGTGTGGCTGCGGGCGACTGAGCGCGGGTCGTTCAAAAGCGGGTATTCTGGATGGAATCTTTGCCGCGGTTGCGGCGTGTGTGTGAAGGGTGCTGACGTGCAAGAAGACCAAGTGGAAATTGAAGAGACTCCGGCGCAGTTGCCGGGTGTGCGGATTGCCGTGCTGGGCACGGGCAAGATGGGCGGCATTCTGCTGCAGGCGTTTCTGAAGCAGAATTTGTTTTCGGCAGAGAACATCCACGCGACGGTGGCGCATGCGGAGCGCGCGGTGGTGCTGTCGACGCAGTGGGGCGTGGATGTTTCCACGGATAACCTGGCTGCGGCGGAGCAGGCGGATTTGATTCTGCTGGGTGTGAAGCCGTTCCAGGTGCCGGCGCTGGTGGAGCAGATTCGCCCGGCGCTGACGAAGGCGAAGACGATTGTGAGCTTTGCCGCGAGCGTGAAGACACAGGCGATTGAAGAGGCGGCGGGGCTGGATATTGCGGTGATTCGGGCGATGCCGAATACGCCTTCGGCGTTGGGCGCGGGCATTGCCGGGCTGTGCCGCGGGCGCTATGTGAGCGACGAGCAGATGGAGCTGGCGCGGCGGATTTTTGAGACGGTTGGCCGCACGGTGACTGTGGATGAGAAGCACATGGACGCGGTGACGGGGCTTTCGGCTTCGGGACCGGCGTTTATTTACATCATTCTGGAGTCGCTGGCGGAGGCGGGCGTGAAGGTGGGGCTGCCGCGGGATACGGCGACGCTGCTGGCTGCGCAGACGACGTTTGGCGCGGCAAAGATGGTGCTGGATACGGGCTATCATCCGGCGCTGTTGAAGGACGCCGTGACCACACCCGCTGGGTGTACGATTGACGGCATTCTGGAACTGGAAGAAGGCGGGTTGCGCGTAACGCTGATCAAGGCGGTGATGCGGGCGACGCAGCGGGCGAAGGAGCTGGCGGCGGGGTAGGTGGGCCAGGTGAGGTTTGGAGAAGAGCCAACCTCAGGGGCTAAAGCCCCGAGTCGCTTTGATCGGCTTTATGCCGGGGTTAAAACCCCGGCCTACCGACCCGCACTGACCTACCGCCCGGAAGGGATTGCAGTCGAGTTCAAGGCTGAACCCTTCGCCAGAGCCTGTTGGTTGATTGATTCCGTGGGTGGTGTGGAGGAGTGGTGGATATGCGGCGATTTGATGAGAACCGGCGGCGGCTGATTGCGGCTGGAGTGGTAACGGGTGCGGCGGGTTTGCTGCCGGGATTTTTGCGGGCGGAGGCGGTGGTGCGCAAGGGGCGGATTCACCAGTCTGTTTGCCGGTGGTGCTACCCGAAGATGTCGGTAGAAGAGTTGTCGGAGTTTGGCGCGCAGATTGGGTTGAAAGCGGTGGATTTGCTTCAGCCTGAGGAGTGGGAGATTCCGCGGCGGTATGGGCTGGTGTGCGCGATGGGCTATGCCGGGGGCGGGGAGATTGCCGAGGCGATGAACCGGACGGAGAATCACGCGGCGATTGAGGCGGCGTTCCGGAAGAATATTCCGCTGGCGGCGAAGGCGGGCGTGACCAGTGTGATCACATTCAGCGGGAATCGCAAAGGGATGGCAGATGAGGAAGGCCTGCGGAACTGCGTGATTGGGCTGAACCGGGTGAAGAAGATTGCCGAGGACAACGGGGTGACGATCTGCCTGGAGTTGCTGAACAGCAAGGTGGACCATCACGACTACATGGCCGACCACACGGCGTGGGGCGTGCGGCTGATGGAGGCGGTGGATTCGCCACGGGTTCGGCTGCTGTATGACATCTACCACATGCAGATTATGGAGGGAGACCTGGTGCGGACGATCAAGGAAAACGTGCGTTGGATTGGGCACTTCCATACGGGCGGGGTGCCGGGGCGGCACGAGCTGGACGAGACGCAGGAAGTGCAGTGGGCGACGGTGATGCGGGCGATTGCCGAGAGCGGCTACCAGGGATATGTGGCGCACGAGTTTTTGCCGGTGGGGGATGCGAAGACGAGTCTGCGGAAGGCTGTGGAGCTGTGCGATGTGTAGAGGCGGCCGGCGGGGATGAGCGAGAGGGACCAGCGGAGTGCGCTGCCGGCGGTGAGGCCGGAGTGGATGCCGAGCTATATTCCGGAGCTGCAAGGGCTGCGCGGGATAGCGGTGCTGATGGTGGTGGTGTACCACTGCCATGCGCTGCTGGAAGGGACGTGGCTGCATTACGCGTCGCTGTGGGGCTGGGCGGGTGTCAATCTCTTCTTTGTACTGTCGGGGTTTCTGATTACCTCGATTTTGGTGGAGGCACGGGGGAAGCCGCACTATTTCAGGAATTTTTATGCGCGGCGGGCGCTGCGGATTTGGCCGGTGTACGTGCTGCTGCTGGGGATTTGCTATGCGGTGCCGGACTGGTTTCTGGGAGACACGTGGGCGCACCAGACGCGCTGGCAGACGCTGGTGGCGTACGCGCTGCTGCTGCAGAATCTGCGGCATACGGTGCTGCCGGGGACGCTGGGGCCGACGTGGTCGCTGGCGATTGAAGAGCAATATTACTTTGTGTGGGCGCCTGTGGTGTGGGCCAGTGGCGTGGTGACGCGGGGGCGGTGGCTGAGCCGGGCGCTGCATGGGCTGCTGCCGTTGACGCTGGTGGCGATGCTGGTGTGTTCGCCGCTGACGCGACGTTTGCATCCACACTGGATTACGGCGACGCACACGCTGGGGCACCTGGACGGGATTGCGCTGGGGAGTTTGCTGGCGCTGGGGTTGTATCACCTGAAGCTGAGCCGGCGGGTGTGGCTGGGGCTGGGGCTGGCGGCTGCGGTGAGCGGATGGGCGCTGGCGGCGACGTGGGCGGGGGGGACGGCGTATCTGGATTCGGCGCTGGCGCTGATGTTTGCGGGCGTGGTGACGGCTGCAATTGCAGGGACGGGGGCGAAGAATCCAGTATCGTGGGTTCTGCGAAAGGGGCCGCTGCCGTATTACGGGAAGATCAGCTATGGGCTGTACATGATGCACATCCTGGTGTTTGTGTACTGGGGGTCGTTTGATGCGCGGCTGGACCACATGGGGGTGCCGGGGCATTTGACGATCTTGGGATTGCGGCTGGTGGCGGCTACCTTGGCTGCGACGGCGTTGTGGTACGGGTTTGAATCCCGCATTCTGCGCCTGAAAAAGCATTTTTAAGAAACGGCAAGTGAACACTCCGATACCATGAAGGTATGCGCCCTGCCGTCATTCTGCTCTCGTTCAACTCAGAAGATACTCTTGGAGCGACCCTTGACCGGGCGCGGCTTGTTTCGGAGGAGATATTTGTCGTTGACTCCTTCAGCAAAGACGGAACGATTGCTCTGGCGGAAAGCAAGGGAGCGGTGGTGGTTTCGCATGGATTTGAGAACTACGGAGCGCAGCGGAACTGGGCGATTGACAACCTGCCGATTACCAGGGGCTGGCAACTGCATCTGGATGCCGATGAGGTGATGGATGATGAGCTGGTGGCGGCGATTCAGGCTCTGCCGGACGAGCCGGCGGAGTCGGCGTACCTGGTGCCACGGTATGTGAAGTTTCTGGGACGGGTTCTGCGCCATGGGGGCATGAGCCCGACGTGGCATCTGCGGCTGTTTCGGACGGGGTGCGGGCGGTGCGAGGACAGGAAGTATGACCAGCACTTCCGGCAGTTGAGCGGGACGACGGGGCAGTTGCCGGGGGTGATGATTGACGACATTGCGATGAGCCTGAGCGAGTGGACGGCGCGGCACAATCGCTGGTCGGACGGGGAAGTGGAAGAGTTGGGCGCGGGTGAGGTTGAGGGCCGGGTGCAGGCTGATTCGCGGGGGAATGCGATCCAGAAGAAGCGGGCGCAGCGGGAGCGGTATAACAAGCTGCCGCTGTTTGTGCGGCCGTTTGTACTGTTTGTGTACCGGTTTGTGTTCAAGCTGGGATTCCTGGACGGGACTGAGGGATTTATCTTTTGGGTATTGCAGACGTTCTGGTTCCGGTTCCTTGTGGATTCCAAGATATGGGAAAAGCGGCGGTTTGGCGGCTCGGGCAGGTGAGCCGAATCACACAGCGCAGTTGACGGTGAGTGCTAGCATCGGGTTGGGTTAGGAAATTGCCCCTCGAGGTGCCGGATGACAGATGCTGTACTTCCCCCTGCTCTTCCCGCTGTCAGCAATACCAGGACAGCAGGCCCGCTGGATACTGAGACATTGGAGCGCATGGATGCCTACTGGCGCGCGGCGAATTATCTCTCGGTTGGCCAAATTTACCTGAAAGACAACCCGCTGCTGACCAGGCCGCTGACGCTGGATGATGTGAAGCCGCGCCTGCTTGGGCACTGGGGCACGACGCCAGGGCTGAACTTCCTGTATGTCCATTTGAACCGTGCGATCAAAGCGCGTGACCTGAACATGATGTACATCATTGGGCCAGGCCATGGCGGGCCGGGTCTGGTGGCGAATACGTATCTTGATGGGTCGTATACGGAGCTGTATTCGGCGGTGGAGCAGAACGCGGATGGCATCAAGCGGCTGTTTCGGCAGTTCAGCTGGCCGCTGGGGATTCCGAGCCACGTAGCGCCGGAGACGCCTGGGTCGATCCACGAGGGCGGGGAGCTGGGGTACTCGCTGGTGCATGCCTATGGGGCTGCGCTTGATAATCCGGATTTGGTTGTGGCCTGCGTGGTGGGCGACGGCGAGGCAGAGACGGGATCGCTGGCGACAAGCTGGCACTCGAACAAGTTTCTGAACCCGGCGACGGACGGGGCGGTGCTGCCGATTCTGCATTTGAATGGGTGGAAGATTGCGAACCCGACGATTCTGGCCCGGATTCCGCATGAGGAGCTGGAAGAGCTGATGCGGGGGTATGGATATGAGCCGTTTACGCTGGAGGGCCACGAGCCGGAGGCGATGCACCAGGGGATGGCGGCGGTGCTGGACACGATGCTGGACCGGATTGCGGCGATACAACATGCGGCGAGGGTGAATGGCAATACGGAGCGGCCGCGGTGGCCGATGCTGATTCTGAAGACTCCCAAGGGCTGGACCGGGCCGAAGGTGGTGGACGGCAAGCCGGTGGAGGGGACGTGGCGCGCGCACCAGGTGCCGTTCAGCGAGATTTTCGAGAAGCCGGAGCATCTGAAGCTGCTGGATGAGTGGATGCGGAGCTATCGGCCGGATGAGTTGTTTGACGAGAAGGGGCGCTTCCGCGAGGAGCTGGCGGAGCTGGCGCCGAAGGGGAGGCGGCGGATGGGGATGAATCCGCATGCCAATGGCGGGCTGTTGCTGAAGCCGCTGGTGGTGCCGAACTTCCGGAACTTTGCAGTAGAAGTGGGCGTGGAAAACCGCGGCCAGCAGGATGTGGAGTCGACACGTGTGCTGGGGCATCTGCTGCATGCGGTGATGCAGGCCAACATGGGGGAGAAGAACTTCCGCGTGGTGGGGCCGGACGAGACAGCGTCGAACCGCATTGGGGATGTGATTACCGGGACCGGCAAGACGTGGATGAGTGAAGTGCTGGCGGTGGACGAAAACTTGTCGCAGACGGGCCGGGTGATGGAGGTGCTGAGCGAGCACCTGTGCCAGGGGTGGCTGGAAGGGTATCTGCTGACGGGGCGGCATGGATTTTTCAGCTGCTATGAGGCGTTTATCCATATTGTGGACTCGATGGTGAACCAGCACGCGAAGTGGCTGAAGGTGACGCGGACGATTCCGTGGCGCAAGCCGATTGCGAGCCTGAACTATCTGCTGACGTCGCATGTTTGGCGGCAGGACCATAATGGTTTTTCGCATCAGGACCCGGGGTTTATTGACCACCTGATCAACAAGAAGGCGGATGTGATTCGGATTTATCTTCCGCCGGACGCGAATACGCTGCTGAGTGTGGGCGACCACTGTTTGCGGAGCCGGAATTACATCAACCTGATTGTGGCCGGGAAGCAGCCGGCACCGCAGTGGCTGTCGATTGATGAAGCGGTGCAGCATTGTGCGATTGGAGCCGGGAAATGGGAGTGGGCGTCGAACGACATGGGCGGTGAGCCGGATGTGGTGATGGCCTGCTGTGGCGATGTGCCGACGCTGGAGACCCTGGCGGCGGTGATGCTGCTGCGTGAGGCGGTGCCGGAGATCAGGATTCGGGTGGTGAATGTGGTGGACCTGATGACGCTGCAGCCGAACTCGGAGCATCCGCATGGGTTGCCGGATGAGGAGTTTGACCAACTGTTTACGAAGGACAAGCCAGTGATTTTTGCTTTCCATGGGTATCCGTGGTGCATCCACCGGCTGACGTACCGGCGGCACAATCATGACAACATTCACGTGCGCGGGTATAAGGAAGAAGGCACGACGACGACGCCGTTTGACATGTGTGTGCTGAACAACCTGGACCGGTACCAGTTGACGCTGGATGCGATCAGGCGTGTGCCGAGGCTGAAGGCGCAGGCAGAGCAGGCGATGCAGCGGTACAGCGAGCAGATCCAGCGGCACCGGCTGTATGTGGCCGAGCATGGCGAAGATTTGCCGGAGATTCGCAACTGGAAGTGGGAGTTGGTTTAGACAATAACCGGGTAGCCGCATGGCTGATGCGATGCGGCACCCACAGACGAGATGGTGAAAGGTAGCGAGGGATATTTTCGATGGGAAAGTTGCCTGTACTGGTTCTGAATTCGGGTTCGTCCTCTATCAAGTTTTCGATTTATGAAGCCGGAGCGGGTGAGCCGGAGAAGCTGCTGGAGGGGGCCGTGGACGGGATTGGCGCGGCAGGCCTGGGAAGCTTCTGGGTGAAGGATGCCAGCGGCGAGAAGATTGTGAATGAAGCGCCGGAGCTGCCGAATGCGGCGACGGCGTTTGCGCTGGTGGCCGAGGCGCTGAACCGGGATGGATTCCCGCATCCGGCGGCGATTGGGCACCGCATGGTGTGCGGTGGGCCGACGGTGACGGAGAACCAGTTTCTGACGCCGGAGCTGATTGACGAGATGGAGCGGTACACGGCGTTTGCGCCGCTGCATACGCCGATTGCGGTATTTATCATGCGGCAGGCGCTGAAGCTGTTTCCGGGGGTGCCGAATTTTGTGTGCCTGGACAGCTACTTCCACCGGAATTTGCCGGAGGTGACGCGGCACCTGCCGATTCCGCCGAAGTATGCGGGGATGGGGGTACGGCGGTTTGGCGCGCACGGGATTTCGTATGAGTCGATTGTGCATGCGCTGGAGCCGAATGTGCCGAAGCGGCTGATTGTGGCGCACCTGGGCAATGGGGCGAGCATCAGCGCGGTGAAGGACGGGAGCGGGGTGGAGACCTCAATGGGGCTGACGCCAACCGGAGGGATTATCAGCGGAACGCGGACGGGTGATATTGACCCCGGAGTGCTGATATTTATCCTGCGGGATTTGCTGGCGAGCGGGAGGAGCGGCGATGAGGCGGCTGACCTGCTGGAGAAGGCGGCGAGCAAGCAGAGCGGGTTGCTGGGCGTGAGCGAGTTGACCAACGACATGCGCGGGCTGCGTGAGGCGATTGGCTCGGGCAATGCGAAGGCGCGGCTGGCGGTGGATGAGTTTGTGTATGCCATTCGGAAGTTTATCGGCGCGTATATTGCGGTGCTGGGCGGGCTGGACATGCTGGTGTTTACCGGCGGGATTGGCGAGAACGACAGCGCGAGCCGGGCGGAGATTTGCGCGGGTCTGGAGTGCTTCGGGATTCAGGTGGATGCGGAGCGGAACAACTGCCTGGGCGAGGCCGTGATTTCAGCCGAGGGATCGCCGGTGACGGTGCGGGTGATTCCGCCGGCGGAGGATTTGATTATTGTGAACCATGTGCGGCGGTTGCTGGATGGAAGCGGGAAATAGGAGGCCGAGGCGCAGGGTCCCATGGGTGTTCTAAACTAGGGGGTTCCGACTGAGGTTTGCCTGAATGTCCGCGAGTGAAAACGAAGTTTCAGAGAAGATGCCCTCGGTAGCGCTGCAGCGCTTTTCCTGGGGTGTGCTGGGTTATTTTATTGCCACGATATTGTGGGGGACGGTGGTGCGAGCCACCGGGTCTGGAGCGGGGTGCGGTGAGCACTGGCCGCTGTGCAATGGCACGGTGATGCAGACGGCACCGAGCGTGCAGACGATGATTGAGTTTGCGCACCGGATTACGAGCGGGCTGGATGGGGTGCTGATTCTGGTGCTGCTGGTTTGGACTTTCCGCGGGACAGGGAAGGGGCACCTGGCGCGGTGGGTTGCGGCAGCGTCAGTCTTCTTTACGATTACCGAGGGGGCGCTGGGCGCGCTGCTGGTGAAGCTGGGGTATACGGCGCAGAGCCATGCGCCGATGCGTGCGCCGTTCCTGGCGCTGCACCTGGCCAATACGCTGATGCTGGTGGCGGTGATTGCAATGACGGCGCACATGCTGGGGCGGACGGCGGGGTACAAGTGGCGGGAGCTGCGGCTGACGGCGCCGGTGGGCACGACGGTGGGGATGCTGGCGGTGATGGTGGTTGGGATTACCGGGTCAATGGCGGCGCTGGGGGATACGCTGTTTCCGCCGAGTTCGCTGGCGGAGGGGATAAAGCAGGATTTTTCAGGGGACAGCGAGTGGCTGCTGCGGTGGCGGTGGACGCACCCGACGGTGGCGATTGTGGCGAGTATTTTCCTGATTTGGCTGCTGATACGGGCGGCGCGGAGGGGCGGGCCGTGGGATAACCGGGCGCTCTCGGGGTTTGTGGTGGCTCTGCTGGCGCTGCAGTATGTGCTGGGCGCGCTGGATGTGTGGCTGCTGGCGCCGGTGTGGATGCAGGTGGCGCATCTGCTGGGGGCCGATGTGACGTGGAGTGCGCTGGTGGTGCTGACGGCGCGGTTGACGCTGTTGCCGAGGGAGTGAGGAAGGGGTCAGTGGTCAGTGGTCAGGGGTCAGGGGGCGGGGGTAAAGCAGATTCCCTTCGGGAATGACAACAAGAAAGGCAACGGCAAGGGCAAAGTAAGGGCGGAAAAGCGAGCGGGGACCGGTGAGGGTCCCCGCTGTTGTTTTGGTAGGATTTGGGTGGGCTAGAGTTCGAGGACGCCGGCGGCGGGGTATCTGCTGTTGAGCTGCGGGAGGTCCGGGGTGGGGGTGAGGATCTCGATTGCGCCGTCGATGAGGATGGCGGTGTCTTCGACTTTGCCGCCGCGGATGGAGGGGTTCCAGGCGAGGGCCTGCCGGTTGACGATGACGTCCGTGCCTTCGGGAGTGGCGACCCACTCGCGTTCGCCGTAGCCGGTGGGGCCGCCCTGGTGGTGGAGTTGCTCGTCGCCTGGGAAGCCGGCGGCGGCGTAGGCATTGGCCGCCGTTTTGAAGAGGTGGGCAGAGGTTGCACCGACGCGGGAGGCGTCGAGGAGAGCGTCGTTGACGGCGGCCGAGGCGTTGAATTTGGCCTGGAGGTCAGCGGTTACGGGGCCGACGTGGGCGAAGCGGGTGATGGAGACGGTGAGGCCCCACTTGCGCGCGCAAAGGTTGAGCATGGCGTACTTTTCGATGGCCTTGCCACGGGCGACGGCGTGCTTGTAGTTGAGGATGCGCTCGTCGGCGGCCATGAGGTAGACGCTGGGGAGGATGCCCTGGCTGAGAAGAGCGTCGGCGATGCGGCCTTCCATCTCGTATTCGGTGAGGCCGGGCTTGAGGGTCTTGAGGACCTGGGCGGTGGCGGTGGCGGTGTGGGAGCCGAGCCAGCGGAAGCGGGCGATCTCAGTGGGTTGCAGGCTGGCGCGGAGGGGGAAGAGATGGGCTGGCGCTGCGCCGGGGACTGCGGTGTCTGCAGCGATGTGCGGGCCGGCGAGATCGCGGGCGGCATCGTCGGTGGCGTCTTCGTACCAGGGGAAGATGACGGGCTCAAGGTCGAGTGCGCCGAACTCTTCGTCGTGCAGGCGGGGGGCTTCGTTGTTGGTGGTGAAGTAGTAGCCCTTGCCGGTGGAGGTGATGAGGATGGCGGCCACGCCGGTTTCGCAGGGCGTGAGAACGCGGAGTTCAACCGAACCGCCGGTGATCCAGGCGATGTTCTCATTGCGGCGGAGGAGGAGGCCGTGGAGTTCGCGCTGCTGGAGCCACTCGATGACCTGGGCGCGCTTGGTGGCGAGTTCGGCATTCCAGTCGGGCTGGGAGACGATGGTTTGGCCATTGACGATGAGGGATTTATTGATCAGGGTGGTCATGGGGCGGCTCATTTCGATGAGGTATAAGGGGGAGGCGGTGGTAATGGGTGGGCAGTTCCAGAAGCATCCCGCAGGGGCTAAAGCCCTTCGCTTCGTATTGTGCGGCTGCGGCACGACTGAAGTCGTGCCCTTTCACAAGACTTTTCAAAGAACGGGTTTGGGGATGTCTCAGGGGCTAATGCCCGCACCCTTCACAAAGGCTTGCCGAAACGGGCGGATGTTGGGAGGGCGCTGACTGTGTGAGTCAGCGCCCTGGGTTTTGGCTGGGTTAGTCTTCCAGCTCGGGATGGTAGTTGCTTTCGAAGCCGAGGTAGCGTTCTGCGGCCTCGTGGATGCCTCGGGAGACATCAGAGAAGCTGGCTGCGACGTGATGCTCGAAGCCCTCGCGGCAGATGAACTTGAGGAGCCGCTGGAGTTCGGGAATCTCGGCAACGCCGGCGCCGCCGAAGGTGTTGAGGGGATCGTTGGTGAAGGTGCCGGGGCCGGTGTATCCGCGGACGATGCCGAAGCGGTCGTCGGTGGAGAAGCGGGCGTAGGACATGGGGCCGGCCTTGACGCGACCGACGCAGGTGCCGAAGGTGTTCTCCTTGCCAACGGTGCCGGCGATGATCTCCTGGAAGTCCATGCGGACGGACTCAAAGAAGTGCTTGGGCAGGTTGGAGCAGTGGAAGCAGACGCACTTGTTGGGGTCGGAGCCGTAGTTGTTGTTCCAGTCGAGCAGGGCCGAGGGGGTGCCGCTGGCGAGGGCGAGCATGTGCATGGAAAGCACGCCGGGGACGTCGACTTCGCAGGCGGAGGAGACGAGGGCGTTGGAGAGCATGCTCATGACGGTGCAGGGGACGACGCCGAGGAACTCTTCCATGCTGGTCCAGCACTGGAGGGCGGTGACGTCGATGTTGGAGGCCTTGGTCCACTCGTCGATGACAGCGCCGAGCTTGGCCTGCTTGATGAGGCCCTCGTCGCTGATGCCGGCGGTGGAGACGTAGGCCTTGATCTGGGCGAGCTTGGCCTGGGCGCGGTCGTCGGAATCTTTCATGCGGGCGATGCGGCCGAAGATCTCAGAGAGGTCGATGGTTTCCACGGTGATGCCGTGGGTTTCCAGGATGCGCTCAGAGTAGCGGACGGTGTTGAATGCGGTGGGGCGGGCACCGATGGCGCCGATGCGGAGGTTCTTGAGGCCCTTGACGACGCGGCAGACCTGGCCGAACCAGTCGAGGTCGCGCTTGAACTCGGGCGAGTTGAGCGCTTCGGTGTGGAGTGTGGTGAGCGAGTAGGGGATGCCGTACTGCATGAGGTTGTTGCAGGCGCTCATCTTGCCGCAGAAGCTGTCGCGGCGGGTGGCGATGGTCATGGCGTCTGAGCGGTCAGGGGTTGCCTGAACGAGGACGGGGACCTTGAGGCCGGACAGGCGGATGGCATCGACGATGCCGCGCTCTTCGCCGAAGTTGGGGAGGGTGATGATGATGCCGTCGATCTGTTCTGCGTGCTTCTTGAAGAGCTCTGCGCAGCGCTGCGCTTCGGCGTAGGTTTCGACAGCGCCGTGCTTGGATTCCTCAGCGGTGAGGACGATGGCCTTGCCGCCGGTTGATTCAATGGCGGTGATGATTTCTTCGCGACCGGTCTTGGCGAGGTGGTCAGGGAAGAATCCGCGGTTCCCGACAATAACGCCGTAAGTCATGGATCGAGTGGTGGACATTTTCAATTGCTCCTTGATGCAGGGCAGGTCTGAGTGTGGCCTGCCGGCAAGTTTCAGAAAAGTTCGCTATTTTGTGCGCGAAGGCCGAAAGCGCACGCTGTAAAAGAGGCCGAGGACCAAGAGGATGGCGCCCCACCACACGGGTGCGTGGAGGTTGGCCAGCACAACGTTGGCAGTTTGATGCGTGGCGAGCTCAAAGATGCCGTAGGCAAGGACGAGTACGCCGTACACAGTGAGCAGAATTCCGTTGAAAAACCAGATGGAGATACCGGACGAATGCATACGCGCTCCTTACCAGAAGTAGATGTTGAGGGCCGCGAAGAGGACGACGGCGATGGCAGTCCAAGTCCACTCGTTCTTGTAGAACGGAACGGGCTCTTCGGTGGGCAGTGGTGTGACGCCATAGACTACGCTGGCAAGCTCAGAAAGGGGCTTGGGCTTGGTGAAGAGGCTGACGATGACGTTGACGCCGACCGAAGTGATGACCGACCAAAGGGCGCGGTACATGTTTTCGGCCATGTCTTTGGCATCGGGGGAGATGGCGACAAAGCGGAGTGCGGTTGGGTCGGCCTTGACCCATGCCCAGAGGGCGATGGAGGTGAGGGTGCCGCAGAGGAGGCCCCAGAAGCCGCCGGCCTTGGTGGCGCGCTTCCAGAACATGCCGAGGAGGACGACGCCGAGGAGCGGGGAGATAAAGAAGCTGAAGAGTGCCTGGACGTAGTCCATGATGCCGGCGGCGTTCATGACCAGGTATGCTGCGCCGATGGAAATTACGACACCGACAATTGTGACGATTCGACCGACGAGAACATAGTGATCGTCGCGGGCATTTTTTACGATGTGCGGCTGGTAGATGTCGTAGGTGAAGATGGCGGTGAATGCGCTGACATTGCCGGCCATGCCGCTCATGAATCCTGCAATCAGGGCGGTGATGCCCAAACCGAGCAATCCGGGGCCGAGGTAGCGGACCATCATGAGCGGGAGGACTTCGTTATAGCTGTGGAGCTGCACGTCGCCGGTGCCGGCCAGAACTGCTGCCCTGGTGGCGGGGAGGACGGAGGTGGTGGCGAGAGCTGCCGAGCAAGCGGCGGAATCTGCCGGGCCGCCAGAAGCGGAGCGGGCGCAAACCTTGACGACGTTTTCGCCGACGAGCTGCATGTGCGAGCCGTTGGAGTTGGTGAGGACCACGAGGCCGAGGAGGCCGGGCAGGATGACGATGAAGGGAACGGCCATCTTGAAGAAGGAGCCGATGACGGGAGCGAGACGGGCCGAGCGGAGGCTGTTGGCGGCGAGGACGCGCTGCACGACGAGGAAGTCGGTGGTCCAGTAGCCAAAGCTGATGGCGAATCCGAGGCCGAAGAGGATGCCGGTCCAGTGGATGCCCATGGGGTTGTCAGCGAAGTGGCCCATGCTGCGCCACATGTGGGTGTAGTCGCCGACGGGAACGTCGCCGGTGGCGATGTTGTGTGCGAGGCGGGCTTTGAAGCCTTCCCAGCCGCCGGTTTCGACGAGGCCGAGGATGGGGACCAGCATGGCGCCGCCCCAGATGAGGACGAACTGGAGAACCTCATTGAAGATGGCGGAGCGGAGGCCGCCGAGTGCGACATAGGCGGCGACGGCGAGGGAGGAAACAATGATGGAGAAGTTGAGGTCCCATCCGAGGACGATCTTCATGACTTCAGCCATGGCGAACATGTTGACGCCGCTCATGAGTACGGTCATGAAGGCGAAGGAGACGGCCGCGACGAAGCTGGAGCCCTGACCGTAGCGGAGCTTGAGGTATCCGGGTACGGAGTGGGTTTTGCAGACGTAGTAGAAGGGCATCATGACCATGCCGAGGAAGAGCATGGCTGGAATTGCGCCGATCCAGTACCAGTGGGCGGCGAGGATGCCGTACTGGTAGGAGGAGCCGGCCCAGCCCATGAGTTCGAGGGAGCCGAGGTTGGCGGAGACGAAGCTGAGGCCGGCGATCCAGGCGGTCATTTCGCGTCCGGCCATGAAGAACTCTTCGCTGGTGTTGGATTGGCCTTTGAGGTAGAAGCCGATCCAGATGACCATGACGAAGTAGATGGCGATGACGGCAATATCGAGCAGCCCCAAGTGGGCGAGGGAAGGGGAGTCCATCATGGCAAGGGCGGCTGGAGCCGACAGGGCTGGCAACCCGATGGCGGCGGCAATCATTTCAAATCCTGGCATTCATTCACCTGCGGCAATTGGAGATTCTGTTGGTCTCCGACAGAGCCTGTAAGGAATCTGCTGCCGGAAGCTGAAGGGCCACTTTAGCGGTCGTGCCGCAGAGGTGGCAAATGGAGCGTTGCGAGTTCGCGACGAACCGGGAGGCAGAAACACGCGCGAACTTAGTAAAAGGCTTTACCTAGGGAGTTGTCAAGCGCGATTTGGAGTTGGGGGAGGGAAGTACGCGGGAAGTTGCGGGCGGAGTTTTTGGGCGGGAAAGGCAAGCGATTGCTCCAGAAACAGGGTTGCGGGGCGAGGATGTGGAAGAAATCGCTTTTCTTCGTGAAAAACTCATGGATTTCCCGCTTGTAAACTCCGCGATTTGAAGGCTAATGTTAGCCATGGGGCCTAAGAATTCCCATCTCAGACCGTCGCACGAATCCCATTTGTGCGTGTTCCTGCTGACCAAGACCACAATTTAGCCCTTCGAGGAGTGTTCATAGATGCAGTCTCCGATGCCCGATCCGATTGCCTGTAGTGGCGTTTCGCGCCGTTCGTTTCTTCGCCTAGCCGCAGCCGCTTCCACGCTGGCCAGCATTCCGCTGGTAACCGAAGCGCATCTTGCGATGGCCCAGCGTCCGCACTTTGAGGACCCAGACAAGGGGATTCACATTGATGCGAACGAGAATCCGCTGGGGCCGAGTACGGCAGCGCGGGAAGCGATTGCGGCGATGATTCCGAAGGGTGGCCGTTACCGGATGAACATGGAAGGCGAGCTTGCGGAGCTGTTTGCGTCGCAGAACGGGCTGAGCCCGGATTGCGTGATTCCGTATGCGGGATCGAGCGAGCCGCTGCACTATTCCGTACTGGCGTTTACCGGGCCGGGCAAGGCGCTGGTGGTTGGTGACCCTGGGTATGAGGCACCGATGTGGGCTGCGGCGATTTCCGGGGCCGAGATCAAGAAGGTTCCGCTGGCTGATGCGAAGGGCGCGGCCTCTCACGATGTGAAGGCGATGCTGGCGGCGAGTGCGACGCCGGGGCTGATTTACATCTGCAACCCGAACAACCCGACGGGAACTACGACGCCGCGAGCCGACATTGAGTGGGCGGTGGCGAATGCGCCGAAGGGCACGATTGTGATGATTGACGAGGCGTACATCCACCTGTCGGACGTGCCGACGTGCCTGGATATGGTGAAGGCGGGCAAGGATGTAATCGTCCTGCGGACATTCTCGAAGCTGTACGGGATGGCTGGCATTCGGCTGGGCTTTGCGGCAGCGCGGCCTGACCTGCTGAAGAAGCTGGACCGGTTTGGCGGACGGAACTCAGTGCCGATTACGGCGCTGGCGGCGGGTATGGCGAGCCTGAAGGAAGCTGGGCTGGTGGCAGAGCGGAAGAAGATCATCGGCGACATCCGCGAGGAGAACCTGGCGTGGCTGAAGTCGAAGGGCTACGCGGTGACGCCGTCGCAGTCGAATTGCTTCATGCTGGATGTACGGCGGCCGGGCAAGGAAGTGCTGGCGGCGATGGCGGCGAAGGGTGTGTACATTGGCCGCATCTGGCCGGCATGGCCGACGCAGGTTCGCATCACGGTTGGAACCAAGGAGGAGATGGCGGTGTTCCGCACGACCTTTGAGGAAGTGATGTCAAAGACGACAGCCGGGATGGAGCCGGCTGAGTTGCCATGGCGCGTACGCGAGACGCCGTTCAGCCACTTGTCGTAAGGGGAGTGGATGGATGGAAAAGCCCCGGCGGATGCCGGGGCTTTTCTGTGTTTGGACAGTGGTCAGCGGGATCGAGCTGCGCTCGATTTGGGGAGTCAGGTCGCGGGAGTTGTTACTCCCACATATGCCTGCAAAGGACGCGGTCAGATATGGGGCACCCGAAGTGGCTGGCAACAAAGAAGACAAAGGCGGTTTCGAGCGTTGCTTGAATGCGTCACCGGTCCCCAAGTGCGAGGGACCGGTGGCACCCGGGGTGGTTCTTCACCCGAGGTAATTTGTGTTCCGGGGTGAAATCGAAGGGATTGGGGGCAAAGGAGAAGGGCGTCCGGAGTGGTATCCGGACGCCCTTTGTTTTTGGTTGAGGTGGATTAGAAGGTGATCTTCAGAGCCAACTGGGCGTTGAAGGGTTCGCCAGCGCCGATGCCAGGGGCGCCATTGAAGTCGCCGATGGTGTCGTAGAGCTGGGTTCCGGTGTAGCTAACCTGGTTGGGGTTGAAGCCTGCACCGCCCGGGGGCGCGAAGTTGATGCGGTTGAAGATGTTGTAGAGTTCGACGCGGAACTGGGTGTTGATGTGCTCGCCGATCTTGGTGTTCTTGAAGATGGAGAGGTCAACATCGCTGAAGCCGGGGCCTTCGTACGCGTTGCGCTTGGAGGTGCCCCAGGTTCCGCCGGCGGGCTCAGCGAAGGCAGCAGCGTTGAGCCAGTCAGCACCAACCGTGGGCTTGCGGAAGCCCTGGTAGGGGTTGGAGATCTGGTTGGCGCGCTGGTTGTTTTCGCCAGTGTTGTCGGTCTGGTTGTTGGAGAGGATGGTGAAGGGGAAGCCGGTGTGCAGCGAGAAGACAGTGTTGAACTGCCATCCGTTGGTGAGCGGCTTGAACTTGCTGCTGTTCGGGACTTCGTAGCTGGCTTCGCCCACGAGGGTTTGACGTGTGTCAAAGTCTCCCTGGCCGTAGTCGCCCTTGAAGTTGGTGGAGTCCTGCGGGAGGGCACCGCGGTAAGCGGTGACATCGTCAAAGCTGTGCGACCAGGTGTAAGCGGCCTGGGCGGAGAGCTTGTGCCAGTTGCTGAGGCGCAGGGTGGACTGCAGCGAGTTGTAGTTGGAGTTTCCGATGCTCTGGAGTTCGTTGATGTTGCCGTAGTTCGGGAAAGCCGAGAAGTACGGGCGGCTGGTCTGGTCGGGGCTGTCGATGTTGGCTTCAGGCTTCGACTGGTTCAGGTCGACGATGGAGAGAAGGTGGTGACCTTCGCTGCCGACGTAACCGAGCTGGAAGAAGATGTTGGTGCCGAAGGACTGCTCGACCTGTGCGTTGAAGTTGATGTTGTTGGAGGGCTGGAACTTCTTCTGAACGGAGAAGACGCCGCAGGTGGTGGTTGTGTTGCAGGTGGGGGCGGTGGCGTCACCGAAGGGGTTTACGCCAGTTTCCCACTGATAACCGGAAGCGGAGAGTGCGAAGACTGGGCTGCCGCCTGCGGGGTTGCTCTCAAGACCGTTGGGGGCGTTGTTGCCCGGGCGGTTGTCGAGGAAGGGGTTGATGTTGGGAATGTCGTAGTAGATGCCGCCGCCGGCACGGATGACGGTGTGCGGGAGCACCTGGTAGGAGAAGCCCAGACGGGGGCTGAAGTCGGCGTAGGTGGGATCGTAGACCGAAGAGATCTGGTCACCCTGGAAGGCGATTCCCGTTCCACCGATGGAGGGCCGGAATACGGAGAGGTCCTTCTTGCCATCGTGGAGGGGGCCTTCGTAATCCCAGCGGACGCCGTAATTGATGTTGAGCTTCGGGGTGACCTGGAAGGAGTCTGCACCGAAGAAGGAGAGGGTGTTGACGTAGACGAGGCGCTCGGGGTTGCCGATGGTGATAGCCGAGCTGGTGACATCGCCGGCGAGGAAGTCAGCGAGGGTCTTGATACGGCTGATGACATCCGGGTCAGAGATGCCGGAGGTGAGGTTAGACTTGGAGAGATCCCAGCCACCCTGCGCGCCCTTGAACTTGAAGTTGCCCTGAGCATTGCGGTGGTAGAACTCGTTGAGCTGAATCTTGCGGAATTCGCCGCCGAGCTTCAACTGGTGCTTGCCCTTGACCCAGGAGAGGTTGTCGGAGATCTGTCCGGTGATGTCGTTACGACCCTCGGGAGGCGTTTCGCCGGTGGCGTCAAAGCCGGAGATCTGGAGCTTGGGAGCGTTCTTGTAGGGAGAGCCGTCGATGAGGCCAACGGTGGTGACATCAAAGCCGGTCTTGTTGTCGTAGAAGACCTGATTGAAGTAGTTGACGCCGGCGACGATTTGGTTGGTGAGCGACGGGGTGAAGGTGTGGTTGTAGGTGAGCTGGTAGTTGTAGACGTGGATCGGAGCTGCTTCGTAATAGGAAAGCAGAGCCGAGCCGACGGGAGCAACCTGGTTGCCCTGTCCACCGAACCAGTGAGCGGAGACGGAGTTGCGGTCGTTGATGGTGTAGTCGACCTTGCCGACGCCGTTGTAGGAGTATCCGAACTCAGGGTCGGGGCTGGTGTAGTTGCCGACGACCGGGGTGTTGGCGGATTCCTTGGCGGAGGTGAGGGCGTAGGAGGGCCAGAGGAGATTGATGAGCCCGGTGGAGATGGGGCTGACGGTCTTCTCGTTGGAGGTGATTACGCTGGTAGCCAGCGACTGCCAAACGTTGGTGGGCTCAGTGGCCTGCTGCGGGACGCCGATGACGAAGCGCTGCTGTTCGTAGTTGGCGAAGAAGAAGAGCTTGTCCTTGAGGATCGGGCCGCCGAGCGAACCGCCGGCGTTGTAGTCACGCACCTTCTGTTTGGTGGAGGTGAAGGGGTTCTTGGCGCCGAAGAGCTCGTTACGGTTGAAGTAGTAGGCAGAGCCGTGGAAGGCGTTGGTGCCGCCCTTGAGGCCGAGGGTTGCGGTGCCGCCGGGGTTACGACCGGAGTCTGCCGAGGCGTTGGTCTGGACGGAGAACTGTTCAACCGCGTCGAGGGGCAGGATGACGCCGGCGATGCCGGAGACGCCGCCCTGGTTGACCGCGGGGATGTTGTGCCAGATGTCGTTGTTGTCGACGCCGTCAATCTGCCAGTTGATCTGGTTGGCGCGGGTACCGTTGAGGGAGCCGTAGCCACCAGCACCGGTGTTGGAGAAGCCCGGGGTGAGTGCGGCGAGCTGGGTGAAGTCGCGCCCGTTCATGGGGGCGTCCGAGACAGCCTGCTCGTCGATGATGGTGGTCTGTGTGGTGGTGGTGGTGTCGAGCGTATAGGCATCGGCAGCCACTTCCACGGTTTCCGCCGAGGTGGCGACGGCGAGTTTGATTGCCTGAGTGAAGATGACGCCGGCGGAAACGGTGATGCCGGTGATCTTCTCGGTCTTGAAGCCTGCGGCCGAAGCGGTGATGTCGTACTTCCCGAGAGCGAGTTCAGGGAAGGCATACTCGCCGGCGGAGGACGAAACGGTCTTGAGCGTCACGTTGGTGCCGGTATTGGTCACCTCCACGGTAGCTCCGGGGACAACGGCGCCGGATTGGTCAGTGACCGATCCGTTGATGCCTCCACGGAAGGTGTGCTGAGCCCAGTTTGCGGACGGCAAAACGAGCGCGAGCATCACCAGCAGTGCAGTGAAGATGCTTGATGAGCGTAGTTTCATGCGTTACTCCTCCAAGGTGAATCCGGGTAGACAAATACTTTTCGTGTTTCGAACGTTTGAGGATTCGAATACAACGGGCCGAGGCTTATTTGAGCCAGGTCAATACCTAGTTTTCGCTGGGGGTGCTACAGGCGAGGAAAAGTTGTGTTTTGGTTACCATGACCAAAGATAGAGGGAAAATCCATGAAGATTCAACAAAGATTTTCATAAAAGCGGGAATTTGGGAGTTTTTGGGGACTTCAGAGGGGGATTTGGAGGTTGGCTGCAGGGTTGCTGGATTAGGCGAGAGCGGTGGCTGAGGATGGCCAGAGCCCGGGATTTGGGGTGGCGGAGGGGATAGGAGAGGGGGAAAGGGCTAGCTCAGAGAGGGTTTGGAGTGGGGTGGCGGGGAGGACGGAGACGAGGATTTCGCCGCTGGAATGGAGGAAGCGGACGGCGAGGGAGTTGGGAGGGAGTGCCGGTGACTGGGTTGCCAGCTCAGCATGGGGGACGGCCATGGAGCAGGGTCGGGGGAGGGCGGATTTGATGGTGCCGGCAATCATGTTGGTGATTTCCCTGACGGCGTCGAGGATGTCGTCGGGCTGGACGGTGTGAGCGGGCTGCATGAGCATGGCGGCGGTGGCGGCGAGGGCGAGACCGGGAGTGAGGAGAACCTGGATGGAGCCGAACCATGCTCCACTGAGGTCGCAGCGGCCGAGGATGGAGGTGCCGGGAGGAAAGCTCGGGGGGAGGGTGGCTGGGGCGGGCTCCAGTGTCATGCCGAGCATCTGCTCCCAGAACAGGGAGTTGGCGCGATGGATGGTTTCTGGAGCGAGGATGGGCTGCATGGAGGCTCCCTGTCGAGCTGGAGTAGGCACGGATGCAAGGAGAAGCGTGCTAGAGGGTATATCGCCCGGGGGATGGGAGTTCTTTAAGGTTTGGGAGGGGGAGGGTACCGGTTGGTCATTAAAGTTTTCTTATATGGCGTAAAAAAGCCCTCCCGTTTGGGGGAGGGCTTGCTGCGGAATGGGCACCTGGGTATCAGGCGGTCATCTGGTCGAGGGCTTCGGGCTTGAGCAGGGTCATGGTAGCGCCCTTGACGGCGATGAGCTTGTCGCGCCGGAACTGGTTGAGGAGGCGGGTGACGGTTTCGCGCGAGGTGCCGGCCATGTTGGCGATTTCCTCGTGGGTAAGGGCCATGGTGAACTTGAGTTCGGCTTTGCCGAAGGAGGCGGTGCGACCCCACTCGAGGAGGAGGTGAGCGAGCCGGCCGGCAGCGGAGCTGGAGAGTGCGAGCCGTTTGGCGTCGTGGAAGACGGTCATGTATTCAGAGGAGAGGGATTGAGCCGCGTGCATGCTGGCCACGCCATGCTTGTTGAGGAAGTCCATGAACTCTTCCTTGCGCATGGTTTTGACGTTGCAAGGCTCGATGGTTTCGGCGGTGACTTCGTGAGGAACGTCGGCGAGGACAGCGTTGAGGCCGAGCAGATCGCCGGGGCCGGCAATCTTGAGGATCATGGTCTTGCCTTCCCGGGAAGTGGAAGAGACCTTTGCCTGTCCGCTACACAAAACAAAGACGTTACGAGCGGTGTCGCCTTCAGAGAAAAGCTTGGCGCCGCGGGAGTGGCTCACGAGAACACCGATAGAGTCGAAGTCCCTGAGGGCTTCGGGCGTCAGGTTGCAGAACATACGCAGATGGCGGTGTTCGCAATTGACGCAGTCTTCGGGCATGTGATGGTTGTTTGCAGTAAGCATCAGACCTTCATCACCTAGAGTGCGCAAGTTGTCGTGTGACCTCGTGGCTAAGCTCTCACTACCTCTGAGTATAGCTTGTCTGAGTGAGTATAGCGCGCAAATTGGGTGTGGGACAGTCCTACGAATCAAAGTTATGGTTTTGGGTGAAAACCGGATTGTGTTTGCCAAAGGGGCTGCGGGGGATTTAGGCTTCGAGACGCTATGAAAAACATCTTCAAACGCTTCACGCAATCGATTGTCCTCATGCTGTGCGCCGGCCTGTTATTGGCCGCTTCGGCGTCGTTTCTGTCCACCCCGGTCCATGCGCAGGCCCCGGCTACCCTTTCCGGCCCGGTGCCGGACAGTGATGTGATTGAGGCGCGCGCGAAGGCGACGCTGGCCAAGCTGACGCTGGAGCAGAAGATTGAGCTGCTTGGCGGGGTGGACGGGATGTTCACGACGGCGGTGCCGAGTGCGGATCTGCCGCGATTCAAGATGTCGGACGGGCCGATGGGGGTGAGAACCTGGGGGCCGACGACGGCCTGGCCGGGTGGTGCGGCGATGGCGGCGACCTGGGATCCGGAGATTGCGCGAGCTGTGGGCGAAGGGCTGGGCCGGGATGCGCGGGCGCGCGGGGTGCATTTTCTGCTGGCGCCGGGGGTGAATATTTCCCGTTCGCCGGTGAGCGGGCGGAACTTTGAGTATATGTCGGAGGATCCGTACCTGAATGGGCGGCTGGCGGTGGGGTATATCCAGGGAGTGCAGTCGCAGGGCGTGAGCGCGACGGTGAAGCACTTTGCCGCGAACAATCAGGAATATGACCGGCACAACGTGGACTCGATTGTAGACGAGCGGTTGCTGCGTGAGCTGTACCTGCCGGCGTTTGAGGCGGCGGTGAAGGAGGGTCAGGTGACGGCGGTGATGAACTCCTACAACCTGCTGAACGGGGCTCATGCGACACAGAACGAGTTCCTGAACCTGAAGGTGCTGAAGGGCGAGTGGGCATTCCAGGGGCTGCTGATGTCGGACTGGGATTCAACGTATGACGCGATTGGCGCGGCAAACAACGGTCTGGATTTTGAGATGCCTTCGGGCAAGTTTATGAACAAGGAGAACCTGCTGCCGGCGGTGAAGGCTGGCAAGGTGAAGGAATCGACAATTGATGATAAGATTCTGCGGTTGCTGAGGGTTGCGTACCGGTACGGCTGGATTGGGCCGGATGCGCGTCCGCAGCAGGTGGATGGATTGCCGGCGTACTCGGTGGCAAACCGTGCGGTGGCGCTAAAGGGGGCTCGGGAAGCCCTGACGCTGCTGAAGAATGACGGGAAGTTTCTGCCGCTGGATGCGAGCAAGCTGAAGACGATAGCGGTGATTGGGCCGAATGCGTGGCCGGCGGTGACCGGCGGCGGCGGATCGTCGCAGGCGCAGGCTTTTGAGCCGGTGTCCATTCTGACGGGGCTGGCGAACCTGGCCAGCCAGCAGGGGGCGACAGTGACCTGGGCACGGGGGTTGCCGGACCAGGGGGAGGTCTTTGGGAACACGACGTTTGAAGGCGGCGTGAAGATTGAGACTTTCTCGAATCATGAGTTGACGGGCGCAGCTGTGGAGAGCCACCAGGCACAAATCAACGACCTGAAGCCAGCGATGTGGGATGCGGTGGATCCGAACCCGCGGAGCCTGCGGTATACGACGGCGTACAAGCCGACGGTGACGGGGCGGTTCCTGCTGCTGGCCGCAGCGAGCGGTGAGGACTTCTACACGGTGAAGGTGGACGGGAAGAAGGTTCTGGACCAGCCGCACCGGGAAGGCCAGATTCCGCTGGCGACGTATCTGGACCTGAAGGCTGGGCAGCCGATTCAGATTGAGGCGGACTATATTCCGTGGACGCCGGGTGTGCGTTTGTCGCTGGGGCTGGCGCTGGAGTCGGGACTGGTTTCAGATGATGCGAAGCGGTTGGCAGCGAAGGCGGATGCGGTGGTGCTTTCGGTCGGTTTCAATGCTGATACCGAGAGCGAAGGTTATGACCGTACATTTGAGCTGCCGTGGGGCCAGGAAGCGCTGATCCAGGCTGTGCTGGCAGCGAACCCGAAAACGGTGGTGGTGCTGACGGCGGGCGGCGCGGTGGACACGCGCAACTGGCTGGACAAGACTCCGGCGTTTTTGCAGACGTTTTATCCGGGGCAGGAGGGCGGAACGGCGGTGGCTGAGGCTCTGCTGGGCAAGATTAGCCCGGAAGGCAAGCTGCCGGTGAGCTTTGACCGGACGTTCCAGGAAGACCCGAGCTATGGCTACTACTACAGTGAGAAGGGTGCGGACGGGATTCAGCATGTGAAGTATGGCGACGGGCTGATGGTGGGCTATCGCTACTGGACGACGACGGGCAAGCACCCGCTGTATCCGTTTGGATACGGGTTGACATACACGACGTTCCAGTTTGCCAACCTGAGCGTGGCGCCGACTGTGAAGGTGGGCGGGACGACGACGGTGAGCTTTAACGTGACCAACACGGGCGCGGTGGCGAGCGCGGATGTGGCGCAGGTGTATGTTTCTGAGCCGGGTGCGAAGGTGCAAAGGCCGGAGCGGGAGCTGAAGGGCTTTGCCAAAGTTCGGCTGGCGCCGGGCGAAACCAAGCGCGTGACGCTGAATCTGGATGCGCGGTCGTTCAGCTACTGGGACGAGGCGACGAAGGGCTGGAAGATGGACGCCGGCAAGTTCGTGATTCGGGTTGGGGATTCGTCGGAGTCGACGCCGCTGGAGGCTACGGTGACGGCGGAGTAGGGTGGTGCAGGAAAGGGAAAGGCCCGCTGCGGAATGCGGCGGGCCTTTTGTTTCGGGATTGAAGGGGGATCAGGAGGGGTTCTGCGCGTAGTGGAGCAGGACGGCGACGGCGCAGGAGGTGAGGCGGGTTTCTGCGGAGTCGGCGCGACTGGTGAGGATGACGGGGACGCGGGCACCGAGGACGATGCCGGCAAGTTGCGCGCCGCCGAGGTACTCGAGTTGCTTGGCGAGCATGTTGCCGCTTTCGAGGTCGGGGACGACGAGGATGTCGGCCTTGCCGGTGACTGGGGAGACAAGGCCCTTGATTTTGGCGGCCTTTTCGCTGACGGCGGTGTCGAAGGCGAGGGGGCCGTCGAGGATGCCGCCGGTGATCTGGTTGCGATCGGCCATTTTGCAGAGGGCTGCGGCGTCGAGGGTGGAGGCGATTTTGGGGTTGACGGTTTCGACGGCGGAGAGGAGGGCGACCTTGGGCTCGGGGATGCCGAGGGCGTGGGCCAGGTCAATGGCGTTCTGGACGATGTGGACCTTGTCTTCGAGCTCCGGCTCAATATTGATGGCCGCGTCGGTGATGAGCAGGGTGCGGGCGTAGGCCGGGGTATCCATGACGAAGACGTGGGTGATGCGCTTGGATGTGCGGAGTCCGGTGTCGCGTGCCATGGCGACGCGCATCAGCTCGTCGGTGTGGAGCGAGCCCTTCATCATGGCCTGGGCCTTGCCGGTGCGGCACATGTCGACGCTGATTTGCGCGGCCTTGTTTTCGGTGGGGGCATCGACGATTGGGTAGTCTGCGATGTTGATGCCGGTCTTGCGGGCAAGAGCGCGGATTCCCGCTTCGTCGCCGACGAGGATTGGCTTGATGATGTTGGCTTCAGCAGCTTCGATTGCGCCGCGGAGGGCGACATCGGAGAGGGGCCAGCAGACCGTGGTGGTGATGGCGGGCAGGTCCTTGCACCGTTCCAGGAATTGATGGAAGACGTGGAAATCCTGTCCGTGTCCAACGAGGGGGTCTACGGCTACGGCTTCGGCCAAAGTTGCCAGATCGCTCATGAGTGCATCTCTCCCGGCAGGGAAGGTTCACTGCCTTATGGAGGTATTGTTACGCCGGGGAGTGGTGGGCGGGTGTGTGCGCCGTCACAGGGTGAAGCGGTGTCCCATATGCTGGCACTTTTAGGGAAGATTGGGAGCGTGGGTTCCTGGTTGGGAGAGCGGGCGGTAGCGTGCGGAGGGGGTGGTGGGATATTTTGCTGTGGGCCGTTCCACGGGGAGTTGGGTGCGTGGTAAGCTCTTGAGTGCTGAGAAAAGCGATTTAGGAAGGGCGGTTGGCGGGTATGTGGTTTTTGGGAATGGATGTGGGGACGGGTGGTACGCGGGCAGTGCTGGTGGATGAGGCGGGCAGGATTGTGAGCTCGCATAGCGCGGAACATGCGCCGTTCCGGACTCCGCACCCTGGCTGGGCTGAGCAGGACCCGGAGGACTGGTGGCGGGCAAGTGTTGCGGCGATACGGGGCGCGATTGCCGCGGCGCCAGAGCCGAAGGAGCCGATTGGCGGGGTGGGCCTGACCGGGCAGATGCACGGGGCGGTTCTGCTGGACAAGGATGGGAAGGTGCTGCGGCCGTCGCTGATATGGTGCGATACGCGCACCCAGCCGGAGTGCGACTGGCTGCATGAGCGGATTGGGTATGAGCGGCTGATTGAGCTGACGTGCAATCCGGCGCTGCCGAACTTTACGCTGACCAAGCTGCTGTGGGTACGGGAGCACGAGCCGGAGATTTTTGCCCGGACGGCAAAGGTGATGTGCCCGAAGGATTATGTGCGGTTCCGGCTGACGGGGACCTACGCGATTGACGTGCAGGAAGCGTCCGGGACGCTGCTGCTGGATGTGACCAACCGGCGATGGTCGGCTGAGGTGGCCGAGGCTGCGGGAATCCCGATGAGCTGGCTGCCGGAGGTGTATGAGTCGCCGGAGGTATGCGGTGCGATTTCAGCCGATGGAGCTGCGGCGACGGGTTTGCCTGTGGGCGCGCCGGTGGTTGCTGGAGCTGGGGACCAGGGTGCCGGGGCCGTGGGTATGGGAATTCTGCAGCCGGGGTCGGTTTCGGCGACAATCGGGACCTCCGGGGTGGTTTTCGCGGCGACGGCTTCGCCCATCAAGGATCCCAAGGGCAGGCTGCACACGTTCTGCCATGCGGTGCCGGGGCGGTGGCATGTGATGGGTGTGACGCAGTCGGCGGGGCTGAGCTTCCGGTGGCTGAAGGAGACTTTCTTTGCAGGAGCGGATTATGACTCGCTGACAAAGGCTGCGGCGGCGGTTGCGCCGGGGTCTGAAGGGCTGGAGTGGGCGCCGTACCTGCTGGGTGAGCGGACGCCGCATCTGGATCCGAAGGTGCGGGCGGCGTTTGCCGGCATCTCGACGGTGCATGGCGGGGCGCACTTTGTGCGCGCGGTGCTGGAGGGAGTGGCGTACAGCCTGCAGGACACGTTCACGCTGTTTGCCGAGCTGGGGATTCCGGTGAACGGGGTGAGGCTGGGCGGAGGCGGCGCGCGCGGACCGCTGTGGCGGGAGATTCAGGCGGGCGTGTACGGCCATGCCGTGGAGATTTTGACGGCGGAAGAGGGCGGCGCGTTTGGGAGTGCGTTGATGGCCGGCGTGGGCGCGGGTGCCTGGAAGGACCTGGACGCGGCTTGTGCGGCGGGGATTACCGTGGCGCAGCGGATTGAGCCGGAAGCGGCGGCGCAGGCGGCGTATGCGGAGGCGTACGCGAAGTGGCGGAAGCTGTATCCGGCGCTGGCGACGCTGTACTAGAGCAAACAAGTTGCATCAAAAGGGGACAGCGTGGTTGGCTGTCCCCTATTTTTTGGTGCGAATGTGATTGGTGGGTCAGTCCATGGCCATGGAGAGGGCGTGGCGGACGTCTGCGCCGCGGATCCAGAAGATGACGTCGGTGGCGATGTTGGTGGCGTGGTCGGCGATGCGTTCGAGGTTGCGGGAGATGAGCATTCCGTTGAGGGCCTGGGCGGTGTGCTGGGGCTCGCGCTGGATGAGGGCCATGAGGTCGGCCTGAGCCTTGCGGTTCATGCGGTCGATTTCGTCGTCCATGAGGCGGACGGTATCGGCGACATGGGCATCGCCTTCAAGCAGGGAGTGGAGAGCGGTGCGGATCATGCGGCTGGCGTAGTCGCCCATGGCGCAGAAGTCAACGGGCAGGTCGACGGGGTCCATCTCGACCATGTCGCGGGTGCGGATGGCGATGCTCATGGACTGGTCGCCGATGCGCTCGAGGTCGCCGTTGATTTTGATGACGGCGAGGATGAAGCGGAGGTCGATGGCCATGGGCTGCTCCTTGGCGAGGAGTTCGTAGGCCATTTCGTCGAGTTCGCGCTGGGCGGTGTTGATGGCGGTCTCATTGTCGCGGACGTAGGCGCAGAGGCCGGTGTCGCGGGTGAGGTAGGCGTCTACCGATGCACTGACTGCCTGCTGGGCCAAAGCGGCCATGGCGAGCAGCTTGTCTTTGAGTTCGGCGAGTTGTAGCTGGAAATGAATACGAGGCACGGAAGACTCCTAAGCACGATTGTGCCTGATGCTATGTTACCAACGTGCAAAAATCCCCGCTTGAGCGGCAGTGTGGCACCAAGGGTGTCACAGTACGGGAAATCTGGGCCATGGGCGGGAATTAAGCTGGAGTTATGCCTGATTTGACTGTGAAGCCTGTTGTGATGCCTGCGCCGATGCGCTCGATTGACCCCGCCACCCTGGAAGTGATGCAGGTGTACAAGCTGATGACGGGGCTGATTGTGCCGCGGCCGGTGGCGCTGGTGTCGACGGTGGATGCGGCAGGGGTGCGGAATGTTGCGCCGTACAGTTTTTTCTGCGGGGTGGGATCGAATCCGCCGACGGTGCTGTTTTGCCCTTCGCTGACCGGGCCGCCGAAAGATGGGAAGCGGGATGACCGGAAGGACACGCTGCGGAATGTGGAGGAGACGGGCGAGTTTGTCATCAATATAGTGAGCGAGGCGATTGCCGATGCGGCGAACCGGACGGCAGCGAATGTTCCGCCGGAGGTGGATGAGTTTGATTTGGCGGGACTTACGGCGATTCCGAGTGAGGTGGTGAAGGCTCCGCGGGTGGCAGAGAGCCCGGCGCAGATGGAGTGCAAGCTGCTGCAGGTGATTTTTACCGGGGCGGGGGTGGCTGCTGGGGTGATTGTGCTGGGCGAGGTGGTGCGCTTCCATGTGGCGGCGGAGCTGGAAGAGAACTACCGGATTGACCCGACGGGGCTGGATGCGGTGGGTCGCATGGCGGGGAATACGTGGGCGCGGACGCAGGACCGGTTTGAGCTGGTAAGGCCGAAGTAAGAGGTCGACCGGGCTGGATTGCATTTTTGGGAGCCGGTGACGCCGCTTATTCGGCTGATTTTGGGAGAGGTAACCGCTTCAAAGGGGGGGGAGGGGGGGTGTTTTTGCGTCTTGTCGGCTCCTATGTGGTTGATAATACGTTGGTTAATGGGTTGTAGCCGGCGCATTTCAGTGCGTCTTTGTGCCCTCTTGTGCACCATTTTGCGCGTTTTGGGGGCGCGTGTGGAGAGCCGAGGGGGAAATGCGGGTCCCGCTGAGCTCGCTTGAGATGGTCCGGCTGCTTTTGGATGACTGATTCCAGTGTGCGCTTTTTGGGAATAATTATCGGCAAGTGGGCTGAGTGTTTGCGGTTCTTTTGGGCGGATCTGGTGGTTTTGGGGTGGGGCGGGATCACTATATTATACCGGGGTAGGGTATATGCCGTGAAGGGAGGAAGTTGATGCTCCCCTTGGTTGGATGCAAGGCCTTGGGTTGGGCGATCTGGATGGATAGCGGGAATGGGTGGGTGTGGTTGGGGGATGCGGGGCGCTCGACGCGGCTGCGGCTCGCTTGGGATGACCGATTTTAGCGGAGTTAGCGGGGCTAGCGGTGTTCGCGGAGTCAGGGGGGGGGCGAGCTGTGCTCGAATGGGGTGGGGTTTGGTTGGGGGGAGGCGGTGTTGGGTCGGTGGGGGACACGCAGGTCCCTCGACTCGCTTTGCTCGCTCGGGATGACCCCGCTTTCGCGGAGTTAGGGGTTCGAGCTGCGCTCGAATGGGGTGGGGTTTGGTTGGGGCGCCTGCGATGTTGGGTTGATGGGGGACACGCAGGTCCCTCGACTCGCTCTGCTCGCTCGGGATGACCCCGCTTTCGCGGAGTTAGGGGTTCGAGCTGCGCTCGAATGGGGTGGGGTGTGCTTGGGTGCCTTCGATGGTGGAGCGATGAGGGACACGCAGGTCCTTCGACTCGCTTTGCTCGCTCGGGATGACCCTTCCTTGTTTTACTCGCTGCGTTCGCCTGGGATTGCCTGCTCTTGTGGTGTGCGTGTCGGGGGTGGGTGCAAGACAAAACCCCTTCAGCTTTGGGCTGAAAGGGTTGGAAAAGAATGGTCGGGGCTGGAGGATGATTTTCGAACTTTTGTGATGCCTGGGGTTGGCTCGGGCAGGTGAAAGGCAAAGGCAAGAACAGGGCTGGCATTGGTTGGTCCCACACTTGCAAAAGCGGGAAGCGTAGGGCACCCAGATTGGTTATCGGGCCAGGGGTGGGCCACCTGCCTCGCTGAGTTGGGGATATGCAGGGGGCGTGGCTGTGGGTGTGGTGAGGTGGCAGGGGGAGGAAATCTGGGGGCTTGACAAATGCAGCGAGTCAGCTGCGGCTGCGCCGCGGTAGCGAGTCAGCAGGTTAGCGGATCGAGCTGAAGCTCGATTGGTGGTTTATGGGAGGGTGAGGTTGGAGGGTGGTTGCTCCCCGGTGGCAAGCGCCAGGGAGCGGGAGCAACCGCCGCATGTCGATGCGTTGGAATCGGATTGGCGCCGTCCCTACGGGACTCCGGGGTGGTGTGGGCGGGTATACCCAGCGTTGAAACGCTGGGCTAAGGTACGCTGCGCCTACGGCGCGGGGTTTGAGCTTTGCTCGAATGCGGAGTTAGGTGGGGGGATTGGTTATTCCCCGGTGCCCGAGGGTGAGGGACCGGTGGTTGGGAGCCCCCGGACTGGTGGCACACGGCAGAAGCAGATTCCCTGCGGGAATGACAACTAAAAAGGCAAAGGCAAGGGCAGAAGCAGATTCCCTTCGGGAATGACAACTAAAAGGCAAAGGCAAGGGCAGAAGCAGATTCCCTTCGGGAATGACAACTAAAAGGCAAAGGCAAGGGCAGAAGCAGATTCCCTTCGGGAATGACAACTAAAAGGCAAAGGCAAGGGCAG
>CAIVDV010000047.1 GCA_903904755.1 uncultured Acidobacteriaceae bacterium | reverse complement strand
GGAGCGGTGGCCAATTCCGTGTGCGCCACCCACAAATCCTCTTGCCGCTCTCGATGTTGCCGCTTGCCCATCGCCATACCGTTTAGACGTTTTCAAGCTCGTCCCGTACTGGCGCAGAACACGACTTTTACCACGGGCTGATAGTCTAATTTGACAGAGATTCATCTGGTTGTGACATGTGAGACGAAAATTACCATAGGTAGTGGTCGGAGGCATTGAAACGGGAGCCTGGACTCCGGATTTGGCGCTAGGGGAGCAGGGAGACGTGGGCCGAGGCGATGCGCCATCCCTGGGGGAGGCGAATCCAGAGCTGGGACTGGCGGCCGCGGACGACGCCGCGGGGGGTGGTGCGCTCGAACTCGACGGTGACTGAGCCGGTATCGAGGCCAAAGGTGACGATTTCCAGGCGGGTGACGGTGCGGGCCAGGTTGGCGGCGGGACGGGCCTTGCGGAAAGCTTCCAATTCGCCGGCTCCGTAGAGATTTTCTGTGACGCCAAAACGAAGCACTTGTGGGGAGTGCCAGAACATGGCGACCAGGGTGTCTACGTCGTTGGAGACGAGCGCGAGCTCGTAGCGGGGGTACAGCTCGCGCAGTTCGGCTACGACTTTCGGGAGGTTGATTTCAGCATCGGGAATGGGCATTGGTTCACCGGACGGGGAAGAGCTCGCGCTCGGGCAGGATGGATTTGGCGATGGCACCGGAAACGGTAAACATCGGCTCATTGACGACCTGGGAGAGGCGGAGCTTGAGGGCGACCGAGCAGAGCAGGTAGGCGTGGAGCTCTGTGAAACCCCAGCGGGAGACGAGCAGGTCGATCATGCGATTTGTCGCGGACTGGGCGGCGTCGAGGAGGTCAGTTTCCGAGGCGACAACGATCCAGGAGTCAGCCGGGGAGTCTGGTGCGACCTGGTCGGAGGACTCGACCAGCGGCCCGTCGAGGGGCTGATGTTTGTGGAGGTGGAAGCCGAGGGTAACGTCGAGCGGGGCTTCAATGCCGTTGATGCAGACTTCGCCGTCGCCCTGGGCGGCGTGGCCGTCGCCGCAACTGAAGAGCGCGCCGGCAACCAGCACGGGCAGGTAGAGCTTGGAACCGGCACAGAGTTCCCGGACATCCAGATTGCCGCCGAAGTTGCCTGGCGGGCGGGTGCGGAAGCTGCCGACATCGGGGCGAGCGACTCCCATGACACCGAGGAACGGGCGCAGGGGGACAGTGGCAGGGGCGAGCGAGCGTGTGATCTCGCCGTCGAGGTGCCAGTGGAAGAGAGAGGACTCGTGGAAGCGGGCCTTGAGGAAGCCGAGTCCGGCGATGGTGGAGGTCCAGCCCCATCCGCAGTGCCGAGTGGAGAGGACAGAGACTTCCAGCACATCGCCGGGCTGGGCGCCGTCAACAAAGACGGGGCCGGTGAGGGCATGGATGCGGTTGCGGTCGATGCGGTCAAACTGGGCTGAGCTCATGCCGGGGGTAATCTGCGCGCCGGAAGAGTCAAGGCACTGAAAGAGAACCCGGTCGCCGGAGTTGATGTGCAGGCGGGGCGCGAGAGAGTTGTCCCAGACGGAGTGAGTGGGAACCGCAAAGAGAGTGTGTTCGGTCATGGCTGAACCTCAAGTACGCGGACGGTCATCTGGATTTCCACGATGGCATTGCGAGGGAGAGCGCTGACACCGACAGCGGCGCGGACGTGGCGGCCGGAGTCGCCGAGAAGTTGGACGAGGAGGTCGGATGCGCCGTTTATGACAGCGGGGGAATCCTCAAAGCCGGGGATGGCGTTGACGTAGCCGTTGAGGGAGACGATTTCGGCGAGGGCTTCAAGCGAGCCGAGTTCACGCTTGATGACGGCGAGCTGGGTGAGGGCGCATGCGCGGGCGGCGGAGTAGCCGTCCGGGATGGAGCGGTCGAGCCCGACGGTTCCTGTCATGACGCCGGCGGAGTTGGTGGAGACGACCCCGGAGAGAAAGAGGAGTGTGCCGACGCGCTTGGCGGAGAGGTAGTTACCGCCAGGGGCGGGGAGGGTGGGCAGGGCGTAGCCGAGTTGCTGGAGCGTTTCTTCCCGGGTCATTGTGAGGAAAATGTAGCACGGGCACCGTGAGGAAGGGATGACAGGAGTGGGAATTTTCCTTGGTTCCTGAGGGCAGAGGCGTTAGGATGCGCAGGAGCCGGGGAGAATCACGGCGCCGGTACGGGGGCGAGATGCTGCGGATTACGAAGATTCTGCTGGTGGGCTGCCTGGCGTTTTTCTACACGCTGGTGGTTCTGAACAACACAACGGATTTTGACTCGAATTACGAGTTTGTGAAGCATGTGCTGAGCATGGACACGACCTTCCCGGGGAACCACGGGATGTGGCGGGCGTTGACGGGCACGGGGTGGCACCTGGCGTTTTACCTGGGGATTATTGCCTGGGAAGCGGTGACGATGGTGCTGCTGTGGTGGGGCGCGTGGAAGATGCTGCGGGCGAGGAAGGGCTCAGTGACGGCGTTTGGCAAGGCGGTCGAGGTGGCCGTTGCGGGGATGACGCTGAGCCTTGTGATGTGGCTGGTGGCGTTTTTGTGCGTAGGCGGGGAGTGGTTCCTGATGTGGCAGTCGCACACGTGGAACGGGCAGGATGCGGCGTTCAGGATGTTTGTGGTGGTGGGGGTTTCTTTGCTGGTGGTGACGGGGACGAGGGAGTAGGGTGCCAGGGGTCAGGGATGTAGGGACTGGCCGGCCCTTGCGTGGATGGTTTTGCGGCGGGCCAGGAACCAGACCATTCCGAGGGTCATGTAGGCGAGGTAGATGTAGGGGAACCAGAGGGCCGGGGCAGCGGGGACGGGGTAGACGCTGCCGACGGCGGCACCGATCATGACGAGCACGGTGAGCCAACTGACGGCGGTGACGGCGAGCGAGTGCTGGCCGAGGGCCTTGCGGGCAAAGGGAAGTGCTACGGCGACCAGGGCGTAGGCGGTGATGAAGCCGAAGACGGCGATGGAGCCGAGCCAGCCGTACATGTCGTCGCCGTGGACACCTTTGAGGGCGAGGCCGGCGGTGGCGGCGAACATGACAACGGAAGAAAGCAGAACGCCGGCCTGCGGGGTGCCGTAGCGCTTGTGGGTGCGGCCGAAGACGTCTGGGACCAGGCCGGAGTGGGCCATGCGCAGCAGAACGCGGGCGGCGGCGGTGGAGCAGGCGAGAACGCAGGCGACCATGCTGATGCCGGCGCCGATGTCGATGGCGGTGCCGAGCGGGGAGACGCCGGCCTGACGGGCGAGGACGTGGAGGGGGCTGGTGGTGTCAGAGAGCTTGCCGGATTCGCCCTGGAAGCCGAGGACTTCGGAATAGGAGCAGAGGATGAAGAAGATGCCGGCGAGGATGGCGCACTGGATGACGGCGCGGGGGATGGTTTTGAGGGGGTTGCGCGCCTCTGCACCGAGGGTGGTGGCGGATTCAAAGCCGACAAAGCTGAACATTGCGAGGACGAGGGCGGGGCCCAGTCCGGTGATGGAGACGCCGGTGAGGGTGAGCTGGCGGGTATCGAGGTGGAAGCCGTGGCGGCCGAGGAGAAGCACGAGGACGATGAGGATGAGGCTGACGGAAGCGATTTCGATCCAGAGCATCATTTCGGCAGAGAGCTTGACGTCGCGGATGGCGATGGCCCCGGAGAAGAGGAAGACGAGGGCGAGGGTGATGACAGCGGGTGAAGTGAAGGAGAAGAACTGGGTGAGAAGGATGTTGGCGTAATAGAGAGCTCCGCCGGCGACGGAGGCACCGGTGGCGAGATAGGCGATGAGCAGTGCCCAGGCGGCGACGGCACCGAGGGAAGGCCGAAGGGTGTCTGCCGTGTAGGTATAGAGCGAGCCCGGGGAGGCGGACATGCGGGCGAAGCGGCTGACGCAGAAGCCGACCAGGAGCATGACTGCGGTGGTGAGTCCGTAGACGAACCAGGTTCCGTTGCCGGCCAGGGCGAAGACGAGGGGTATGGTGAGCGAGGGCGAGGTGGAGGGGGCCATGGTGGAGACGGACTGGGCGAGGGTTTCGAGGGGAGAGAGTACGGCGGTGTGGAGGCCGTAGCCCTTGTCGAGCTGGTCAATTCCCTGGGCGTTGGGTGCGATATGGGATTGGGTCACCGGGTCTCCGTGGCAGGCAGGAACGGTTTGGGCCGTTGTGGAACTATTATGCCGCATGAGTTCGGTAGAATCCCGGGTATGGCTTTGGCAGGAGTGGTTTTAGCAGCGGGAGCGAGCCGGCGGCTGGGGCAGCCGAAGCAACTGGTACGTGTGGCAGGAGAGACGCTGCTGGAGCGAACGGTGCGGGTTGCGCAGGAGGCTGTTGGCGGGCGTGTGGTGGTGGTGCTGGGCGCGGAGTGGGAGCGGATTGCTGCGGAAGCGGATGTGGCTCACTGCACTTTGGTCGTGAATACGGAGTGGGAGCAGGGGATTGCGACGTCGATCTGCTGTGGAGTTGCCACGGTGCGGGAGCGGTTTCCTGAGGCTGAGGGGGTGCTGCTGCTGGTGGTGGACCAGCCAAGGCTGACGGCGGGGCATCTGCGGGGGCTGGCGGAGGCGTTTTCGACTGCGGAGGGGCGGGTTGCGGTGGCTTCGGAGTATGCCGGGGTGGCGGGGATTCCGGCGATATTTCCGGCGGCCCGGTTTGGGGAGTTGCGGGCATTGCGGGGCGACCAGGGAGCGCGGGGGCTGCTGCGGGATGCCGGTGTGGTGCGGGTGCCGTTCCTGGAGGGCGGGGTGGATGTGGATACTCCGGAGGATTTGGCCGGGCTGGAGGGGGCTGGGCGGTGAGGGCGGCACGGTTTGGCTGGGCGTGCGTCTAACCCAGCAAGGTATTCTGCGGGAAGAAGATGCGAATTGAGTTACTGACATTTGGAGTGCTGCGCGAGGCCGGGCTGGCCGGGCCGCTGGAGGTGGGGGCGGGGACGACAGTGGCCGGGCTGCTGGCGCAGGTGTCCGCGCGGTTGACCGATGACCGGCTGCGCGGGCTGCTGCCGAAGTGCGCGGTGAGCGTAAATGAGGAGTATGCCCGCGGGCCGCTTGAACTGCGTGAGGGGGATATGGTGGGGATTCTGCCGCCGGTGTCGGGTGGAAGCGGGCGGGGGATTGAGACATATTTGACCCGGGAGCGGATTGACGTGGCCGCACTGGCTGAGGCGGCGAAGGCTGGCGAAGACGGGGCGGTGGTGGTGTTTGACGGGATTGTGCGGAACAACACGCGGGGGCGGGCGACGCTGCATTTGGACTACGAAGCTTATGAGGCGATGGCCGAGAAGCAGATGGCGGCGCTGACGGCTGAGGCGCTGGAGCGATTTGCGGTGCGGCAGGTGACGCTGGTGCACCGGCTGGGGCGGCTGATGGTGGGCGAAACCAGTGTGGCGATTGTGGTGGCTTCGGCGCATCGGGGAGCGGCCTTTGATGCCTGCCGATGGGTGATTGACACGCTGAAGCGGACGGTGCCGGTGTGGAAGCGGGAGACCTTTGCCGATGGCGTGGTTTGGGCGGATGGAGAGCCTTTCCCAGAGGAATTGACGGCGGGCGAAGGGGGGACGGCGTGAGGCGCTGGGGGATTGCCGGCATTTTGGTGTTTGCGGCTGGGCTTGCATTGGGCCAGCAGCCTGTTGCCGCGCCTGCGGCAGAGAAATCGGTCGGCGACAAGCCCCCTGCCGCACCGGCTGAGGATGCCGCGGTGCCGGTTTTCCTGGAGAATGTGCGGCTGGTGAACGTTTTTGCCAACGTGACGGACGGGACGGGCGCGATCATTGGCGGGCTGACGAAGGAAGATTTTGCCGTGAGCGAGGATGGACGGGCGCAGCGGATTGCGGTGTTTGAACGGCAGTCGGAGTTGCCGCTGAACCTGGTGCTGGCGGTGGATACCAGTGGGAGTGTGAAGAAGGATTTGAGCGCGGAGGAGCAGGCTGCGAAGAGGTTTGTGCATGCCCTGCTACGCGGGCAGGACCGGATGGCGCTGCTGCAGTTTGCCGATGAGGTGCGGGAGGTGGTGGGGTTTACCAACCAGACGAGCCGGCTGGACAAGGGGCTGGGGGCGCTGAAGACGGGGAACTCGACGGCGTTCTATGACGCGGTGTACCTGGCGGCGCAGAACCTGGCGGGCAAGCAAGGGCGCAAGGTGCTGGTTGTGATCACTGACGGCGGAGACACGGCCAAGAACACCAGCTACGCACAGGCGCTGGAGGCGGCGCTGCGCAGTGAAGTGATGGTGTACAGCCTGATTGATGTTCCGGTGGAGGCGAGTGCGGGGCGCGAACTGGGCGGCGAACACGCGCTGATTGCGCTGAGTGAGCAGACCGGCGGACGGTACTTCTATGTGGATGAGGGCGGGCTGGACAAGGCATTCGAGCGGGTGTCAGAAGACCTGCGGACGCAGTATCTGCTGGGGTATTACCCGGCGAGGCAGGACCCGGGGGCGAGCTTCCACCGGATTCGCGTGACGGTGCCGAGGGCAGCTGAGGAGCAGTTCCAGATTCATGCGCGGACCGGGTATTACAGCGACGGGGATGCCGGGAAGTAATGTCCTGAAAACAGAAGCCTGAGGCTGGCGGCGGAAGTGTGGGTTGGGTGGGGGATTTGGCAATACAATCGTAGACATGCCAGCACACACCCTTTACTCCCGACGCGGCAAGACGCCTCCCCCTGGGGATACCGGCCAGGAAGCCCTGTACCTGCGCAGCCTGAGCGAAAGACATGTGAATGTAGCGGTGCAGTTGCGCGATGGCGAAACTGTAACCGGCTGGATTGAGTATTTTGACGATGGGATGGTGCGCCTGACCCGCGACGGGCAGCCGAATCTGTTCCTGTACAAGCACCAGATCCGCATGATTACCGAGCAGAACAAGCGGCGTGTGAGCGCGGGCGAGGGCTCGCGATGAAGGGCATGGGCAACGGCTGGGACGATTTGGCGGTGGCGGCGAAGGTGGAGCCGCTGATTCGGCAGGCGGGGTCGATTCTGCGGAACTTCTACGCGCAGGGCGTGACGACGGAGTACAAGGGCGACGTGGATCTGGTGACGGTGGCCGACCGGACGGTGGAAGCGTGGCTGCAGCAGGAGCTGAAGGCGGTTTTCCCCGAGCACGGGATATACGGGGAAGAGGGCGCGCGGGACCGGATGGATGCGGAGTACCGCTGGTATGTGGATCCGCTGGACGGGACGACGAACTTTGCGCACAGCTTTCCGCATTTTTGTGTTTCGATGGGGCTGGAGCGGCGAACGCCAGGGCTCGCCGAGGGGGAAGACGGGCCGATTGTAGCCGGAATCATCTACGACCCGATGCGGGATGAACTGTTTGCCGCCGAGCTGGGAAAGGGCGCGTGGCTGAATGGGATGCAGATTCACACCTCGCGCGTGCCGGAGCTGGCGGAAGCGCTGATTGCGACAGGGTTCCCGAGCCGGAAGCGGCATGACTCGCCGAACATCCACTTTTACCACGAGTTCACGCTGCGGTCGCACGGGGTTCGGCGGGCGGGTTCGGCGGCGCTGGATTTGGCGTATGTGGCGAGTGGGAGGTTGGAGGCGTTCTGGGAGTTCAACCTGAATCCGTGGGATACTGCGGCGGGAATTCTGCTGGTGGAAGAGGCCGGCGGGCGGGTGACGGGCTTTGACGGGACGCACCGGAAGCTGGACAGCCGGGAAGTTTTTGCCTCGAACGGTCTGGTGCATGAAGAGCTTCTGGGGCTGTTCGGAGAGATGTTTGCCGGGCGGGGTTTGGAGCCGATTCCGACGCCGGCGGAGTTTGCGGCGCGGCGGGCGGCGCGGCAGCAGGCGGGCTGATGGATGGGGTTTCAGCTGGTGAAATTGTCTGGTAGAAAATGGTACGGGAACCCGATTTCGCACGGCGGCGGCCCTAGCCAATCGTTCGGGCTTGTGTGCTACTATGAGCGAGCAGAAACATCCTCCACGGAGAGTTTAAAAACATGGCATATGTGATTGCAGAACCCTGTATCGGCACCAAGGACACCGCCTGCGTAGACGCTTGTCCGGTCGATTGCATCCACCCGAAGAAGGACGAAGACGGCTTCGACGGCTCTGACCAGCTTTTCATTGACCCGGTCGAGTGCATTGATTGCGGCGCATGCGTTCCGGCCTGCCCGGTATCGGCGATTTTTGCAGCCGACGATCTGCCGGAGAAGTGGGCTCACTTTACCGACAAGAACGCAGCCAACTACGGCCGCTAAGATCAGAAAATTCTGTATCCGCTGAGGATGCACGGCGAGCGCGCAGCCCGATTGGGCTGCGCGTTTTTGCGTTTGGGCAGGTTTGACAGTGGGTTGACCGGCCAATAGGATAGGAGCGCTTTTGAGTTGGCCGGGCTGGGGCCCGGAGAGCCTTTCTGGAGTGTTTCGATGCGGGAAAGATTGCGGGTTGCAGGCCGGGCGTCTGCGGTTGCCCTGGCTGTGCTGGGTTGTGCGCTGGCGGGATTCTGCCAGCCTGCGAAGGATACCCCCATCCGGGTTACGGCTGGGGCGGGGGCGCCGGGCCGGGAGCTGGTGCACTTCTGGAGCAAGGTGGTGGGGGCGGGCCGCGCGAATGAGGGGCTGCGGGCCACCTGGCAGGAGGAGTTGAAGATGGCTGCCGACAATGGCGGCTTCCGGTATGTGCGCTTCCATGGGCTCTTCCACGACGACATGTTTGTCTACCGGGAGGACGAACAGGGCCGGCCCATCTATAACTTCCAGTACATTGATGATTTGTTTGACCGGATGCTGGCGACCGGGGTGCGGCCGTTTGTGGAACTGGGCTTTTCGCCGGAAGAGATGGCGACGAAAAAGGCCACGGTGATGTGGTGGAAGGGGAACGGGAGCCCGCCGAAGGACTACAACCGCTGGGCTGAGCTGATACGGAAGAGCGTGGAGCACTGGGAGGCGAGGTATGGGGCCGAGGAGGTGCGGCGCTGGTACTTTGAGGTTTGGAACGAGCCGAACCTGGATGACGCCTTCTGGGTGGGGACGCAGGCGCAGTACTTTGCGCTGTACAAAATTACGGCCGAGACCATCAAGAAGGTGGACCCGGCGCTGAAGGTGGGCGGGCCGACGACGAGCAACTTCAACCTGGACGAGGATGCGCTGAAGGCGGCGCAGAAGAGCGGGAAGCCCTTTGATCCGCTGGATATTCCGTGGAAGCCGGTTTGGCTTGACGACTTTTTCCAGTATGCGAAGGCGAACCAGTTGCCGGTGGATTTTGTCTCGACGCATCCGTATCCGCAGTACTTTGACATTCCAGCGGGAACGCCGGGGGCGGGGCATTATCGGCGGGGGATTGAGGCGACGCACAACGACCTGGTGACGCTGCGCAAGATGATTGACGCGAGCCCATATCCGAAGGCGGGCATTGAGCTGACGGAGTGGAGCTCGACGCCGTCTCCGCTGGACCATACGCATGATTCGCTGGCGGCTGCGGCGTTTATTGCGAAGTCGAACCTGGAGTCGGTGGGGCTGGTGGATTCACTGTCGTATTGGGTGTTTACGGATGTGTTTGAGGAGAACCGGAAGACGGATTCGGTGTTTCACGGTTCCTTTGGAATGATCAACTACCAGGAGATTGTGAAGCCCTCGTTCCATGCCTACCGGATGATGAATCAACTGGGGGACCGGATACTGGCGGCGACCGAGGGCGCAATGGTGACGAGATCCGAGGCGACGGGGAAGGTGACGGCGCTGGCGTACAACTATCCGACCGAGGAGCGGATTGTGATTCCTGAAACAGCGACGGTGGAGGAAGCCGACGCGGTGGTGGCGACGGGCACGGCGCGGAAGCTGGAACTGCATGTGACGGGGTTGCCGGAGGGTGCGGCGTTTGAGATTGAGACGCTGGACAAGAGCCACGGCAATGCGGTGGCGGCGTGGGAGGCGATGGGCCGGCCGGAGCCGCCGACGCGGGAGCAGGCCCTGGCGTTGCGGGCTGCGGCGTGGGCGACGAAGAAGGAGATTGTGCGTGCGGTGGGTGGAAAGCTGGATGTGGAGCGGCCGATTGATGCGTGGAGCCTGGTGCTGGTGCGCGAGCTTTAGACTACGAGAGTGAGCGTGCATGAGTCTGAGGCCGTGATTCTGCGCTGCTGGCCGGTGAATGAAGCCGACCTGGTGGTGAGCTTTTTCACGCGCGAGTTTGGCAAGGTGAAAGGCGTGGCGAAAAGCGGGCTGAAGAGCCGGAAGCGGTTTGGCGGGGCTCTGGAGCCGATGACGCAGGCGCGGGCGTGGTTTGCGGTGAAGCCGAGGCAGGAACTGGTGCGGCTGGACCAACTGGAGCTGGAGCGGAGTCCCCTGGCGGGGCAGGTAGATTATGCGCGGACGGCGGTGCTGAGCTTTTATGCCGAGGTGCTGGACGAGGCGCTGCCGGAGCATGATCCGCAGGAGACGGTTTTCCGGCTGCTGGCCGCAGTGCTGGATGCGACGACGGTGGAGCAGCCGTGGTTGCCTGTGACGTATTTTGGGTTGTGGATGACGCGGCTAATGGGCTGGCTGCCGGAGCTGGGCGTGTGCACGGCGTGCGGCGAGGCGCTGAAGGCGGGTGAGGCGAGCTTTCATCCCGGTTCGGATGGGCTGTTTTGCAGTCTGCACCGGCAGGGCGCGGGGATGGTGCTGGATGGGGACTCTTGGGCGGTGGCGCAGCGGATGCTGCGGGCTCCGGTGACGGCGTTTCAGGGGGAACAGTGGCCGCGCAAGCGGGCGCAGGCGCTGCGTCGGTTTACGTGGCAGGCGCTGGAGCGGCACCTGGAGCGTCGGTTGCGGACGGTGGATGCGATGCGGCAGTTGGGGGCGTGATGCCGGATGAGGTTCAGACCGGAAAAATGGGAAATCCGGCTGATAAACTGTTGTTTACGAATCCAGACAAGAGAGTGTTTTCAATGACCGCAGCAACGGCTTCCAACGCCAAACACGCACTCACCTTCCAGGAAGTTCTCTTCCGCCTGCAGAGTTTCTGGGCAGAGCGGGGTTGCATCCTGCAGCAGCCGTTTGATGTGGAAGTGGGCGCGGGAACGATGGCGCCGGAGACGTTTTTGCGGGTGCTGGGGCCGCGGCCGTACAAGGTTGGCTATGCGCAGCCCTCGCGGCGTCCGGCCGATGGACGGTACGGTGAGAACCCGAACCGTTTGTTCCGGCATACGCAATTCCAGCTGATTCTGAAGCCGCCGCCGGTGAACGTGCAGGAGCTGTATCTGCAATCGCTTGAGGCGATTGGGATTGACTTGTCGAAGCACGACCTGAAGTTTGAAGAGGACAACTGGGAAGGCCCGACGGTGGGCGCCTGGGGCGTGGGCTGGCAGGTGATGATGGACGGGATGGAGATTACCCAGTTCACCTACTTCCAGCAGTGCGGCGGGCTGGACCTGGACCCGATGTGCGCGGAGCTGACCTATGGGCTGGAGCGGCTGACGGCATTTCTGCAGGACGTGGATTCGGTGTACGACGTGGTGTGGGCGCGCGATCCGCAGACGGGCGAGGAAGTGACCTACGGCGATGTGCGGCTGGAAGAAGAGCTGCAGTACTCGGTGTACAACTTTGAAACCGCGGATGTGGCCGAGCTGTGGGAGCACTTCAACCGCTACGAGCGGGAGGCGACCAAGCTGATTCAGGATGCCAATGCGGTGCTGAAGAGCGAGAGCTCGACGCTGAAGGAAAAGAAGCGGTTCCCGCTGATGTCGACCTATGAGCTGGCGCTGAAGTGCTCGAATCTGTTTAATCTGCTGGATGCTCGGGGCGCGATCAGCGTGACGGAGCGGGTGGGCATGATTGCGCGGATTCGCAACCTGGCGGTGGGCGTGGCCAAGGCTTACCAGTTGCAGCAGACCGCCGGGTAGGGCGGAAGGAAAAGATTGCCGATGCGCTGGGGACGACAAATCGCTGCGATTGCACTGCTGCTGACGCCGTTGAGCGGGTTGGCCGGGTGGCGCCATGGGAAGCAGGCGGACGCGTGCCCGGTTGCGGTGGAGTATGTGGAGATTCCCGAATGCGCGGTGTATGCGTACAAGGGGCACGACTACATCCGGGCCGACTGGGCGAAGGACGCCGCGCGGGGCCATGAGGTGCAAGTTGGGCTGCATATGCTGACTCCGACCCGGGTAAAGGGTATGGGCTGGGTGTATCTGGATCGGATGGGCAAGGTGGCGGTGCCGAGCGTGGCTGTGCTGGATAATGGCGCGAGTCCCTTCCACTTCGGGCTGGTGCGCGTGGTGCGGGATGGCCGGTGGGCGCTGGTGAATGGCAAGGGCAAGACGGTGACGCGGGCGCCGTACGACGGGATATTGGACTATAACCGCGACCGCTGGCTGGCGTGCACGGGATGCACATCGAAGCGGGTGGGTGAAGTGCAGGTATTTGATGGCGGCCGCTGGGTGGCGCTGAACAAGATTGGAAGAGCAATTCGTGGGCTGGAAGGCTCGTACGCGGACGTGAGCCGCTGATTTCCGGTTGAGAGAGAGAAATGGCTGATTTTTTGTTGGAGATTGGGCTGGATGAGATTCCTGCCCGGATGATTGCCGGAGCCGAGGCTGAGCTGGGGCGCCGGGTTGAGGATTTGCTGAAGCGCGAACGGCTGCTTGAGGCTGGCGGTACGGTGACCACTTACAGCACGCCGCGGCGGCTGGCCGTGGTGGCGACCGGTGTGCTTGCCGGGCAGGCAGATGCGGAAGAGCAGGTGACGGGGCCGTCGTGGAAGGTGGCCTTCCCGAACGATGTGCCGTCGGCTGCGGCGGAGGCTTTTGCGAAGAAGGCCGGAGTGCCTGTTGCGGAGCTGAAAAAGGTTGTGAACGCCAAGGGCGAGTATGTGGGCGCGACGGTGAAGCGTCCGGGACGCAGCGCGGCTGAGCTGCTGACGGCCGAGCTGCCGAAGGAAGTGCTGGCGCTGTACTGGGCGAAGAATATGTACTGGCGGGCGGGCAAGCCGGAGCGGTTTGTGAGGCCGGTTCGGTGGGTTGTGGCGCTGCTGGATACAGCGGTGGTTCCGGTGGAGATTGCCGGGATTACGGCGGGGAATGTGAGCCGCGGACACCGGATTCTGCATGGGGAAGCGCCGGTGGTGATTGCGAAGCCGGCGGATTATGTGGGTGCGCTGCGGGCGGCCAAGGTGGTGGTGGAAGTGGCCGAGCGCCGGCATACGATTCGCAAGGCGCTGGACCGGGTTGTGCGGACGATTCCCGGTGCGCGGTGGCGGGAGGATGAGCCGCTGGTGGAGACGGTGGTGCACCTGACGGAGTGGCCGACGGCGATTGTGGGCAACTACGAAGCTGAGTATCTGGCGCTGCCGGAAGAGGTGCTGGTGACCGTGATGCGCGACCACCAGAAATACTTTGCCGTGGAAGGGCCGGACGGGAAGCTGCTGCCGCACTTCCTGGCGGTGCTGAATATTGAGGTGGATGAGGAAGGCGAAGCGACAATCCGGCACGGGAACCAGAAGGTTCTGCGGGCGCGGTTCAAGGATGCGCGATTCTTCTGGGAAGTGGACCAGAAGACTCCGCTGGTTGAGCGCGTGGAGATGCTGAAGGCGGTGACGTTCCAAAAGGAACTGGGCAGCTACCACTGGAAGACGGAGCAGAACCTGGCCGTGGTTACGGCACTGGCGGCTGCGGTTGCCGCGCGCGGCAAGGTGCTGGACAAGGCCGGGCTGCTGCAGGCGACGCTGCTGGCGAAGACGGATTTGACGGCCGAGCTGGTGAAGGAATTTACCGAGCTGCAGGGCATTATTGGTGGCCTGTATGCACGGGCGCAGGGGCTGGGCGAGACGGTGGCGCTGGCAGTGTATGCGCAGTACACGCCGGCGAGCACGGATGACGCGATTCCTGCGACGATTGAAGGGCAACTGCTGGCGCTGGCTGACCGCATCCAGACGATTGTGGGGATGTTCGGGATTGGGATGGCGCCGACAGGGTCAAAGGATCCGTTTGCGCTGAGGCGCGCGGCCAATGGCGTGGTGAAGATATTGGCGGAGTCAGGGTTGCCGTTGACGCTGAGCGAGGTGGTTACGGCCACAGGCGCGAAGGCGGATGGGGTTGCCGGATTCCTGCAGGAGCGCTTGAACTTCTTCCTGAAGGATGTGCACGGGTTTGCCTATGACGTGGTGGCGGCGGCGCTGGCGGCGGGCGCGGAAGATGTGCGCGATGCCGTGGTGCGTGCGCAGGCGTTGACGGCGGTGCGGGGCGGCGAGGATTTTGTGGCGATTTCTGCAGCGTCGAAGCGCATCAAGAATATTCTGCGGCAGGCTGCGGAGAAGAAGGAAGTAGTGGCGGCGGAGTTTGCCAGCGCGCTGCTGGAGGACGAAGAGAAGGCGCTGGCCAGGCAGTCGGCGGAGCTGGCGGGCAAGGTTGCGGCGCTGCGGGCCAAGGCGGATTATGCCGGCGCGCTGGAGGCGGTGGCAACGCTGCGGCCGGCGGTGGATGCCTTCTTTGACAAGGTGATGGTGATGGCTCCGGATGCTGGGTTGCGTGCGGCGCGGCTGGGGCTGATCCAGAGCGTGCTGGACGGGTTCCAGGGGATTGCGGACTTCTCGGAGATTGTGACCGGATAAGAGCGAGCGACGCGATTGGACAGGAGGATGGCCTCAGCTTCTGCGGAAGCTGGGGCTTTTCTGCGTCCGCGGCTTGATTAGAGAATGAGCAGGTGATCGGCCCAGGTTTTGCCAGCGAGGTGCGCGATAGCTTTGTCGCGGGTGACGAGAACGCCGTTGTTCTGAATCGCGAGGCCGAGCAGGTAGGCATCGGTTATTTGGCCATGACCGTAGATTTGCTTGCGGAATGGGCGAATCGTCTCGGCAAGTCCTTCGTCGATTGGCCAGAACTGGTGGCCAGAGAGGGAAGTCATCCTGTCAAGAAGTTCCATTGCACCGGAAAGGTTGACAGGCCGGGGTCCGATTCGTTCATTGGAGGAGATGCGTACGAAGCCTGCCTGGGTGAATGGACATGTGGCAAATTGATGACTGCCTGTGGTTTGGAACCAACGGAAATCCGCTTTATGGAATTGCGCGTCTTCGCGTGCAATGCCGATGAGGACATTGATATCTGGCAGGTATCTGGTCAAAATTCTTCTCGCACCAGCTTGCGGATGTGCTCGTCAGTGATGGTGGGACCAGGCTCGAGGTCGAAGACCGGAAATCCATCTTTGTATTTGATCCACGATTTTGGGCGAGCGCCTTGAACTACGAGATTTGAGGCGGCTTTGGAAAGCGAGATGCCCTGGCTTTCCGAATAGACCCTCAGGATTTCTGCTGCTTCTTCGTCGAATGTGATGGTGGTGCGCATGGCTGAATTGTGCGCCTCTTGAGCGGTGATGTCAATTTCGCAATTCAGCATCAAATCGGAACAATCACATCAACGGATGGAATGTGCACGGTTTTGCGCCTCGGATTGTCCCAGAGGCTCACTTCTCATCGAGGAAGGCGCGGACGGCGGGGTTTACGGTGGCGGCTTCGCAGCCAGGGCCGAGGTGGCCGCAGGGGGTGTCGAGGACGAGGGTTTTGGCGCCGATGAGGGGGGCGAAGTCTAGGGCGGGCGTGGGGTTGACCATGTGGTCCTGGCGGGAGACGACGATGAGCACGCGGGGATGAGGAATTTTGACGAGATGCTGGGCGAGGTCTTCGAGTGAGCCGCCGTGGGCGATGTCGTGGTGGATCATGGCCTGGAGCTGATAGATGCGGTCGTTGGCGTCGAAGTCGGTTGCGCCCTCGGTACCGTAGGAAGCGTATTGGGCGGCGAATTTGTCGCGGGGGACGAGCTGGTTGTAGCGGGAGGGGCTGGTGAGGTTGATGTCGTGGAGGATGGCGGTAAGGGGGACAGCGGGGGATTTGGCGTAGGAGCCCTGCTGCCAGGCGGGGGTGGCGCGGATGGCGTCTTCCTCGGCGTGCCAGAGGGTGAGGTCGTAGGCGGTGAGGCGGGTGGAGCCGACGATGGGGATGGCGACGTCAAAGAAGGAGGGGTAGTCGGCGAGCCACTCAAAGGTCTGCATGCCGCCCATGGAGATGCCCATGACGGCGTGGAGGTGCTTGAGATGAAGGGTTTCGGTGGCGAGGCGGTACTCGGCTGAGACCATGTCCTGAACAGTAACGGCGGGGAAGGTCATGCGGGGCCGGGATTTGGAGTTGGAGGGCGAGGAGGAGACGCCGTCGGCGAGGGCATCGACGGCGATGATGAAGTAGCGGGCGGGGTCGGCGAGGCCATTGGGGCTGAAGCTCTCGGCCAGCTCGCCGGAGTTGCCGGTGAACCAGGTGGGGAAGAGGATGGCGTTGGAGTTGTCGGCGTTGAGTTTGCCCCAGGTGCGGTAGCCGAGGCGGCAGTCGGTGATGGCTTCTCCGGATGCGAGCCGGCACTGGCCGAGCTGGGCGAATTGCTGGGTGCCGCCGGTAGGGGCCTGGGCGCGTGCGGCAACAAGGGACAGGGCAAGAACGAAGGTGGCGGCGAGGGTTTGGCGGAGGGCTTTCATCGGCTTCGAGGATAGCAGGGGGCTTGTGGGCGGGGCCAGAGGGGGAATCTGGCGTAGGAGGCGAATCCAACCGGGGCGGTTTCGCGTCTACAATCGTAGAGATGTCAGATACGTTTTCTTTGAGTTTGTGGTATCCGCAGATGCAAATGGCCGCCCTGGATGAGAAGCTGGGCGCGGTGCTGCGTTTGTTTGCGGCGCATGGCGGCGAGCGTGGGGTGTTTTCTGCGACGGTGTGGCCGATGAACTGGCGCGAGGCGCTGGTGTACCAGCAGGTGTACGGGCTGGGCGAGCACGCCTGCCAGATTGACATTGCGCTGGAAGAGGCCTTTGAGTTTGTGCACGCCGACTACGCCTGGGAGTTTCAGATTGGCTGGACGCTGTGGGAGCCGGAGCTTGTTCCGGGCCGGCCGACGGAGTGGGAGCGGAAGAATCGGCTGGTGCGGGTGCTGGGCTATGGGCCGGAGTTTGACGAGGGCGCGTGGGCGCAGGAGGGGCACATCCGGGTGGATTTTGGCACCGATGACGCCTTCCTGCAGGAAGACCTGGCGCTGGACGACCGCGGGCTGAAGTGCATTGAAGAGAATGTGCGGCAGTTGATTGGGCTGGCGGATGCGCTGGAGAAGGAGACTGGCGCGTCGGGCCGGCTGTTGTGGTCGGAGCTGGGCGAGACGCTGGCCGATCGATTGCTGGCGCGGCTGAACAGGGTGCAATAGGCGTGCGGAGGATCCGATTCTCGATTGAGCGGCTGCGGGCGCTGGTGCTGGTGGTGGGCCTGGTGCTGCTGGTGGCCATTGCCGCGTCGCTGGTGGTGGGGCACCTGAAGCGCAAGCTGCTGCATCCGGACCTGCCCAAGCGGCTGGGTGTGGATATCCAGGTGCAGGCGGACGGATTCGACTATACGCAGACGACCAAGGGCAAGACGATCTTCAAGATTCACGCGGCACGGGCGGTGGAGCTGAAGGCCGGCGGCAAGGCGCAGTTGCACGACGTTCGGATTGAGCTGTACGGAGAAGATGGCAGCCGGACCGACACGATTACCGGTGCTGAGTTTGATTACGACAAGGCGGCGGGGCTGGCTCAGGCCAAGGGGCCGGTGGAGATTCTGCTGATGAAGCCGGGGGTGGCCCCGGCGATTGCCCAAACGGATGAGGCGGCCGGCAAGACGGTGGGCAAAGTGCTGGATGCGGGCAAGATGCCGGCGCTGGTGGGCGAGATTGCTGCCGGACAGATTCGGGTACGGACCAGCGGCTTGAGCTTTGACCAGAAGAGTGGGCGAGCTACCACCGCTGAGCGGGTGGAGTTTGCGGTAAGCCAGGGCAGCGGCGAGGCGATGGGCGCCGATTATGACTCGACCAGCGGACGGCTGGAGCTGGGCAAGGAGATTCATCTGCGGGCGCAGCGGCCCGGTGGCGATGTGACGGTGGATGCCGGGCACGCGGAGTTTGTGCGCGGGGAAGAGACTTGCCGGATGCAGCAGGCACAGGTTCGCTCCCAGGGCAGCACGGCGGCGATGGGCGACGCGTTGTTGCATTTTCGGCAGGATGGCAGCGTGAGCGAGCTGGATGGTTCGGGCGGGGTGGAACTGAGCTCGGCCAGCGGCAGCCGCATGACAGCGCCCAGGGGCAAGCTGGAGTTTGACGGGCAAAACCACCCGACACATGGGCAGATGGAGGGCGGCGCGGTTTTGACGTCGAGCCAGGATGGGCGAATCAGCCGCGGGTCGGCCCCGGTGATGATGGTGGAGTTTGGGCACGGCGGGGTGCTGGAGTCGGCACGGCTGCTGGGCGACGGGGGCCAGGGGGTGCGATTTGAGAGTGCGTTGGCGGGCGGTCAGGAGAAGCGCAGCTGGGATTCGCAGATTGCCAATATCCGGTTTGTCGCGCGGGGTACGGGCAAGGTGGAGGCCAGCCAACTGACCGGGACCGGCGGCGTGGTGCTGAAGACGGAAGACCCGGGCGGGGCCTGGAGCCGGATGAGCGCGGCTGCGATGACGGCGAAGCTGGGGCCGGGAATGACGCTGGAACGGCTGGAAGGGCAGGGACAGGCGCACTTTGACCAGCGGACGGCCACCGGGGCCGAGCAGGCCTCCAGCGCGGACAGGCTGCAGGCGCAGTTCCGTGCGGATAAGCCGGCGAAGGGCAAACAGCAGGGCGGGATGAGCGCGAACAGCCTGGTTTCCCTGACTGAGACCGGGCATGTGACGCTGAGCGACCAGCCTGCGGGCGGGGCAGCGGGTTTGCGGGCGACGGCGGCACGGCTGGATTATGACGGCACAGCCGAGGTGGCGCACCTGACGGGCGCGGGCGGGCAGCGGCCGGTGGTTGAGAGCGGCGGACTGCAGTTGGCGGCGGCCAAGATTGACTTTAACCGGCAAACGGGCGATGCGGTGGCCGATGGCGATGTGAAGGCCAGCTGGGCCGATGCCGGGGGCAAGGGAATGCCGGGCGGCGGGCTGATGGCCGGCACCGGCGGCAGTCCTGCGCACGTGGTGGCCGCCCATGCCGAGCTGAAGCAGGCCAGCGGCGAAGCGACATTCCGGGGTGCGGCAAGGCTGTGGCGTGAGGGCAGCTCAGTGGCTGCTCCGGTGCTGGTGCTGAACCGGACACGCCAGACGCTGCATGCGGCAGGCGACGGGGCAAACCCGGTGCGCACGGTACTGGCTGGGGCCGGGAATGCGGCAAAGAAGGATTCGTTGAACCTGGTGCGGGTGCGAAGCGCGGCGCTGGATTACTCCGAAGGCGAGCGGGTGGCGCACTTTACCTCAGGACAGGGCGGGGCGGTAAGCCAGGTGACGGCTGAGGCCAGCCAGGCCGGGCAGGCGCCCGTAACGGTGAATGCCGACCGGCTGGATGCGGCGATGCTGTCGGCCGGGGTGAAGGCCGCGGGCGGGCTGGGGGTTGACCGGCTGACGGCGGAAGGGCGGCTGGCGGTGGAGTTCCCCGGGCGCAAGGGATTTGGCGAAAAGCTGGTGTACACGGGCGATGACGGAGTCTTCCGGCTGACGGGAACGGCTGCCGCGCGACCGAGGGTTGTGGACCCGGAGCGCGGCACGGTGACCGGCAGTGTGATTCGGGTGCGGACGGCGGACCAGAGCGTGGAAGTGGACGGCGAAGGTACGCGCACTGTGACAGAAACACGATCTCCCAAATAGGTACGGCGGGCTTGATTTAGACTTCCTATGGGCATGCAGACACTCACGGCCGATGGACTCGGCAAATCGTATGGCGGACGGCAGGTTGTACGCGAGGTAAGCGTGCAGATTTCGCGCGGCGAGGTCGTGGGCCTGCTGGGCCCGAATGGCGCCGGCAAAACGACCAGCTTTTACATGATTGTGGGCCTGGTGCCGCCGGATGGCGGGCGGGTTCTGCTGGATGGCACGGATATTACACGTGTGCCGATGTACCTGCGGGCGCGGAATCATGGCATCAGCTATCTGCCCCAGGAGCCGAGCGTATTCCGGAAGCTGACGGTGGAAGACAACATTCTGGCGGTGCTGGAGAACCAGCCGCTGGGCGATACCGAACGGCGGCAACGCACGGAGCGGCTAATTCAGCAACTGAATTTGAAGCATATCCGCACCACGAAGGGGTATGCGCTGAGCGGCGGCGAACGGCGGCGTGTGGAAATTGCGCGGTGCCTGGCGATTCAGCCGAACTTTCTGCTGCTGGACGAACCCTTCAGCGGCATTGATCCAATCGCAGTGCTGGACTTGCAGAAGATTATCTTCGATCTGAAATCAAGCGGGATTGGGATTCTGATTACGGACCATAATGTTCGGGAGACGCTTTCGGTCACTGACCGTGCTTACATCATCGCGGAAGGGAAGATATTCCGGACCGGCACTCCGCAGCAACTGGGCAATGACCCTGAGGTACGGCGTGTATATCTGGGCGAAGGGTTTTCACTGAACTAGGTTTTAGAGATTGTTGTCAAGAATTCTTTTTGTTTCCGGTCATGCTTCCCTCCGGCTGACTTGATGTGTTCGCGGTTGCTTGCCCAATCTGGTACAGCAAGCTGTTGCACTTCATCTTTGACTCAAGTCCACAGCCAAGCCGTTTACACTTGTCATCAAGTCCATGGGAGCTGGACACTGCGATGCCGCTGCTACAACCAAGATTGAATCTGAAGGTTGCGCAACGCCAGATCCTTACGCCGGGTCTGATGCAGATGGTCAGTGTGCTCGCACTGAACAAGCTGGAACTGACGGAGATGATCAACTCGGAGCTGGTGGAAAACCCGGTTCTGGAGGAGATTGACGAGACGGTTCCGACCCTGGATGAGCTGGGCGGTCGTGAGGCGATGCGGGAACGGGTCGCCGAAGAGCCGGTGACGGTGAAGGACCCGTTTGAAGAGATTGACTTCGGCTCTTACTTCCAGGAGTATCTCGATCCAGGTTTCCGGACACCTGCGGAGATGGAAGAATCCGAGAGTCCGAGCTTTGAGCAGTTTCTCTCTCAGCCGACGACCCTTACCGATCATCTGATGTGGCAGTTGGGGGCGATGAGCTTGACGCCGAAGGTGGCGGAAGCGGCGGAGTTTCTGATTGGCAATCTGGATGACAACGGGTACCTTTCCACGCCGGTCGATGAGCTGGCGCGGATCTATGCCGAGGGGGTAAATGAAGGCGGCGCGGGGGAGACCAGCGAAGCTGAGGTGGAGTTGGCAGAGGCGGAGTTGAGCCACGCGCTGGGATTGCTGCAGCGTCTTGATCCCGCCGGGATCGCGGCCCGGGACCTGCGGGAGTGCCTGCTGCTGCAACTGGAAGCGCAACGTCAGGAACTGGAATTGGTGTACACGCGCCGGCCTGGAAACGGGGCTGCGGAAGAGGATGGCGGCGAGCCGGAGGCCAGCCCGCACCACGGCTTGCAGGATGCGGCGGAGCGGCTGCTGGGGCAGCGGCGCAGCACCTTTTCGACCGCTTCGCTGATAGTGAGCGCACACTTGCAGATGTTGCAGCGCCGGGATTTGAAGGAGATTTCCCGTGCGGTATCGCGGCCGGTGAGCGAAGTGAATGATGCGGTGGAGTTGATTCGTACTCTGGACCCGCGGCCGGGGCTGCGCTACAACCGCGAGCAGGCGCGGCTGATTGAACCGGATGTGGCCTTTGTGAAGCGCGGCGATGAGTGGGTTGTGGCGATGAACGAGGAGGATATGCCCTCGCTGCGACTGAGCCAGCGCTACCGGCGCATGTTGACGGCCGAGAATACCGACAAGGAAGTGAAGGAGTATGTGAAGGAGCGCTTCCGCTCGGCGATGCAGCTGATGCGGAACATTGCTCAGCGCAAGAGCACGATTCTGCGCACCTGCGAGGTGATTGTGCGGCGCCAGCAGGAGTTCCTGGACCTGGGGATTGAGGCGCTGCGGCCGATGATGATCAAGGAAGTGGCCGAGGAAATCAGCGTGCACCCGTCCACCGTGAGCCGTGCGGTGGCCAACAAGTATGCGCATACGCCGCAGGGAGTGATTGAGCTGCGGGCCTTCTTCTCAGAGGGTTCAAACGGGCCCGAGGGCGCCGACACACCGCTGGTGGTGCTGAAGCGGAAGGTGCGCAAGCTGATTGAAGAGGAAGACGCGGCGCATCCGCTGACCGATGACCAACTGGCGGCACTGTTGAAGTCGCAGGGCATCCAGGTGACGCGGCGAACGGTGGCCAAGTACCGCGAAGACATGAACATTCCTTCGACCCATCAGCGGCGTCACCGGTAGTCCCGGAAGGAAAGGCATCCGTGGTCCACTCACACAGGTAACTGTCTTTGGTCACTGGTGCGGGACCGGCTCCTGGTGCATACTTGCGTAACGATTCCTAACGCCATTCCGGGAGCTTCCAAGGTGCGTCTGCGTCCTGTTCTCTTCGTTCTTCTGCTCTGCACGTCTGTTCTCAGCTCACAGGCACAACAAGCCAACAACAATGAAGCGTACAAGAGCCTTCGGGCGCTGGAGCCTGCGGGCTTCCCGTGGCGGGTGAATAACTTCACCCTGCAGAAAGATGCCGGGGTCTTCACCTTTACGCGAGGGGAATTTGTCTTTTATGGCGAGGTGAACGGGAAGGTGACCGGTGCGTTGTTTCAGGGTGCCGGGCATCTGCACCTGAGCCCACCAACCGACGTGGAGAAGCACAGCCTGGAGGTTCTGACGCACAAGCAGGAGTTTGACCAGGACTTTACCGCAGCCGTGTTCCGCTTTACCGACGATACTGCGGCAGAAGTCAAGAAGGGCGCGCAGGCGGGGACCGAGGTTGTGGGGCGCGAGGGGACCGATCTGCAGACGGAGTTCCGCAGCTTCCAGCGCGACCATCTGCACGAGAATATCGATTTGCGCCTGCTCGAGGATGTTCTGAGCCCGGCCAGGGGCGCATTCTTCATCGCCATGATTCATGGGGTGACAGACCACAATCTCTTTTTTGAAATTGACCCGCATGGGGCAGGCGAAGTTGCGCCGGAAGAGGTGGAGCTGAGCAGTTGGAATGGCTGGGGCTGGATGGTTCCGGCGGCGTTCCATCTGGGGCCCGAGTATGCGGCGGGGACGGCGAGCGGGAGAGAGCAGAACCAGGCTTTTGTGGTGGAGAGCGAGGATTTGGACACCACGATTGAGAAGAGCGGGTTCTTGAGCGGGCTGGCGACGGTGCATGTGAAGGCGATTGCCGATGGAGTCGCCGTGGTTCCGCTGGACTTGTTTCCGACGCTGCGGGTGAGCAAGGTGGAGGGGGAACACGGCGAAGTGCTGGATTTTGTCCAGGAGAAGAAGGAGGATGACCCGGATTTCGGCCTGGTGCTGCATGAGCCGCTGAAGGCCGGGCAGACGGCCACGGTGCGCATCACCTACGGCGGCAAAGACGCGGTGAAGGATGCGGGCAACTACAACTATGACCCGATTGCGCGCGAGGACTGGTTCCCGAACGGAGGGACAGGGCTGGGCAATTACTCCACGTACCACATGATTTTCCACGTGCAGAAAGAGGTTGAGCTGATTGCCACCGGGAACAAGGTGAGCGAGAGCGTGGATGGCAAGGTGCGGACGAGCGTGTGGGATTCCAGTACGGCGCTGCCGGTTGTCGGCTTCCATTTGGGCAAGTTTCAGAAGAAGGATGGCAAGACCCAGAGCGGGGTGGCGGTGACGGCTTATGCGAATGAGTCGCTGCCGAATTGGGCGGATGCATTGAATCATGCCGCGTCGAACGACGGACTTCCGCAGGCGGACGGGTATCGAGGCTCGTTCGCGGCGGTGGGGACGATGACGACGGTGGGCGCGCTGCCGGTGGAGTTGAGTGAGGGTGCGGCGGCGGTGCAGATCTATGAAAACTACTTCGGCAAGATGGCATTCGACCACCTGGTGCTCTCGCAGCAACCCGCGTGTGACTTTGGACAGAGCTGGCCCATGCTGGTGTACCTGCCCATCTGCGGCTTCTGGGACCAGACGATTCAGCATGAAATCGGGTTGAATCCTGCCGATTCCTACTGGAAGACGGTGACGCCGCACGAAGTGGCGCACCAGTGGTGGGGGCACACGGTGGGCTTCAAGAGCTATCGCGACCAGTGGATGAGCGAGGGCTTTGCGGAAGCCTCGGCTGCGTTCTACCTGGAGGCTACGCGCAAGAATAGTAACGATTTCCTCAGTTTCTGGAAGGATCTGAATCGCGAGTTGACGGAGCGGAACGCGGATGGATTCCGACCGATTGATGTGGGCCCGGTGACGATGGGAAATCGGCTGAGTACGCAGAAGACCGGCTGGGGGGTGTATCGCGACCTGGTGTATCCCAAGGGGGCCTACATCTTGTACATGCTTCGGCAGATGATGGTTTCCAAAAAGACGGGCAATGACGATTTTCGGGCGATGATGCAGGACTTTGTGGCGACCTATCGGCTGAAGGTGGCCACGACGGAAGACTTCAAGGCGATGGTGGAAAAGCACATGACACCGGAGATGGATTTGGAGGGGAACCATCGGATGGATTGGTTCTTCCGAGAATATGTCTATGGGACAGAGCTGCCGAAGTATCACTTTGAAGGCACGGCAACGCCGGCGGGCGACCATGTGACCCTGCATGTGAATCTGGTGCAGTCCGGAGTTTCTGCAACGTTCAAGGTCCGTGTGCCGGTGTATGTTGAGCTGACGGATGGCAGGGTGGTGAAACTCGGCAGCATTCCGATGGTGGGCAATGCCACGGTTGACCGGGACATCCAGATTCCACCGCCACCGTCGCCGATCAAGCGGCTTTCCATCAACGCGATGCACGACCTGCTGGCGGTGGAGAACTAGGCGGCTAAAGGACGCCGGCGTGGGCCTGGGTTTCGACGGCGAAGCGCATGGTGCGGTAGTCGAAGGTGTAGCTTTTGAGCTCGTCGAGCAGGTCCATGCCGAGGACGCCGTAGGTGGGGTCAATGGCGGAGCTGCCGAGCGGGTCAGTGAGTACCTGAATCTCAGGCAGGGTGACCTCGGTTGAGCCAATGAGGAGGGTGACGCGCTGTCCCATGTAGGCCGGCGCAGGCGCCTTGCCTGCGGAGCCGGGGACCTGCAGCAGTTGGGCCTTCTGTCCGGCGAAGTCGTCACTATGTTCGGCGAAGTAGCGGCTGGTGAGGTAGGTCTGCTGGCCGCTGGCATCCACCTGGAAGACGCGCTCTTCGCCCGGCTTGCCCAGGGCGACCAGGACCTGCTCGCCGTCGAGGAAGAAGCGCGCACCTTTGGTGAGCCGCTCGCCCTTTTCGCCGGGCTGGACCTCGATGCGTCCGCTTTGGGTGACGGTGATGCTGCCGAGAGCGCTGATGGCCGGGTACCCGAGGACGCCGCGAATCTGGTAGCGGTTGTGCGGGTAGAAGTAGTCAGCGTCTTCATAGACAAAGGCGGTGACGTTGCGGAAGGTGATGTCGCCGACGGTGAGACGGGGAATGATGGTGGAGTGCACCTGGATGGGGCGGCCGGTGATGCCCCGGACGGTGGTGGTCTGTTCGCTGAGTTTGAGTCCGATGAGGTGGGCGGTGGAGCGGGCGAGCAGGTTGAAGGGCGCGGTGGGGTCGAAGAGCCAGTCGTGGGAGTGGGCGTCGACGAAGACCGGCACTTCCATGAGGCCAAGCGGGTCGCGGTCGTAGGGGATGGAAAATGCGTCGCCGTACTCGACCGTCATGGGCGGGTTCTGGGTGGCCAGGGGCAGCATTTTGAGGGGCAGCTCGATTTCGTCGAGCTCGGCGGGCGTGATGGAGGGGCTGGCGGCGAGCTCATTGAAAGCTGCGGAGGCTGCGCCGAAGTCGTTGAGGTGGAGATAGTCGAGGGCGAGGGTGCGGCGCAGGAGCTTTTCTGTCTGCGGGGGCAGGGGATGGCTGGGCAGATTGGCGACGATGGATGCCAGCTCAGCGATGGATTCGTGGGGGCGATTTTCGCGGGCGGCGAGAACACCCTTGAGCAGGCTGCGGTCAGTGGGGGTGAGATTGTCGGCGATGGGGGCCTGCAGCAGTGCTTCCAGGCCGAGGTACTGGTGGTCGTCGAGCAGGTTGGTGAGGCGCAGGGTGTCAGTGGTCTGCTGTGCGCCGCTGAGCACTGAGCCGGTGCGGACCTGCATATCCGCATGGGGCAGCGAATCGGAGTCAGGGGTTATCGGGGTGGAATCGGGCAGGGCAGGTGCGGGCTGTGCAGGGGCGGGTCTGGGCTCCTGCAAGGGGGCAGGCAGCAACTGTGCAAAGCCGGCGATTGGCGCAAAGAGGGAGAGAACCAGGCCCACTCGTGAGAATCGCGTGAGGCTTTCGAGGGAGATTGCCATAGCTACGAAGGTAGCAGATTTCGGGTACGGTTTTGGGAGCCGACGGGGGGATTCCCGGCTTGGGAATGTGCGGGTTGCGGGTGAAAGCACAAGTGGCCAGAGGGGGCCTTGTCTCACCTCCTGAGCTCTTCCTTATGGGTTTCCCGGTAGACTGGTGGCGTATGAAGCGACGAATGATTGAGCAGTACGAGATTGTGCGGAAGCTGGGATCGGGCGGCAGCGGGGTTGTGTACCTGGCCAGCGATACGCTGCTGACGCGGCCTGTGGTGCTCAAGATTCTGCGCCGGGGCTTGCTGACGCTGGCGCAGATGCAGGCGACGGTGCTGCGCGAGGCGCGGCTGGCTTCAGCGATTGAGCATCCGAATGTGTGCGCGATTTACGAGGTGGGGGAGACTGGCGACGAGGCATATATCGTTATGCAGTTTGTGCCGGGGCAGTCGCTGGATTTGCTGATTGAGCGGGGTGCGGCGCATGTGCAACTGGTGCTGTCGGTGGGCATCCAGATAGCCGACGGTCTGCAGGCGGCGCACTCGCTGGGGATATTCCATCGGGATTTGAAGCCGCAGAATGTGATGCTGACCGATGGCGGGCTGGTGAAGATCCTGGACTTTGGCCTGGCGCGGCGGCTGCATCCCGAGGATGCGACCTTTGACCCGGCCAAGCCGGCAAATGCGGGCAAGGCGGCTGGGCCGGGCGACGCGTATACGGCCCGGGGCGGGACGATTCGTTACATGGCGCCGGAGCAGTTTGTTACCGGGCAGTCGAGCGTGCAGTCGGATTTGTGGGCGCTGGGCGTGATTTTGTATGAGCTTTGCACCGGCCGGCATCCCTTTGCGCGGCCGGATGCGGAGGATTTCCAGGTAATTCGCGGGATTCAGTTTCTGGACCCGCCGTCGATTGAGCAGCCGGAAGTGCCGGATGAGCTGAAGAGCGTGATTGCGAAGCTGCTGGAGAAGAATCCAGCGGCGCGGTACGCCTCAGCCGCGGAGGTGCGGGAAGCGCTGAAGACCGGCATGAAGGCGATGCAGTTTGAGACGGGCAGCATACCGGGGGACGCGGCGGCGACGCTGGTGACGACCGGGCCGGAGGAGGAGAAGCGGAATACCAGCTTCCTCTCGATGCTGGCCGAGCGCTTTCGGGAGTCTTCGGAGACGAAGAAGGAAAACTCGGTGGTGGTGCTGCCGTTTACGAATCTTGGGCCGGTGGAAGCGGCTCCGCTGTATGGGTTTGCGCTGGCGGATGCGATTGCGGCGCGGCTGGCGAGGATACCGGGGCTGGTGGTGCGGCCGACCAGCTCGCTGATGGCGATGCAGACCGCGCAGATGGATCCCCTGACGCTGGGACAGAAGCTGCTGGTGACGCATGTGCTGGCGGGGAATTTTCTGCGCGGGGAAAAAGGATTTGACCTGAACTGGCAACTGCTGGATGTGAGCGCGCAGAGCGTGCTGACGGGGGGAACGATCAGCGTGGGGTCGTTTGACCTGGTGGCGGTGCAGAACGAGATCTCAGGGGATGTGTTTGCGGTGCTGCAGGGGCTGGGAGGCGTGGACCGGGCGGCGATGCAGCCGGAGGGTGCGCGGACGGCGGGGGGCCGGGCGGTGTCGTTGAAGTCGCAGGCGTCAGAGGACTATCTGCAGGCGCGGGCGCTGCTGAGCTCGTTTATGACGCGGACGGGTTCGCGAGCCGACCTTGACCGGTCGCGGGCGCTGCTGGAGAAGGTGACGGCAAGCGACCCGGAGTTTGCAGCCGGGTGGTGCGGGCTGGGGATTGCGAACCTGCAGTATGTACGGCATGGGTTTGGCGGGCAGATTCATGTAATGACGGCGCGGCGAGCTTTTGATTTGGCGCTGAAGCTGGATCCGGGGTCGAGCGAGGCGAATCTGTACCGGATTTACATGCTGCTTTCGCGGGGCGAAAAGGAGAGCGCGCGGCAGGGGATTGCGCACCTGCTGGCGACGGCCGACAACGACTGGAACGTGCACATGGTGGCCGGCATTACGCTGCGTGTGGACGGGATGTACGAGGAGGCGCTGGACCAGTTTGGCCGGGCTCTGAAGCTGAATCCGGCGAACGCGGCGCTGTTGTACAACCATCGGGCGCGGGTGTACCACTACCTGAACCAGTTGGATGTGGCGGGCGATGAGCTGGCCAAAGGACTGGCGCTTGAGCCAAGGCACCCGCTGCTGCGGACATCGCTGGGTTATCAGCAGATGCGGATGGGGAATCTGAAGTCTGCGATTGCGATTCTGGAAGATGTGATTCGGGACGATGATTCGATGCGGATTGCGGTGCCGACGCTGGCGCTGTGCTACGTGCAGGCGGGGGAGCGGGCGCTGGCGGCGAGCCTGCTGAAGGACGATACGCTGGCTGCGGCGGAGGCCGATGGAGAGATGGCTTACAGGCTGGCGAGCTACTTTGCCGTTGAGGGTGATGCCAGCGAGGCGCTGCACTGGCTGCGGCGCGCGATTTACCTGGGCAACGAGAACTACCCGTGGTTTGAGAAGAATCCGGCGTGGAAGAACTTCCGGACGAACTCGGATTTTGGGCGGATTCTGGAGGATTTGAAGAAGGCGTGGCGGCGGAATCACAAGCAATGGCAGCGGGTGTTTGAGGAGTTGGCGTCGACCGAGCCGCGCTAGTAGAGAATCCTGTGCGAGGCGAGGGCAGCTAAAACGGCCATTGCAGCGAGCGGTGCACTGATGGTTGACAGGAAGTTGACGGCATCGTTGTTGAGCCAGCCGCGTTGTTCGAGGGTGGCTCCAAGGAAGCTGTCGAAGAGCAGGCCGAAAGTGGCTCCTGCCAGGACGATTCCAAAGGGTAGCCAGGCAATCGTGGATTGAGCCCAGAGGCCAGCGAGGGTGACGAGGGCGGCAGCGAGCAGGCCAGCGAGGGTTCCTGCGAGAGTAATGCCACCGTCGGTGCCGGGCTCAACGCGGCGAAAGGTGAGAATTCTGCGCGGGTGGTGTCCGAGGAGTTGGCCGAGTTCAGAGGAGACGGTATCTGCGGCGGCCTCGGCCAGGCAGGCGAGGGCAAGCAAGGCGGGCAGGCTGTTGCCGGCGTCGTCGCCGAAGAGGATGCTGCCGACGGTGAGGACGAGGGCGGCGGCGCCGAGGTTGGCGGCAATCTGGGAGGCGGAGCGGCCGTGGCGTGGTTCCGCGGTGCCGAGGGCGGCTTTGCGAGCGCGGCCGGCACGGGTGCTGGCCCAGGTGAGCAGGAAGAGCAGCAGCAGTGGGATGAGCGCGCCGTGGTACGAGGAGGCGGCGTATGGGTAGCCGGCTGTGGAAAACATGAGGCTGGCGGTGATGAGAGCACCGGTGGCGGCTCCGCCGGGAGTGGCGGCGCGAAGCTTCCAGACGATGAGGCCGAAGAGGGCACTGATGCCGATGGTCTCGATGGCGACAACGGGGGCCTGAGTGGCCCACCAGTGGCCCTGCAGCAGGACGTTGACGGCGGTCCATGGCACGACCAGCAGCAGAATTGCCTTGGACTGCCAGCGCAGACGCTGTTCGACCTGGGGGTGTGCCATGGGAGCCGGCCTCGTTTCCGGATGTGTTCAGAGTACCAACCAACGGCGGTCTGGTGCGTCCAACAGCCGATGCCGTGATTTACAATCGACGAGTAAGCAGGACACTGACTGAATGATCGAAATATCTCTTTCCAAGATGCCGAAGCGTTGGGTGGCTGTGTGTGCCAGTGCGGTTGCGATGGTTTTCGTTGCCGGCTGCGGCAGCAATTACCGTCCCACGACGACACCGATTACGCCCACCGGTCCGCCCTCGCAGCCGTACAGCTATGCATTTGTGGTCTCCGCGCCCAGCTCCTCGGTTGAGGGAATTGGCACGGTGATTGACTATTCGGGCGACACGGTGGCGGCCACGGCAGCAATTGGACCGAATCCGTTTACCTTCACGTTGAATGCCGCCGGGTCGCAGGCCTGGTCGATCAACGGCGACGGGACGCTGAGCAATATTCCGGTTTCGTCGAACCTGCAGCAGAAGAACGTCACGTTTACCACGCTGAATTCGTACACGGGGATCGATCCGATTGTGGGCGTTTTCTCCGGCGCAAACGGCGAATATGCCTTTGATGCGGGAAGCAACCAACTTGACCAGTTGAACGGCAGCCCGGCAGCCCTGAAGCTGCAGATTCCAGTGGATCCGACGCCGGTGAGCATGGCGGGTACGGGCGTGGCGCAGCGGTACTACATTGTCGCGCAGAACATCCCTTACCTGACCCCGGTTACGGTGGACGGCACCAGTGTTGACGGTGGCGTGGCCTGCAACGTAGATGCACATGCTCCGGAACTGTCGGCCCAGGCCGGCTTCCTGGATGGCATGGAGACCTCGACCTACACGATTTCGTCGCATATCCCGGTGGGTGTTTGCCCGGTGTACGTGGTGGAAACGCAGGACGACAAGCGCGTTTATGTGCTGAATCGCGGCAGTGACACGATTTCAGTCATCAACGCCCAGACCAATGCGATTGATGCCTGCGTCCCGTTTGTAAATCAGAACGGCCAGACGGTTACCTGCCATCCCAGCCTGCCCCTGACAGGGGCTGCGGGCAAAACCCACGCCGGGCCGGTGTATGCGGAGTTCAACCAGGCGACCGGACAACTGGTGGTGGCCAACTACGAAGGCAACTCGATCTCGATTATCGACGTGAGCCTGGATGAGTACGGCAACGACAGCGCAAACTTTGGAACCACCTACACGGTTCCGGTGGGCAATCATCCTTCTTCGGTGACGGTGCTGGCTGATGGCAGTCGCGCTTACGTTGCCAACCAGAGTGACCAGACGGTGACTGTGGTGAACATGACCAGCCACACCGTGGAGAAGACGCTGCCGGTCTATGGGCATCCGCGGACGGTGGTTTCCACGCAGAACTCGCAATACGGCAAGGTTTATGTGGCCGCGCCGGACAGCCCGTATGTGACGATTCTGCGCACCGATCAGGACATTGTGGATACGACGGTTCTGGTGCAGGGCAACACGATTGATGTACGCGTGACCAGCACAGACACCTCGGCCCAGAATCTTGTGCAGGTCAGCCGCCTGCCGGGCGCAGGGCAGCCCTGCTTCCTGGCGCCGGAGCAATTTGCCGGAGCAGGAGCATCGCTTTCGATTCTGAACTGCCGGCAGCAGGATACAACGCTGCTGACAGCCAAGGTCCGCAAGTCCAACTAAGGCAGAGAAGCTGAAATGAAAAGAGCGGCCGGGAGACTCCCGGCCGCTCTTGTTTCTTGTGCGGATTGTGCCTGGGTGGGGCGGCAGGGTATTTACTGGCCGATCAGAACTACCGGGCCGGTAGGTGCGGCTGCACCGGCGGCATCTTCTTCGGTGACGGTGAAGCTCAGGGGCTGGATTGACAGAGGAATCTTCGGAAGGATGATGGCGGCGTTGCCCTTGGAGTCTGGCATGCAGATGCCCACAGAAACCGGAGGCTTGCCGCCGAGGGGTGTAATCCAGAGCATGTAGGTCTTGCCCGCAACTGGCAGCGGAAGGTTTTCGCCGCGGAAGAGCAGTTGTCCGGAGTCGGGAGAGAAGAGCACCTGGCCGGTTGGTTCACCGCCTTCGGTCATGCGCGGATGCATGGTGACGGAGACGCCGCCGGTGCCGTGCAGAAATGCCTCAAGGGATTCCATGCGCAGGGCTTCGGTCTGGAATCGCTGGGACTGGTGGATGACCTGGCGGATTTCGAAAATGTGGCGAAAATCGTCCCAGCCCACAATGGCCAGGAGAATGATGAGGGCTCCCGCAGCAATCTGGAAGGGAAGCGGCTCGGTGAGCGATTCGCGGAAATTGGCGATGCGACCGAGAAGGATTCCCTTCTGGCGCGCGGCTCGAACCTGCTGTGCGGGGGCGGCAGCTTCAGCCCGGAAGCGTGCAATTGCGCGGTCACGGAGGCCTTCAGGGAGCTCACCAGTGAGCTGCGAGGCTGACCAGCCTGCGAGGGCGCGGTCCACAGCGGCCAGTTGCGCGCGGCAAAGCGTGCAAAGCGCGATATGCGCGGTGATGCCGTGCAGGCGGGCATCGGAATGGATGCCGAGTGCATAAAGCACCAGATCTTCCTCGACGATATGCAGTTCCTGGCGGATTTCGCTCATGCTTCCAGCGCCTTTCTGATGGTTGAGACGGCAGAGCACAGGCTGGCTTTGACGGATTCGGGCGAGGTCTGGGAGCGTCCTGCGATATCGGCGGTGTTCAGTCCCTTGAAAAACGCTAGGGTGAGCGAATCTTTCTGCGTTTGTGAGAGAGCGTTGGAGGAAGCTGCAATCCTCTCGATGAGGAAGTCGTCCTCAACGGTGCGGCCCATGTTGCGGGGCTCGGCAACGAGGAGGTTTTCCAGCAACTCCTGCCGAGTGGTGCGGCGGCGGATGTCCAGGGCGCGATTGCGAACGGCGATGACGAGCCAGGAGGCGAGGCTGCCGTTGCGGGAGCTGAAACCTGCGGGTTGCCGCCAGATGGTGAGGAATATCTGGTGGACGGCGTCTTCGGCCTGGCCGGGATCCTCCAGAACTGCAAGGGCGGTGAGGTAGGCAAGGGTGCCGTAACGGTCAAACAGAGTAGTCATTGCCGTCTGGTCGCCTGCTGTAATGGCTTCAAGCAACTGCGTATCGGTCATTGAGATCTCAACCTGCTTCTGCGTACTCCGTCGCCTCTTTCTCTGGATTGGGCGGCGCGCTATGGAAAACGTTCAAAGGAAAAGAGTTTTTTGTGATGCACCGGGGGCCTGGAAATGCCCCGAAGAGGAGGATAGCGCAATGATGCCCTGACAAGAAGGATAATTGAAGTCGAAGGGAACAGACTTTGGCAAGGATTCGACTGGATCAACTGGTGGTGCAAAACGGGCTGGCTGCGAGCCGGGAGCGAGCGCGGGCCCTGATATTGGCAGGGCGGGTGCTGGCGAATGAGCAGAAGGTGGATAAACCGGGGACGCCGGTGGACGAAGCCACGCCGCTGCGGATGCTGGGGGAAGACCTGCGTTACGTGAGCCGTGGCGGGCTGAAGCTGGAAGAGGCGTTGAAGCACTGGGCGATTCCAGTGGAGGGGCGCTGGTGCCTGGATATCGGCACCTCGACGGGCGGCTTTACCGACTGCCTCCTGCAGCATGGGGCGGCGCATGTATCCACCGTGGACACGGGGTTTGGCCAGGTGGCGATGAAGCTGCGGCAGGAGGAGCGGGTGCGGCTGTATGAGCGGACCAATGCGCGGCTGCTGGCGCCGGGGCAACTGGCGGCGAAGGCTGGGGAAGAGCCGCTGACGCTGATGGTGATGGATGTTTCGTTTATTTCGGCGACGCTGCTGCTGGGGCCGGTGCTGGCTGCGGCTAGTGCGATTCGGGAGATGGTGGTGCTGGTGAAGCCGCAGTTTGAGGCCGGGCGCGAGTTTGTAAGGAAGGGCGGCATTGTGCGTGACGAGGCCGGGCACCGGATTGCGATTGACCGGGTGCGGGAAGCGGTTGCCGCGCTGGGGGGTGGGGCGATTGAGGTGATTGACTCGCCGATTACCGGTGCCGAGGGCAACCGGGAGTTCCTGCTGCATGCGGGATCGGCCCAGGCATGAGCGTGTGCGCGGGCTGCGATACACTGGAGGCCAAATGAGTGCCCCGATCCGAGAGCGCATCGCGATTGTTTCCAAACCGCAGAAGGAAGAACTGGTTGCGCTGCTGCCGCATTTGGTGGGCTGGCTGCGCGACCACGGTTACGAGCCAGTGCTGGACCGCGAGAGCGCCAGCTACCTGTCTACGCCGGAGTTGGCGGAGAGCGCGGTGAGCGGTTCGCTGGTGGCTGGCGTGGAGCTGCGCGACCGGCGAGACCTGCCCCTGGCAAATCCGGTGCTGGTAGTGGTGCTGGGCGGCGATGGAACGTTGCTGGCGGTGGGGCGCATCTTTGCCGAGCAGGGAACGCCGATTTTGAGCGTGAATCTGGGTTCGCTGGGATTTTTGACCGAGGTGCGGCTGGCGCAGTTGTATCCCACGCTGGAAGGCTGGCGCGAGCACTGCTGCACGATTGATGCGCGCACCATGCTGCATGCCGAGCTGTGGCGTGACGGAGAGCGGGTGCAGACCTTTGAGGCGGTGAACGATGTGGTTCTGTCGAAGGGGTCGATTTCCCGCATGGGCGACTATGCGGTTGAGGTGGATGACCGGCTGGCGGCGCGCTTCCGGGCTGATGGGGTGATTGTGGCGACGCCAACAGGATCGACGGCGTATACGCTGGCGGCGCATGGGCCGATTCTTGTGCCGGGAGTGGACGCGCTGGTGATTACGCCGATTTGCCCGCACCTGCTGACGCTGCGGCCCATGGTGGTGCCGGGGAAGTCTGCCCTGACGCTGCGGGTGGAAGGGCCTCCTCACGGGCAGCAACTGCATACCGTGCTGACGGTGGACGGGCAGCAGGCAGTGGATTTGCAGGTGGGCGACGAGCTGCGCTGCCACCAGTCGGAGTACACAGTGAAGCTGGTGCGGCTGGAAGGCAACGGGTTCTTTGATGCGCTGCGCTCCAAGCTGAAGTGGGGCGAGCGATAGGGCCCGGGAGTTGCGGATAGATTTGAGAAACAAAGGAGAAGCGATGGTGAAGTCCTGGTTGCGTCAGAGTGTTTTGGTTGTGTCGGCGGTGATGGTTTTGTGGCCGGTTGCGAATGGGATGGCGCAGGAGCGCCCGGGCGGGGGCGAGGGCAAAGCGGATGCCGCGAAGGATCTGCCGGTACCGCCGGAAGCAACTTCGGTGACCCAGCACCAGATGACGGTGCGCGGTGCCACGCTGCACTACACGGCGACTGCGGGCAACCTGCTGATTACAAAGGAAGACCACGACGAGGCGGAGAAGCCGTATCACAGCGTGTTTTACGTGGCATACACGCTGGACGGCGCGGAAGCGAAGACGCGCCCGGTGACTTTCCTGTACAACGGCGGGCCGGGGTCGGCGACGATCTGGTTGGAGATGGGCTCGGTGGGGCCAGTGCGGGTGATTTCGCAAAGCCCTGAGCCGACGCAGAATCCACCATTCCAGGTGGTGCCGAACGAATACACGCTGCTGGACAAGACGGATCTGGTCTTTATTGACGCGCCGGGGACCGGGTACTCGCGCCCGGTGGGCAAGGGGACGATCAAGGATGTGGCGGGTGTTGACCAGGATTTGACCGCGTTTACGCGCTTTGTCGTGCGGTACCTGACGGTGAATCACCGCTGGAATTCGCCCAAGTTCCTGTTTGGCGAAAGCTACGGCACCACGCGCTCGGCGGGGCTGGCCGCCACGCTGAACGAAGAAGGGGTGCAGCTGAACGGCATAGTGCTGCTATCGTCAATTTTGAACTACAACGCGCGGTCGGCCGGGTTGGACAACAACTACCTGACGGATTTGCCGACGTTTGCGGCCATCGCCTGGTACCACAACAAGGTGCCCAACAAGCCGGGCAACGTGCTGGACTTTGTGGAGCGGGCACGGCAGTTTGCACGCGGGCCCTATGCGCAGGCACTGTATGCGGGCAATGCGTTGAGCGCGGCCGAGCAGGACAAGGTGGCCGCCGAGATGAGCGCGCTGATTGGGCTGAGCCCGAAGTTCCTGAAGGAAGCCAATCTGCGGGTTTCCGCGTCGCGCTTCCGCAAGGAACTGCTGCGGGAAGAGAACAAGGTGCTGGGCCGGTATGATGGGCGATTTGAAGGCCCGGATGCCGATGCTGCGGGTGAGAATCCAGGCTTTGACCCATCGGATACCGGCATCAGCGGCGCCTATGTGGGCGCTTTCCATGACTACCTGGAGCGGGAGCTGAAGGTGAGCTCCACGGAGCCCTACAACAACCAGGGAATCGGGCTGAATGAGAACTGGGACTGGAAGCACCGCGCCGCATCTGGTCAAGGGTTTGGCCGTTCCCAGGCGATGCCGTATGTAGCCGGCGACCTGGGGGCAACGATTCGCCAAAATCCGCACCTGAAGGTCTTTGCGGCCAACGGAATCTACGACTTGGCGACGCCGTTTGCAGCCACCGAGTGGGAGCTGTCTCACATGGGAACCGGCCCGGCGCTGCGCGGGAATATCCGCTGGGGATACTACCCGTCCGGGCACATGGTGTACCTGAACGTGGATGCGCTGAAGGACTTTCGCAACGATCTGGGCGCGTTTTACGACGAAGCGAAGTAGGGAACAGAGGGGCGGCGAAGCGGCTACAATTCGGGCATGACCCGACTCGCCCTCGCCGCCCTTCTTTTGTCTGTTACCGCCCTGGCCCAGCAACCTGCGCCGCTGCCGCAATCGGTGGATGCGCAACTGCCGGCGCTGACCGCGACCTACAAGGCACTGCACCGGGCTCCGGAACTCTCGCATCGCGAGGAGCATACCTCGGCGACGGTGGCTGCGGAGCTGCGCAAACTGGGCTACACGGTGACCGAGCGCGTGGGCCGCTATGCCGACGGTTCGCAGGCCTGGGGCGTGGTGGCGGTGCTGGAAAATGGCGCCGGGCCGCGGGTGCTGCTGCGGACCGATATGGATGCTTTGCCTGTGGAGGAGAAGACCGGGGTGGATTATGCCTCGACGGTGAAGAGCGTGAATGCCGAGGGGCAGCCGGCCGGGGTGATGCATGCCTGCGGTCACGACATCCACATGACGGTGCTGCTGGGCACGGCGCGGGAGCTGGCGGCTCGCAAAAGCCAGTGGCATGGCACGGTGCTGCTGATTGGGCAGCCCTCGGAAGAGACGATTGACGGGGCGCGGGCGATGCTGGCCGACAAGCTTTATGAGCGATTTGGGAGGCCGGATTTTGTGCTCGGCGCGCACGATGATGCCACCTTTGCCGCCGGCGATGTGGCAATCAAGGACGGGCCGCTGCTGGCCAGCTCCACCAGCGTGGATGTGACCATGCGCGGAATCGGCAGCCACGGTGCGCGGCCGAATGAGGGCAAGGACCCGATCTTGATGGCGGCCCAGTTTATTGTGCTGGTGCAGGACGTGGTGAGCCGCCAGGTGGACCCGCAGTCGCCTGCGGTGATTACGGTGGGCACAATTCACGGCGGGCTCAAGCGGAACATCATCCCAGACGAAGTGAAGATGGGGCTTACGTTGCGTGCGTACAGCGAAGAGACGCGTCTGAAGCTGATTGACGGGATTCGCCGGACGGCTGATGGCGTGGCGACGGCCTATGGGGTGCCTGCGGACCGGATGCCGGTGGTGACGGTGAGCGAGACCGAGATTACTCCGGCGACGGTCAATGATGCGGCATTGGCGGCGCGCCTGCGGCCGGTGGCTGCCGCAGCCCTGGGTGCGGAGCACGTGGTTCCTGGGCACTCCGAGATGGGCAGTGAGGACTTTGGGCAGTTTTCGCTGGATGGGAAGATTCCGGCGCTGTTCATCCGGCTGGGTGCGGTGGATGCCGGCAAGCTGGCCGAGAGCCGGAAGACGGGAGTTCCGCTGCCGGGGGTGCACTCGGCACGGTTTGCGCCGGTCTACGAGCCGACGCTGCGCACGGGCGTGATCGCGATGACGAGCCTGGCGCTGGATTTGCTGAAGTAGGGAATGAGGGGTAGCGCTGGTTTGGTGGTCCAGTTTTCGTGGTCGAGGTTTAGTGGTCCAGCTCGGCCAGCAGGATGCGCGCCTTGTCGGTGAGTGTGTGCGCGCCGTCCACGTCACTGCTGTTCAGTGCGACACGGGCCTGCTTGAGGAACTCGCGAATCTGGGCGGCGGTTTTTTGCTCCGCATCCGAGAGTGGGCGGGTGATGGCCGTGAGGCGTTTTTCGATTGCCAGAATGGCGTCTGAAATCTCGGAGTGGCGGTCGCGGGAGGCACCCTGGGAGAGCTGGCCGATGGCGCTGACGCTGGGTGCAGGGCCATTTGCAGCTTCCTGAACCGGGGCAGGCTTGTGCGCGTGATGCACCGGCTTGGGCGGCTCAGCCGCGGGGAGTGCCGGCTGCGGGGCAGGTTCGGATTTGACCTCACCAACAATGGGTGGTGGAAGATTCTTTGGAGCGTTGGAGGGCGCAGGGAGGGGCTTCTCTTCAATGGGCGGAGCAAGAGCCTGGGTTTGAGCGGGCTCAGGCTTGTGAGCGCACCCAATGACCAATACCAGCGGCAGCAGCCATGGAGAGAACCTGGCCGTAACCCTCATGCTTTCAACCCCTTTGTACCTTCTAAAACCGCCGGCTGAAGATGCCTGCGTCCCCGGTCCGAGGCGATGAGTGGAATTCGCAGACGGAATTCCGAGCCTTGGCCTACTTCCGATTGTACGTCGATACTGCCGTGATGCAACTGGAGAATGCGGTAAGTCATTGCCAGACCAATCCCGCTTCCGCCACGGCGGGTGGTGAAGTAGAGGTCGAAGATCTTTTCCAGCAGCTCAGCGGAAATGCCTTCGCCGTGGTCGGCAATCGCGATGACGGCGTGCTTGCCTTCGTCGAGGAGTTCCACGCGCAGTTTGCCGCCGGCGGGCATGGCCTGGGCGCCGTTCTGCATCACGTTGATGAGCGCCTGCTTCAGCAGGTCGGCATCTACTTTGGCAAGCAGGGAATGGGGGGGTAACGTGCTCTCCAGCAGGATGTTCCGCGTGGACATTTCATCGACGGAGAGGGCGACGACATCGCGGATGATGGCGCGCAGATCCTGCTCCTCAAGCCGCAATTCCACTGGGCGCGAGAAGTCGACCAGGGTCTGCACAACACGGTCGAGACGGTGAATCTCTGAATCGATGACCTGCAGGTGGCGGTTGGCGGGTTCGGCGGAGTCGCCCAGCTTGGTCTTCAGCAACTCCAGGTGCACCACGATGGCGTTGATGGGGTTCTTGACCTCATGGCCGACGCCGGAGGTCAAGCGGCCGATGGCGGCGAGGCGGCGGGAGAGCTCCAGTTCCGATTCGATGACCTCAACCGACTCCTGATCGTGGAGGGTCAGCAGTGCACCCAGCCCCTGGCCCGAGCTTTCGTCGTGAATGAAGTCGAGGGAGACCTCGATGCGGTGGCCGGACTCGGTGAGGATGTCCTGCTGCACCAGCGTGGTGGAGCTGTCCCACGCCTCCTGAATGACGCTGCCCAGCAGGGTGCTGCCGTCAAGGAACTCGCGCAGGTGCTGGCCGAGAATGCGGTCGCGGTCCAGGTTGAGGAAGCGCTGGACGGAGTCGGATACGAGCACGGCGCGGCCATCGCCGGTCAGCAGCAGGATGCCGTCCTGCAGGTTGCCGAGGACCTGGTCGAGGTTTTCCTTGAGGGCGGAAAATACCTCTTCCACGTTGCGCATGCGCTGGCCGATGCGCTCGATTTTGTTGGAGACGCGGACGACGGTGTCGGCGCTTTCGGCGGGTTCCTCCGCTTCGGGTGTCCAGTAGTCGAGCTGCAGGTTCAGCTCTTCCATGGGCCGCAGAGCGAGATTGCCGAGCAGGAACGCAACCACCAGGGCAGAGAGCAGGGCAAAGCCCATCAGGGTAATCGCCGCAGTCAGCCAGGGTCGGTACTCGGCGCTGAGCAAGGTGGTGCGAACGCCAACATGCACGGTGGCAAAGAGCTCGTTGTTGCGGTTCAGCGGGAGGACAACGTCATAGACCTTGGGAGGGCCGAAGACGGTTTGCAGCAGCTCCACTGGGTTGCTGTCGCGCAGGTGCTCGTAGTTGGGGCGCTGGGGCAGCAACTGGTCTTCGCCGCCGGTTCCGGTGGTGAGCAGGGCGCGATTGTCATTGTCGGCAATGCTGATGTCGTAAACGGTGGGGGAGTAGCGGTTGACGGAGTTGACGACGGCCATCAGTGCCTGGTTGTCGCGCACTGCGCCGGCGGCGAGTTGGCGCAGGCGGCCGGGGTCGTTGATGGCGACGGTCTGGTCTTTAAGGCCGGTTTCCAGCGCCAACTGCAGGGCGTAGCGGATTTGCCGGGCGACCAGCAGGTTGGTGTCGTAGCTTTGCTGCACGGCTGCCTGCAGCAGCTTGCCCAGGTATACGAGGGAGAGGGAAGCGGCCACCAGGAAGACCAGGCTCGTAATGGCGATGACGAGTTTGGTCTTCAGGCTCATGCGCGGTTGGCCTCGTATTCCTTGAGCTTGTTGTGCATGGTTTTCAGGCTGATGCCCAGAATTTCCGCAGCGCGTGTCTTGTTCTGGCCGGTATGGTCCAGGGTGCGCAGAATCAGCAGCCGCTCGGCCTCGTCCACGGTAGTGCCCACGCGGAGTTGCAGGGCGTTGGGGTCGTTGGGCTGGAAGGCCGTGGGCACGGGTTTGCCAAAACCGGTGGGGAGATGCTCAGGCGCGATGAAGCCGGTATCGGAGCACAGGACCACAGCCCGCTCTACCAGGTTGCGCAGCTCGCGGGCGTTGCCCGGCCAACTGTGCTGCTGCAGGGTTGCCATCACAGCCGGGGTCGCTCCGGCCACGCGGCGGCCGTGCTTCTGGTTCATCTCCATAATCATCGCCTCCACCATGGGAGCGATGTCTTCGCGGTGGTCGCGGAGGGGCGGCAGGGCGATGTGGAAGACGTTGAGCCGGTAAAAGAGGTCGCTGCGGAGCTGGCCGTTGGCGACGGCCTGTTCGGGGTCGCGGTTGGTGGCGGCCAGCACGCGCACATCCACATCCTGCTCGCTGCGGCCACCCAGACGGCGCAGCTTGCGGTCTTCCAGCACGCGCAGCAGCTTGGCCTGGGTGCCGATCGGCATTTCGCCCAGCTCATCCAGCAGCAGGGTTCCGCCTTCGGCCAGCTCAAAGCAGCCGGGACGGCGGTCGGTGGCTCCGGTAAATGCGCCCTTTTCGTGACCGAAGATTTCGCTTTCCATCAGCGTCTCAGGAATGGCGGCGCAGTTGACGGCGACAAAGGGGCGGGAGCGCCGGGGGCTCATCTCATGGAGGGTGCGGGCGACCAGCTCCTTGCCGGTGCCGCTTTCGCCGGTGATGAGGACGCTGACGTTGGAGGGGGCGATGCGCTCAATGAGCCCGAAGACCTGCTGCATGGGCCGGGAAACGCCGACCATGGAGCCCAGTACGCCGCTCTGGCGCAACTGGCGGCGGGTGACTTCCAGTTCCAGTTCCGTCTCGCGCTGGCGGACTGCGTTGGCGAGAATGGTGCGCAGACGGGTGGCATCGACGGGCTTCTGGATGAAGTCGTAGGCGCCGAGTTTCATGGCGTCGACCGCGGCCTGTACGCTGCCCTGGGCGGTAAGGACGATGACGGCCAGGCGCGGGTCGTTTTCGGTAAGCCGGCCCAGCAGCTCCATCCCGTCCATACGGGGCATTTTCAGGTCTGTGACGACGATGGCAGGGTCAAAGACGAGCGCTTTTTCCAGGGCTTCCAGGCCATCCTGCGCAGCTTCAGTGCGGTAGCCCCAGCCGGAGATGAGTTCCGAAAGCCCCATCAGTGCGTGGAGCTCGTCTTCGACAATCAGAACCTTGACCGGCGCGCCCATGAGATCCCTTTCCGTACGTATGCTGTGCAGCCAAACGCGCACCAGCATTTGACTACCGTTCTACCACGATTGGGGGCAGGCGCGGTGAGCGGATTGGGCTGCAATGCGGGCTTGAGGGCACCGGAAACGGCTATGCTGGAAGGCATGATGGACTACGAGATTCTGCCTGTAAATGCCGCTCGCCTGCTGGATCTGGGCGAGGCGCGATTGATTGACGTGCGCGAGCCGTGGGAGTACAGCACGGCGCATGTGGAGGGAAGCGAGCTGATTCCCATGGGTGAGTTTGCCGCCCGGGCGCACCAGGAGCTGGATCCGGAGGACCATCTGCTGGTGCTGTGCCACCACGGCATGCGCAGTCTGAGCGTAACCAACTGGCTGCGCCAGCAGGGCTTTGAGCGAGCGCAGAGCGTGGCCGGAGGCATCCAGGCGTGGTCAGAAACAGTGGACGCGACGGTGCCGCGCTACTGAGCCCGCGCCGGCAGGAATATACTTTCGTTTTGGCAAGTGAGGAGTAATCAAAATGGCTTCTTCGGCATTGCAGTACGCGCGCCTGCATCAGGCGCGTTTTTTGGACGAATTGAAGGCGCTGCTGCGGATTCCGTCGGTATCGACGGACCCTGCGCACCGCGGCGATGTGCGCAAGGCCGCCGAGACCCTGCGCGACGACCTGACCCGCATCGGCATGGACAACGCGCGGCTGGTGGAAACCTCGACGGCAACCCGCGAGGGGCATCCGCTGGTGCTGGCCGACTGGCTGCACGCGCCGGGCAAGCCGACGGTGCTGGTGTACGGGCACTACGACGTGCAGCCGCCCGATCCGCTGGATGAGTGGATTTCACCGCCATTTGAGCCGACCGAGCGCAACGGCAACATCTATGCCCGAGGCGCGGTGGATGACAAGGGACAGGTGGTGGCGCAGGTGAAGGCGCTGGAGAGCATGCTGGCCACGGGCGGGTTGCCGATTAACGTGCGCGTGGTGCTGGAAGGCGAAGAGGAGGTAGGCGGGGAGGGAATTGCCGAGTTTGTGGCCACCAACCCGCCGGAGCTGAAGGCGGACTTTGCCTTGGTTTCAGACACCGAGTTGTTTGCCCCCGGCCTGCCGACCCTGTGCGTTGGCCTGCGCGGGATGATTTATTCCGAGCTGGAGGTGCGGGGCGCGAAGACGGACCTGCACAGCGGCATGTACGGCGGCGCGGCGCCGAATCCGTTTGTGGCACTGTCGCAGATTATCGCCGGGCTCAAGGACGAGTCCGGGAAGATTCAGATTCCGGGCTTTTATGACAAAGTGATTCCCCCCAGCGCCGATGAACTGGCGGCGTGGGCGAGCCTGCCCTTTGACGAGGAGCACTACCGGCAGACCGAAGTGGGCAGCCCGGTGCTGGTGGGCGAAGCGGGCTACAGCGTACTGGAGCGAACCTGGGCGCGCCCGACGCTGGATGTGCACGGGATTATCGGCGGATTCATCGGTGCCGGCGCGAAGACCGTGATTCCGGCCAAGGCTACGGCGAAGGTTTCCATGCGCCTGGTTCCGGCGATGACCCCGACGGAGGCTTTTGCCCAATACAAAGCCTTTGTGGAGCAGATTGCGCCCAGGGGCGTGGAGGTCGAGGTTCGGCTCATCCACTCTGGCGAGGCCTGCCTTATTCCCACGGACAACCCGTACATTCAGGCGGCCACGGTGGCGCTGCATGATGTGTGGGGCAAGGAGACGGTCTTCATTCGCAGTGGCGGGTCGATTCCGATTGTGGGCGACTTTGCCCGGCACATGGGTCTGCCCAGCGTGATGATGGGCTTTGGCCTGCCAGACGACAACCTGCACGCTCCCAACGAGAAGTTCCACATTGCCAACTTTCACCTGGGCGTGGAGTCAATCATCAGCTTCCTGGAGCGGGTGGCAGGGCTGTAAACGACATGTGCTCTCCGGCTCGACGTTGGGGATGGATTTCCGCATCGCGGGCCGGGCGGGCATCGCGTAAGCTGATGGTGTGAGCAGGCACAAGGACAACGAGGGGCAGAACGGGCAGGCTGGCGCGCACGGCCGTCCGCAGCACGAGCAGTCACTTGCGGAAGAGTTGACCGATCTGCAGACCGATATTCCGGTGACGGATCTGGAGGCAGCGGCGGAGACGGCGAACGCGCTGATCGCTGAGGCTGTGTTTGCGGCTGCGGCGGAGAATCGCCCAGCGCGGGCGGACCAGGGTGGCCCGGATCAGGCGGGCGAGCCTTATATCCAGTTCCGCGATGTGACCATTTCCTTCGGAGAGCGCAAGATTCTGGACCGGGTGAGCTTTCACGTGGGGCGCGGGCAGACGCTGTGCATCCTGGGGCGGAGCGGCGTGGGCAAGTCGGTCTCGCTGCGGATTCTGCTGGGCTTTTTGAAGGCCGATTCCGGTTCAGTTCGCGTGGACGGGGAAGAGATTACCACCATGGGCGAGCGGGAACTGCAGGGCGTTCGCAAGCGCGTGACCATGGTGTTCCAGAATGGGGCATTGTTTGACTCGCTCACGGTGGGCGAAAACATTGCATTTCCGTTGCGGGAGCAGGGTGGCCTGGCTGAAGACCAGATTCAGCAGTTGGTGACCCGGCTGCTGGAGTTGGTGGGCGCCAGCGATACGCGGGAACGGCTTCCCTCCAGCCTTTCGACGGGGCAGCGGCGGTGCGTGGCGATTGCGAGGGCATTGGCGGCGCAGCCGGAGGCGATTCTGTACGACGAGCCGACAACGATGGTGGATCCGATTATGGGGCATATGGTCGCGGACCTGATTCAGCGGCTGAAGCACCAGTTGGGGTTGACCAGCATCGTGGTGACGCATGATATGCGGTTCGCGGCGCGGCTGGCGGATCTGGTGCTCTTCCTGGACGCGGGCGAGGCGCGCTTTTTCGGGACGCTGGAGGAGTTTCAGCGGTGCCCGGATGGGGCTGTGCAGAGATTCCTGACTTTGGATTCGTACGTCATTCCACAGGTATAGGCGGGGAGTTCGGCGGAGCGTTGTATAGGTTTACACACTTAGGAATATCGGTTTAGCGGCCCTTGCCGGGGTGGCAGGGAGGGGTTGCAAACCACACTGGATGGCCGCCGTGTGCAGTCAAGTTCTACACGGCAGGAGATTTAGTAACCAAATTCGCGAAAGATTTTTATGTCGATTTAAGCAAGTGACTGGTATCATGCAGGCTAGTTGAAAGAATCGGTGTAACGGATTCCCCATCTCCGGACACCATAACCAAGAAGCCGGAACACTAGATTCCGGTCAAAATCCGACCAGAAAGGGTGTCCTTGGTGCCTTTCTGGCGGTTCAGCAGGGAAAATCGCCCGCTCAAGCAACTCTGCTGAACTTTCCGGCCTCCAAAAGTAGGTAAACCCGGAAAGCCTTGCACTGAAACGATGTATTTAATGCCTGTTCTCGACGCTGCGATGAAGAGTGTTTTTCATCCACGGTGTTCCACGGGTTGTTTTATTTCTGAGGTCAGCGGAGTTTCATGGCAACTTCTGAATTCTGGCAACGAGCGGCATCCCCGGCTCATTCCTCGCAGGAATGGAATGAGAGCCGGACGAGAAGCCGCCAGCGCACCGCCCGCGGCAGTTCTCTGCTGTGGATGATTATGGATGCGCTGACCGTTGTAGGGTCAGCGACGCTGGGAACCATTATCGAATTGCATACGACGGCCATCGCGGGCATCCATGGATTCTGGCGCGGAACGCTGATTCACGGTGCCACCATGAGCGAGCTCAGCCTGATTCTGGTCGGCTTTACCGCGACGCTGATTATGATCAGCAGGCGCCTGCACCTTTACGAGCCATTGCGACTGACCAGCCATCTGCACGAGCAGCGGTTGAGCGCGCAGGCTTGCCTGGTCAGCGGCCTGCTGCTGACCGGAACGCTCTATCTGATTCATGCTGAAGCGGTGCCGCGAAGCATTGTGATTTTCAGCATTCTCATGATTATGGTCACGCTGGGTTTGCGGCGCGCGCTGTTCCGCACGCTGATGTACCGGAAGTTTACCCAGGGCATGAACACCCGCAACGTGATTATTGTGGGTACCGGAGCTGAGGCGCACGCGCTGCGCCATCACCTGCAGAGCATTCGCCAGCTTGGGTATGTTTTCAAAGGCTTTGTGGATTTGCCGGGAACGGACGGCAAGGTGGTCGATTCCACAGGAGAAGTGCTGGGCAACATCGACTCGCTCTTTGACCATGCCCGCAAGCACTTTGTGGACGAAATCTTCTTTACCGCTCCCACCGAGCGTGGCGTGGTGAAGGATGTGATGGAGCGGGCCCGCGACCACGGCATTGACTTCCGCGTGGTGCCCGACCTGTACGACGGACTGGCCTGGAACAGTGAGATTGAGTACATCGGCCAGTTTCCGACGATTCCGTTGCACCGCGGCCATGTTCCGGAGATGGCGCTGGTCTTCAAGCGCCTGATTGACATCGTGGTTTCGATTTTGGCGATGGTGATTCTGTCGCCTGTCCTGCTTGCGATTGCGTTGGCTGTGCGGCTGGATTCCCCGGGGCCGATTCTCTACTCGTCTGAGCGCATCGGGAAAAAGGCGCGGGTCTTCAAGTGCATCAAGTTCCGCACCATGGTTCGGGATGCTGACCGTCGCCGGGCTGAAATTCTGCACATGAACGAGCGCCAGGGAATTCTCTTCAAGATGTCGAACGATCCGCGCATCACTCAGATTGGGCGCATCCTCCGCAAGTATTCGCTGGACGAGCTGCCGCAGTTCTTCAACGTGCTGCGCGGCGACATGAGCATTGTTGGGCCGCGTCCGCCGATTGCCAGCGAAGTGAAGCAGTATGAGCTGTCGCACCTGCGGCGGCTGGACGTGACGCCCGGCATCACGGGCTTGTGGCAGGTGCAGGCGCGCCAGGATCCCTCGTTTGACAGCTACATCTCGCTCGATGTGGCGTACATCGAGAACTGGAGCGTGTGGCTGGATATCAAGATCATTCTGCGCACCATCGGTGTGGTGTTTGCAGGGACCGGCAGCTAAAACGGGCCCGCCGCAGCCTCTGCTTTACACTGGAAGAGTGAAGATCGCACTGGCACAGATCAACCCCACGGTTGGGGATTTCACCGGAAATCTTGAGAAGATTCTGGACGCGAGCCGGCGAGCTTCAGCGTCGGGTGCGCGGCTGACCGTGTTTCCGGAGCTGTGCGTCTGCGGGTATCCGCCAGCAGACCTGCTGGACAAGCCCAGCTTCCTGGCGCGCTCTGTGACTGCCATTGAGGAGTTGACCGCAGCAACGGTGAAGCTGACCACCGCTGTGCTGGTGGGTGTGGCGTTACCGGCCCCGGCTGGCAGCAGCAAGCGTGCCGTGAATGCGGCTGTGCTGATTGACAAGGGGCAGGTTCTGCTGGAGCAGCACAAGATGCTGCTGCCTTTTTACGATGTTTTTGACGAGCAGAGGTACTTTGAGCCGGCTACCAGCCAGAAGGTTGTTGAGTTGGACGGACGCCGGCTGGCCATCACCATCTGCGAAGATGCCTGGAACGACAAGAACTTCTGGCCGCAGCAGCTTTATCCGGTAGATCCGGTGGAAGCGATTCTGCGTCAGAGTCCTGAGATACTGCTGAACATCTCGGCTTCCCCCTTCTGGCATGGCAAGCTGCCGGTGCGGGAGCGGATGCTGGCCGCAGTGGCGGAACGTCACCAGATTCCCGTCATCTTCGTCAACCAGGTGGGCGGGAACGACAGCCTGGTTTTTGACGGCTCGTCGCTGGCCATCAGCGCTGACGGCAAGCTGCTGGCGCAGGCCGCCAGCTTTGCGGAAGACCTTGTGCTGGTGGACGCGGAGATGCCGGGAGCAAGGCCCGCAGTTCCCCAGGAGGCTGAGGACGCTGAGACGGAGGCGGCCTATCAGGCGCTGGTGCTGGGTACGCGCGACTATGTGCACAAGACCGGCTTCAAACGGGCGCTGATTGGGCTTTCGGGCGGGATTGACTCGGCGCTGGTGGCGGCGATTGCTGTGGATGCCTTGGGAGCTGAGAATGTGATGGGCATCGGAATGCCCAGCCGCTACTCCTCAACCGGATCGGTGGAGGACAGCCGCATCCTGGCCGAGAACCTTGGCATCCGCTTCGCGATTCTGGCGATTGAGCCGATGTTCCATGAGTTCAGCGAGACGCTTGCGCCGCTGTTTGCCGGGCTCAAGGCTGACCTGACCGAAGAAAACCTGCAGTCGCGCATCCGCGGGGTGCTGCTGATGGCGCTCTCGAACAAGTTTTCGTCGCTGGTGCTGACGACCGGGAACAAGAGCGAGATGGCGGTGGGCTACTGCACGCTGTATGGCGACATGGTGGGCGCGCTGGCTGTGATTGGCGACCTGGTGAAGACGCGGGTCTATGCGCTGAGCCGGTGGGTGAACCGCAACGGGGAGGTCATTCCGGAGGCGATCCTGACCAAGGCGCCCTCGGCGGAGTTGCGGCCCGACCAGAAGGACACGGATTCCTTGCCGCCGTATGATGTGCTGGACCCGATTCTTGAGGCCTATGTGGAGCGCTACGAGACGCCGGCGCAGATTGTGGCCGAGTACGGATTTCCCGCGGCAATCGTCGAACACATTGTGCGGCTGGTGGAGCGCACCGAGTATAAGCGGCAGCAGGCTGCGCCGGTTTTGAAAGTTACCCCAAAGAGCTTCGGCATGGGCCGCCGGTTTCCCATAGCGGCCCGCGTTCAGGTATAAACCAGAAGGGCGTAGTGTGCGGTGCGGGCCCAGTCTGCGCACACTTTACGCCTGTACAACTAAGGAGAAACTCGCTTGAATCGTTCTTCGCTTCGTTTGGCCAGCGTTGTCGCATTGGCGGCTGCTGCCCTGTTTACGCTTCCGCTGGTTGCCCAGCAAGATGTTCCCCCCGCCCCCGCACAGGGAGCTGATGTTGCCGCTGGTCCCGCCTTTCCGAAGCCGGAAGCCACGGACTTTACCGCCGATGCCCCCACCAAGGACCAGGTTTACAACTTCCTGCAGGCCTCCTGGGGCTACGACCCGAACCGCGTTTTCCAGGTGCAGCGCATCCTGAAGACCCAGGTTGCAGGGGTCGAGAATGTCGTGATTCTGGTTGGCGAAAAGGGCGCCAAGCAGATCAGCGTGCTGCAGTTCTTTGTGACGCCTGACCTGAAGCACATCATCACGGGCGGCGAAATCCTGCCTTTCGGCGATCATCCCTATGCGGAGAATCGCGCCACCCTGGCTGCGCGCGCCAACGGACCCTCGGAAGGTGCTGCCTCCAAGGACCTGGAACTGGTTGAGTTTGCTGACTTCCAGTGCCCGCACTGCAAGGACGCGCAGGCCACCGTGGCCAAGATTGCCGCCGACTTCCCGAACGCGCATATCGTCTACCAGAGCTTCCCGCTGGTGAAGATCCATGCCCAGGCCTTCCGCGCGGCTGCCTATGGCGCCTGCGTGGCGAAGCTGGGCGGCAATGCCGCCTTCTTCCAGTACGCCGATGCGGTGTATGAGGGACAGGCCGGATTGGCCACTGACGAGGGCGCGACGCTGACCCTTTCGAGCGCCGCGACCAAGGCTGGTCAGGACCCCGAGAAGGTGGAAGCCTGCTCGAAGACGCCGGAAACCAAGGCAACCGTGGACGCAGGAATCAAGCTGGCTGAGGACCTGGGCGTGAACCAGACTCCGTCGCTGGCGATCAACGGCCGGCTGATTCCGCTTGGCGGCATCCAGTACGACACGCTGAAGCAGATGATTGCCTACCACGTGGCGCACGACGCCCCGGCCAAGTAGCTCGGAGCTGGTGAACGGAATGGCCGCCTGCTGGCGGCCTTTCCCATTGCTGCAGGGAGTTTACTCGCCGATGAGTTTGCAGGCGATATGAATCTTCGCCGTGGCGGCGTCTTTCAGCGGGCCTTCCCATATTCCGCAGTCGACGAGGTTGTCCGGTGAAGATTTGCGCCCGGAAAATACGTTGAGATTGACCTGGACGCCATCGTCATCCACGCGGTCCAGCGCGAGTTTCTTCACATGGAAGGGTAGCAGTGTAGCGTTTTCGCCTGGGGCGACTTCGGTTCTGGCTTCTCCGAGGTTGACCTGGCCCATTTCGTCGACGAACTTTGCCGGGACGCTCTTTTTGGGGTTCGCGTAAAGGTAGACAGCCACAATTACCGTCTCCCTGGCGCTGACCAGCTTTTGCCGCGCCTTTGGTGAAAGGGCGATTTCGACAGGAAATCCGGGGAGCTCCACCATGGTGGGCGGCGGGGCCTTTTGGGCCGGCTGGGGGTCTGCGGGGGCAGGGGAGAGGCAGACGAGGGAAAGCACGGCGCACCAGACAAGCGAACGCATGGGCATGACTCCAATCGCTGCCCACGATATCTGGAACCGTGCAACATGTCCAGTGGGGCTTCCAGTGTAGAAGATCAGCGGTTCTGCCAGAGGCCTAGTGAACCGGGCTGGAGCCCTTGTCGATGAGCAGGATGGGACCTTTGCCGGGCGGGCTGGGCTCGCGAACGACATTCGGGGTCACCAGAATCAGCAGCCGCGCCACATTCACATCCTTCTTTACGTCGGAAACATCCTGCATCCCGGGAATATCGCCGATGCCCGGGTTGCCGGAGAGGGCGCGCGATTCCTGCCGGTTGAGGTCGCTGACCACCATGGCGGTTTCGCCCTCGCGCAGGGTCATCACTGCGGCCAGCGAGCGGTTGTTCAGCACTGGAATGCTGTTCAGGCTGGAGCCGCCGAGGGCCTCAATCTTGAGTTCAAGGGTGAGCGCAATGTCGTTGGAGCGCATGATCTTCGGCGTGGCCTTCAGGGTCAGGCCCAGATCCTCATACTGCACCTGGGGGATGGTCTGGTTGCCGTAGCCGGCGGTTGCGGCGGTGGATAGCGCCAGGGCAGAGAACTGCGAGGTCTCGATGGGGTAACGCTCGCCGGTGCGGAAGGTGCCTGTCTCCTGGTCAGCCAGGCGGAGATTCACGTCGTCGAGGGCGCGGGTATCGCTGGAATTCAGGGTCATGTTCAGCGTGGCCGGGCTAACTGCAAGGATGCTGCCGGTGATGCCATTGCCGAAGCCGATGAGCCCCTGGTTGAACGGCGGGCCGGAGAGCTGCCCGGCAGCGAGCAGAATGAGCACAATCTCAATCTTGTGGGTGAGTGTGTCCGCGTCGGGGACAAGGCCGCTGCTGATGATCTGCTGTACGGCCGACTGGTTCTGCTGGATGATGCTGTTGACCTCAGAGAGGGCGTTGTAGGCGCCGGTCTGCTGGAAGGTCGCAGTGCCGGTCTCCCGCGCGCTGGTGTGGGCAATCTCGATGACCTTGACGTTCAGGTCCACCTGGGCGTGGCCCGCGATGAGCTGGGAAACGGTGCGGTTGAAGGCATCGATGGTATTCGACGGAGCGCGGATGGTGAGCGTGCCGGCAGTTGGCTCCACGGCAGACTGCTGCGCGTCAAAGACATTCTTGGCCAGGTTGCCCACGTCGGTCAGCTCTGTGCTGGTGAGCCCGGGCAGGCTGAGAGTCTCCATCGCCATATCTTCCAGTTGGGTGCGTTTTTCGCGGTTGTCGATGGCCACCAGGACGTGGAGGGGGTCCAGGGGGACGAAAAACGTGTGCGTGGCCAGGGACAGCAGGTGCATGGCCTGCTCAAAGTTGGCGTCGTCGGCATCCAGCCGGATGGGCCGGTTGAGCACGCTGTCATCCACCGTAGCCACAATGCCATAGGCTTTGAAGACCTGCTGGATGACCTGGGGCTGATTGCTGCGCAAATGGAAGCTCTGGGGCAGGTTGCCGTGCCGCAGCGGCACCACCGCGCCGGGAATGGGCTGCGGCTCGGCGAGCGAGCTGGCCTGGGTACCGACCGGGGCACCGGTGGCGGCAGCGGCCAAGGGAGCCTCAGCCTGGGAGAGGTGCTGGTTGACGATGGGGTTTTCCGGGTCGAGGGTGTGCGCCTTGTTCAGCAGTGCCATGGAAGCATCGCGGTCGCCGTGGCCGGCCAGCTTCACGGCCGCCACCACCCACTGCGAAATCAGGCTCTGCTTGGCCAACTCGGCAGCGCGGGTGTAAGTGGCGTTGGTTGGCTCCAGGTCGGCGGCCTGCTTCAGCAGCTTCCAGGCAGGCTCGGTTTGCTCAGCGGCCAGCAGCTTGGCGCCTTTCAGGTAGAGCGTGGCGGCCTCGCGCTGGTTGTGCAGCGCAGACTTCTGCACTGGCTCGCCCTGGGATATCTCCGGCACAGCCGGGGTGGAGGCGGCGGGCGGTGTCTGAAGCGCGGCAAGCAGCACCAGGGCAATCACAGCGCGGCCTCCCGGGGCTGCCCGGCGGCGCCTGTGTGGGCCAGCAGGTCTTCCAGCGTGGTGGTGCAAACCTCGGGCTGGCAGGCGGCCAGTTCGTCGAAGCTGTTGTTGCCGGTGGCCACGGCGATAACGGGCAGATTGTTGGCTCGGGCGGCCTGGATATCGCGCGGCGTATCGCCGACGACGCAGATGCGGGAGGTCTGATGGCCGTTCGGACCAAGGAGTTCGCGGGCCTTGCGGGCGGCATCGCCTACCATTTCAGAGCGAATCTCATGGCGGTCGCTGAATCCGCCAAAGCGGAACCACTCGCGCAGACCCGCGACCTCAACCTTGAGCCAGCCAATCAGTTCCAGATTTCCGGTGGCAAGGCCCAGCAGCGCGCCTTTGGCGGCAAGGTGGGCCAGTACAGGCTCAATGCCGGGCATTCGGCGGAGGTCCAGCTCACCCCTGCGGCTCAGCACGTGGTTGCGCATGGCTTCCAGGATGGTTTCGAGCTGGGGCTCCCAAGCCGCAGTGGGCAGGCCAGAGCGGGTAAAGGCTTCGCGCAGAATGCCGGTGTCGGTGTGTCCCTGCAGATTTACGCCCGAAAGGGAAATCTCCAGACCCATGACGTTGTGGATGCACTCGGCAAAGGAGTTGAAGTGGATGCGGTCGCGGCTGCGCAGAATTGTGCCGTCGATGTCGAAGAGATAGGCATCCTGCTCATCCCAGACAAAGCCGGGCTGAATTTGGACTCTTGGAGGCGTCGGAATCGGGAAGTCGGGCATGTCTCTTGAGTCCTGGGCGCAAAGTGAGGTCGTCCCACCCGGCCCAGGTGTGCGCCAACCCTGGGCTAGCGCACCTGCTGGCGAAGGACGCCAGTGAATAGACGCTCGCTGCGCACTGGACGCTTGAGGCCGGCACGAACTTCGGCCACATCAAGGTCGAGCTCAGCCATGATGCGGCTCAGGGTGTTGCGGTGCATGCCCAGTTCTTCCGCGGCCTTGCACTGGTTGCCGCGGTGGGCCAACAGAACCTGCAGGAGGTACTGGCGTTTGAAGTGACGGACCGCCTCTTCGTAGCGGATACCGGTTGAGTGCATCTGGATGACAAGACTGTCTAATTCACGCTTCACGTTACGTCCTCGTGTCTCATTAGATTGCCACGAGAGCCCACACTCTGTCCCGTTCCTGCGAAAAAAATCGGAGGCGGATTATTCGCTTGGCGCGGTGTCGCCAACCGGCAATGCGCCTAAACCCTCGTCAACACGGTGTTTCAGGGCCTGCGAGGTGAGTGCGGTGAACAACTCGGTCGGGCGCAGAAGCCGCAGTGTGAGCCGGCTGTCGAGGAAGGTGTCGGAGTGGGGGAAGAAGGCTGCGCTGACCATCACCAGCAGCACGGCGAGGGCAACTCCCCGCAGTGCTCCGAGAGTGATGCCGAGGACGCGGTCAAATGCGCCCAGGCCGTTCCAATCCACGGCGGCCTGCACCTGGTGGCCCAGCATGGATGCGGCGACCAGGGCGAGGGCAATCAGCAGCAGGAACCAGATCATTTCAGCCATAGCCAGGGAGTGAACCATGGGCGCGAGTTCGCCGGCAAAACGCTCGTAGTTGGTGCTGGCAAAAGCGATGCCGATGGCCAGTCCGCCAAGCGAAAAGGTGGTGCGGATGATGCCGGCATGAAATCCGAGAATCGCGCTGAGGACAAACACAATGGCGATTCCGATATCGAGAAGGTTCAAGGCGGTTTGGCCTCCAGCCGGCGCTTAAGGGGGATTGAAGAGAATCGCTGCCTGCCGGGAGGATTGGGAAGTTGCGGCCAGGGGCGATTCTTTCAAACTGAGGGGGTGCTACTTGGCCCCGAAGAGACTGACGCAAAACGATGCGGAAGTCGGGCTTACATCCCCGAAAATGAAACTCAAATATATCGGCTGGAACGAGACAAGTCAAAGACTAACCGGGAGTTGCGTGCCCAGAGGCGCAAGGGGAAGTCAGGCCTGCGGGCGGTTTTGCGGTGCAGTCGGGAGGCTGGTCACAAGAGCAGGCACATGCTTGCGCAACAGCTCCAGACCGTCGTGGACGCGCTGCTTCATCTCCTCGGTGGTGAGGTGGGTGGCAAGCTCAGCGCCGGAAATCAAACGCCGCTCAAGCCAGCTTCCCGTCATCCAGCCCTCACTGGGAAAGAAGGCGACGATGGCCATGACCACCACGACAACCAGCAGCCCACCGCGCAAGAGACCAAAGAGTGCGCCAAAGATGCGGTCAAGCCAGCCAAGGCCGACGCCGTGGATGACGATTTTCACTCCCCAGCCCGCCAGCCCGCACAGCACCATGGTGAGAATGGCAAGCAGGCAAAAGCTGAGCGCCTGGGCCAGCAGCTCGCTGTGGGTGAATGGCAGCAGGCGCGGGGCCAGGCGCGGGTAGTACCAGCCGGCCACGAGTACACCCCCGATGAGTCCGGCGAGGGACGCAATGCTGCGGATGAGGCCCGCCTTGAGCCCGGCTAGAGCGCTGGCTGCAATCACCACCAGAACCACAATGTCGAACGCGCCCATATCGGCTGCTCCTTAAAGCACGAGCGCGCTGCCGGTCAGCAGACGATAGGCCTCAAGGTACTTGGCCTGGGTGCGTTCCACCACATCGTCCGGCAGGGCGGGCGCGGGTGCCTGCTTGTTCCAGCGGATTGCCTCGAGGTAGTCGCGGACAAACTGCTTGTCAAAGCTGGCCTGCGCACCACCGGGCTTCCACAGCTTTGCATCCCAGAAGCGGGAGGAGTCGGGGGTCAGCACTTCGTCGCCCAGCACGATGCCCTGGTCGGTGCGGCCAAACTCAAACTTGGTGTCGGCAAGGATGAGCCCACACTTCTCTGCGTGCGCGGCGGCACGGTTGTAGAGGGCCAGGGTGAGACGGCGAAGCTCCGCTGCATCCGCCTCTCCGATTACCTTCACGACGCCGTCAAACGCGATGTTCTCGTCGTGCTCGCCGTCCTGGCTTTTGGTAGCCGGGGTAAAGATTGCCTGAGGCAGTTGCGAGCCATCGAGCAGCCCCTCGGGAAGGGCGATGCCGCAGACGGTGCGGGCCTGCTGATATTCCTTCCAGCCAGAGCCGGCCAGGTAGCCGCGGGCGACGCACTCCACCGGGAACATCTGCGCGCGCTTGACCAGCATGGACCGGCCTTCAAGCTGGTCAGCATACGGGTGCAGCTCGGCAGGGAAGTCGGCGACGCGGGTGGCAATCAGGTGGTTGGGGACGATGTCCTGGAGCAGGTCAAACCAGAAGAGGGAGATCTGGGTAAGGATTTTGCCCTTGCCCGGAATGCCGGAGCCGAGGACATGGTCAAAGGCGGAGATGCGGTCTGACGCAACCAGCAGCAGGTCGTTGCCGACTGAGTACAGGTCGCGAACCTTGCCACGTCCCAGGAGGGGAATGGCGCCCAGATTGCTCTTCAAAAGGACTGACACAATAGTTGCCTCGCGGATAAAACAGTTGCCCGGAAAACCGGCTGGAAAAACCACTTCCATTCTATGCCGGGCCGGTCGGCCGGGGCGGTGGAAAGCCGGGACGGCGAATCGATGCGCAAATGTGTCATACTCCGCAGTGTTTTTCGCGCCGATCTTTCCTTGCACACTGGAGTGTGACCAACGTCACTTGCGGGAACGCAAAGATTCGAGAAACTCATTTTGTCAACACGGCTCAGGGGCCTGCAAGTCAGGCGTCGGGAGTCGGGACACGATGCAACTGTGGTGGGGAAGCCGCAGTTCGCCTCGTCGAAAACCGGGAGACCGGTGACAGCGATATTGACCTCCACGCCTGTCACTGGTCCCGGTCCTAGTTGGATAAACTAGAAGAGAATTGGGTTCCGTCGCTGGGGAAGGCGACGGAACCCAATTTTAATTTGCGCTGAAATTTGCTGGAGATTTGGTCATCAAAAAGACCTGGTGCGAGCGCGGCCTAAGCGGTGGCGCGCTCGCGGTGCTGGCTGGCCAGGTGCACGCTGATGACCTTGGAAACACCGGGCTCCTGCATGGTTACCCCATAGATCAGGTCGGCGGCCTGCATCATCCGTTTGGAGTGGGTGACAATCAGGAATTGCGTCTCCTGGCTCATGGAGTGCAGCAGGTCGGCGAGGCGGCCAACGTTGGTTTCGTCCAGCGCCGCGTCCACTTCGTCCAGCACGCAGAAGGGCGCGGGCTGGTACTGGAAGATGCCCACGAGCAGGCTCAAGGCGGTCAGCGCTTTCTCTCCGCCTGAGAGCAGAAGCACGTTCTGCAGCTTCTTGCCGGGGGGGGATGCGACGATTTCCAGCCCGCTCTCGGCCTGATTTTCGACATCGGTGAGCCGCAGGAAGGCCTGCCCGCCGTGGAAGAGTTTGGCGAAGACTTTTGCGAAGTTCTCGTTGATGCGTGCGAAGGCTTCGTTGAATTTGGTTCGCGAGATAACGTCAATTTCGCGAATGGTTTCGCGGGTGTTTTCGATGGAGTCGATGAGGTCTTTGCGCTGCGATTCCAGGAAGGCGTGCCGCTCGGCCGTCTCCTTGTACTCTTCCAGCGCCATCATGTTTACGGGGCCCATCGCCTCAAGTTTCTGCCGCAGTTCGCGCCCGGTCTCTTCTTCAATCGCCAGGTCGTCAGCCTCAAGCCGCAGAATGGTCTCGTCGGCGCGCAGGATTGCGGCCTCCAGCCCGAGTTCCGCGACGCAGGAGGCCTCAAGATGCTCCAGATCGCTGGTCAGCTTGGCGGTCTGGCTTTGCAGGGTGGCGCGGTTTTCCCGCAGGGCTTCGGTGGAGATGCGCTGGGCCTTGAGTTGGTGCTCCAGAACGGTCAGTTCTTCACGCAGGGCAGCGGCCTCGGCCACGGCGGCGCGCGCGGCCTGCTGCTGCTCGTCGCGGCGTGCGGCCAGCTCAATCTGGCTGGCCTTCAGCGCGCCGGTCTCGCCCTGGCGCTGGGTGCGCTCGGCCTCGGCGGCCACCTTCTGCTGCTCCAGGGAGAGCACGCGTCGCTCCAGGTCGTTGTGCAGGCGCTCAATGCGCTGGAAGGCGCTTTCGGCACCGCGGCGGCGTTCTTCCAGGCCAGCGAGTTCGGCGGTGACCCGGGCTGCTTCCTGCTGCACGCGCTCGCGCTCGTGGCGCAACTCAGCAAGTTGCTGCAACTGCTCTTCCAATGCCACTTCCGCAGCGCGGTGTTCGCCTTCCAGTCGGGCGGCTTCTTCCAGCTTCTGGGTAATCAGCGACTGCTTCTGGTTGCGGGCTTCCAGGTTTCGGGTGGCCTGGGCAGTCCACTCCTGCAGGCGGCGGGCAATGCGCTCGACCTCCTGCTCCATCTGGCGCAGGGCGGCACCCTGGTTGGCGGCATCCCGCTCGCTCTGGCGGCGCTGCTCGGTGGCAAACTCCAGCTTCCCGGTCAGCTCTTCAATGGATCGCGCGGCGGCGACGGCGTCGGCGTCAACCTTTTCGAGATCCGCGGAAATGCCGGCCAGCTTGCGCTCGGCATCGCGCAGTTCGCGCTTTACGGCCAGGGGGCCCTCTGCCGCCGGCTTGCCGCCGGAAAGCGTCGCGTTGTGGAAGCACTCGCCCGTGGGGGTGAGGAAATAGGCCTGCGGATGACTCAAGGAAAGCTCGCGCGCGCTGGTGGCATCCGTTGCCAGGTAGCCGTTCAGCAACTTGGGAAGCATGGCTTCCAGATGCCCGCTGAAGCCGTTGAGCACGCGGATGGTATTGCGCAGGGGGATGAGCCCTTCCGCTTCAATGGTCGCAGACTGGGCGCGATTCGAGCTCGCGCCGCCCTCGGGATGGATGAGGAAGGTGGCTCGGCCGTCCATGCCAGAGCGCAGCAGGCGCACGCCTTCTTCGGCGGCCTGCCAGCTCTTGACGACAATGTAATTCAGCTCGTCGCGCAGGAAGGTGTCGGCCAGGATTTCGTGCTCGCCGGAGACTTCAAGAAAATCAGCAAGTGTACCGACGGGGGTCATGCCGGGGCCAAGGGAATCCGGGCGGAGCAGCTTGCGAACCGTCTCAGTGGAGTAGCTGTGGTTGCGCAGGGAAGCTTCGAGCGCGTTGCGGCGGCCGGTGACCGAGGCCAGCTCGCCACGCAACTGGTGGGCGCGGCTGCGCAGGGCGCCTTCTTCCTGGCGGCGGCTGGTGAGCATCTGGCGCAGCTCGGCAATCTCTGTTTCAAGCTGCAGCAGAGCCTGGCGAGCCTCAGCCACGCGGGAGCCCAGCTCGCCCTTTTCCGTGCCCAGATTGCCTTGTTCGGCGCGGGCCTGGCCCATTTCATCTTCCAGCCGCTGGGCATCGCGCTCCAACGCGGCCAGAGACTCCTCGGCCTGCGCTGTCTGGTTGCGGGCGGTGCCGGCCAGGGTGAGCAGATGCATGGCGGCGCGGCGGCCGGACTCCAACTGTCGCTCGGCGTCAAAAACCTGTTGGGCGGCGGTGCGGGCCTCAGTCTGGCGGGCTTCCACCTGCTGGCGGAATGCGCGGGCATCCTCGGCGGCGTTGGCCAGGAAGTTCTTCTGCTGCTCGCGCTCCTCGGCCAGGCCTTCCAGTTGCTGGCGGGTCTGCTCCAGTTCGGCGGCGTTGCCGGCCAGGCGGGCTTCCAGTTCGGCGATGCGGTCCTGGTTGTTGCGCTCGCGGGCGGCGGCGCGTTCCAGTTCCACGGCTGCGGCGTTTGACTCCGCCTGGGCCTGCTTGCCGGCCTCTTCCAGCTCGTAGCCACGGGCGGTCAGCTCGTGCTGGCGAACTTCCTGCTCTTCAATGCTGGTGGCTGCCTGGTCAATGCCGTAGTTGAGCGCGGCGATTTCCTCGGTCAGGCGAAGCTGCTCGGCGTCCATCCGCGCCAGGCGGCTGGCTATGGTTACGCGCAGGCGGCTGCGCAGTTCGTCGCGCAGGGCGGCAAAACGCTCGGCCTTGGCGGCCTGGCGCTTGAGCGAGTTCATCTGGCGGGTGACTTCGTCGAAGATGTCGTCAATGCGGGCCAGGTTCTGTTTGGCCGATTCCAGGCGAAGTTCGGCGAGGCGCTTTTTGGTCTTGAAGCGGGTGATGCCCGCGGCCTCTTCAATGATGGAGCGGCGGTCGTGCGGCTTGGAGCTGAGGAGCTGACCGATGCGCTCCTGGCCGATGATGGCGTAGCTCTCCGGGCCGAGGCCGGTGCCCATGAAGATGTCCTGGATGTCGCGGAGACGGCAGAGCTTGCCGTTGAGCAGGTATTCGCTTTCGCCGGTGCGGAAGAGGCGGCGGGTGATGATGATTTCGCCCTTTTGCGGCGTGGTGGAGAATTTGCGGCGGCGAATTTTGAGGACGACCGGCTGGGCCATGTCGCCGTGGACCATCGGCTCCGGCGCAGCGGCTTCCGGCTGCTCGCCCTCTTCGCCGTCAATTACCTGGCCGGGCTGGTTCTCGGCAATGATCTCTTCGGCTTCGGCGGCGCGTTGCTTGCGCAGAGCCTCTTCGTCCCAGTCGGCAGGCATCTCGTGGTCCAGATGAACCTCCGGCTCCAGCGCGATGGGCCCTTCGTAGGCTTCGGGATCGACCAAAGTCAGGCTCACCTCAGCCATGCCCTGCGCCTTGCGGTCGCGGGTGCCGGCGAAGATGACATCCATCATGTGGGTGCCGCGCAGGCTTTTGGCACTCTGCTCGCCGAGTACCCAGGTCACGCCGTCAAGGATGTTGGATTTGCCGCACCCATTCGGGCCGACGACAAGGGCAATGCCGGTGCCTGGCAGGGCCAGTTCCGTTCGATCGCAAAAGCTCTTGAAGCCCAGAATGTGTATTTTCTTCAGTTTCAGCATCCATACTCCTGGCTGGTTCGTGGTCTACGAGGGACTCAGTTTTTGCGCCCATGGGCCCTGGTCGGCTCGCGGAAGCAAGCCCGTCCAATACTCAAGGTACGGGGGGCAGGGGGTAGGGTCAACGGGGCTCGGAAGGGTTCTTGTGGATAAGGAGTCCGAAACTCAAAAATGCGAAACAGGCAATGTTTACGGGGAGTTTTGTACCGGGTTTTCCTCAGATTGGGTGCGCGGGCGGGGCTAATCTGGCGTCATCATGAAGACGCTGGAATTGACGAAACTGGAGACTGCGGACGCGATTGCCTCGCTGCGCCGGTACTCGGACGCGAACCTGGAACCGATTGGCGAACTGGCCGCGGGGCTGCTGCTGGGGTACTTTCTGGAAGAGATTGGCCCCCTGATCTACAACCGCGCCGTGGCCGATGCCCAGGCCCGGCTGGCTTCGCTGACGGCAGACCTGAGCGGCGACCTGTGGACCGAGCCGATGGGCTACTGGCCGCGGCAGGATGCCAAGCGGCGGGCGAAGCGGTAAGCACTTTACCGCTTCAGCCGCTCGTCAAAGGGGTACTGGTAGACCTGCTCGATGACGAGCCGGGAGGTCTCCGGGTGGGCGGGGTTGACCAGGATATTCCAGGTCTCCGGGGCGAGGGCTGAGGGGATGCGCAGCAGAGGCGATTGCAGGCTGGTGAGCCAGCGGTTGCCGAGGGACTGTGTGGCATCCAGATTGGTGCGCCAGTCGGCCGGCAATTCGCGGTGGACGAAATCGGCGACCGGCAGGCCAGTGATGGCAATCCGCAGCAGCGTGTAGTGGGCCGGGATGTTGCCGGCGGCGGTGTGGACGCAGGTTTCCAGAAGCGCTCCGGCAGGCGACTCGGCGGTGTAGACGATGCGCCGCCCGGCGCGGTGCCAGCGACCAGCGGCGCGCAGGCCTCCGATGCCGTCTAGGTCGGTGTGCCGGCTGATGCGCCAGAGGTGCGTTAGGGGTTGGGGCATCTCAGAGGTAGATGCCTTCGTCGATTTGCAGCAGCAGCTCTTCGACGATGCGCGCGCCGGTCTCGGTTGTCAGCAGTTGCATGGGAGTGCGGGTGCCTGCGGCGAAGAGGTTGCCACGGGAGGCAGGGTCAAGCCGGGGATTGGGCTGCCGCAGCCACGTCAGAGCTTGCTCGCGGCTGCCCATTACGGCCTCAGTGGCAGCGAGCACCCGCAGCAGGCGGAAGACCCGGTCGGACTCCTCAAGGGTGAGCGCCTCCTTGCGGGAGCGGCGGTGTTGCAGGGTGCGAGCCGGCAAGATGATGGCGTGTACCTCGGCCCGGTCAAAGCCGATGGCGAGCAACTGCTCCATGACGGTGGTGGGAAGGCGGCCTTCCAGGAAGGCCAGCGCCTCAGAACCGCCGCGAGCTGCGTGGGCCTCCAGGGTGCTCCAGTCGTGGGTAAGGGCAGCGGTCATGAGAATGGCCTCGTCTGGGTACAGTATGCCATGAAAGGTGAGGCAAATTGTAGTATGTAGCAGATTGGCCCACACTGCTTATCGCAGTTCCACCTGGTTCTCCCCGCTTGCCAGTGCTGTCTCCTTGCCTTTCCAGACAAAGACGCCGGTGAGGCCTGCGGGCAAGGAAATCTCGGCTTTGCCGCCTTCGTAATGCACGCGGATGAGGCCCAGCGGATGCGGGAAGGTCGCCTGCAGATGGGTGAGGGAGCCCAGATGCGGGGTGATGCGAACGGTTTTGAAGCCGGCGCTGCCGGGCGCGATGCCGGCCACGAGGGTGAGCAGGTCGTAGGTGGGGTGGGCGGTCCATGCGTGCGAGTCGGAGCGGGTATCGCCGGGCTGCTCGGGCCAGGTGGTAAAGCCCAGCTTCAGCATCTCGCGCCACTGGCCGAGCAGGGCGATGTAGTCGTCGGCCATGCCTGCGTGGTCCAGCGCGCGGGCGAGGTAGAAGCGGAAGTAGTAGCTGGCCTGGATGAGCTCCGGGCCGGAATACGGGTGGCCAAGCTCTTTGCCCACAACCTTTTCCATGACAGCGCGCTGCTGTGCGGCCGGCACCACGTCATAGAGAACGGCGAGCATGTTGGCGTGCTGGCTGAAGGCGTCCCTGGCCGGGGAGTCGGCGACCAGTCCGGCGGCGGCATCCCAGCAGCCGGCCATCACGCCGGCCTTGGCATGTGCCAGTCGCGCGGTGTTGGCCTCAGCGTGTGCCTTGTCGCCAACGGCCGCTTCCAGGTCGATGGCTTCCTGCAGCGCGCCGATGTACTCCAACGTTGTCAGGCAGCTTTCGCCCTTCGCATCGTAGGAAGGGAAGTCCTTTTTGGTTTCGACCCAGTCGACGAAGCTCCACCAGGGCAGCTTGGCCAGGAGGCCGTCGGGGTGCTGGTAGCCGGCAAACCAGTCGAGGACGGTGCGGGTGCCGGGTAGCAGCGAGTGCAGGAAGGCGGGGTCGTCGCGGTACTGGCTGTAGTCGTGGATCATGCCAATCCAGAGCAGCGAGAACGGCGGGATGTACTGGGCGAGGTTCGACGGGTAGCGGCTGGCGGTGATGCCTTCGGGGATGCGGGAGTCGTCGAGGGCGCGCATGGCCTGGCGGGGCAGGCGGTCATCGCCGGAGACTGCGTAGGTGACCAGCTCCTGGATGCGGGTGTCGCCGGAGTACTGGAGCTGCTCGTAATAGGGAGTGTCCATGTAGGTTTCATGGGCGTCGAGCTCGCCAGTGTGCCAGCCAATCTGGAAGATGCGGTCGAGTTCCGGGTCGCTTGAGGTAAAGGTTGCTAACTGCTTGAAAGGATAGGCGCTGAAGTGCGCCGTGAGGGCATCCAGCTTGAGCGGCTCATCGCCGGTTTCAATGGCGATATCCAGGTAACGCCAGGTGCGCCACCAGAGGGGCTCAAACTGCCGGCCCTCGCCGCCATCGGGGTAGATTTCGTCGTGGATGCCGATGGCGACGCGGTCGGCCACCTCGTTGCGGTTTCCCTTGTGCTGCTTGGCGTCGAAGAGGGCTTCGGCGTAGGTCAGGGTCAGGTGCGCGCCCTTGCCGCCGGAGAACTTCAGCTCCGGGTAGGCGGTTGTCAGCTCGCCGCGGTCCAGCATCAGGTGCAGCTTCTGGTGGGGGGCGACGGTAGCGGGAATGTGGCCTTCGGTGCCGCCGGGGCCGTTGCCAAAGTGGAGGGTCATCTGGCCGTCCACGCTCTCGCGGACGAGCTTGCCGGCATCTTCTTCGGTGTAGGCCATGGGCGGCAGGGTGTCAGGCACCAGTTGCCAGGGAACGTCGGCCTGTGCGCCACGGGGAGCGGCGCTGCCGGGGTAGATGGACTCGCGCAGGGCTGCCTTGGCGGACACCCAGCGGCCGCCTGTGGTGGGCTCGGTCTGCCAGGCCCAGTCGTAATCTGCCGCACGCAGGGTTTCGCCGTAGCCGGCTGCCATGTAGGCCCAGAATCCGTCCGCTTTGCGGGGCAACGGCTGCTGTCCGGGCTCGTCTTCCACCATCCATTTGCTGTTTGTGTTGACATCGGATTCGGCGGTGGTGTCGCCCTCAACGAGGAAGGCGGTGCGGTCGGTAATCTGCGCAACGGGGGCGTAAATGGCAAAGTTCCAGACGGTCGCGGCCAGGGTGTTTTGGCCGGCGTGCAGGTAGGGCGCGATATCCAGCGTCTCGTAGCGCCAGTGGGCCAGGTCGCCACGGGCGGGGCCTTCGCCGGCTCGCTGGCCGTTGACGTAGAGCAGGAATCGGTTATCCGCGCTCACATGCACACGGTAGTGCTCGGGCCTGGTGGCCAGCGTGATTGCCTTGCGGAAGTGCAGCGTTATGGGTTCGCGCAGGGGTGCCGTGGGGTGCGAAATCCACATGGCGCTCCACTTCTGGCGTGGCTCAGGCTGCTGGGCTGTTGCGGCGGGAATCAGTGCAGCGGTAAGCAGAAAGGCGGACAGCAGAGCAGGGAATTTAGCGTTGGACACGGTCGGGCTCCGGGAAGAGACGGTCATACGCACGGGATTGCGCGCGCCCAAAGCATATCGCGCCGATGGTGCAGTTGGGAAAGAGCCGGGTCAGCCCTGGCCTTTGGCCTTCCGCGCGAGCATGCGCTCGGTTATCGCGTCCGATTGGCAGGTGGGGCAAATGCCGTGCGAAAAGACAGCCGCAGAGTGGCGCTGGACGTATTCTTCAATCGTCACCCACGATCCATTTTCGTCCAGGGTTTTTCGGCACCAGGCACAGATGTTCACCAGCCCGCGCAGTGCTTTTACCTCTTCCAGCGCCTCGGCGCGGCTTGCGGCCAGTTCCTGCTGGGCAGTCTTCAAATCGTGGATGTCGGTGCAGGTGCCATACCAGCGGTCGGTGTTTCCGTGGGTATCCAGCACGGGTACGCCGCGCACCAGAAACCACCGGTAGAGGCCGTCGTGGCGGCGGATGCGGCTTTCAAAACTGAACGCAGACTGCGAGCTGACGGCGCGCTCCCAGTGCGGTTGGGAGAGCGCCTGGTCGTCCGGATGAACGGAAAGCAGCCAGCCATGGTCAAAGCTCTCGGATGCGGCCACTCCGGTGTACCTGGTCCAATGGCCATTCGAGTAGATATTCCTTCCCTGCCGGTCAGAAGCCCAGACAATATGCGGCATCGCTTCAGCAAGTTGCTCGAGCATGTGTTTGTGTTCCACCACGCTCTGCTCCAGTATTCTGCGCATGGTTACGTCGCGCACCACGCCTTGCATGTGCTGAGCGGTGCTGTCATCCGCGAAGAAACTGCGGCCAAGCGCCGCCATCCAGTGGACCGAACCGTCGGGCCACACCACGCGGAACTCGAGGTCGAGACTGGAGTGATTGCGCAGGCAATCAGCCACCTGGCTGTCTACTCGCTGCCGATCTTCCGGGTGGACGGTCTCGCAGAAGCGGGCGTAATTCAGCTTTTGGTTTTTTGCGACACCCAGGCATTCCAGCGTCCGCTTTGAGCAATGGACGCTGCCTGCCGTGACGTCCCAGTTCCAGATGCCCAACTGCGCAGAGTCCATTGCGAGTTGCAGATTCTCGTTGGCTTCCTGCAAGGTGCGTTCCCCAAGTTCTTTCTGCAACTGGACAGCATTCCTTGCATGGCGTCGTGAGGCAGAAATGATGTTGCCGACAAGCCAGACGCTGAATATATAGCCAAAGCCGGAAAGCATGGACTGGTAGGTGGGAATCCAGGTTTGAATCGGCGGCTCAAAAAAGTAATAGCCGCAGACACCGCTGAGAATGGCGCATACAAATCCCGGGCGCTGGCCGCAGAGGAAAAAGGCAAGAATTGCGGCGGGAAAGAAGGTGAGAAACGGGTAACCGCCGTCCATGGGAAGGATGAGCAGGCGGCTCAGAAAAGCAAGCAGAAAGAGCAGGTAAGCAATTGAGTACCGTTTCCAGGAATCGCCGTTTCCAAGTGTGGCACTCCATGAGTCTAGTTTTGAATACAGGGCCGACCAGAGCATTGGAAATTCCTTCCCCCGAACCCAAAAGCATACCACCAGTGCAAATCTGGAACCTGTGACGGGAAGTTCAAATTCTCTTTGCGGAGCGCAGGGCAGCTATCTCCTCGCTGGTAAAGATTCGGGAACGAATCAGGAACCGCAGCCCCTCCGGGCCCTCCAGCGAGAACATTCCGCCGCGGCCGGGGACGACATCGAGGATAAGTTGGGTGTGCTTCCAGTACTCAAACTGGCTTTTGCTCATGTAGAAGGGTGTATCGCAGATGGTTCCCAACTGCACGTCGGAGTCGCCGGTGAGGAACTCGCCGCGCGGGTAGCACATGGGTGAGCTGCCATCGCAGCAGCCGCCGGACTGGTGGAACATCAGCAGCCCGTGCTTCTGCCTGAGCAGCGCGATGAGCTCTGCTGCGGCAGGTGTAACAAGGACCTGCTCGGGAATGGTCTGTTCGGGAAGAATGGATTGCGTCAAACGGTGGCCCTCCGGTGCGCGAAGGCCCCGGCAGGGGGGGAACGCTGCCGGGGCCTGGGGGTTGGGTTGCGGTCTAGAAGAAGCCGAGCTTCTTGGGGCTGTAGCTGACCAGCATGTTCTTGGTCTGCTGGTAGTGGTCAAGCATCATGGAGTGGGTTTCGCGCCCGATGCCCGACTGCTTGTATCCGCCAAAGGCCGCGTGGGCGGGGTAGGCGTGGTAGCAGTTGGTCCAGACGCGGCCGGCATGGATGCCACGTCCGAAACGGTAGCAGCGGTTGGCATCGCGGCTCCAGACGCCCGCGCCCAGCCCGTAGAGCGTGTCGTTGGCAATCTCCAGGGCTTCGTCTTCGGTTTTGAAGGTGGTCACGCTGACCACCGGCCCGAAGATTTCTTCCTGGAAGATGCGCATCTTGTTGTTGCCCTCAAAGACGGTCGGGGTGACGTAGTAGCCGCCGGAGAGCTCGCCGCCGAGGTCGGCCCGCACGCCGCCGGTCAGCAGCTTTGCGCCCTCCTGCTTGCCGATGTCGATGTAAGAGAGGATCTTTTCAAGCTGCTCGCTGGAGGCCTGGGCGCCAATCATGGTGCTGGCGTCGAGCGGGTTGCCCTGCTTCACGGCCTGTACCCGCTTCAGCGCACGCTCCATGAAGCGGTCGTAGATGCTCTCCTGGATGAGCGCGCGGCTGGGGCAGGTGCAGACTTCGCCCTGGTTGAGCGCGAACATGGTGAAGCCTTCGAGCGCCTTGTCAAAGAAGTCGTCGTCTTCCTGCAGCACGTCGGCAAAGAAGATGTTGGGGCTTTTGCCGCCCAGCTCCAGGGTGACGGGGATGAGGTTCAGGCTGGCGTACTGCATGATGAGCCGGCCGGTGGTGGTTTCGCCGGTGAAGGCAATCTTGGAGATGCGCGAGCTGGATGCCAGCGGCTTGCCGGCCTCCAGACCGAAGCCGTTGACGACATTGAGTACGCCGGCGGGGAGCAGGTCGCCGATGAGTTCCAGCCAGACGAGGATGCTGGCGGGGGTCTGTTCGGCGGGCTTCAGCACAACGCAGTTGCCGGCGGCAAGGGCGGGAGCGAGCTTCCAGGTGGCCATCAGAAGGGGGAAGTTCCAGGGAATGATCTGTCCGACTACGCCCAGCGGCTCCTTGAAGTGGTAGGCCACGGTGTCGTTGTCGATTTGCGAAAGGGTGCCCTCCTGGGCGCGAATGCATCCGGCGAAGTAGCGCCAGTGATCGATGGCGAGCGGCAGGTCGGCAGCCATGGTTTCGCGGATGGGCTTGCCGTTGTCCCAGGTCTCAGCTTCAGCCAGCAGCTGCAGGTTGTCTTCCATGCGCTGGGCAATGCGGTTCAGGATGTTCGAGCGTTCGGCCACACTGGAGTGGCCCCAGGCGGTTTTGGCAGCGTGGGCTGCGTCCAGGGCGCGCTCAATGTCCTGCGCATTGGAGCGGGCGATTTGGCAAAAGACCTTGCCGGTGACCGGGGTGATGTTGTCAAAGTACTGGCCTGACGCGGGTTCTACCCAGGTACCGCCGATGTAGTTGCCGTAACAGGCACGGAAAGGGTGCGACCCGCCGAGCAGGCCCGGGTGAAGAGATGCTGCACTCGCCATGAATTTGCCTCCATTGGAAGCTCAGGGCGCATCGAAAACGGCCCTGCTCCCAAGGGGCCGAATCATACACGGGCCAATCTGACGTTCGTCAATGGTCGTGTTATGAATTTTTGACGATGTAGTGGTGGTGCCTGGCATGCGCACGATCCGTGGTCTCGTCTGGACATCTGAACAGGTTTTCGGGGTTATTTGGCCCAGGCGAGGCCGTCGGAGTAGGCACCGGAGGCGATGCTGGTGGTTTGCCAGGTAGCGGTGTCAATGACAGTCACTTTGCCGGTTTGGGGGCTTGAGACGTAGGCAGATTTGCCGTCCGGGCGAATCAGAACTTCCTGCGGCGCGTTCGCAACGGGAATGGTTCGGACGACCGTGAGGGAAGCGATGTCGATGACGGCGACCTGATTCGCTCTGGGAATAGCGATGAGGAGGAGCTTGCCGTCGGGCGTGGGGGAAGATCCGTAACCGAGCGTGGGCAGCGGGATGCGCCTGGCGACCTGCCGGGTGGCGGTATCGAGGACGATGAGCTCGGGCTGCTGGTAGTTGCTGGTGAAGACGAACTTGTCGTCGTTTGAGATGGAGATGCGCTGCAGCATGGGCGCCAGGGGCAGTACGGTGACAAGCTTGCGGGCCTTGAGGTCGAGGATGGAGACCGAGCCGGGGCCGACGTTGGCGGTGTAGCCGAAGCGGCCGTCGTGGGAGAGGGCGAGCATGTGGGACTGGGGCGCGCCGGTGGGGATGGAGCCGACGATTGAGTCGGCCTTCGGGTCAAGGATCGAGACGGTCTGGTCGACCTCGGTGGTGACGTAGTAGAGGCCGGAGTTGGCGTCGTACTGGATGGAGTGCGGGCGCACGCCGTGGTCGAGCCTGATGTGTTTGCGGATTGCCCGGGAAGGCAGGTCGAGGACGAGGATTTCCTGCCCGTCAATGCCGGGAACGCCGACACCGGTGCTGCCGTAGATGGGCAGGTAGGCGGTTTTGCCGTCGGGCGAGGCGACGATTTCGTGACCCCACACTTCGCCTGTCTTTTCTGCGATGGTTGCTGAGATCTGGTTCGTTGCGGGGTCAAGGACGGTGACCGTTGCTACCTTCTGATTGGCTACCAGAAGCGATTGCGCGGAGAGAGATGCGGGAAGGCAGATGAGGGCGAGGGCAGCGATGGGGAAGCGCATGGGCTAAGTCCTGGCGGAAAAAGGGGGGATTGCTGCGGCTCTGCCCAGAGATGGTTGGGCAGAGCCGCAGCGGGTATGTGGGGGCTACGGCTTGGTGGCCAGGATGAGCGGCGACGGGCCTGGGGCATCCACCAGGCGGGCGTTGACGAAGCCTGCCTCGGCCAGCCAGCCTGCAATCTCCTCAAAGGAGTAGGTGTCGCCGTTATCGGTGTTGACCAGCATGTTCACGGCAAAGAAGAGTCCGCCAACGGGGCCGCGACGGTCGGGGTTGACGAGGAACTCTGCAATGGCGATGGTGCCGCCGGGGGCCAGCGCGGCGTGAGTCTTGGCCAGGAGTTCGCGGCTTCGGGCTTCGCCTTCGCTGTGCAGAATGTGGCCCACTGTGACAACGTTGTGGCCTGAACCGAAATCAGCCGAGAGAAGGTCGCCTTCAACAAACTGGAATCGGTCAGAGAGCCCGAAGCGGTTGACCGTGGTCTGCGTGATGGGCAGCACTTCAGGCCAGTCAACCGACGTGACAGTGACGTGCGGAGACGACTGAGCCAGCCCAATGCCCCAGACGCCGGAGCCGGCACCCAGGTCGAGCACGCGCAACGGGGCCGTGGAGGTGGCCAGGCCGAGCGCGCCGGCCAGTGCCTGAGTTGCCGGGTAGCTCATGGGGAAGATGTCGACGACAAACTGGCGGAAGAATTCGCCGCCGTCCGATTCCTGATTGACGTGGTTGGCGGGCTTGCCAGTGGCAACAATCTTGTTGAGGTTCAGGAACTTGGGCAGCAACTGCTCGCTGGTATGCAGGATGAGGCCGCCCTGGAAGCTGGGCTTGCTGCGCACCAGGAAGAGCGAACTCTCCGGCGTCAGCGAGTACACGCCAGCATCGTCCTTGGCAAGCAGTTCCAGGCCCACCAGGGCATTCATCACGGCAGAGAGGCCACGGGTGGAGGCGCCGGTAGCGGCAGCCACTTCCGCAAGAGACTTGGGACCTTCGTCGAGCACGTCAAAGACGCGGTTGCGAATCGCAGCTTCAATGGCCAGCGGAGGAATGTATCCCCAGGCAAACTGCATGATGCGTTCGGGCGTGACATGGGCAGAGTGGGCAGACGACATGGATGACCTCGCGAAGGGGTGAGAGGGCAGTGGGGCAGACAGGGGGCATTGGGAAGCCTGTCTGAAGTCCCGCGAAGCATAGCAGCCTTTGTTTTCAATGCGCAACGCGAAATTGTGAATCTTCAATGAGTCAGGAGAGGCGAGAGTTCAGCGCCTCGGGGCACGCTTGCGGGCGGCGGTGGTGAGCTTGCCTGTCACCGCATATTTCCGGTGCGGGACCGGGCTGGAGAGGACCAGGCTGGTGACCGGGTTGCCGTAGGGCAGGAGGGCTTCAATCAGGGCCTCCAGCGCGTCCATGCTGGTGGTGGTCACCTTCAGCAGGAAGGCGTCGCCGCCGGTCAGGTGGTGGCACTCGCGGACCTCTTCGAGCGTCTGCACAAACTCCATCAGGCGGAAGTAGTGGGGGCCGTCGCAGCTCATTCGGATGAACGCCATCACCTCCAGGCCGAGGGCTTCGCGGTCAATATCAATGGTGTAGCCGCGCAGGATGCCGACTTCTTCCATCTGCTTGAGCCGCTCGGCGGTGGCGGTGGGCGAAAGGCCAACGCGGCGGGCCAGCTCTGCGGTGGAGATGCGGGCGTTGTCCTGCAGCTCGGCAAGCAGTTGGCGGCCAAAGCTGTCCATCAGGTAGGTGGTAGTGGAATCCAGTGTCATCGCAGACAAGCGTAGTGGAATGCCGCATGAAATGGCAAACCGGGTGGGGAAAGATTCTGTACTGGGTTTCGGGGCTTGCCTAGCATCAGGAGTATGAGTGGAAACAGGTTTGAGAGTGTGCAGGGGCTGACCCCGGTTGCGCTGGTGGGCGAGGCGCTGACGTTGGAAACGATTGGCCAGGTGGCTGCGGGGGGCCGAGCCGTGGTGGTTTCGGCCGAGACGCTGGAGCGCCTGGCAGCCAGCCGCCGCGTGATTGAAGAGATTCTGGCCACCGGGCAAACCATGTATGGGGTCAACACCGGCTTCGGCAAGCTGGCTGACGTCAGCATCCCGGCTGACAAACTGGGGCAGTTGCAGACCAACCTTGTCCGCAGCCATGCCTGCGGGCTGGGCGAGCCAATGAGCATTGCCGAGGCACGGGGAATGCTGCTGTTGCGCGCGAATGTGCTGGCGCGGGGCTTCAGCGGAGTGCGTCCGGCACTGCTGGAGTTGCTGGTGGCCATGCTGAACTGCGGCGTAACCCCGGTCATCCCGGAGCGCGGATCTGTGGGCGCAAGCGGCGATTTGGCTCCGCTGGCGCACCTGGCGCTGGTTGTGATTGGCGAGGGGGAAGCGTTTTACCGGGGCCGTCGGCTGCCGGGTGGGGAAGCCATGCGCCTGGCAGGACTCACACCGATGGCGCTGGCGGCGAAGGAAGGGCTGGCGCTGCTGAACGGCACCCAGGCGATGAATGCCGTGGGCGGACTGGCCGTGCTGGAGGCGATTCACCTGGCCGGTACTGCGGACCTGGCAGGAGCGATGAGCCTGGAAGCGCTGATGGGCACTCCCGTCGCCTTTGATCCGCGCATCCACGAGGCCCGTCCCCACGCCGGGCAGATTGCCGTGGCGCAGAACCTGATTGGGCTGCTTGCGGAGAGCGAGATTCGCAATTCGCACCTGGCCAACGACACCCGCGTGCAGGACGCCTACTGCCTGCGCTGCATGCCGCAGGTGCACGGGGCCGTGCGGGGGGTGCTGGCCCATGTGCGCGGCATTCTCGAGACCGAGGCCGGCTCGGCGACAGACAATCCGTTAATCTTCCCGGGCGACACTCCAGCGGTCCTTTCGGGTGGCAACTTCCACGGGGCTCCGCTGGCCTACGCGCTGGACTACGCCGCCATCGCGCTGACGGATCTGGCCAGCATCAGCGAGCGGCGCATTGACCGGCTCATCAACCCTGACATCAACGAGGGGCTGCCGGCGTTTCTTTCCCCGGAGGCAGGTCTGTCGAGTGGCTACATGATTGCGCACGTGGCGGCAGCGGCGCTGTTGAACGAGTGCAAGGTGCTCAGCCATCCGTCGTCGACGGATTCGGTGCCGACCTCGGGCGGCAAGGAAGACCATGTTTCGATGGGCATGACAGGCGCGCTCAAACTGCGGCGGGTGGTTGAGAACCTGCGGCATATTCTCGCGATTGAGTGCCTGTGCGCGGCCCAGGGGCTGGATTTCCGGCTGCCGCTGAGGCCCAGCCGTGCGGTTGCGCTGGCGCATGAGGCGATTCGCGCCGTGGTGCCGCACCTGGGGGAGGACCGCGTGCCGGGGCCGGATATTGAGGCGGTAGCGGGGCTGATTGGGGCGGGGAGGCTGTAGGGCTGCGACGGGGAGTGTGGGGCTGATATAGTTCGGTTCACCCGGAACAGCTGCCGCCGGCAACTCCCCGCAGGAGCATTCATGGCATTCCCCCGCATCGTCTTCCTCGTCGCCGCGATGGCCGTCCCCGCCATTGGCCTTGCCCAACCAGTCCACACGGAACCGCCGGTCCGCGACCCGCACATGTCCGGCTACGTCACGGCGACCGAGCTGCCGGATGGTGCGCTTCCCAAAGCTGACGCCGACGGCAATTTCATCCTTGGGCCCACGCATGCGCCTTCGCCGGAGGCAACCGCCAATCCCGCGGTGTCGCAGGGTGAAATCGTTGAGATTCTGATGACCTCGGCGGAGAGCCGGTTTTACCCCGGCATTGCGCGCGAGCCCGGGACCTTTGGCAAGGCTGATCCAAGCGACCCCACGCGCATGATTGTGACCACCAGCCACCCGGCGGCGTGGACGCGCACGGTCACGGTCTACGTGCCCCGGCAATACGTTTCGGGGAGTGAGGCGCCGTTTATCGTGGGCGCGGATGGGCCGGACCGGCTGCTGTTTACGGTGCTGGACAACGAGATAGCCGCTGGGAAGCTGCCGCCGATGGTGGCGATTTCCATCCAGAACGGGGGTGGCGACGCGCAGGGCTCGGAGCGCGGGCTTGAGTACGACACGCTTTCCTCCAGATATGCCGAGTGGGTTGAGGCGCAGGTGTTGCCGCGTGTGGAGGCGCAGGCGCATGTGCGGCTGAGCCACGACCCGGAGGCCCGCGCTGCTATGGGCGGCAGCAGCGGCGGGGCGGTTGCGTGGACGATGGCCTGGTATCGGCCGGACCTGTACCACCGCGTGCTGGCCTACTCCGGCACGTGGATCAACCAGCAATGGCCAACGAATGAGGTCACTCCGCACGGGGCCTGGGAGTACGTAGAGCATCTGGTTGCCGAGACGCCGCGCAAGCCCATTCGGATATGGATGGAGGTGGGCGACCGGGATCTGTACAACCCCAATGTGATGCGGGACGGCATGCACGACTGGGTGCTGGCCAACGAGCTGATGGCCAAGGCGTTGGCCGGCGCGGGCTACCACTACCAGTTTGTCTTTGCGAAAAACGCCGGACACGTAGACTGGCGCACCCGCGATCAGACGTTGGCAGAGGCGCTGGAGTACGTTTGGCACGGCTACGGGGCGGGGAAGTAGCTACTTCAGGGTCAGGTCGCCGTCAGCGTCCACCACCAGGTTGTCGCCGGCGATGACCATGGAGTGAATCTTCAGCCGTGTCAGGGTGATGTCGAAGCCTGTCGTCTTGGCTGAGCCCACCAGCGACTGGCGCAGAATGTCGGCGGCGTTCACCTTCATGCTGCTGGGTACCTGGTGGCTGAGGAAGGGCGTCAGCAGGAAATTCAGCTCTTTGGAGTTGCTGATCTGCTCCACCCTGGCATCGCGAAAGCCGATGGATTCGCCTTCGGAATCCGGCAGCATGCTCACAATCGCAGTCGGGTTCAGCGAAATACCCAGGCACTTGCCGCCGATGCCGGTGCCCAGGGTGGCGTGAATCTTCACGGTGACAAAGATGCGGTCCTGGACAAAGCTGAGCGTGGCCTTTTCTGCGTAGACCGAGCAGGCGGACTTGGCATCGCCCTTGAGGTAATAGCGGCCATCGGCTGAGCTGAAAAGCTGCTGCTGCAGGGTGCGGTCCAGCGCCTGGCGGCTCACCTTCAGCTCCACGGCATGGCCGGGGCGGGGCAGGGCAAGCAAGACAAGAGAAAAGGCAATCAAAACAAGAAGAAAACGGCGCATGATGGTTCTTGTTCAAGGATAGCGCAAGGGCGGTGGAAGAAGCCCTGGGAAGCCGCCGAAAAGAGACGAAAGAAAAGTCGTGCGTTTCACGCTGTGAGACGGAGGAAAAGAGGGCATTTCGGCGCAGTACATCTCTGAAAATACGAGGCTTAAATTCGCAGATGCCAGCCGTTTGCAGGGCATGAAGTAAACGCTTGCAAAGGTCATTTTGCTATTGATTTTTGAAGAAAAAATCCTTAAAATAAGAGAAATTCGAGTTCCTCGCTAAGTCACCCACCCCCTGTTCTGAGCATTTCACTGTTGGCCGGAATAGTCGAACGCGAGGCATTTTTCAGGTAACACTCGTACCTTATCTTCCCAAAGAGGATTGGAAATCGATGGCAAAGCGTCGTGGTAATCCGAACTGGGGCAAGCCAGAGCCCATCGGCCCGGTTGTCCCTACCGTTACTTCCTTTGAGCAGATCGTGAAGGAATTCAAGTTGACCCCGGATCAGTACATCCGGTCTACCCGTCTTCGCGAATGGGCTCGCCGCAATCGGAATTCGAAGTATATCCCTGAGGCGCTTCTTGAGGCCTGGGGCTTTGAGATCGAATCCACCCTCTAATTTCGTTTTCCCCCTGCGGGAGAACTTTTACCCAATCAAGGCGCTGTTCCCATCCACGGGAACGGCGCCTTTGTTCTTTCCGGGGCGGTGGGAGACAATGAGAGTGCCGACTATGTCCACCACTACGATTTCCGCTGATCTCCGCCCCGGTCACCTGCCGGCAGACCCGTTTGTGGATGTACCCACCGCCATCGCAGAGATTCGCGCCGGCCGCATGCTGATTGTGGTGGACGACGAGGACCGTGAAAACGAAGGCGACCTGACCCTGGCCGCCGAGTTCGTGACCCCTGAGGCCATCAACTTCATGGCCAAGCATGGCCGCGGGCTCGTCTGCCTGACCATGACGGAAGAGCGCGCCGACCATCTGAATCTGCCGCCGATGTCGCAGCGGAATTCGTCGCGCTTTGGCACGGCGTTTACTGAGAGCATCGAGGCCCGCGAGGGCGTGACCACCGGCATCTCCGCCTACGACCGCGCCCACACCATCAAGACAGCCATCGCGCCGGAGGCTGTTGCCGGCGATCTCGCCCGTCCAGGGCACGTCTTTCCGCTGCGCGCCCGCAAGGGCGGCGTGCTGGTTCGCGCCGGTCAAACCGAGGCATCGGTTGATCTGGCCCGCATGGCCGGACTGGCTCCGGCTGGGGTGATCTGCGAAATCATGAAGGACGACGGCACCATGGCCCGTGTCCCCGACCTGATCGAGTTCTGCCGCGAGCATGGCATGAAGATGCTCACCGTTGCTGAACTCATCCGCTACCGGTTGCAGCACGAGCGCTACATCAAGCGCGCCGGCGAAAGCCGCATCCAGACCAGCCACGGCGAGTTCCGCATGATTGCCTACCAGAGTGAAGTGAATGGCGGCGAAAGCCACCTGGCGCTGGTTTACGGCGCGCTCTGCTGCCACGAGGGCAACTGCGCCACTTGCGGCAAGAATGTGCTGGTGCGCGTGCATACGCGCTGCACCGCCGGCGACGTTTTCGGCGCCGACTGCCAGTGCCGCGAGGTGCTGGATGAATCGATGCGCATGATTGCCGAAGCCGGTTGCGGAGCAATCGTCTACCTGCACAACACCAGCCGCGGTTTTGAGATGGAGCAAGTGAACGGCCAGTGCCGATTGCTGCACCACAAGGAACTGCGCCAGCAGGAGCAGCCGGACGAGCGCCACCGCCGCATCATCCGCTCGGTTGGCCTGGGTGGGCAGATTTTGTCGGATCTGGGGATTCACCGGATTCGGCTGATTTCAAATACTCCGATGCACATTCCGGCGCTGGAAGGCTTTGGGCTGGAGATTTTGGAACAGGTGCCGATTGTGGTGCGGAAATAGCGGGGCCAACCCGCAGACATCCTAAAGCCGCTTCAAAAATGCCAACGCTTCCTTCAATTGCGGGAAGCGTTTTTCGTCGGCACGGAAGGCTGGGGAGTGCACGCACCGCCGTGTGCCGCGGACGCTGACCGGGTGCTTCAGATGCAGCATCTCGTGGTAGAGCAGGTATTCGATGGCGTAGCGCGGGCTGGAGGGCCGGTCGAAGATTTTGCTGACGACGATGGTGTTGTGAGCGGCGTCGTAGTGGCCCAGGAGGCGGCGGGCATGGTGCTCGCTCCAGGTGAGGGTGGGGCGGCCGAGCAGGTTCTGGAAGAAGCGTTCGTTCAGCTCGTCAAAGACCTTGTCCAGGTGATAATAGTGCCCTTCGGGCCCCAGAATCCGCTTGGCCCCGCGAACGGAGCGCGTCTGTTCCGTGCGCCTCGCCACGGGTTCAGAGTACTGGAAGCGCTTGTAGCGGTTGTTGTGGCCGGGGTCGATGGGTTTCTTGTAGATTTTCGCAATCAGGATGTGGGCGATGGCCCGCAGCACCGACTCCGGCGCGCCTTCCAGAATGTCTGAAAGTGAGACATGCAGCATCTCTTCCCGCAGCCGGATCGTGGTGTTGAGCGAGACAAACCGCCGGAATTTTATCCGGAACGGCGGCATGGGCGCGCGGGGCCGCAGGTTGCGGTACTCCTGCTCAAAGATCTGGACGATATCCTGGCTGGACAACGGAGGAGGAACTGCGCTTGGAACGGTCTTTGGCGGCGCCACTGGGGCGGGGGAGTTTGCGGCCTCCGGCAGAATCGACCGAATCGGAGAAGGCTCAGTAAACAGCGGATAACTGAGCGATTCCTCGCTGCGGGCGCGGCGCGATTTGGCCGGTCGCTCAGGCAATGGGAAACGCCTCAGAGGGTGCGGGAGAGGTCAGTTGCTGCTTCCATTCCAGAATTCGTGCCCTGGCTCCGGCGGCCTCAGCCTGCTGGATATGCCCGGCGCGCATCAGCGCAATGGAAAGCCCGGCATGGGCCAGCGGATCGCTTGGAGTGAGCACTGTGAGGGCCAGCGCCGCAGCGATCGCGCCCTCCGGCCGCCCCTGCTCGGTGAGCGCGCGAATCAGCCCGTGGTGCGCTTCAACGTTGCCTGCGTCCAATGCGAGAGCGTGTCGGAAAGCCTTTTCCGCCCCCGCGCTGTCGTCGTCCGCAAGCAAGTCCTGCCCCTGCTGCAGATGCGCGTCCAGCCGGGCGGCATCCTGGGGCGTCAACTCGGGTTGGGGCGTCGTCAGCGGCACAGCTTCATGGTAACAAGCGGCGTGCCCGCTGTGCTCCCGCTGCCTGGGGCTGAGATATTGCGGATTTTGATGCCACTGCATCTCTCCGGCCGGCCGACCTCATTCGTCGGTGATCTTGCGCCAGCTTTGCCGGTTGCTGTCGCCCCAGGGCATGGTCAGGTTGGTCCGTGTGCGCGGCAGTATCAGCAGGTCTACCCGCCGGTTTTCCGCCCGCCCCTCGGCCGTGGCATTGGTCGCCACCGGGTGATACTCGGCATATCCACTGGCTGAAAGCCGCTCCGGCGGAATGGATCCGGATGCCAGAAAGACGCGCGCCAGGTGCGTTGCCCGCGCCGACGAGAGCTCCCAGTTTGAGTCAAACTCCGCGTTGTGAATCGGCACGTTGTCTGTGTGGCCCTCAATCCGCAGGTCGTAAGCGGTCTTTCCCAGCGCCTGGGCAACCCGACCAAGAACCGGCAGCGCCTCAGTGTGCGGCGTGGCCGAGCCAGAGTCATAAAACCCCGCTTCTTTCAGGCTGATGATCAGCCCGTCCTTGCCCATCTTCACGGAGACTGTGTGCTGGGCAATCTGATCAGCCAGCAACTGCTGCATATGCCGGCTCAACTGCTCCAGGTCTTCTTTGACCTGTGCCGGGGCCAGCACATCCTCGCCCATCACAATGTTCATCGGCGTCACCGGTTGGTCGGCGGATGCGCCGCTGTTCACCTTGCCGGGCGCCGGCTTCCGCGCACTGTCGGCAAAGATGCCAAGTGACTGAAATGCCGAGTCAATGGACTGCGCCACCAGCTGCTGCTTGCGCTGGTCTGCCTTTGACGTGGCGTAGAGCACCACAAAGAACGCGAACAGCAGGGTAATGAAGTCCGCATACGAGACCAGCCACCGCTCGTGATTCAGATGTTCGGCAGGTTTACGGCGGCTCATGCCTGCTGCTCCCTGGTTGTCGCGGTGGAAGCCATGTCGGTAAAGCCGGAAAGCTTCACTTCCAGCATCCGCGGATTGATGCCCTCCAGAATGCTCACAACTCCTTCCAGCATCATCTCGCGGCTTTGTTGCTCTTCCCTAAGGCGGATGCGCAGCTTGCCGGCAGAGGGGAGAAAGAAGAGATTTGCCGCACCGACCCCGTAGATGGTGGCTACAAAGGCAACGGCGATGCCGCGGCCAACCTCGTCAATCTTGTCCAGGTGCTGCATGACCTGGATAAGGCCCAGCACCGCGCCCAGAATACCCACCGTCGGGGAAAATCCGCCGGCCGACTCAAAGACGGCAGGCAGCCGCTCCTCGCCTTCGGAACGAGTATCCATCGCCAGCGCCATGATCTTGCGCAGTTCGGCGGGTTCGGTACCGTCCACGGCCAGCGTCAGCGCCTGCCGCAGGAAGGGCTCCTCAATGGTCTTCAGGTCGGCATCGAGCGAAACCACGCCCGAACGCCGCGCCTTGTTGGCAAAGGTCACCAGTTGCAGAATCAGCCGCTGGTTGCGCTCCCCGGGGTGGATGAAGACGTGAATGAGGCGCTTGAAGGCCGCCATTACGGTGGCAAGCGGAAACTGCAGCATCACCGCTCCCAGCGTGCCGCCAAAAACAATCAGCGCAGCGGTGGGCTGCAGAATCTGGCCCAGGTTGCCGCCTTCCATCAACAGCCCGGCCAGGATGCCGGTAAGCGCCAGCAGAACGCCCCCAATGCTTGCCTTGTCCATAATTGCTCCTGTTCGGTGAGGTCAGCAGGTGTTCAGCTGGTCTTTTTCAGGTCGGGTGCCAAGTCGTCCGGCGACAGTTGCGATGGGGTTAGACTTGCCATTGCCACCAGCCGATGAATCTCTGCATCGGGCGAGGTGGAGGCCACCAGCGCCAGCAGCCTGGCCCGGTACGCAAGGATGCGCATCAGCACTTCGTCGCAGCTTTCCCGGACGATGAGTTTTTCTCCGTGAATGAGGGTGAGCATGGTGTCCGGTGAGGACTCGGCCAGCTTGACCAAATCGCTGTTGACCAGCATCGGTGTCCCGTTCAGACGGGTAAGAGGAATCATGGTGCCTCCTGCTGCACCCCTTATCGGCAGGCATGGAAAAACGCGAGAGCGGCCGCGGCGGCATCCCGTTTCTGCCATTTTCCGGTAGCGAAAAAGGAATTGATACCCGAACTGGCCAAAGTTGGGAATACCGAGAGGGGTCGGGCAGAGTTTTCCGGGAGCGATTAAAGTCCACCGGGCCGGGGTCGATAGAGGCAGCAGATGCGGTAACCGACCCGGCAGCGAGGCGGAACGATGGGCCGAGGGCAGACCGGTTGCAAATCCACGCATCGCTCAGGAGTAACCCCATGGCTTTGGGCGTACTGAATAACCTCTCGGCTCTGTATGCAGAGAACAACCTGAACAACACGAACAACAGTCTGCGCGACGTTCTGCAGCAGTTGTCTTCGGGTTCCAAGATCAACTCGGGCTCTGACGATGCGGCGGGTCTGTCGCTGGTCAACGGCCTGCAGGCCAATTCGACGGCTCTCACCCAGTCTGCAACGAACGCCAGCGAAGGCGTTGGTCTGCTTCAGGTGGCCGACGGTGCTCTTTCGCAAGTGACGAACCTGCTCAACCGGGCTGTTACGCTGGCCACTGAAACGGCGAACGGCACCCTCAACGTGACGCAGGAATCTGCGGCGAACCAGGAATACCAGTCGATTCTCTCGGAAATCAACAACATCGGCCAGACCACCACCTACAATTCCAGCCAGGTCTTCACCGGAGCCCAGGCGGGCGTGAACATCTACACGGGCGACTCGTCTTCGACCGGCGCTTCGATTGATTCGCTGTACTTTGCCGCGCTTTCCAGCGCGACTGTGGGCGACTCGGGCGGCACCGTTGTGCAGAGCTCGGCTGGCCAGTTCGTCGATCTGTCGCTGGCAGCAGGCGGCGTGCTTACCACGGCCGGCACCACCAGTGACGCGGTCACAGGCGGGCTCAAGTTCACCGTGACCAACGCGGACGGCACGACCACCAACTTCACCACCACGGCGACGACGGTCGGCGGCCTGATTTCGGAAATCAACAAGGACGGCATTGCCGGCGTCAGCGCCAGCCTCAGCACCCAGGGCGCAGTCGGTGGTGTAGCCGGCGGCACGGTTGCCCTGGCCGACACCGGCATCCTGCTCACCAACACCAATGCCAACGTCGCCATCAGCGACGCGACGCTGCTGGATACCACCAGTGGTGAAGGCGCGACCGCGCTGCAGGCATCCACCAAGGGCACTGAGACCATCAGTTATCAGCTCGGCGCCAACGAGTCCAACACCAACCTGTCGGCGACCGATCTGACCACGCAGGGCAACGCCCAGAACGCGCTGACCCAGATCAACTCGGCCATCAACAACGTGGCTGCCCAGCGCGGCTATCTGGGCGCCCAGGTGAACACGCTGAATGCCGTCTCCCAGGTGGTGAGTACCCAGCAGGAAAACGTGGTTGCGGCGCAGAACTCAGTGCAGGCCACCGACTACGCTTCGGCAACGTCGAACATGTCGAAGTACGAGATCCTGAGCCAGACAGGCATTTCCGCTCTGGCCCAGGCCAACAGCCTGCAGCAGGAAGTGACCAAGCTGCTGCAGTAAACGCAACCAGGGCAAGGCAACCTCGGGGAAGGCGGAACTGGTCCGCTTTCCCCGTTCTTTTGAGAGGCCGAGTGACGCTGCTTCGTGTACCAGTGGAATGAGTTTCTTTCAATCCAGCGGCAGTGACTTCGGGCCTTTGACTGCGATGGAAGTCGTTGGGAGGGGCCATGGGAACCGTAGGAATCAGTTTTGGTTCGCCGACCGCCGGCACAGGATTTGATGTGAGTTCGACGGTGAGCCAGATTGTCGGCAATCTGAGCAACGTTGAGGCACCGTGGAAGAAGCAGTTGAGTGCAGCGCAGGCGCAGGACACCGCGATTTCAAGCCTGGGAAGCTTGCTGTCAACGCTTTCCACCGATGTCGGCAACTTCACCGATTTCACCGGCGTGCTGAGCGGCAAGCAGGGATCCAGCAGCGACCCCAATGTGGTTGCGCTAACGGCGGCTTCGACCTCGGCAACTGCGGGAACGCACACCATTGTTGTGCATTCCCTGGCAACCACCTCTTCAGGCTACCTGGACAACGTGACCAACGCCGGCGATACGCTTTCCGGCTCCGTCTCCATCCAGGTCGGCAGCGGTGCGGCCAAAACCATCACCATCAACTCCAGCAGCAACACGCTTGCAAAGCTGGCGGGCGCAATCAACAACGCTGGCATCGGCGTCACGGCCAGCGTGCTCACAGACGCGAATGGCTCCAGGCTCTCTCTTGTTTCGTCCACCTCGGGCTCTGCCGGAGCCCTCACCGTAACCTCTGCCGTGACGGATTCGACCACGTCAGCTTCGCTTGCCTACAACGCGGCCTCTCCCGGTGCCAATGCCTCCATCAAGGTGGATGGCGTGGACATCTCGACCCCTTCGAATACGGTAAGCACCGTGATTCCGGGCGTCACCTTTCAGTTGCTTGCGCCCAGCCCGGTCACATCCGGCTCGGCAGAGACAGTCCAGGTGCAGGTGCTGAACGACAACAGCGCCGTGGTCAGCTCGTTCAGTTCGATGGTTTCCGATTACAACGCGGTCGTCAGTGCCATCAACGCGCAGGAGACCAACACCACCTCGGGCACGCCGGAACCGCTCTTTGGCACGCCAACGCTCACGCTGCTGCAGGAGCAACTGCTCTCAGCCATCAGCGGCTCTACGCCCAACGGCTACCTCACCGCCATCTCGAACTCATCGGACACCTTGAGCGGCACGCTTTCGATCGCCGTCGGATCGGGTTCCTCCGCCACCTTTGACCTCAGCACGCTGCCCAGCGGCCAGCAGAATCTTGCCGGCCTGGCCACGGCCATCAACGCTGCCCACATCGGGGTAACGGCAAGCGTGATGCGCGACTCTGCCGGGCAGTCTCGTCTTTCGCTGGCCTCAGCAAGCATGGGCACGAGTGGTGCGCTTACCGTAACCTCCACCATCACTGACAGCACTACCAGCAAGGCGCTCGACTACAACCCCAACAGTGACATCAAGAACCTGGCGTCGCTGGGCGTCACCCAAGGCAACGACGGCACCATCTCGCTGGATCAGAGCACGCTGAACGCGGAACTGACTTCGGACTACTCTGGCGTGCTGGCCTTCTTTCAGAATGCCAACAGTTGGGGCACTGGCTTTTCCTCGCTGGTTGGGAATCTTGGAACCACAAGTGCCCACGGAACGCTTGCTCTCGCGTTGAAGGCGAACAGCCAGATTGAGTCTTCGCTCAACCAGAACATCTCGCACGAGAATATCGTGATCTCTGCCCAGCAGGTCAGCCTGACCCTGGCCCTGACCAGCGCCAACGAAATTCTGCAATCGATTCCGACCAACCTGAACAACGTGAACGAGCTGTATACCGCCATTACCGGATATAACGCGCGCACCAACCACTAGAACTACTGGGGAAGAGATGACAACATATCGGGAACATCTGTTGGACGGAGCCTCGCCCGTGGAACTGGTCGTGGCGCTCTACGATGGCATCATTCGTTTTCTCTACGCAGCGATTGGCGCGGTGGAGCGCGGCGACGTGGATGGCCGGCGATTGGCGGTCAAGCGCGCCATGGACATTCTGATCCACCTCCAGGCGCGCCTTCGCATGGACATTGGCGGCCGCCCCGCTGAGGTGCTCAGCGAGTTTTACGCGTCCATGTTTGCGTTGACTTTGCAGGCATCGCAGGCGGCATCGAAAGACCGTTTCGAGGCTGTCATCCAGTGTGTGCGCACGGTGCGGGATGCGTGGAAGCAAGTGGCGCGCGAGCAGCAAGACCACGCCGTTGCTCCACCTGCCGCCATGCGCTCGCCGCGCATTCCTGCACCGGGCGCCAGTCCGTCAAGCGGTTGGACAGCGTAATCCATCACCCTGTAACGGAGAGTTCTTCTTCCAGCAGTTGCTTTTCATACAGGCTGGTGTAATAGCCGCCTTTGGCCAGTAGTTCTTCGTGCGTGCCAAGTTCCAGAATGCGGCCCTGTTCCAGCACGGCGATCTGATCCGCATCGCGCACGGTTGAAATGCGGTGAGAGATCAGAATTGTCGTTGTCCCCGCCGGGCAGTTGCGGCAGGTGTACTGGCGCAGCCCTTCCAGGATGCGCTCTTCGGTGTAGGTATCCACGCTGGCCAGGGCATCATCCAGAATGAGAATGCTTGGCCGCCGCAGCAGCGCGCGCGCAATTGACGTGCGCTGCTTTTGTCCGCCAGAAAGCGTAACCCCGCGCTCGCCGACCATGGTGTCAAAGCCGTCAGGGAACTCCTCGAACTCCTTGCGGATATGCGCGGCTTCGGCGGCTGCCATCACCTCTTCTTCCGTCGCATCCGGCGCGCCAAATCGCACATTCTCGCGCAGCGATTCGCTGAAGAGGAAAGTCTCCTGCGGCACCACGCCGATGCTTTTGCGCAGTGTGTCCAGCGGATAGCTGCGGATGGGTCGTCCGTCCATCAGCAGCGTCCCCTCGTCGGCATCCAGCAGGCGCGGAATCAGGTTGACCAGCGTCGTCTTGCCGGAGCCCGTTGGCCCCACAATCGCAAGCGTCGAGCCTGCCGGAATGGTCAGGTGAATGTCGTCCAGCACCTTGCGCTCGCCATAGTGGAAGCTGAGGCCGCGGAACTCGATTGTGCCGTCCAGCCGAATCCCAGCGAGCTCTGTATCTGCATCGCGGTCGTCGATGGAGGGTTCGGCGCGGAGAATTTCATCAATGCGCTTGATGCTGGCGGTGCCGCGCTGGAAGAGGTTGATGACCCAGCCTACCGCGATAATCGGGAACGTGAGCATCACCATGAAGGTGTTGAAGGAGGCGAACTGGCCAACTTCAATGCGGTGTGCCAGAATCAGCCGACCGCCGGCGTAAAAGGTGATGACCATGGCCACGCCCAGCACAAACTCCAGCGTTGGCCACAACATGCCCATCAACTGCACCAGCCGCAGCGCGCGACCGATGTATTGCTGGTTGGCTTTCTCAAACGAGCGGATCTGCGACTCTTCCCGGGCAAAGGCGCGAATCAGGCGCGCACCGGAAAAGTTCTCCTGCGCATGCGCGGTGATTTCAGAAAAGCTCGCCTGGATGCGCTCGAAGCGCTCATGAATACGCGCGCCAAAGTATTGAACCAGGATGCTCGCGATGGGCATCGGCGCCAGCGCCACCAGAGTCAGCCAGGGGCTGATGCGCAGCAGAAAATAGAGGGCGCCCACTGAGAACATCACCGTGTTGGCGCTGTACATGATTGCCGGGCCCAGCAACTGGCGCACGGCGTTCAGGTCGTTGGTGAGCCGGGCCATGATGTCGCCGGTGCGGTTGCGCTGATAGTAGCCGGCGTCCTGACGTTCGAGCTGCCGGAAGAGGTCGTTCCGCAGATCAAACTCAATTTCCCTGGAAATACCGATGAGAATCCAGCGCGAAGCGTACAGGAAAACGCCCTTCAGCACCGCATTGCCCAGGATAAGTCCGGCGTAAAAGAGAGTGGTGCGGCGCATCTCCTGCGAGTTGAAGCTCAGTTGGTTCAATTCGCCGATCGCCTTGCCGACAAGAAGAGGGAAGGCGACTCCGGCGGCATTGTTGCCCAGCAGGGCAAGAGTGCCCCACACGTACCCCCAGCGATAGCGGGTCATGTATCGGAGCAGCGGTTTCAGGTCGCGCAGCATATGCTCATTGTACCGGGAGCGTTCCCGGCAGCAGCAGGGGTTGCAGCGGGGTCGCTATAATTCTGCGAGAAGTTGTGGGCCGTCAAAGCATGGCCCACAGGAGCAGGTTTTGGATCGTCGCAAATTCTTGGAAGGCATGGCTGCCGCAGCCACGGCAGGGCTGGCTGCACAGGTCGGATTCGCTCAGGGCAAGGGTGCCGCCGTTCCCTCGCGGTCAGAACTGGAAGCGCTGCTGGCAAAGCATTTCACCTTCGGCTCGAAGGAGATGGCGCGCTTCACTGCCGACATCTACGAGCATTGCCTGCTCGGCCGCGTGCAACCGGCGGAGCCGCCCATCAAGCACGCGTGGCTTATCCCTGGCGGTGGGTACATTGGCCAGTGGATTTGGGATACCACCTTCCTGACCGACCTGCTGGTGATTCTCCCCGGTCACGAGGAGTTTGTCCGCGGTGTCTACCAGAACTACTGGGACGCCCAGGCCCGGCTGAGCGCGGTCAAGCCGGAATACGCCCGCGGCTTGGTGCCCAACTTCATTGCTCCCGACAGCGGAACCACCGAGTTCACAGGCAAGACATGGCAAACCTTCCCCGGCTTCTCCCAGGCGCCGCTGCTTGCCTGGGGCGTGGAGCGCGTTTTCCAGCGGAACCATGACCTGCAGCTTGTTCGCGAAAGCCTCGCCGGCCTGGAGGCCTTCAATGAGTGGTACTGGCGCGAGCGCGACGTGGAGGGCGTGGGTCTGGTGACTGTCGGCTCCTATGACGGAATTACCCAAAATGCCCGCTACGAGACATACGACAACGAGGTCGATCTCGATACCCTCAAGCTCACCCCGCATCCCGGCCGCCCCGCCGGGTCTGACAACGGTCCCTGGTACGGCGACATCTACATTCCTGCGAACACCGCCTATCTGCTGGCATCGGAGGCAAGCCTGGAGCGGCTGGCCAAAGCTGCCGGCGACACCGCCATGGCCGCTCGGCGAATGGCCCGTCACGAGAAGGGTGTCAACGCCATGCGCGAGCACATGTGGGACGAGACCGCTGGTTGCTTCCTTGCGGTTCGTCGCAAGACGATGGAAAAGGTGCTGCCGGCCACGGTCGGCGCGCTGGTTCCGCTCTTCGCTGGCGTGCCAACAGCAGATCAGGCCAGGCGCATGGCCGCAACCATCCGCACTCCGCCCTGGGCTACGCCGCTGCCCCTGCCCTCAGTCGATAGCCATTACAAGGAGTACCGCAGCTTCGGCTTTTGGCGCGGAGACGTGTGGCCCTCCACCGTCTACCAGACCGCTGCCGGCTTCGCTCTCTATGGTGAAAAGGATGCTGCCGCAGAAATCGCCGGCAAGCTGCTCGACAACGCTCTGAAAGTGGGGGTGTGGGAGCATTATGATTCCCAAACCGGCGCAGGTCTGGGCGTGCCCAACCTCGGCATGTCTGCGGTGATTCTGACGATGGCAATTGAGGGGCTGAGCCCGCGCCACCGGGTGACCGTGCGCAAGGCTTAGGTGGGCGTGCGCAGCAGCATATAGCTGCCGGCCAGGCCGAAAAGGATATCCGGCGACCAGGCAGCCAGGGTGGGCGGCAGGTAGTTCACGCTGCCCATGGCATCAAACAGCCCGGCAATTACCCAGTAGCTGATGGCGATGCCGATGGCCGTCGCCAACCCGGTCAGCGAGCCGCGCCTCCCCATGGAGACGGCAAACGGCACCGCCAGAATCGTCATGATGATGGAAACCAGAGGGTAAGCCAGCTTGTGATAGAGCTGGACCCGCAGCCGCATGGTGTCAAAGCCGCTCTGCCGCAGGTCGTTGATGTAGTGCTGCAGTTGGCCGTAGTTCATCTCCTGCGACTGCAGGTTTTCCTTCTTGAAGTAGCTGGGCCCCTCGGTAACTTCCGGGAAGTCGGCCAGGATGAAGGGCCGGAAGCCGGTAAACGCCTGACCTTCCCAGTTGCGAACCCAGCCGTTCTCGAAGTTCCAGCCGTGTTGGTCAGCATTCCATACCACGCGCGCCGCAAAAATCCGCCGGGTGACGGCAAAACTCACAGGGTCAAACTCGAAGACGGTCATGTTTGCAAAGGCGTTCGCATCCTGGTCGAAAAACTGGTAGTAGAAGATGCGCTCCGGCTGCCCCGGTTGCTGCTGGCCGAAGATCCACTTCTGGTCAGGATGCAGCGTGGTCTGCGCGGGGCGGCCCTTGATGGTGTTGCGCAGCGCCTCCTGGCGGCGGTTGGCCTGCGGCAGGTAGCTTTGGTCAAACGCAAACAGCCCTGCGCCAAGAATCGCCCCAATAGCCACCACCGGAATCACCAGCCGATAGAGGCTGATGCCCGTGGCCTTCATCGCCGTCAGTTCGCTGGTCCGGTTCAGCCCGCCAAAGGTCACCAGCGTGGCAATCAGCACGCTCAGGGGAGTGCTCTGGTAGACCATGCTCGGCGTCAGATTCAGCAGGTACGCGCCCACCATCGACAGCGGTGCGTGGTTGCGCAGAATGTCGCCCATCAGGTCAAAGAAGGTGAAGACCAGCAGAATCAGCACGATGCTCGACTGCACCATGACGAACATGGTGGTGAACTCGCGCAGCAGATACCAGTCCAGAATCAGCGGGAAGCTACGCCGCTTGAAATGCGCAAAATGATGCGGCAGGTGCGAGCGAACCCGCCTTCGAACGCTGTGCGGACGCCAACGGGCGAGGAAGCGCGTCCAGGTGTTGATGGTGAGCTCATGGGCTTCGTCTGCGCCCGCCGGGGCAGGGGAGCCATCCAACTGGATTGTCTGCGGCACTACCGCCGGCCGCCGCTGGAAGAGAGCCGTCACGCGGTTGAGAATCACGCCGCCGGTCGCCATCTGATTCAGCAGAAAAATGCCCGCCGCTGCAAAGACGATGTTGGCCAGCCACACGCCAAGGGCCGGCGACAGCTTGCCCTGGCGCGCCCACGCCAGACCCAGGTCTGACAGCAGATAGTATGCCAGCACCAGCAGCAGCGCGTAGACAAACGCCATGCTTTTGCCGCCGCGCCGTGACGCCGCACCCAGCGGTACCCCCACCAGCATCAGCACCAGGCAGGCGATGGGGTAGGCCAGCCGACGGTGAAACTCAATCTTGAAGTGGCGGCTGGCAGCTTTATCCGCCGTCCGTGCCGCAGTCAGCAACTCGCCGTTGGTCATTGCGAAAATTGGTGTATCCCTGCGGCCCAGGTGCACATCGCTCTGCGGACTGAAGGCCAGCGGCCGGTCAGTCGTAGCAAAGTGCGAAATGTTGTACTGGTCCGGTGCGGAGGCCTGCATGGCGTGCTGGCTGCCGTTGCGCAGCCGGATGAGCAGCCCCTGGTCACTGTCTTCGGCGACTGTCGCTGACTCCGCCGTGGTAATGCCCGGCGTCGTGGGGTCGGTTACGTCGGCAATAAACAACTGCCGCCAGTTCGACGCGCCCGTGCCCGAACGCACATCCTGCACATACACAACCGTGTTCTTGAAGTCTTCGTAAAACACCCGCGGCTGAATCTCAAACGAGGCCTGGGTCGTCTCCAGCTCGTGCTGCAGCTCCAGAATCGCGTGATTGGCCGCCGGCGACAGGTACATGGAGTTGACCAGGCCAATCACAGTTCCCAGCACGGCCACAATTGCGGCAACCCGCACAAAGTACCAGATTCCGAAGCCTGAAGCCCGCATAGCGATAATTTCGGAGTCGGCAGCCAGGCGGCTCAGTCCCAGCAGCACTCCGACGAGCACCGCCATCGGAATGGTGACCATGAAAGTGTTGGGCAGGGTGTAGGCAAAGGTCTCCATTACCGCCGAGACGCTGGAACTGTTCCTCACAATCATCTCGAGAATGTGCTCGAGGTCCCGCATGAACAGGATGAACGTGAAGACAGCGCATCCGATGAGGGAGTAGGAGGAGATCTCGCCGAGAATGTAGCGGGTGAGGATGCGCACGCAGTTGGCCTGCGTCCAGTCTATCGTGAATCAGCTCGCCGCCTGCATGTGGGTTTTCAGTCGAGTCCTTGAAAGCCTTTCCCCCGGCTAAATCGGCGACCGCCACCGCCGCAGCCGCAGGCTGTTGCCCAGTACGCTCACGGAGCTGAAGGCCATCGCCGCCGCAGCCATCCACGGCGTCAGCGACAGGTGGAAGGCCGGCAACAGCACCCCGGCGGCCAGTGGAATCCCGATGACGTTGTACCCCGCTGCCCACAGCAGGTTCTGACGCATCACACGCGTCGTCGCCCGCGCCAGCGCAATGGCATTCACCACGCCCGCCAGGTCATCGGTCAACAGCAGCGCATCGCCGGCCTCCTGCGCCAATGCGGCTCCGGCACCCATTGCCAGCCCGGCATCGGCCTGGGCCAGCGCGGCCGCATCGTTGATGCCGTCACCCACCATGGCCACGCGCTTCCCATCTGCCTGCATCGCCCGAATGCGCGCCACCTTGTCTGCCGGCAGCAAGCCGGCGGCCACATCCGTCACTCCAGCCGCTGCGGCAATCGGCCCTGCCGCGCTTGCTGAATCGCCGGTCAGCATCGTCACGGAGAGTCCCGCGTCCTTCAGCCAGGCAACAAACGCCGCCGCCCGCGCCCGCAGCGTATCCCGGGCATCAAAGTACCCGGCCAGCTTGCCATCCAGCGTCATCCACAGCCGCGTCACTCCAGCCGCAGGCGGGGCAATCTCAGCAGCCTCGGGAATGGGCACAAACTGGTCGGCAAACAGCTCCAGATTTCCCAGCAGGCACTCGTGGCCCTCCACTGTCCCTGTAAGCCCCCGTCCCGGAACCACCTGCACATCGGTGGCCGCAGCCCATCTGAGCCCGGCGCCATGCGCATGAGCAACCACGGCGTGTGCCAGCGGATGCGCCGAGTGGTCTTCCACCGCCGCCGCCATGCGCAGCAAACTGGTCTCAGGCCAGCCTCCCAGGGTCGTCGAGCTCACCAGCTCTGGCTTGCCCTGGGTCAGCGTGCCCGTCTTGTCCATGGCTAGGGCGGTAATGCCCGCCAACCGCTCCAACGCCTCGCCACCCTTGATCAGCACGCCAAGTTGCGCTGCCCGGCCCACGGCCACTGTCAACGCAGCCGGCACCGCCAGCCCCATGGCACACGGGCAGGCGATCACCAGTACGGCAACGGTCGAGGCAATCGCCCTGGCGGCATCGTGCGTCACCGCCAGCCAAACCACAAAGGTCACCAGAGCCAGCCCCAGCACCACCGGAACGAAAATCGCGCTGGCCCGGTCCGCCAGCCGCTGCATGGGCGCGCGCGAACCCTGCGCGGCTTCTACCAGCCGGGCAATTTGCGCCAGAGTGGTGTCGGCTCCAATCGATCGCGCCCGCACAGCCACTGCGCCGTCGTAATTCAGGCTTCCCGCCAGTACCGCGTCGCCAACCCCGCGCTCCTGCGGCAGCGATTCGCCGGTCAGCATCGACTCATCCACCGTCGTGCGGCCCTGCTCGATTGCCGCATCCACCGGGAAGCGCTCCCCAGGCAGCACCATCACCAGGTCGCCCGGATGAACCTCGTCCAGCGGAACCACCACCTCTGCAAATTCGCCGGGCCGCCCGGCAATCTCTCGGCGCACACGAGCCGTTGCCGGCAGCAGGTGGGCCAGCGTGTCAATCGCCGCCAAAGCCGAATGCCGCGCCCGGCCTTCGAGCCACTTGCCCAGCAGCAGAAAGCCCAGAATCAGCAGCACAGAATCGAAATACACCGGCTGATTCAGCCACGGGGCGACCGTTTCCGCCGCAGAGGAAACCAGCGCCACCGCCGTTCCCAACCCCACCAGCGTATTCATGTTGGTCTCGCCGTGGCCCAGCGCCCGCATCGCACTGGCATAGATCGGCCTTCCGGCCCAGGCCGCAATGGCCACGGTCAAAACCAGCAGCACCCAGCGCAGGGGCATGTGCGGCAGGTTGTAGAGCCACGGCAGCAACTGCATCAGCGCATGGTCCGCCGCACCCATCGGCGCATCCTCGGCCATGCTCACCGGCATCGCCAGCAGCATCACCACCGCGCCGGTCGCCAGCGTCAAAGCCGCCTTCAGCCCCTGGCGACCCTCTTCCGGTGCATCCTGCGCGGCTCCGGCACCCTCCCTCGGCAGTACCGCATCGTAGCCGGAGTCGCGAATGACCTGAACGATTCCGTCCGGGTTGATTCTCGATGGGTCAAAGCTCAAATGCGCGCGGTGCCGCATAAGGTCCACCTGCGCTGAAGTCACGCCGGGCGCACTCTTCAGCGCCTGCTCCACATGCAGTTGGCAGGCTGCACAACTCATCCCCAGCACCGGCAGGGTGAGGGAAGTGACGCCATCCTGTACAGGGGATTCCGCAGCCATGGTGGATTTACTGCTGCTCAACGTGTGCGGTAAAGCCGGCCTTGGCCAGCGCGGCAATTGCCGCGTCCACCGGGGCATCCCCGGGGCTGGTAAAACGCGCCGCTCCCAGCCGCACTTCTTCCACCGTATAAGGGCCCGCGGCCGCGATTGTCTGGGTTACGCGGCGAACGCAACTGCCGCAGTGCATGCCATCGATATGAAGTGTAGTAGTTGCCATAAAAAAGAAGCCCCCCGCCCCCAGCATACTCCCACGCGACGCGGGTGCTCCTGGGGGACAGGGGTTCCAAGGCCGGGCAATCATCCGGCTAAGAGGTTTCAAAAGGCGAGCGATACGCCCACGAAAGGCGAGTTCATCAGCAGCTCCTCCCGCATCTCGCTGCTCGCGTCTTTTGAGGTGCGAATCTGGTCAGGCCCGCTCAGCCGGGCCGCAGCCAGCACCTGTTCTGCCTCCCGCAGCACCACCACCGGCGAGCGCCCCCGGCTCGAGGTAATCCCGAAGCACGCCGATAGCCTTATCTGTAAACCGTCCACCGCGAATGGCTCGGCAAAGATCTCTGCCCGCAACCGCTCCGCCAGCATCACGGCATTCACCATGCTGCATCCCGGCAGAGCCAGCAGGAACTCGTCGTTGCCGATGCGTCCCAGCAAATCGTAGCTGCGCATCAGCTTCTCAATTCGCCGTGCTACCTGGTTCAGCAGTTCGTCGCAAGGCACGTTGCCCAGTTCGGCATTCCAGTGTCCAAAGTCGTCAATATCCACCATCAGCAGACAGAGCGAGCCGCTCATCCGCTGCACCCGGTCGGTCTCGCGGAAGAGCGCCGACAGCATCGCCTCCCGGTTCAGCGTCCCGGTCAGCCGGTCGTTCTGCACCTGCCGCAGTGCAGCCTCCCGCATCGTTTCCACCTCGCGCTGCAAGGCTGCGGTTCGCCGCAAAGTAAGCAGGTGGGTGGCCCACTGCTCCCGCACCGCCTCGCGCGGCACAATGTCTTCCAGAATGCCGTCCGCCAGCCGTTCCAGCCAACGCTGCGTTGCCGGCTCGTCCATTTCCCCGTCGGTTATCAGCGCAATGCTGGCGTGACGCCGCACCCCAACATCCTGCAGCGCGGCCAGCAGTTCGCCACGATGGATGCCGGGCAGCCGCTCGTCGAGCAAGATCACCTCAACGCCCGTGTACGCGTCTGAGACGCTCAAAAGCGCGGCCGCGGAACTCATTGGCCGCAGGGCAAAGCCCAAAGATTCGAAGATGGGTGAAAGCTGTTGTGCCAGCGCCGGGTCAGGAGAAGCCAGTAGCGCCATCGGCTTCGAAGTTGGAGACATGGGAACATTCCCTCCCTGTTGTCTTTATCGGAGGAAATTAGAGAGTCCTTAGCCCAAATCGGATACTCAACTCCAAAAGTGGGAATTCTGAGCAAAAACAAAGCAGGGCAGCCGCAATGGCTGCCCTGCCGGTACCTTTGAAAACCCCGCCTAGGAAACGAAGTCCACGATCGGCTTGTGGGGAATGATTCCGCGCTCGTAGCCCAGCGCCAGCAGCCGCCGAATTGCTTCCTGTCCGTCTGGCCCGTAGCTCAGCGTGCGCTCGTTCACATACATCGAGACAAAGCGGCTTGCCAGGTTCTGGTCCAGGTCCTTGGCAAACTGCATTGCATACTCCAACCCCTGCTCGCGGTTGTCGAGCCCGTGCTGGATGCTGTCCTTGATGGCCTGGGTCACGATGCGGTTGGTCTCTTCCCCCAGGGAGCGCCGGATGGCGTTGCCGCCCAGCGGCAGCATCAGCCCGGTCGTCTCGCGCCACCACACACCCAGGTCAATCACCTTGTGCAGTCCGCTGGTGGCGTAGGTCAACTGCCCCTCGTGGATAATCAGCCCTGCGTCAAAACGGCCAGCCTTGATCTCCGGCACAATCTGGTCAAACGGCACATTCTCCGTCTCCAGGTCCGGATTGAAAATCTTCAATGCCAGGTAAGCAGTGGTCAGTTCTCCCGGGACGGCGATGCGCAGCTTCTTCAGGTCGTCGGTGTGCAGTTGCCGGCTGCTCACCACCATGGGGCCGTAGCCCTCTCCCACGCTGCCGCCGCAGGGCATCAGCGTGTAGTGATCCTGCAGGTAGGCATAGGCGCCGAAGGAGATTGCTGTCACGTCAAAGAACTGCTCGTTGATGGCGCGATGGTTCAGGGTCTCAATATCGCAGAGGGTATGAGTAAACCGAAAGCCGGGTACACGAATCTTTTGGGTGGCAAGACCATAAAACATGAATGCGTCGTCAGAGTCCGGGCTGTGCGCAATGGAGATCGAGCGCGGCTCAGCGGATTGGTTCAGTGTGCTGTTCAAAGGGAGACCGGGTCCTTTCTGGTTCCTGCCGGGCCGGGGTGAATCTATGCCGGATTCCGGGCTATCATTTGCGTGCCTTTGCGGGAAGGCGGGTTATGGCCGCTTTCTGGCGGCCGCAACCGGAAATCTACTGCCTGCGGAAGCGCCGTGCTCCCATGGCAAGTCCAGCCGCCGCCGCTACCTTCAGCGCATCCCCGGGCAGGAAGGGCAGAACTGCCTGCGTGAGAATCGTTTGCGGGGAGGCGTGGGTAATCAGGGCCAGCCAGGCGGCGCCTGCCGTCAGGGTTACCAGCGAGGCAACCCCGGCAATGGCAAAAGCCATGAAGTACGTCGGACGAAACCGCCGCCAGACCGAAGCCATCGCCGGAGCCACCAGCGGATAGCTCAGCAGATAGCCGCCTGTGGGGCCCAGCAGTTGCAGCAGGCCACCCGGGCCGTGCGGCGTAAACACAGGCAGGCCCAGCGCGCCCTCAGCCAGGTAGGCTGCGGTGGCGGCTATGGCCAGTTCCGGTGAAAGCAGCAGCCCCAGCGCCAGCACCGCAAACGGCTGCAGCGTTACCGGCACGGGCGTAATCAGGAGGGGAATGGAAATGTGCGCGCACAGGGCGATAAACAGGCTTCCTGCCACGGCAATTCCCGCCGAACGAAGCATGCTGCTGATTCCCGCAGCCTGAGTCAGCGCAGAATTGCGGGGAAGTACGGCCGTCTGGCTCCGGGTCTTTGCTGAGTGGTGCATCCTTGGTTCCCTCTTCTCAATTCATCTGCGGTTTGGGTGAACGGTCTACTTGGACAATTCCGCAGGTTCAGCGGGTGTCTTGCCTATTTCTGGTCCTGGTCCTTAGGTGAAATCTCTTCAGCGTCCAGGGCATTTTCGGCGGCCGGTGGGGTTGCCGGGCTGGCGCCTCGCATCCTGGGATGCTTGAGGATATAGCGAACCATGGCCCCTACCGCAATCAGCAGCGCCGCCAGCGAAACCAACAGAGTTGCAAGTAACGAACGCATCAGAGACTACCAAGAGGCAGAATATCAGAGCGCGAGGCTGGTTTCTCCTCCGTTGCCCGTCTGCCGCCAGGGAAGGCTCCCGACCGGGGGGGGGAGCTGGGAGCCCGGTGCCCCTCGATGCTATGGTGAGCTTATGCGCCTCCTGCACGTGATCCGGTCCCTCAACCCGGCCAGCGGCGGTCCTACGGACTCTGCCCACATGTTTGCTGCAGCCCATCAGCGGGCCGGCAACACTGTGGAATTGGCCACGCTTGATGCCCCGGAAGAGGGCTTTACGAACGTTGCAGGGGCTGTGGTTCATCCGTTGGGCCCCGGCAAGGGGAACTACGGCTTCCAGCCGCGCCTTCTTGACTGGCTCAAGGCCAACCGCTCCCGTTTTGACGGCGTCATCGTCAACGGGCTTTGGCAATACCACGGGGTAGCCGCACGAAAGGCCTTTCTGGGGGTACGCCCCTTTGTTGTTTTCTCCCATGGAATGCTGGACCCTTACTTCAACCGTCGCTACCCCCTGAAGTATCTGAAAAAGCTTGTTTACTGGACGATGGAAGAACGCCGCACCCTCAATGGTGCGCAGGCAGTCTGCTTTACCAGCGAGGAAGAAAAGCGAATCGCGGGCATCGGGTTCCCGGGGCGCAATTTCAGGGGCGTCGTTGTTCCTTACGGCACCATGGGTCCGCCCGCCGGCGATCCTGGTGCCATGCGCGTAGAGTTCCTCGCAGCTTTCCCGCAGTTGCACGGAAAGCACTATCTGCTCTACCTCAGCCGCATCCACCCGAAAAAGGGTTGCGACCTGCTGATTGAGGCCTTTGCCAAAGCCGCGCCTGCCGCCATGCAACTCGTCATGGCTGGGCCTGACTCGGAAGGCTGGGGCGAAACTCTGCGCGCCCAGGCTGAAAAGCTCGGGATTACCGACCGAGTCCACTGGACCGGGATGATCCGGGGCGGCCTGAAGTGGGGAGCCATCTACGGGGCCGATGCCTTCATCTTGCCCTCCCATCAGGAGAACTTCGGCATCTCCGTTGCTGACGCGCTTGCCTGCGGCGTCATTCCGCTCATCTCAGATCAGGTCAACATTGCGCCGGATGTGGCCGCGGATGGAGCCGGACTGATGGAGCCGGATACCCTCGCCGGCACCATTCGTCTCATCGAGCGATTCAACGCCCTCCAGCCGGCAGATCTGGCCGCGATGCGCCTGGCTGCAAGAGCATGCTACGAAGAGCGCTATGCGCTCAAGTACTCTGCTCAGGAAGTCTACCGGGCCATGGGCGTTGCATCCCTTTGACAGTGCCTGCTTGCCCTTGCGGATTCGCCTTTTGCAGCCAATCGTCGGGCTATCCGCGATGTTTGGCAAAGTAGGTTCCTGCTCGCGGATTCCGCACCCCTTTCGCTTGACCCAATCAGGCGTCGGCTCGTTCACTGGTAACTTGAGAGAAAACTCCGGGCATCTGTGTGCCGGTTTCTCCAGAGTATCTGGGATGCGGAAGATTTGAGCCCGCAGCAGGAAAGCGAACGTAGCCAAACCCCCGGGAAAAGGAAAGATTCATCGTGCGGAAAAAGGCCACAGCACCGGAGACGCCAACCCTGCCCATGGAGCAGGGTGAGCCTGTTGCTGCGCCCGTGTTGCCCTGGTGGCGCAGGCTGGGCAACCTGCCGCGCCTGGCAACCTTCGGCGTCATGGTGGGAGCGATGCTGCTCGGCTGGCAGGCACTCACCGGCCGCAATGGACTCAACAGTTGGCAGCACAAGAACGATGAAGAGAAGGCACTCCGCCAGGAGATTCAGCAGCTGACCGACGAGAACGCTCACCTGCAGCAGCACGTCGAGCGGCTCAAGCAGGACCCAGCAGCAATTGAGGACGAGGCCCGCCGCCGTCTGCGCTACACCCGCCCCAACGAAGTGATCTACAAACTGCCGGAAGCAGGCGCGCAGAGTCACTAGATTTCACGGGACCTGGATTTCGCGAGACAAGGAATAAGCGCCGGATACTCTCCGGCGCCTTTCATTTGCGGCTTAAAAATCCACATGCGCCCGCGCGGAACCCACCCACGCCGGACCGCGATCCCGGTTGTAGCCCGGGTTGTTCACGTGCTGCACGTCCAGCGCATAAAACAGCCCCCGCCAAAAGTGCAGGTTGTAGTAGCTCTCCACAATGTTTTCCCGGCCGTAGTTCAGGTTGCCGTCGCCCAGCAGAAAGCCCATTCCGCCATATCGCAGGTAGTTCTGGTGGTCGCGCTTGATTGCATTTGACACCACCGCCAGGCCAACCTTGTCCGCAGGCCGGTGCCAGCTTGCGCCTGCATAGTCCGCGCCACCTGAGACCGTCTGCTCCACTTCGGTGTAGGCAAACGATTCCTGCTGGCCCTCGTTCCAACCAAAGCGCGCAAAGAGCCGCAGGTCGCCCGTAATCGCCTGCTCAGCGTTGTAGCCAAAGCCATACTTCAGCGCGCCCATGTGCGCATGCGCGGTCACGGTTGGCGTTGCATCTGCGCCATTCAGATATGCCGCGACAGCCTCGCGATAGTTGCCCATGTGGGCGCGATTGGCAAAGAACAGCACCCGCGTCACGCCCTTCTGTTTGGCCACCCAGCTGTGTCGGATTTCCAGCTCGCCGTTCTGCCCGTGCGCGCGGCTCAAGGCCCAGTCCAGGTCAATTCCATTGGCAACCACCGGCATGGCAAAAATGCCGTAACGCACGCTCCACGTCCGGTCATCGTACTCCGCCATTGCGCCCACCGTGTAGCCGCGCGTATCCGCCGCATAATCCCATGCGCCGTTGTTGTTCGTCGTCCAGTTCATGAACTGCAAATGGCTGTCCGACCCCACGCCGTTGACATCAAAGAAATCCGGCAGCGTCATCTTGCCCGCGCGGAACTCCAGTCGGCGCACCGGCACCACCGGAGCCAGCCCAAACGGCCCCGCCTGCTGCTCGGTGGTCTCCTGGCTCAGGCCAATTGTCTGGTGAACCTGGTACCGAGCCAGATACGGCGTGGAACCCAGATTCGGATTACGCACCACGTCAATGTTGGTGAATCCGGCAATGCCCAGTGCCTCGCTCAGCCCGCGCCCGCCTGCGGACTCAAAGTCCAGAATCAGGTCAGTATTCCAGGGAATCGAGTGCGTCGGCCGCCACGCCGTATACAGCGTGCCAATCAGGCTGGTCTTGTACTCGGCCGAGTTGCGGAAGCTGTTCTGCCCCTGATAGGACGCATGGAACGCCGGCCGCCCCTGGAAGATGATGTTTGCCTGACCGCTCAGCCACCACTGGTTGCTGTCCGGGTGCGGGAAGATCGTCGCGTCCGGGGCATCCTGCCGTTCTGATCCCGTCGGGCTCAGATCTGTCGCCTTGCGCCCAATGCCGTCTTCGCGCTGTCCGTGCTGGGCATCCGCCGCAAGTGCAAGATTCTGCAGGGGTGCGGGCGCCTCAGGCAGGGCAGTGCTCTGCGCCGCCGCAGGCACGGCAAGTGCCATCGCAAGCGCAAACAGGGATGCCAGGCTGATCCCGGAACGAACCACGGTAGAAACTCCACAGGAAGAGGAAACGGGTGTAGGATGGTTACAAAACCATACCCCACCTGGGTATATGCTATACCCCCGGTGGGTATCCGGGCAACCCCATATTCCACCCAAAAGGAAACTCCCATGTCTCATGACGAACGTGAAAAACTCAAGCAACTGCAGCGGGTGCGCAAACTCCGCGGTCAATTGGATGCAATCGAGCGCGCCATCACCGGCGACAAGGACTGCGGCGACCAGCTCATGCTGCTGGCAGCCGTCCGCGGCGGCGTCAACAGCCTGATGGGTGAGGTCCTGGAAACCCATATCCGCTTTCACCTCACCGACGGTGCCAAGGAGCAGGTCGCCCCCGAACTCGCCGAAGATCTCATCGACCTTGTCCGCTCGTATCTCAAGTAGTTGCCGCGAAATCACAGGCTAACCCACCTGGATGAACAACAGGTGAACAACCGGCTTTCGGCGCGGAATGATAGAGTGGTTTCATTCTTTTGCAAGATGAATCCTTCTGGAATCAGGAGTTTGCCATGAAGATTGGCGTCAGCGCGTTTGCCTGGAATTTCCGTTTTCACGCGGTACAGATTGATGTTGTCCGCGGGCTGAAAGAGCAGGGAATCGACGGCTTTGAAGTGCCGGTCTTTGAACCAGAAGCGGTTGACGTCAAAGCCTTGCGCAAGGGACTGGAGGCCGAGGGCCTGGAGCCCACGGTCTGCGCCATTCTGCCTGCCGGCATCAACCCCATCAGCCCGGATGCCGATGTGCGCTCGAAAAGCCTCAATCATCTGCGCCGCGTTGCCGAAGTTACGGCCTCGCTTGGCGCAACCCGCATGGGCGGTCCCGTGTTTGCACCCATTGGCTACCTGCCGGGCCGCAAGCGCACCACCGATGAGTGGAACTGGGCCATTGAGTGCTTCCACAAACTCGACAACCTGCTGCAGGCGCTCGGCGTGGAACTCGCCCTGGAGCCGGTGAACCGCTCAGAGACTTTCCTCGTTACCACGGCAGCCGAGGGCAACGCTCTGGTTGATGCCATCGGCAGCCCACGCATCGGCCTGCTGATTGACACCTTCCACGCCAACATCGAAGAGAAGAATGTCGTTGACGCAGTCGCCTCAGTGGGCAAGCGCATGAAGCACATCCACATCAGCGAAAATCATCGCGGCGTGCCGGGCACCGGACACATTGATTTTCCCGGCATCGTCGCCGCACTCAAGGCAAGCGACTACGACGGATACCTGATGGTTGAGGGCTTCGGCTACGACCCAAAGTACACCCACGACACTATCTGGCGGGACGAGGCAATCAAGCCGCTCGACATCGCCGTCCGTGGCGGCGCTTACGTGCGCTCGCTGCTGGGGTAAGCGCTCAGCTCTGCCCCTGCGGCAGCAGCTTCTCAATGCCTTCGCGCAGGTCGGCCAGCAGAGCGGCCTGCATTGCCTCGCCCAGCCGCTCGCCCGCATGGGTCAGGTAGAAGACGTCAATCGCCGTCTCGCCTTCTGTATCAATCAAGGCCACCTCAATATTGCAGGCGTGGTTGTGCAGCACCAGCGCAATTTGCCGCAGAAGCCCGGGCGTATCCTGCGCTACAACCTGCAGCAGCGTGGAGTGCGTGGAGGAGGTCGTGTCGAACTCCAGCCGTGTAATCACGTCCACCTTCACGCTGCCGCTGCGTGTGGTTTGCCGCCGGCTTGCCAGCAGTGTTTCCACCTGCACGCGCTGCTCCAGAATGTCGCGCACGTTGGTGAGGAAGCGGTCTTTCTCTGTCGGGTTCAGCTCCAGCGTGCGGAAGGTATCCGTAAAGTGGAAGCTGTCCACAATTACATCGGCCGCGTTGGCAAATGCGTCGGCCTTCACAATGTTCATGCCCCATGCCGCAAGTGCGCCCGCCACGTCAGCAAACAGCCGGCTGCGGTCCCTGGCAATCACGGTCAACTCCACCAGTTGCCGGTGTGGCCGCAGTTCCAGTTGCACTGGATCTTGATCCAGCTTCGAAGCCATCAGAAAGTGATTGCGAATCTGTTCGGGAATACGCGTCTGCAGATAGCGCTGCGGCAGGCCTTCCAGATACTGCCGCAACTGCTCGGCCTTGCCCGGCACCATCGCGTTGATGCGATACATCAGCGTCGGGTCCAGATCCACGTGGTAGCGCACATCGTCCACAGAGCGGTCCATGAAGTTTGCCGTCGCCATATACAGTTGCCACAGGTTCTCGGCTTTCCATGGCGTCAGCGCGTCCGGATGCACGGCCTTGATATCCGCATAGGTCATCAGCGTCAGCATCTTCAGCAACTGCGGGCTGCCGACCTTTTCTGCCAGTGTGTGTACATTTTCCTGGTCGAAGATATCGCGGCGCAGCGCGTTCGACATTTCCAGATGCTGGCGAATCAGCTTGCGCACCACCTCAGTCTCTTCAATGTCAAAGTCCAGCCGCGCCAGGAAGCTGTCTGCCAGCTCCACCGACTGCACGGTGTGGTCGCCCGTTCGGCGCGCCTTGCCGGTGTCATGCAGCAGCAGCGAAAGCAGCAGCAGATCCAGCCGCTCAATCTCCGGCAGCAGCGTGCCCAGCCGCTGCTCATAGTCGTGCAATGGCCGACGCAGAGCCTGCACATTGTCAATTGTCAAAAAGGTGTGCTCGTCCACCGTATAGCGGTGATAGCTGTCGCGAATCACCAGCGCGTCAATGCCGTGGAACTCCGGCAGCAGCATCTCCAGGATGCCCAGCGCGTGCATGGTGCGCACGGCGTGTGCGGCATGGGGTCCCAGCAGCACCTCGCGCAGACAGTTCCACAGGTACGGCCCCTCGGGAATATGAATTGCCAGCACCGGCAACGCGTCCGTAATGCGGTCTTCCGCCGCTTGTGACAGCGTGTATCCGTGGTTGGAGATCATGGAGAAGATGCGCAGAATGGCGTCGGTATCGGTAAACTGCGCACCCGGCGAAACATCAATGCGCCCCTGGTCCAGGTAGAAATCCGTGCCCGCAATCGGGGTGCGGCGGCGCCGGAATTGTTTGTAGAAACTCACCGGAGCCGGAAGGTGCTCCATCAGCAGCACTGCGCGGCGGTAGACGGTGCGCGCGTGGCGATAATAGGTGCGCATCCAGTAGGCCGGATCGGCGGTGCCGCGGGTTTCCAGCCCTACCGACTGCGCCGCCGCCTCATCCTGCGACTGCCAGTCCAGATTGTTGTCGTCCCGGCCATGACGGAAGTGCAGGAAACATCGAGTGGAGGCGAGAAAATCGAATGCGGCTTCCGCATCGCCGTGTGCACTCTGGAAAATATTTCGCTGCCGGGGCCACTCGCGCTCTTCCTTCAGGTGGAAGAGCAGGGCAAACCACGGTGCCAGGGTAAAGTCCCGCAGTCCCCCCGGACAGTCCTTCAAATTCGGTTCCAGGTGGAAGATCGTATTGCCGAACCGGGCATGACGGGAGCGGGCAATCTCGCCCAGCTTCAGGGCAATCTGGTTCCACTCGCTCAGGATCAGGCCGGGCAGAATCTCGGTGTGCAGCTTTTGGTACATCTGGAAGTTCCCGGCCAGGAAGCGGTGGTCGAAGGTGGCCAGCGTGAACTCCAGGTTGTCCGGGTCAAAGTGGCTACACTCTTTCAGCGTCCGCGAGGCCGGGCTGGCTCGCAGCCCGATATCCCACATCGCCTGCACCAGCGCGCGAATCGAGGCCCGGGCATGCTTTTCAGCGTCTTCATCGGCAAAGGCAAAGAGAACATCGATATCGGAATAGGGGAAGAGATCCTTGCGTCCGTAGCCACCCAGCGCCAGAATCGCCGCCTTTGGCGTGCCGTCCGGGCCAAACGCCCGCCGCCACAGCTCAATCAGAAGGCGGTCCACAATCGACGTCCGCCGCCGGATGGCTGCCGTGCCATCGCCGGTGCGCTCGTAGGTCTGGCGAATCAGCGCCATCTCCCGGCTGTACTGCTCCCGTAAATCGTCAATTTCCAGAAAGCCGTTTTCCATGAATACCTTAGCGGGACTCTCGATAGGGGTCCGGTGCATCGGCGATGATCGCTGCCGAGATGATGAAAGGGAAATGAATCAGGAACACTTCGAGAATAAGCGAAAATCGCTGAGATTGGCAGGGGGAGCGTTGCTTTGCTCTTATAGCTTCTTTTAAGAGCCCGAAAATGAGAATAAAAAGCGAAGGCACAGCGGTTGCTGTGCCTTGCCTGGTGTCGCGGCCTTAAGCGCAGGCCAACAGGGAACTAAAGCGCCGACTCGCCGTGCTCGTCGTTGCGGATGCGAATCGCGTCGTCAATGTGGGTGACAAAAATCTTGCCGTCGCCAATCTTGCCGGTACGGGCTGCACCGATAATCGCGCGGATGGTCTTGTCCTTCAGGTCGTCGGTCACCACAATCTCAATCTTGATCTTGGGCAAAAGGTCAACCGTGTATTCCCGGCCGCGATAGAACTCCGTATGGCCCTTTTGACGGCCGTGGCCGCGGGCTTCCAGAATCGTCATGCCTTCAATGCCGGCGTCCAGCAGCGCATCTTTCACGGCATCCAGCCGCGAAGGCTGGAGTATTGCTTCAATCTTGTGCATAAAGCGAAAACCTCTCGTTTTGGGTCCCCGGTCTGCCTTCATAAGGTCTGCCAGGGAGTGTACCCGCGAAGAAAGCCTATCAGGTTATCGGTGAAGACGTTGAATCCAAGGTTAATTCCAGGAATCCGGAACGATACTCCACCGATATCCGTGGCCGCTGCTAAGACCCGAAGTCGTAACCCTCTTCTCCGTGCTGCGACAGATCCAGACCCTCGTTTTCGTCTTCCGGCGAGAGACGCAGGCCAATCGTCTTATCGACAACAAACAGCAATATCAGCGTCCCGACAATCGAAATCGACCAGCCAATCAGCACGCCAATCGCCTGGTTCCCAAGCTGATGCCAGTTGCCATCGAGCCCGCCCGTCCCAACCGGATTGCCCTTGGCGTCATTGCCAAAGATGGGGTTGATGACGGCCGAGGCAAAAATGCCAGTCAGCAGCGCGCCCAGGGTTCCGCCCGCTCCGTGTACGCCAAAGGCATCCAGCGAGTCGTCATACTTGAACCAGTTCTTCACCCTGGTCACCATCTGGAAGCAGAAGGCCCCGGCGATTGCGCCAATGGCCAGGGCCGGCATTGGCTGCACAAAGCCTGAGGCGGGAGTGATGGCGACCAGTCCGGCCACTGCGCCTGAAATCGCGCCCAATGCTGACGCCTTGCCATTGTGGAAATATTCCGCAATGCTCCAGGCAATCGCAGCTGCCGCAGCGGCCAGGTGGGTGGCCACAAACGCTGAGGTGGCCAGCGAACTGGAAGCCAGCGCCGAACCGGCGTTGAAACCGAACCAGCCAACCCACAGCAGGCATGCGCCCACCATGCTCAGCACCATATTGTGCGGCGGCATGGGCGTGCGCGGGTACCCGATACGCTTGCCAATATAGATGGCGGAAACCAGCGCCGAAACGCCCGAAGTCACATGTACCACGGTGCCGCCGGCAAAGTCCAGGCAGGGAAATTTGCCGCCCGTGGCGTTCAGCAACCCGCCCACGCCCCACACCATGTGCGCCATCGGGGTGTAGACAATCAGCGACCACAGGGTAAGGAATACGGCCATCGCGCTGAACTTCACGCGTTCGGCAAAGGCGCCGGTAATCAGCGCCGGGGTGATGATGGCGAACATCATCTGGTAAATCATGTATGTCTGGTGCGGAATCGTCGGCGCGTAGGCCGGTTCCGGCGTCAGGCCGACATGCCGCAAAAACAGGTAGTGGAAGCCGCCGATGAAGCTGTTACCGGGGCTGAAGGCAAGCGAATAGGTCACCAGAGCCCACAGAACGCTCACAATACCCATCATTGCAAAGCTCTGCATCATGGTGCCCAGCATGTTCTTGCGGCGAACCAGGCCGCCGTAGAACAGCGCCAGGCCGGGGCCGGTCATCAGCAGCACAAACGCCGCCGAAACCAGCATCCAGGCATTGTCGCCAGCCGAGTGAGCGTCGGCAATCGATTGCTGAAGCTGCTGCAGTTGCGCCTGTGTTACCGGGGCCTGAGGGGCGGCGGCCGGCGCCGTCTGCGCGTAAGCTGAGAAGGGAAGAACCAATGCGGCCAGCGCGGTGGCACACTGGGGCAAATGTCTACGGCACAACTGTAATTTGTACGTCATTTGAACAATATTGTAATCGCCCATGAGTGCGATGAAAAAGCAACAGGGGATTTGGATGAGATTTTCGTCAGTAGCGGCACGGAACAGCCTTGCCATCCTTGCCCTTGCCGGCCTGGGCCTGCTGGGGACACTCGCCCAGGCGCAGCAGTCTGCCCCCGCCTGCCGCCTGGTCACCTTCGATGGCCAGCTTGCCTCCGGCTCCAGTTGGAAAACCGCCATCGGCCAGGGTTGGGAGCTTCGCCTCGTCCCCATCGCCGGCAACTATTCCGGATGGGACATGGTAGCTGCCCCGGCTGGCGATTTGGCGTATCCGGATGCGCTGCTGCTCGCCACTCCGCCCTGGGGTTCGCTTACGGAACGCGAAATTGGCACCACCTTCGGCCTGCGCGCACAGGACGCCATTGCCTGGATGCCCCGCCGCTTCCATTTCCTGACCAGCCCCGATCAACTCGCCCGGGCCCGCAAAGCCTTTCCTGCTGCTGTCTCGGGTGGTCCTGCAGCGGCCAGCGCCTCAAACGCCCTGCTGACCGAGCTCAAGCATGCCGCTTCCGGCGACTTCACCATCACCGGCGCAAAGATAGTTGCTGGCATCGCAGATCCGCCCACCTTCGCCCAGCAGTGGGCCTCGCACCTCGGCCGGGTGCCCTATCAGCAGCTCCCGGCAGGCGCAAACCCCACCCCGCGGGGCGAAATTCGCTCCATCGAATTCCGCGTTCGCCTCTGGCTGCCTGCCACATGGCAACTGCCCAAAGGGTTGAACGCAGAAAAATCAACCTGTGAACCATGACGGTAAACCCGCAAAAGTGGTCAAAAATCATCCTTCTGGCAACGATTTTGGGGGAAGTCCGCATCGTATACTTTGAGCATGGCTGAAGAACAGATTTCGCCGTCGGCAGAGCAGCAAATCGGCAAAGACCGCTATCTTTTTGGCGCAATGGATTCGAGCGCCCGGAATCGCGCCAAAGTGCGCGAAGTTAGCTATGGTTTTGAGGAAAACGAGGGCGTCATCCTCACCTCGCTCGATTTTGCCGTTAACTGGATTCGCAAAAACTCCATCTGGCCCATGACCTTCGGGCTTGCCTGCTGCGCCATTGAGATGATGTCCACAGGCGGCGCACGCTTCGATTTGGCCCGTTTTGGCGCAGAAGTCTTCCGCCCCTCGCCCCGCCAGTCCGATTTGATGGTCATCGCCGGACGCGTCTCCCAGAAGATGGTCCCCGTGATTCAACGTCTGTACGAGCAGATGCCCGAGCCCAAGTGGGTGATTTCCATGGGTGCCTGTGCTACCTCAGGCGGTGTATTCAATAATTATGCTGTCGTGCAGGGAGTCAACCAGATTATCCCTGTGGATGTTTACGTGCCCGGCTGCCCGCCGCGCCCTGAGCAACTGATTTATGCCCTTACCCTGCTGCAGGAGAAAATTCAGCGGGAGCGGGGAAGCCTGAAGAAGACCCTGAATCTGGCCGACTGAGCCGCTGTCTCTGGCCTCTGGCGGTGCGGGAACCGGTTACCCTTAGAAGGCAATGAGCATTTTTTATCAGCATTTTTTTGGCCCTATGTTAAGTTTGTAAGTGTCGTTTTCTGGTGTAGAACGAAAGTATTGAAACAGATAACCCGGTTTTTGCGCAGGGAATCACGGTGCAAAAGTCAAAACCTGATCAACTGCGAGAGCCGTTCAGTGTGGTTGCGGAGGATAGTGGAATGAAATTTGGAATCACCAAGTCAGTGGTTCTGTCGCTCGCTGCGGCGGCTTTGATGTTGCCTGCCGTCGGTTTCGCACAGGATAAGGCTGCCCCCAAGGCAGCGAAGAACGATGACGTCTCTCGATGGGACATCTTCGCCGGCTACAGCTACCTGGCCCCCAAGGGCACGGTGAACGTGCCGCTTCCGAAAGCTGGATTTCCGATTGAGGCCGTCAGCTACAACTCCGTCAACATCGGCGGAATCGTCAGCGTCGCTCGCTACTTCAATCGCTATGTAGGCGCGCAGGCTGAAGTGGGCATCCACGAATACGCCCCCAGCGGCTCCAAGACCAACAATGATGGCTTCACCACCATCGCTGGCGGTCTGATTGCCCGCTACCCCGCAGGCGACGTCACCCCGTTTGTGCATGCCCTGGTTGGCGGCGCTCTGGTGGATGGTCCTTTGCACAACCCCTTCACCTGGGGTCCGGACATCACGGTTGGCGGCGGCTTGGACTATGCCACGCCGTTCTTCAATCACCACCTCTCGATCCGCCTTTTCCAGGCTGATTACGAGTACATGCACGCCAACTTCGGCGTTCGTCCGTACGGTGGAATCGCCAACATCAACGCCGCCCGCCTCAGCGCTGGCCTGGTCTTCCATGTCGGCACCATTGCTCCTCCTCCGCCGGTGACCCTCAGCTGCTCGGCCACCCCGCTCTCGGTTTTCCCCGGTGAGCCCATCAATCTCTCGGCCACTGCCGGCGAGCTGAACCCCAAGCTCAAGGCCACTTACACGTGGAGCGGTTCGGGCGTGAAGGGGAACGACACCACGGCAAGCGTGGATACCTCCTCGCTCGCCCCGGGTTCCTACTCGGTCAAGGCTTCGGTCTCTGAAGGCCCCAAGCCCGGCCAGTCGGCTGAGTGCTCGGCCAGCTTCACGGTCAAGGCTTTCGAGCCCCCGACCATCAGCTGCTCGGCCAACCCCACCACCATCAAGCCCGGCGAAACCAGCGCGGTCTCCGCAACTGGCGTCAGCCCGCAGAACCGCCCCCTGACCTACAGCTACTCGGCTTCTGCCGGTACCGTCAGCGGCAACGGCCGTTCTGCCACCTACTCCTCTGCCGGCGCGCCCACGGGCACCTCCACCATCACCTGCTCGGTCTCCGACGACAAGGGACAGACTGCAACTGCGACCACTTCGGTCTCCATCGTTGCTCCGTATGTTCCCCCGGCGCCCAAGATGTCTTCGCTCTGCTCGCCCACCTTCGAGAAGGACGCCAAGCGCCCGACTCGTGTGGACAACGAAGCCAAGGCCTGCCTGGACGACATCGCCCTGACCTTGCAGAAGCAGACTGACGCAACTGCCGCCATCGTTGGCTCTTCGGATGCCAAGGAAAAGGCTGCAGAAGCCAAGGCTGCCAAGGCCGAGTCCAAGAAGAAGCACCCGAAGCCGGTTGCTGATGCTGCCGCCGAGCGTGCCGTCAACACCAAGGAATACCTGGTCACGGAAAAGGGAATCGACGCCTCCCGCATCGCGGTCTACACCGACGCAACCGATGCGCAGAAGGTCTCCGACTACCTGATCCCTGCCGGTGCTTCCTTCACCGTCAGCGGCGTCACCAAGGTCTCCGCAGACGTCAAGCCTGAAGTCCGCAAGCCCCTTGCCGAGCGTCACCCGGCCAAGAAGGCTGCTGCCAAGAAGGCCGCCAAGAAGTAACAGACCCCGGATGCGGGCATCCACGGATGCCTGCACCTGATTCCAGCCGCATCCAATCTACCGGGGCTGACCGATTAACCGGTCAGCCCCTTTCCTTTGCCAGCGTTCCGGTTCACCCTCGGGCGCGGAGATGATTTGTACGTCATGATGCCCTCAATTCGCCGCTTCCCCGGTTTGCTCGCTCTCATATTCCTTCTTGCCGCTGCGTCAGTTGATGCGCAATCGGGCAACTGGCCCGCCATCGGCCCCTGGGGCGGCGACGCCCGCTCTTTCGCGCCCGTTCCCGGCCAGCCCGGCCACCTCTTCCTCGGCGACACAAACAACTGGGTCTTTGAGACCCTCGACGGGGGCAGCAAATGGCAGCGCGTTGGCCGCGTCGATGGCTCTGAAGACCTCATCGTTGACAGCCTCATCGTCGATGCCTCTGATCCCGAAACCCTCTTCGCCGGCGTCTGGCGTGTCGACCGACCAGACGGCGGCCTTTACGTCAGCCACGACCGCGGCCGCACCTGGGCATCCATCCCGGCCATGCTTGGCCAGTCCATTCGGTCGCTCGCCCAGGCGCCTTCCAATCCGGATATCCTCCTCGTCGGCAGCCTCGACGGCGTCTTCCGCAGCGGCGACCATGGCCGCACCTGGGCCCGCATCAGCCCGCCCAAAGACAACCCCCTCAGCCGCGAAATTCATGAGGTCGAGTCCCTCGCAATCGACCCACGCAACCCGCAGATCATCTACGCGGGCACCTGGCACCTGCCCTGGAAGACCACCGACGGCGGCCTGCACTGGCGCAACATCAAGCAGGGCGTCATCGACGACTCCGACGTCTTCTCCATCATCATTGACCCCGAGCGCCCGGCTACCGTCTATGCCAGCGCCTGCTCCGGCATCTACAAAAGTGAAAACGCCGGCGAACTCTTCAAGAAAGTGCAGGGAATTCCCGCCACTGCCCGCCGTACCCGCGTCCTGATGCAGGACCCCAACCACCGCGAAGTCGTCTACGCCGGAACCACCGAGGGCCTCTACCGCACCCACGATTCTGGCCGTAATTGGGAGCCCCTTACCGGCCCTGAAGTCATCGTCAATGACATCGCCCTCGATGCCAACGCACAGGGCCGCATCCTCGTCGCCACAGACCGCGGCGGTGTTCTGGCCAGTGACGACAACGGCAAATCCTTCCACGGCACCAACCAGGGCTTTTCCGCACGCAAAGTCCAGGCACTGCTCTCTGACCCGCGCCGGCCCGGCCACCTCTTCGCCGGTGTCGTCAACGACAAAACCTTCGGCGGCGTCTTCGAAACGGATGACTTCGGCAACTCCTGGAACCAGATTGAGGACGGCCTCGATGGGCGCGATATCTTCACTCTCGCCTCGGCTTCCGACGGCACTGTCCTCGCCGGCAGCAGCCACGGCATCTTCCAGCTTGACCGCTCCGGCCCCGAGCCCCACTGGGTGCTGCGCTCTTCCATCGTCAACCACGGCCGCAAGGTCATCGCAACGGAAGTTGGCGGCAAGCGCGTCAATCGCGAACAGGATTACACCCTCCCGGCCCGCGAAATGGGCGGTCACGTCTACGGCCTGGACCTCTCCACAGACACCTGGATCGCCTCCACCGAAGAAGGCATCCTGGTCAGCCTTGACAAGGGCGCGACCTGGCAGGGTGGCCTTGTTCTCGGCTCATCGCAATACCACTCCGTTCTCGTCCTCGATGGCCATATCCTCGCCGCGCGAACTGAGAATCTGGTTCAGTCCACAGACAAGGGCCTGACCTGGTCGGCCATGCGGATACCCCAGCGCATCAAGGATATCCACGCCCTTGCCACATCCCCTGACGGCGCACTCTGGATCGGCGCAGGCGACGGCATCTACTTCTCCCGCGACAAGGGCGAAAGCTGGTTCTGGCTGGACCGCGTGCCCGCCCGCTATGTCGACCACATGACCTGGAACCCGGCAACCGGCCGCATGCTGGTCACCTCCCGCGCCACCAATGTCATCTTCGCCGTCGATCCCGCCACCCTCGGCTATACCCAACTCGTGGTCGGCTACCGTCTCTACGCAGCCGCCGGCTCGGGCTCAAAGCACGTCGCCGCATCCCTCCAGGACGGCGTTCTCCTCGAGCAGTAGCATTTGGCATCCATCCCGCCAAAACCACTCCGTGGCCAGCGCTGTTCCCGCCTTCCGCATATCCGGTATCATCAAAGATATGCAGACGACCTCCGAGCGCCGCCCCTTTCACACCAATGACCCCCGCCTCACGCCCATTGCAGAAAAGGTGCTTGCAGGCGAGCGTCTCAGCTTTGACGACGGCCTCGCCCTCTATCGCACCGGGGACTTTCTCGCCGTCGGCTGGCTGGCCAATTTCGTGCGCGAGCGCATGCACGGCGACACCACCTACTTCAACGTGAATCGCCACATCAACCCCACCAACGTCTGCGTTGCCAACTGCCGCCTCTGCGCCTTTGGCCGCAAAAAGGGCGACCCCAACGGCTACACCATGGCTCTGGAAGAGGCGTGGGAGACCGCCGCCTCGGGATACTCCGAAGCGGTCACCGAGTTCCATATCGTCGGTGGTTTGCACCCCGACCTCCCATTCGAATACTTCCTCGACCTGGTCCGCGGCCTCAAGCAGCGCTTCCCAAAGGTGCACATCAAGGCCTTCACCATGGTTGAGGTCTCCTTCCTCGCCCGGCGCGCCAAAATCAGCATTCAAGAAACCCTGCGCCAGATGCGCGAGGCCGGCGTTGATTCCATGCCTGGAGGCGGCGCGGAGATCTTCTCCTCACGCGTCCGCAGCTTCATCTGCGACCACAAAATCGACGGCACAGAGTGGCTCGACACCGCCCGCCTCGCCCACAAAATGGGCTTCCGCTCCAACGCTACGATGCTTTACGGGCACATTGAGAATGACGCCGACCGCGTCGACCACATCCTCAAACTGCGCGACGTGCAGGACGACACCGGCGGCTTCCAGACCTTCATCCCGCTCGCCTTCCATCCGGAAAACACCCCGCTCGACCACCTGCCCGTCACCACCGGACTCACCGACCTGCGCCAGGTCGCCGTCGGCCGCCTGCTGCTGGATAACTTCGCGCACGTCAAAGCATACTGGCAGATGCTCACCCCCAAAATCGCCCAGATCGCCCTGCGCTTCGGCGCGGACGACCTCGACGGTACAGTCATCGAAGAGAAAATCTACCACGACGCCGGCGCCACCACGCCACAGGGCATGACCCGCAAGCAACTCTGCCGCCTCATCACCGAGGCTGGCCGCGTCCCGGTTGAGCGTGACACCCTGTACCACGCCGTTACCCGCACCGAAGACAGCTTTGTCGTCGCCGTTTAGCACCGCAGGCAGCAGGAAAGGGAATCAGTGAGCGACTCCCTCATGGGACTCTTCTTTGGCATCTTTGTCGGCTTCGGCATCGGCGTCGGCAGCACCCTCGCACTCATGTACTCCATCTACATGGGCGGCTATCGCAAGGCCGTGCTGGAGTCCCTCGCCACACCCCAGCCGTCGCGGTTTCTGAAAGCGCTGGAGAAGGCGCGAGGCCTCCTTGCCTCCCGCTCCACTGCGCGCTGACCCTCGCTCAATTTTCTGCAACGCATCCTAGCCCACACATCGCCCCGCCGCATCAAAATCCCAACCATAATCCCTGTTGCCGCACACCCGCATGCGTTATATGCTGGGTAGGCTTGAGGTTCGCCACCGAGCTCTTCCCGACCCACAGGATCAACTCCCTGGGTTTGCTCCTGGACGAATATTCATGCCAACAGTATCTGTTTTCCAATCGGTTGCCGCGCGAATACCCCCGCAGCGGATTTCCTGTTTGTGTCTTCCCCCGGACACTGGCTGAGCAGGTATGCCTGGCCAGCACTTGCCCGCAGAGAAGCACAGACTGCCTTGAGTTCAACGTATTGTGGAGGCCCGTGATGCGTCTGTCTGGATTGCGCCTTGTGCGGAGTGCCGTTTGTGTTGCACTTCTTTCCCTGGGAATTTCTTCTCCCGCCTTGTTGGGCCAGGCTCCGCCCACAGCGGATACTTTTGCCTATAAGCTCACCCCGCAGCAGAACTATGGCGCCGCCGCACTCATTGCCGTCGATAGCGCCTCCACCGGCTATGTGAAGTTCGACATCTCCTCGGTCCCTGCCGGCAGCACTGTCACCAAGGCCACGCTGGTTCTCTTCGTTGACGCCGCCATCGGCACCGGCAACATCGATGTTTACCAGCTTAACGCCCCCTGGACCGAGCAGGGCCTGACCAGCCAGAACGCCCCCGTCCCCGGCGGCAGCGCCACAGGCAGCCACTCCCTGAAGCTCACGCCGAACTCGCTCAACCAGTTCGTCAGCTTTGACGTCACCGCTGTTGTCAATCAGTGGCTTTCCGGTACCCTGGCCAACAACGGACTGGCCATCGCGCTTGTCGGCTCGACCGGCGCTTTCGGCTTCGACAGCAAAGAGAGCATTTTCACCAGCCACCAGCCGCAACTGCTGCTGACCGTGGCTGGCGGCGGCACCGGCACCGTCGGTCCGCAGGGTCCGGCAGGCCCGGTTGGCCCCGGCGGCCCTCAGGGTCCAACCGGCGCAACTGGCCCACAGGGGCCCGTTGGTGCAACCGGCCCCGCTGGCCCGCAAGGGCCCAAAGGTGACACCGGAGCGCAAGGACTCACCGGGCCGCAAGGGCCTGTCGGTCCGACAGGTTTGACTGGTGCAACTGGCTTGACTGGAGCAACCGGCCCGCAGGGGCCAAAGGGCGATACCGGTCCGCAGGGATTAACCGGTCCCCAAGGCCCTATTGGTCCCACAGGACCCACTGGAGCAACTGGAGCGCAGGGTCCTATCGGCCCTATCGGCCCCATTGGCCCGCAGGGTCCTGCCGGTGCCACTGGTCCCCAGGGCACGGCAGGGTCCGGCTTCCAATACCAGCAGCTCTGGTCTGCTGCCTCTGCCTATAACCCGAACGACGTTGCCACCTTCAACGGTTCCAGCTACGTTGCACTCACAGCAATTCCTGCCGGTCAGCCTTCCCCTGACCAAAACACCGCCCAGTGGCTGCTCTTTGCCGCCGCCGGCACACAGGGGCCCGCGGGCCCCGCTGGCGCAACTGGATCCGCCGGTCCAATCGGCCCGCAAGGCCTGACCGGCGCCACAGGCGAGACCGGACCGCAAGGCCCCATTGGCCCACAGGGACCGAAGGGGGACACAGGCCCACAGGGTCTCACCGGCCTGACTGGCGCCACCGGCCCTCAGGGCACTCCCGGCATCCAGGGTCCCAAGGGTGATACCGGCCCGATTGGCCCAATCGGGCCCTCCGGCAATGACGGCGCCATCGGTCCCCAGGGCCCGGCCGGCACCGGCTTCGCCTTCAAGCAGGCCTGGTCTGCCGCCAACACCTATAACCCCTACGATGTCGCGTACTACAACGGCTCCAGCTATGTCGCCCTTAGCGCCGTGCCTGCTGGTCAGCCAAGCCCTGACCAGAACGGCCTCTGGAGCCTCTTCGCGGCTGCCGGGGTCGCAGGAGCTGTCGGGCCCCAGGGCCCCGCTGGTCCTCAGGGCCCCGTCGGCCCGCAGGGTCCATCCGGAGTTGCCACGGTCACGCTGGCCTCCATTTGCAACGCCATCTCGTCCACCGCAACCACAACCACATTGCTCAGCCTGGGCTGCTCGGTCCCGTCCCAGCCTCTCGGCGGCACCCTCAGCGGCCTTACCGGCGGCACTCTCGTTCTCGCCCTCAACGGTACGGCCACCCTCAGCATCTCTGCCAACGGTGCCTTCACCTTCGGCCCCGAGCCGTACAGCTCCTCTTACGCGGTCACGGTTGCCACCCAGCCATTGGCACAGGTCTGCACCATCACCAATGGATCCGGCACCGTCACCACCTCCAGCGCAAATGCCATCACCGTCACCTGCGCGCCCATCGCACCCACAGCCTACCCGGGCTTTGCCAATGTGAATGGAATCGTCTCTGACGGCACATCGCTCTACGTCTCTGAGGGCTCGGTCTACATCGGCCCGTCCACCAGCACACCCGGTTCCGTCGTCAAGGTCAACCCCGCTACCGGCGCTGCCACCGCCACCTTCTCTTCCGTCGCCAGCCCCACTGGAATCGGGTACATGGGCGGCAACCTGTGGGTCGGCAGTTCGGTCTCTGGCACCTACTCCATCTTTCTCCTGGACCCCATGAGCGGCCTGGTCAACACAGTCGCTCCCGCCACCAACCAGCCCTTCTACTTCGCCTCCGACGGTCAGCATATGTGGGTGGCGGAAAGCAACGAAACGCTGGAACAATACACGGCCTCCGGGCTGCGCATCGCCACCTACAACGTCACCCCAGCCGGTGTCAGCTTCGCCGCGCCGCTCGGAAATATCATCTTTGACGGAAGCTCTCTCTGGTTTATCAACGGCAACTATGTGACGCAGTTCAACCCGGTTACCGGCACCGCCGTGCAGAACATTCCGATCACCGCAGGCGCCATTCATGGCCTCGGCTTTGACGGCACCAATATCTGGTGGGATGTTGTCGCCAACCTCTACCGCTACAACGTGGCCAGCGGCACCATCACCGCAACGGTGGCCAACCCGCTCGGAACCCAGTTCAAGTCCATGGCCTTCGACGGAACCTTCCTCTGGGTCACCACCGCCAACGGCTACATCGCACAGGTTGACCCCGTCGCCGGCGTCGTCCTCAACACCATCAATGAGTCCGCCGGTTACCCCTACAACGCCACCTTCGACGGCGGCCACTACGTCTGGATCAATGACCTTTTGACCAACTCCCTGATCCGTCTGCAGGTCAAATAATCGACCCCGGCGGAATCCGGCCAGCAAAAACGGCGAGTGCCCCAAAGCACTCGCCGTTTGCCTTTCTTATCCAGGCAGCCCTTATTCGTTCAGCACCCGCAGCCCCTCGGTCTTGTGGAAGTGCCCCCATATCGCCTCGGCGGTCTTCCGCGGCACCACGGCCCCCAGGCTTTCCACGCTGGCCTGTGAGACCTCGCGCAGGCTGCCAAAGTGCGTCAGCAGCCGCTGCCTCGTCTGCGCCCCCACCCCCGGAATCTCCAGCAGCTCTGACGCGCGGTCTCGGATCGCCCTGCGCTGCCTGTGATACCCCACGGCAAAGCGGTGGCTCTCGTCGCGGATAAGCTGCACCAGGTGCAGCACCGGCGAGCGGCGGTCCAGCACCACCGGCTCGTCCTCGTTGCCGTAGACGTAGATGACCTCTTCGCGCTTGGCAATGGAGGCCAGCGGCTGCGTCGTCAGGCCCAGTTCCTCCAGCGCGTCGGCCGCCGCGTGCAACTGCCCCAGCCCGCCATCCACCAGCACCAGCGAGGGCATCGGCTTCTCCTCGTCCTTCAGCCGCTTGTAGCGCCGGTAAATCACCTCACGCATGCTGGCAAAGTCATCCACCCCGGTCACCGTTTTCACCTGGAACTTGCGGTAGTCGGCCTTCTTCATGGCGCCCTTTTCCCATACCACCAGCGAGGCCACCGTCTCCGCCCCCTGGATGTGCGAGATATCAAAGCACTCAATCCGCTCCGGCAAATCCGGCAGCATAAGCGCATCTGCCAGTGCCTCTTGGATAGCTTTCTTGGACGGCTCCAGCACCCGGAATCGCTGGATGTAGCACTGCTTCGCGTTCTGCGCCGCCAGGTCGATCAGGCTGCGCTTGTCGCCCCGCTGCGGAGCCGCCAGCTCAATCCGCTGCCCCGTCTGCGCCGTCAGCAAATCTCCCAGCCCCTCGCGGTCGGCAAAGTCCACCGGTACCAGAATCGTCTTCGGCACATAGCGCTGGTCAATGTAGAGCTGCTTCACCAGCGCGGAAAAGAACGACGGCGCATGGAAGCTCCCCGCCTCTCCATTGCCCGCTTCCGCCGTATCGCCCTCCTCATCCTCAGCCATGGAGAAGTCCGGCAGATCCTCCCAGAAAAACTCCCGCCGGTCCACAATCTTCCCGTTGCGAATGTGGAAGAGATTCACCGCCAGGCACTCCTGCTCAAAGTGGTAGCCAAAGACATCCACGTCGTTTGATTCCGCCTTGGCGATGCGCTGCTTTTCTTCCAGTTGATGCACCGTCCCAATCAGGTCGCGGTAGCGCGCCGCCAGCTCATACTGTTCGGCCAGCGCGGCTTCCATCATCCGCGCCGTCAGCGCCGTCTCCAGCTCCGCGTGCTTGCCTTCCAGGAACAACTGCACATCCTTCACCGCTGCCCCGTAGGCCTCAGGCGTCGTCAGTCCTTCAACGCACGGCCCCAGGCAGCGATGAATGTAGTACTGCAAGCAAGCCCGCTGGTGATAGCGCGACAGGTCCACCTTGCAGCTCGGAATCAGAAAGCTGCGGTGCACCAGGTCCACCACCCGGTAGGCCAGGTTGCCGGGGAAATACGGGCCGTAATACGCCGAGCCGTCCTTGCGCAGACGGCGTGTGACAAAGACCTTGGGATACCGGTCGCCCAAGGTCAGCTTCACATACGGGTACGTCTTGTCATCCCGCAGCAGAATGTTGAAGCGCGGCTTCTTCTGCTTGATCAGGTTGTTTTCAAGCGCCAGCGCCTCCTGCTCATTGGCCACCAGAATGTAATCCAGGTCGATGGCCTCGCGCATCAGCGTTCCGGTTTTGGCATTGGCCTGGCTGGCTTCCAGCAGATAGCTGCGCACCCGCGACCGCAGGTTCCGCGCCTTGCCAACGTAGATGACCTCGCCCTCGGCGTTCTTGTACAGATACACCCCAGGCTGCGTCGGCAACGTCCGAATTTTCTCGTGGAAGTCCATGGGCGCAAGGTCTCAGCGGGGCAGGGAAGCTGGGCCCGCAAACTCTAGAATACCCGCTCACATTCTCGCAACCAACCCTGAGCTGCTTTTGCTTTTCTTGTTGTCATTCCCGAAGGGAATCTGCTGTTGTCTTCCGCAGTTTCATTCGGTTGGAATGCCTATCTTTGTAACCACCCGGCAGCCCCAAACTCCATCTCCAGCCGCGCGCAGTTCGCAAACCGCGACCCGCTGCCGCCATTCGAAATCAGACGCATCTTTTCTGCCGCCGGCAACCCCGCCTCCGTCGTCTGAATCTGTACGGCATGCATGAACTGCGAGTGGCTGAAGAGCAGCACATGGTCAACCGCCCCGCCCGCAGCGGCCAGCCACTCAAGCCTGCGCAGCGCCGCATCGGCCCGCATCAGCAGCTCCTTCACGCTCTCCGCGCCAGGCCCGTCCCGATACTCCGGGTCATTCGACTCCCAGTAGGCACGTACTGACGGCCGTCGCTCGCGGCTGGTTGACCCAACCCAGCGGCTCGGCTCCAGATACGTGAACTCCTCAATCGCCCAAACCTCCACCGGCACGGCAGGGAAGCGCTCCCGCAGGGGCTGCGCGGTCTGCTGCGTGCGCAGGAACGGCGAAACCACGATGAGCCCCGGTACGTGATCCCACGCCGCAGCCAGCGCCCGCGCCTGTTCCCAGCCAAACTCCGTAAGCTCAATGCCGCCCGGGTCATCGGTCGGTAACCCGGCATTTGCCGTGCTCTCTCCATGTCGAATCCACACAACGCGCATGGTTCAATTCTAGCCTTCGCCCCAAAAGCAGAAGACCGCACACCCGGTGCGGTCTTTACGTTCAACTTCGCCCAGCCTTTACAGCGACGCTTCCAAAATGTGCCCCATCTTCTCCGCCTTGGTACGCATGTACTTCTCAAAGCTCTCCTGCGGGGCCACCTCGGCCGAAATCCGCTCCACCACGCGAATCCCGCCGACCTCCAGGGCCGCCACCTTCTCAGGATTGTTCGTCATCAGCCGCACCGCTTCCACGCCCAGCATTTTCAGCACCGCGGCCGGCAGTTCATAGGCGCGGCAATCGGCGGCAAATCCCAGTTCCACGTTGGCTTCCACCGTATCCCGTCCCTGGTCCTGCAACTCGTAGGCCTGCAGCTTGGCCATCAGCCCGATGCCGCGCCCCTCCTGCTGCTCGTACAGCAGGATTCCCGCGCCTTCTTCCGCAATGCGGCCCAGCGCCATCTCCAGTTGCAGCCGGCAGTCGCAGCGCAGGCTTCCAAAGACATCACCCGTCAGGCACTGCGAGTGGATGCGCATTACCGGTGGCGCCGAGTGGATGTCGCCCATCACCAGAGCCACCAGCCCGTCTACCTTCGACTGAGCGGCAATCGGGTCACAGCCGGCCCGCTCATCCTCCGTCACGCCTTCAAATCCCAGAATCCGGAATTGCCCCCAACGCGTTGGGAAATCCGCCTCCGCAACCTTTGTCACACTCGCATACGCCATGCCTTCATTTTACCGTGACCCGTCCCGCGTCGCCTTCTGGCGTGCCACCTCGCGAAACTGCCTGCTACCCTTGTTTCGTGCAGGATCACAAACTCATCCTCATCACCCTGCTCGTCAAGCTGGGTATCGCAGCCTCAGTCTCCAGCGCGCTCACACGCTCGCGCGTCTTCCAGCGCCTGCTTTTCTCTGACGAGCGCGGCCGCCGGCAGACCCTCGGCCTCATCGCCTTCTTCCTCGTCCCGCTCACCCTTGGCGTCTGGGTCCGCCTCACCGTCCCTAACTTCCTCGCCGCCGATCTCTCGCTGGAAACCGTTTTCCTCCACGGTCTCCTCCTCGGCCCACTCTGGGCCGCCCTCAGCGCCGTCGTCATGTCCGTCCCGGCCATGCTCCGGCAGGAGTACCTGGCCCTCCCGTTCTTCGTCATCGTCGGCCTCGTCACCGGCATCTTCGCCCGCTTTGTCGAGCGCGAAGAAATCTGGTCGTTCACCCCGTTCATCGACCTCAGCCTCTGGCGGTGGGTTCGCCGCAACCTGCGACAACCACGATTCGACCGCCAGATTCTCCTTCTCCTGCTCATCACCGGCATGGAGATGGCCCATGGCTGGCTCGCCCGCCTCCATCCCCGCCGCCTCTTCGCCATCCAAAGCAGCGCCTGGTGGCTGCAGGGTCTCATCTGGCTCACCGCCCCCATCGTCGTCGGCATCTGCCTCAAAATCTGGAACGCCCTGCGCATTGAAATCAAGCTCGAAGAGCAGAAGCGGCTCGTGCTCGAAGCCCGCCTCGACGCCCTGCAGCGCCAGATCAATCCACACTTCCTCTTCAATACCCTCAACTCCATCGCTTCGCTCGTCCGTTTCCGCCCCGACACCGCCCGCGAAATGATCGTCAAGCTCGCCAACCTGCTCCGCGCCCTGCTGCGCGAGCGCGAAACCTTCGTCCCGTTTGAGGAGGAATTGGGCTTCACCGACGATTTTCTCGATATTGAGGTCATCCGCTTCGGCGCAGACAAGCTCCGTGTCGTCAAAGAGATTGACCCGGCCACCCTCAGCACTCCCGTGCCCAGCATCCTGCTGCAACCGCTCATTGAGAACAGCATCAAGCACGGCCTTGAGCCCCGCATCCATGGTGGAACCATCACCCTGCGCAGCCGCCTCACCGGCGACCATGTCGTCATTGAAGTTGAAGATGACGGCGTCGGCATCACACTCAAGCCCCGCACTGCCGTCAATCGCGGTGGCTCCGGCATCGGGCTCCGCAACGTGCGCGAGCGCCTGGAAATGCTCTACGCGGGCCAGGCACGATTTACCGTCACCTCGCGCCCAGGGCGGGGAACGCTGGTCACCATTGAGATTCCCCACACCCCTGCCAGCCAGTAGCTTTCGACTTACTTCGCCGCCAGCAGCCTCTCGTAGTACTCCACATAGCGCGGCACAATCCGCGTCGCGCAGAAGCGGTCCTGCGCCGTCTTCCGCGCGGCCCTGCGCATCGCTTCCAGCCGGGTGCGGTCCTGCAGCAGGGCAATCGCCCCCGCCGCCATTCCGTCCACATCGCCCACCTTGTACAGCAGCCCGTTCTCGCCGTCGTCAATCAACTCAGGCACGCCGCCCACCCAGGTCCCAATCGCCGGCACCTGGCACGCCATTGACTCCAGCGCAGCCAGCCCGAACGACTCCATCTCGCTCGGCATCAGCATCAGATCGCCCAGCGGCAACAGCTCGTTCACGCGGTCCTGCTTGCCCACAAAATGCACCCGGTCGTGGATATTCAGTGTGTGCGCCAGCCACTCCGCCGTCGAGCGATCGGGCCCGTCGCCAATCATCAGCAACTGCGCCGGCATCGCATCGGCCACCAGGCTGAAAGCCCGCACCACATCCGCTACCCGCTTCACCGGGCGAAAATTCGAGAGATGCACCAGCAGCGCCTCATCCGGCCGCGCAAACTTTGCCCGCGCCGCCGCCCTGTGTTCCTCATCGCGAATCGGCTGGTAGACGTCACAATTCACAAAATTGTGCACCACCTCAATCGGCCGGGTGGTGCCAAAATTTGCAATCGTCACCTCGCGCAGATAGTTCGAGATGCTGGTCACGCCATCGCTCTGCTGGATGCCGTACCGCGTAATCGGCAGGTAGGAGTGATCCATGCCCACCAGCGTAATGTCGGTGCCGTGCAGCGTCGTCACAAACGGCAGGCGCTTGCCCCGCTCCGCCAGCATCTGACGCGCCAGCAGCGCGCTCACGCTGTGCGGAATTGCATAGTGCACATGCAGAATATCCAGATGGTAGTACTCCGCAACCTCCGCCATCCGCGAGGCCAGCGCCAGGTCGTAGGGAGGAAACTCAAACAGCGGATAATTCGAGACCGGAACCTCGTGATAGAAAATCCCCGTCTCCCGCCCCGTCAGCCGGAACGGCTGCGAGTAGCTGATGAAGTGCACCTCGTGGCCCAGCGCCGCCAGCTCAATGCCAAGCTCGGTTGCCACCACTCCGCTGCCACCGTAGGTCGGATAACACGTAATCCCAATGCGCATGTCTACTTCTTTCTCACTCTATGAGACGCTTCAGCCCGCTCTCGCGACGCGGCTTTTACGCCTCAGCACCCATTAAATCTCTGCAAACGAAATCAGTTCCACACCCGGCGCGCCAGCCAGCGCCCCCAACGCCTGCATCTCCACCTCGCGCTGAGCCAGCAACCGGGTCCGCGCCCGCCCCAAATCCGCATCGTTGTATCCCGGATGCGTCACCAGCTCCCACACCCCATCCGGCAGCGCCGCCAGCAGGGAACTGACCGTCCCGGCATCCAGCGTCCCCGTCGCCAGCACCCCGGGCGCGCCATCGGTCGTCCGCAAACCCGCTGCCGCAACCCGGCGCCTGAAGCCGCTTTCAAAACTCCGCAGCACCCGGACCTGCAAGCCGCGCACCGCTGGCGCGCCCGGCGTTGCCGCCACTGCCCATTGCGGCTCAAACGGATTCCGAATGCGCTCCACACCCGCCCGCACCGCCGCCCGCAGAACCGGCTCCAAAACCGGCCGGAACATATGCGTGTGCTTGTGCGTGTCCAGGTGCGTCAGCCGCACGCCCTTGCTCTTCAACCGCGACAGCTGTGCAAAGGCCTCGGCCTCAATCGCCGTGGCAATCGCCGCCCGCCGGCCCACGCTTCCATAGATGTGCTTCAAGAACTTGCCCAGGGTAGGGAAGAACCGACCCGTCTCCGGCTCCACCAATGCGGGTATCTCACTCACCGGCAGCACGGGTTCGCCATCCACCAGCACCACGTGACATCCCACGCCCAGCGTCGATGTGGCCAGAGCAATTTCCACTGCCTCCGCAGTCGCTGCCGCATTGGCCATCAGCGTCGTGCTGGTCAGCACGCCCTGCTCATGCAGCTCAAGGATGGCGCGATTCACCCCGCTGGTCAGTCCAAAATCATCCGCGTTCACAATCAGCCGTTTCACTCGGATGAGTGTATCAACCCCCGCCCACCCCACCCCAATTTGCAGCAAGGCCCTCCGCCCGGGGCCACGTACCCGGCTTCCACAAAATTCACTGGTATCATTACAGGAGTGGCCTGACCGGCCACTCCCACCACCCGTGTGGGCGGTTAGCTCAGTTGGTTAGAGCGCCTGCCTTACAAGCAGGATGTCGGGGGTTCAAGTCCCTCACTGCCCACCATTCCCCTCTTCAAATTCCAGTGTCGTTTTCAGCGCTGCCCCGTGCCGCGTAAGATTGTCCGCATGTCCACCAAGATCCGCTGGGGCG